>NZ_JBIVWS010000001.1:0-15403 GCF_044768905.1 Streptomyces sp. NPDC090994
ATGGCGCTGATCAGCGCCTCGATCACGTCCAGCTTCGGCTGACCGACGTTCAGGCTGAGCTCGTCCATCGACACCTCTTGGTACGACATGACCAGCTGCCACCAGAACCGCATGAGGAAGCGGCATTCCTGCGGGTCACGGTCGTCTGCGAGGCGATCGTGAACGACCCTCTGGACGCGCCGCCGCTGCTCATCGTCACGAAAGCCGTTGTTGAGGTCGGTCAGGGTCACGTCCGGACAGTAGCAACCGCGTTCGTTCACGACCCCTGAGTTAGCTCTCAAGTCCTCGCAGAGCATTCCGTTAGGAGTTCTTACGGATACCTGAAGCTCATGCCTCTCATCGAGGCGACCGGTCTATTCGACGTGGACAAGCGTGATCCCGGGGACGGAAACCCAATGGTCGTCTACGTCCGTAACCGCTGACCCGTTCCACGTTGATGCGTTAAGCCCCGCCAGCCCTGGCGCGAGCCTCCGCCAAGGGCTGGCGTTCGGGGACCGCCAGGTGGCTCCTGGCGCGAAGCGACGAGCGGAGGCGCCGGGACTGGCGCACCACAACGTCGGCCCCAAATGATCGCAGCTTCATACGCTGATGGCCCCAACGGCGCTATGGTCTGCTGCCCGTCCGGGCTGCGGCGCTGGGGCGCCGGTCCCGGCCGGGCAGCAGGCTACTGGCCGCTCAGCCACAGGAGAGAAGGCTCTGCATCGTTCAGTTCCGGGCACTGAGGTGCTGGCGTACCTCGCGCTCCTGTGCCGCAGTGCCAGCCTCAATAAGCCGTGCCAGCAGTAGTGCGGCGTCAGGGCGTACCGCGCCCAGTCGGACCAGGCCGTCGCCCCACACATTCACGTCTGCCGCGAGGCCCGGGAAGTCGATCTCCAGCCCGAGCGCCGCGAGCTGCTCGGCCAGGCTTTCGGCGCCGCGTCGAGCCTCTGCCCAACCCCGGACATAGTTCACGCCGACTGTCAGGTTCTCGGCGCGAGGGGCGATGACACCGTGCCGGTCCGTCATCAGGTCACTCCCCCGGTTCGTGGTCGGCTTCAGTAGACGGGTGCGGTACGGCCGCACTTGCCAGGGCCAGCCGCAAAAGCTCGGCCAGGTGCTCCGCCGTGGCCGGCGAGACGCGGCCTAGCTCGACCAGGCCGTGGCCGAAGGCGTTCAGGTCGGCACGCAGGTAAGGGAAGTCGCGTTCCATGCCTGCCCGGACGAGAGCGTCTCGGAGTGCGGTGGTCGCGTTTCGTGCCTCGTACCAGTGGTCCGTGTCCAGCGGTGACCAGTGCGCTGCATCGAGGTGGTGAGAAGGGTCAGGCACCGGGGACCGGCTCCTCCGGGTGGGCGGCCACCGCGTCGGCGGGGGAACTGAACTTCTCTCCGTAGCGGTCGACGCGGGCCAGCAGTTCTGCCGAGGCCCCCAGTACGGTCGCGAGGGCGATCGGGCGGCACGGGTTCGCTTCCGGGCGCCGGATCGGGGCGCGGAGCCACTCGTACCGGTCGCCGCTCAGGGGCATCGGGCCAGGCACCACGACTACCGAGTCACTGCTCAGGTACCTGTAGTCGACCGGCCTCTTGGCTTCGCGCCTGATGAAGTACGCGAACCAGTACCAACTGTTGGAGGTCAGGAAGAAGCCCACCCTCCGCGCCTTGTGGTCGATCATGACCGGTCCGTGAGGCAGGTCGTGGCGGGTCAGTTGGTCGAAGGTCTCCATCCCGAGGCGCTGTTCGACCGACACCACGTCGAAGAGTCGGCCCGTGGGAAGCATGAGCGGGAGGCGCGGGTCATCCGCCCACCGCGCTCGGCACATCACCGGGTCACTGGCTGCCGCCGACAGCCATTCGATGCCTCTCCTGGTCATCGTCTGCACGTCTTCTCACCTCGGGTCGGCTAGCCCACGGCCCCTCTGCCGCGGTGCCATCAGACTCCCGGGAACGGCGCCTACCTGGGCAGATGACGAGAGGTGACGGGGGATGACGGTCATCTTCGTGTCACGTCATCCCCTGTCGGCTCCGAGGACTCGGATGATTTGTGTTTACCACTGCCAACGGAAGCTGCAAAACGCGTAAGTTCTGATGAGGCAGGACTTCGCACCACTCCCCTTGCACAGTATGAGGAGGGAAGGGCCACGTCTCCCATCGAGCCCGTCCACGAGCGGTTACGGCAGTTCCGAGCGGAACGCGGCTGGAGTCAGCCGCGTCTGGTGCGTGAGCTACGTCGGGCAGCGACGAAGCGCGGGCATCAATTGCCGTCGGACGAGAGCGTCAAGCGGCGTATCGCTAGCTGGGAGAACGGGCACAGCACGCCGGACGGGTTCTACGGAGCGCTGATCGGCGACGTGTACGGCGTCTCCGCCCAGGAGATCGGGTTGGCAAACGGTGGCACCGAAGACTCTGCGCTCCTTGACGCTGGTTATCCGGACAGTCCGGACGCGGCTATCAGCACGGTGGAGCGGCTGTGGAGCGCGGACCTCAACCGTTATGAGCCCCTGATTCAATCGGAGGCCGCCGAACCAGCATGGAATGAAGCTTCCTTGCGGTGGCTCGTGGCCCCGGAGCCGGCTCCCCGGTCCGGGCGTCCGGGAGCGTTGCGCGTAGGGCTTGGGGACGTGGCTGCGGTGAAAACCACCGCCGACATGTTCGCTCAGCTCGATGACCGATTCGGCGGGGACCATGCCCGTCGGTCCGTGATCCAGTACCTCAGCAACGATGTCGTTCCCCTGCTGCGCGGCAGCTACAGCGACGCCGTTGGAAGGGCCCTGTACTCGACCGTCGCCGAGGCCACTCTCCTGGCCGGTTGGATGTCGTACGACGCCTGCCATCACGGTCTCGCGCAGCGCTACTTCCTCCAGGCCCTCCGGCTCGCCCAGGACGCCAACGACCGGCGGCTTGCCGGAAGCATCCTCTCTGCCATGAGCCATCAGGCGACGTTTCTCGGTCGGTACACCGAAGCGGCCACGCTCGCCCGCGCTGCCCTGATGGGCATTGCTCAGGTGGCGACTCCGACGCTTCGGGCTCAGTTCCACGCGATGGAGGCCCGCGCGCTCGCCCGTACCGGCGACGTCCGCGCCTGTGAAGCGGCGTTGTCAGCGGCCATGCGTGCGTTGGCCAGCCGGAACAACGAGGAGGAGCCGGAGTGGATCACCTACTTCGATGAGGCGGAGTTGGCGGCCGAGGCCGCGCACTGCTTCCGGGACGTCAACAGCGCCAGGCGAGCCGTGGCCCACGCCGAGAACGCGATGAGCGGCAGCCACGTACGGAGTGACTTCTTCGCCACGATGGTGCTGGCCGACGCGCATCTACGTGCCGGCGACGTCGAGGAGGCGTGCAGGGTGGCTCTGGACGCGTTGGATCTCGGCGAGCATCTGAAGTCCGCGCGGTGCGTGAGCTACCTGGCTGAGTTCCGCTCGAACCTCTTCGCTGCCGGGGACAACGCGGCCTCTCGGGGCTTCGCGGAGCAGGCCCGCGAGCATCGGCTATGGGTGGCTACGGAGGCCGGTCGGGCGGCCGCTCGCTGAGTCGTTCATCGGGCGCGCAGACCGCGCGCTCAGAAGGGGCCCCATCTGTCGCGTCCTTCGCCCGTCCTGAGGGACCGCATGCGCTTCTCGAACTCGGCGGCGAAGCGCTCGCTTGTCGTCGCCTGGTGGCCGACCCACGCCACCATCATGAGTTCCCGGAAGTCGGCGAGGGTTTCGTAGCCAGGCCAGTTCATGAGGTCGAAGCCGTAGCGATGGACGAAGGTCCGGTACTCCTCCTGCGCGTGCCAGCCGTAGCGGTCGTAGTACATCGCGGTGAGAATCAGGTCCCACTCTCGCGGGGCCAGGGCGAAGCCGTCGAGGTCGATCAGTACGGCGTGTCCGTCACGGTGGCGGAGGACGTTCCCGATGTTCGCGTCACCGTGGATCAGGCCGAAGGGGAGGACGAAGTCCAAGCGGTCGTATGCCTTGCCCACCTCGGTCGCGCGCTCCTCCAGAAACTCACGGTCCCGGTCAGCGATGCCGTCCAGGGCCGTCAGGGACGCGGCCAGCTTGGCATGTGGGTCGAAGTACGGCAGGCCGAGGTGTTCGGGCTCCTCCAGCCAATGCAGGCGTTTCAGCAAGTCGGCGAGTTCGCCCAGTGTGGCGTACGCCACCTGCTCCTGGACGCTCTCCCAGAAGGTGACGATCCGCCCTCTGACAGTCGTGGGTTGGGTGACGCCTCGCGGCACTCGGTTGGCCGGGAAGTCCGACGCCTCCAGCCAGCGGGCGACGCCGACCGCGCGTTCCATCTCGGGGAGCACGGCGCGGTCTTGGGCAATGCGGACGATGATCGGGGCCGAGGACAGTCGGTACACGGCGTTCGAGCCGAGGCGGAGGAGTTCGGCGCCTGTCGGGTCGAGGCCGGCGGCGTGGCAGGCGTCACGGAGGATGGAGGTCGTGGCCTCTGCCGTGAAGGCCGTCTCATCGCCGTCTTCCGGTACGCCGTCGCTGCCCGAGATCATGGGTCCGACCTTACGGGGCGCCACCCGGGGCTGACAGGGCACCTGCGTAATGGGGACGTAATGATCTTGGCGTCGGCGGTAGGGGACGTGCTTCCGGTGCAGGTCAGATGCTTACGGCGCCGTCAGCTCCTCCGGCCTCCGGAGCCGTGTGCGCAGGTTCGAATCCTGCCGGGGGCACCTTGTAGTAGGTGCCCAAAGACCCCGCCATCAGCGGTAACGCTGAGGTCGGGGTCTTCGCGTATGTGCAGGCCTGTGCTGCCCGGAGCGGCCGCACGTCGGGGGCTTGGGCCAGCGTTCTCACGCCATGGCCCGAGCCTCCACGAGCGACCGCTGCACGTCGCCCACCAGGCCCCTGAGGCGTCCGGGCTGCACGCCCCCGTGTTCCATCCACTCGTCGAAGCGAGGACGCAGGTGCCGCGCCATTCCTGTCCCGTGACGGCGGAGCACCGAGCGATTGATCGAGATCCGTTCCTGTACCTCTCTTCGGAGATCATCGGTCCAGCCCTGTGCCCGGTACTCCTCGCCCAGAGGAGCCTTGAGAGCGGTCACCGCTTCGTCGAGGAGTGCGAGCACGTTCAACGACTTCTGTCGGGTTCGCCCTGGGGGTTGAGCCAGGTCGACAGCGCCGAGTACCGAAGGTCATACGGGCGAGCCGCGAGCGGGTGCGAGTGGGGAGGCGACCGCGACCGGCGGAAGCCCCGGCAGCGACTACGGCGCTGCGGTCCCCGCTGCGCACCCCGGCCAAGGAGGGAGCCATCCGCAGCGAGCGACTCGACGGTTCGCCGCGTCACTCCCGCCCATCAGAGGTAGGATCGGAGGTAGGATAGATAGCATGAGCGACCCTACCGGTAAGTACTCCATCACCATGCCCCGCGACATCGCCGAAGCCGCCAAGGCCCGCAGCGGCCCTTCGGGGCTGTCTGCCTATGTCGCCGCCGCCGTCGCGCGCCAGATCGAGCGGGACAATCTCAACGAGCTCATCGCCGTCGCCGAGGCCGAGCACGGGCCCATCACCGACGAAGAGATCCAGGCCCTGCGCGACCAGCTCCACCAGGCCCGTCGGCAGCAGACGCGAGGCGGGGCGAACGCCGCGTGACCCGCCCCTCCCCGGCTACTCCCGGCGGCACCCTGGTCCTGGACAGCGAAGGGCTGGCCAAGGCCGTCCTTCGTGACCGCGCCGTCACCGGCTGGCTCGCCCTCGCTCGCGCCGACGACCTGCGGGTGATCACTTCCGCGGCGACCCTGGTGGAAGTGGTCCACCCCCGGATCAACCGCCCGGCCCTGGAGTGGACCCTCTCCCGCCTCGTCATCGAACCGGTCACCGAGCCCATCGCCCGCCACGCCGCCACCCTCCTCGCCGGCGCCGGCCTGCACGGCCACAAGTACGCCATCGACACCATGCTCGCCGCCACCGCCCTCGCCGCCACCGGTCCGACGACGGTTCTCACCTCAGACCCCGAGGATCTGACCGCCTTGTGCGGCCCTCGTATCACCGTCATCAAGGTCTGAGCATCGACGCTCGCCCGCGGTACCGATCCCACCAGAAGGGACGTGACCAGGCCGCGCTTCGGCCTCGGCGCCAACGCCCGCAATGTGAGTGTTGTAGCCTCCCCGCGTGCGTCGATAAGTTCCCCCGGTCATTTCATGCCGGCCCTTCCGATGGGATTTTCCTTGAGCGGTGCCGCCGACAGTTCTGTCAAGCGTGTGGATGATTCCGAGTTCCTGGAGATGACTCAGCAGGACCCCGTCCAGGCCAGGATCCTCCGGGAGTCCCTGGAGCATCTCGCCTCGGGGCTGGGCGGAGACACTCTCAAGGAGATGGCCCAGGAGGTCGTCTCCGGACGGATGGGACTGCGGGAGGCGGCCGATGTGTCGGCGTATGCCGACCAGGCCGTGGAACAGGCGGCACCGCTCGCCGAGAAGTGGGCCTCGATGTCCGACAGCGAGCGCGAGGCCCTTGCCGCGGAGGGACAGCGACAGCTCGACGAGCAGCGTCGGGCACTCGACGAGGAGCGGCGGGCGGAGGCGGCCGAGACCAGGCCGGGTGTGAAGTCACGGCATGACGGACGCGGCTGGTCGCTGTACTGAGACGCCGCGACGTACCTGTGACCGGTGGTTGTGGCCGGCGGCCCGGCCATGAACGGGCCGGCCGGGGCGGGCGATGGGGGAGAAGTGAACTTTCGGGTGGAACCCGGTGCGATCGACGGTTTCGCGAAACTGGTGGGACGCGCGGCGGAGGGCAGCGCACAGGCCGTCTCGTACGTGGGCACGCACACGCAGATCGACAAGTCCGCGGGCGGAGAGGCCTGGGACCTGGTCGCGGGTGACCACGACAGCTATGTGAGCGAGGCCAAGAAGGCGCTGGAGAGGGTCAAGAGTGTCCTGGAGTCCTCCGGGAAGGAACTGACGGGCACGGCCAGGTACTACCGGGAGACCGACCGGAACGAGGCTGCCGAACTCGACGCGACCTATCCGGGTTCGAAGGTGTCGGACGGCGGCTCCGGGGGCGACCCGCAGGACTTCTCCGACGTGGGCGACGCGTCGGACACCTTGAAAGCGCCGGGCGGCGACAGTGACAACCCGCTCGTCAAGTACGGCTCGGGCCATGTGGACGAGTACAACATGAACCCGGTGCAGAAGACGCTGGGCAGCGCCCTGGACCTGGGCAGTCCGTCGGCGATGGCGGTGGAGGCGTCCAAGCTGCTCTTCGACTTCGACCCCTTCGCCGAGGTGACCAACTGGGTCTTCGGGGACTGGAACAAGTACAACGACTGCTCCGACGCATGGGGCAGCCTCGCGTCGTTCTGCGACACGGTGGCGGCCAACGTGCGCAAGGGCGGTCAGAACGTCGGGCTCAGCTGGGAGGGCAACGCGGCGAACGCCGCCATCGTCTACTTCGATGAGTTCAGCAAGAAGCTCGACGAGATCCAGGAGACCTTCAAGTCCCTGCAGACCTGCTACGCGCAGGCGGCGCAGCTGGCGTTCCAGTTCGCCGAGTTCCTCAAGTCGTTCCTGGTGATGTTCTGCGACCTGCTCGTCATCTGGCTGGTCAATCTCCTCGCGGCCCAGGCCGTCAACGCGATCCCCGTCGGCGGACAGGCTGCCTCGGTGGCCATGTTCGCACTGGCCGCGGCGCAGGCCATCCGGCTCATGGGGATGTGGGCCGAGGCGGCCAAGGCGTTCGACACCTTCGCGGCGGCGCTGACCGCGCTCGGCGCGGTCATGTCGGCGGCCGTCAACGGATTTTCGGCGGCGGACGGATTTCCCCAGGTGGGCAGCAGTGGCTACGACCACGCCGCCGTCTGAGGACGACTAGAACCCGGAAGGGAAGAGGGCGGTCAGGACATGAGTGTTTTCGGTGGGATCGACGGCCACGAGTTGTTTCTCTCGCGGTGCCGCACCGCGAGCGTCGGGTCGGTGCCGGTATGCCTGGGCGCCATGATCTTTTTCATCATGGAGGAGGGCTGGCACTTCAGTCTCCTGCTGTGCTGCACCCTGCCCCTGATCGCCGCCTACCTCGGCGTCCGGGGCAAGCGGGAGATCCGTACGGGGATGGCCGGTGCGGGGATCGCCCTCGCTGTCGCGACGCTGCCGTTGACGTTCGTGCTGGCGGCACTGGAAACCCCGTAGCCCGCCTTTCGCCGCGGCCCGCGGCCCGCGCGTCGGTGTCAGAGCCGTCAGTCGAGACCGCTGTGCCGGGCATCGGACCGTTTGGCCTGCCGGTCCTGCCGCAGCTGCCGCTCCTGCCGTTCCCGGCGCGCCGCTTGCCTCGTCAACCGCCCCGGCGGTGAAGGGGGAGGCCGGCGATCACGGATGTGCCGCGTGCCGGGCGGGGGCGGATGGTCCAGGCGGCTGCGAGGTTGTCGACGAGGAACAGGCCCCGGCCGCTTTCGGAGTATGTGTCGGGGTGGGTCACCGCCAGCTTGCCGTTGCCCGGGTCGGAGACGGCGAGCCAGTAGTGTCCGTCGGCGGGCCACAGGACGAGTTCGACGAGGTCCTCGTCCTCCCGGCCCATTACGCCGTGCCGGATGGCGTTGGTGACCAGTTCTGAGGTCAACAGCCTGAGGTCGTCGCCGAGATGGGGGCGGAGGGCCTGCGGCAGCGCTTCGGTGACGGCGTGCCGGGCTCGCCGTACGGAAGCGGGGTGGGCGGGGAAGCGCCAGTGGGCGGGAACGGGAGGGATTTCGGGCATGGCGAACTCCTCGGCTCTGTGGCGGGGTTGGGTGGTCGCCGGTGGCCTGCCGCCCTGGACGCGGGCACATCCCTCCCAGGGCGGACGGGCATGCTCGCGCGGTGCGCTTCCGGCATCGCGGTGTGTAACTTGCGCGATACTGACAGTAGGGCAGGGAGTGGTAAATTTTCCACGCTCTCAGGAAGATTCACCACGGAGAGGTACGCGGCCTCCGCATGCAGGCGAGCGGCCCGCCGGATGAGAGGAACGTCATGCCCCCAAGAACGACTCCCACGGAACGCCAGAAGCGACTGGGAAGTGAGCTGCGGCGCATCCGTACCGTGGCAGGGATGTCTGCGGAGTTCGCGGCGGGCCTACTGGGTGTGGACCGAGGCAAGATCTCCAACATGGAGTCGGGTGTCCGGGGAATCAACGCTGACCGCCTGCGCACCCTGGCCTGCAACTGCGGTGTGACCGACGAGGCGTACGTCGAGGCACTCGTCGAGATGACTCAGGCGAGTACTGGCTGGTGGGAGCGGTACCGAGGCATCCTGCCCCAAAGCTTGCTCGACATCGCGGAGATGGAAGGCAACGCTGTACGCATTCGCGGCGCCAACACCGTGCACGTGCCGGGCATGCTCCAGACATCCGAACAGGCTGTGGCCATCTTCCATGCCGCTGTACCCGCCCTGCCCGAGCATGAGGTCGCCCTGCGACTCGCGCTGCGTTCCGAGCGCCAGCAAGTGATCACCGGCGACACGGCGATCCCCTACGTGGCTGTCATCCACGAGGCGGCGCTGCGGATGCAGTTCGGCGGTACCGACGTGGCCCGCGCCCAGTTGGAACACCTGCTGAAGGTCTCCGAGCGGGACAACGTCACCGTGCTCGTCCTTCCCTTCAGCCACGGCTCCTTCCCAGGGTCCGGGCAGACCGTCGTCTATCTGGAGGGCCGCGTACCGACGCTCGACACAGTGCAGGTAGACAGCTCCCACGGCCCTACCTTCCTCCACGCCGAGGGACAGTTGGCGAAATACCGGGCTCAACTCGATCTGTTGGAAGATCTGGCACTGCCGCCAGAGCAGTCCCGAGACTTCATTCGTGAACTCGTTCGCCAACTGTGAGGAGCATCAGTGCCCGACATCGCCTGGGGAGATCCCTTCTGCGCCGAAGGAAGCTCCTGCTTCCGCCTCGGCACCGACACCGAAGGCAACGCCTACATAGCCGTCAACGGCCAAGAGGAGCACTACCTCACCGACTCCCTCGAAGCCCTGCGCGCCCTCATCACCGACATCAAGGCCGGCAAGGCCGATCACCTGCTGTAGGAGCTGCCGCGCTGTGGGACGCGGTCCGGGGCGGCTGGTCCCGGGCCGTGGGCCTCGTCGAGGGGGTGAGGCTCGCCCTCTCGTCCGTGCCGGAGGAATGCCCGCTTCGCGATCGGTAACCCCGGATGGAAACGCGATTCGTTCCATCAAGGAGCCTGTATGAGCGACAACGATCTCGCCGGCAAGACGGCGATCGTCACCGGAGCGGCGAGCGGGATCGGGCGGGCGACCGCGCTTCTCCTGCACGGTCGGGGTGTGAAGGTGGTCGCCGAGGACCGTGATCCCGAGGTGGGGCGGTTGGCGCGGGCGGGCATTGTTCCGCTGGTGGCCGATGTCTCGGAGGAGGGCAGTGCGGCGCGTGCCGTGGCGCTGGCCCGCGATGAGTTCGGGGCGCTGGACGTGCTGGTGAACAATGCCGGGATCATCCTCAACAAGCCCGTGGCCGAGATGAGCCGGGAGGATTTCGAGTCCGTCCTGTCGGTGAACACCGTCGGCGCCTTCCTGCACACCCGGGAAGCGTTACGGGTCATGTCCGAGCAGGGCTCGGGCGCGATCGTCAACGTCGCCTCGTACGCGTCCTTCCAGGTGTTCCCGACGATCGCCGCCTATGCCGCGTCGAAGGGGGCGTTGGCCCAGCTCACGCGCGCCTCGGCCGTGGAGGCCATTGAGCATGGGGTACGTGTCAACGCGGTCGGTTCCGGTGACGTGGTCACCAACATCCTCAACGACACGCGGCCGGACGGGCAGGAGTTCCTCGCCGAGCACGGACGTGGCACTCCCATCGGGCGGGCCGCGCAGCCGGAGGAGATCGCGGAAGTGATCGCGTTCCTGGCCTCCGACCGCGCCAGTTACCTGGTCGGCTCCGTCGTCATGGCGGACGGGGGGATGAGTATTTCGCTCTCGTGAGAACGGAGCCGGCCGACAGGGCCGTGCCCTGGGCCGGTCCGGCGGGGAGGTGGCCGTCCGCCGTGCGAGACGGCCCCTCGGCCCGTCACACCCGGTGTGTATAGTCCCGGGCCATGGAAACCGGTGTCGAGCTGGTCAAGCGCGCGCACGTCGACCTGTTGAGGGTCGCCGGCGCGCTGTGTAGCTGACCCCTGGCCCGCGCGCCCTCGCGGCGCCCCTTCCTTCCTTTCCTCTCCGCTCTTCCCTTCGGCCGTCCGGTCGTGCGCCGTCGTCGACGGCGTCCGCGCCGCCAGCGCCGGAGGCGTGATTCAACGTTGCAGCAGGACGGCCGCTTCCGGTACGTCCCTCTCGTTCCTCTCGTCCCCTCCCTCCCCTCCCCGCCTTCCGCACCCCGCTGGAGACGCCATGACCGTGCGCCTGCACTGGTTCCTGCCCACCACCGGTGACGACCGGAACGTGGTCGGTGTGACCGCCCGCGACAGCCTCCGGTCGCGGGCCACGCCCCGGCCGCCGACCCTCGGCTACCTCTCGCAGGTCGCCCGCGCCGCCGAGTCCGCCGGATTCGAGGCCGTGCTCACGCCGACCGGCAGCGACTGCGAGGACGCCTGGCTGACCACGGCCGCGCTCATCCCGCAGACCAGCCGGCTGAAGTTCCTCGTCGCCTTCCGTCCCGGCGTCATCGCCCCGCCGCTCGCCGCGCAGATGGCCGCCACCTACCAACGGCTGTCCGGGGGGCGGTTGTTGCTCAACACCGTCACCGGTTCCGACGCCGACGAGCAGCGCGCCTACGGTGACTTCCTCGCCCATGACGAGCGCTACGCCCGCACCGCGGAGTTCCTGCACCTGCTGCGCGCCGCCTGGGACGGGCGGCCGTACGACTTCGAGGGCGTCCACTACCGGATCGCGGGCGGGCAGTTGCGCAGGCCGCCGGTGCCCCGGCCGCCGGTCTTCTTCGGCGGCTCGTCGGCGGCCGCGCTGCCGGTCGCGGCGCGGTACGCCGATACCTACCTCACCTGGGGCGAGCCGCCGGCCGCCGTCGCGGCGAAGCTGGACCGGGTGCGGGAGCTGGCCGCCGCCGAGGGCCGGGAACTGTCGTACGGCATCCGGTTGCACGTCATCAGCCGGGACACCGCGGCCGAGGCGTGGGCGGAGGCCGACCGTATCCTCGCCGCCCTCGACCCGGCCGCGATCCGCGCCGCCCACGAACGGTTCAGCCGGTCGGAGTCGGCCGGGCAGCGGGCGATGGCCGCGCTGAGCGGCGGGCGCACCGACCGGCTGGAGATCCACCCCAACCTGTGGGCCGGCTTCGGCCTGGTCCGGCCCGGCGCCGGCACCGCGCTCGTCGGCAGCCATGAACAGGTCGCGGAACGCATCGAGGAGTACGCCGCCCTCGGCATCGAGCACTTCATCCTCTCCGGGCAGCCGCACCTGGAGGAGGCGATCCGGTTCGGCGAGTGCGTCCGTCCGCTGCTGACCCGTGCGACGGCCGCCGTATGACGTCGTCACGCCACATTCCACTCTCACACCGACTCCCCAAGGAGCTGTCATGACCGGCAACCTCGACAGACGGTCCGCCCTGCGCCTGTTCGGCGCGGCGGGGCTCGGCCTGGGACTGGCCGCCTGCGCCGGGCCCGGCGGCGGCTCCGGCGGTGCCGTGGGCAGCGCCTCGCCCTCCGGCGTCGCCACCTCCGGTGCCGTCGAGGGCACCGTCTCCTTCGCCCACTGGCGGGCCGAGGACAAGGCCGTCCTCGCCGGGCTGATCAAGGCGTTCGTGAAGGCCCACCCCGACGCGGGCGTCGAGCAGGACATCTCGCCGTCCGCCGACTACCAGTCCACCGCCCTGCGCCGCATCAAGGGCGCCAAGACCGGGGACGTCTTCACCGCGTTCCGGGGTGCCCAGTTCGAGCAGATCGTGAAGGCGGGCGTGTACGCGCCGCTGACCGGCACCGGGGTCGTCGACCGCTACCAGCGGGAGCTGACAGGCCCCGGCGCCGTCGGCGGCGTCCAGTACGGGCTGCCGTACCAGCTCGTCTTCAACATGCCGCTGGCCAACACCGACGCCCTGGACAAGGCCGGCCACACCAGCGCGCCGACCGACTGGGACGGCTTCCTCCAGCTCCTGGACGACCTGAAGGCCAAGGGGTACACGCCACTGGCCTGGCCGGGCGGCGACAGCGCCAACTCGGGGCAGTTGCTCAACTCGATGGTGATGAACAACGCGCCGTCCGACGACATGTTCACCAAGATCGAGTCCGGTGCGTACAAGGTCACCGACGACTGGTTCCTGACCACCCTGGAGCAGTACGCCGCCCTGCGGCCCTACTTCCAGGACCGTGCCACCGGCTCCAGCACCGACGCCGTCACCCGGCTCTTCGCCGAGGGCAAGGCCGGTCTGCTGGCCACGGGTTCCTTCCAGATGGCGGGGGTGCGGGCGCTCGGCGCCGAGTTCCCGTTCGATCTGCTCGCGCCCATCACCACCACGGCCGCCGAGGCCACGTACCAGGGCGTCTTCAACACCACCTTCATCCTGGGCGTCAACAGCGCCTCCACCGTCCAGCCCGTCGCCTACGCCTTCCTGGAATTCCTCAGCGATCCCGAGAACGCCGCCGCCTACGCCGACGGCACCGGCCAGCACGTCACCGTCGAGGGCGTGGAGTACGCCAACGACGACCTCAGGGCGGTGGCTCCCTGGCTGACCAGGAAGACGCTGCTCGCGCCCCGTTTCCAGTTCCTGAACCTCGACATCCGCAGCGCCGTGGAGAACGCGACCGTGGCCGTGGCCGGCGGGACGGAGCCGGAGCGGGCGGCCGAGGAGGCCCAGCGTGTCATCGACCAGAAGCGGTCGTAGGCGGCGCACGGCGCGGGCACTGTGGCTGTTCCCGGTGCCCGCCCTCGCCCTCTACCTGTTCTTCTTCGCCTATCCGGTCGTGCAGGCCGTGCAGTACGCGCTCACCGACTGGGACGGCTACAGCGCCGCCTACCACACCGTCGGCCTGCGCAACTTCACCGAACTGGCCACCGGCGACGACACCTTCCGCAACGCCGCCGCCAACAACCTGAAGCTGACCGTCACCGTCGTCCTCGCCCAGACCGCCCTGGCCCTGCTGCTGGCCCTGTGGCTGGTCCGCACCACCCGGGCGTCGACCCTGCTGCGGGCCGTGTTCTTCCTGCCCACGGTCCTGTCGTCGGTGTCGGTCGCCTTCGTGTGGCGGTTCGTCTACGACCCGGACGGCGGTCTGCTCAACTCCGTCCTGCGCGTGGTCGGCCTGGACCGTGCGCAGTCGGTGTACCTCGGCGACCCGGACACGGCCGTGTACTGGCTGGCCCTGACCCAGGTGTGGTTCCACGCCGGGCAGATGATGGTCGTCTTCATCGCCGGCCTCCAGGCGATTCCGAGGGAGCTGTACGAGGCGGCCGAACTGGACGGCGCCGGGCGCCTCGCCCGTTTCCGGTACGTCACCTGGCCGCTGGTCGCCCCGGCCACCGGCATCGTCGTCGCCTACACCACCGTCCAGTCCTTCAAGGCGTTCGACCTGGTCCTCGGCCTGGGCGGCAACCCGCCCGGCCCCGGCCTCGACATCCTGTCCACGCGGGTCTACACGACCTTCTCCAACAACCAGTTCGGCTACGCCGCCGCCCAGTCGCTGGTGTTCATGGCGCTGATCGCGCTGCTCACCTGGGTGCAGCGGCGGGCGATAGGGAGGGCCACGCGATGACCAGGACCGTGCTGCGCCCGGTGGCCCTGCTCGTGGGCGCCGCCGTCGTCGTACTGCCCCTGCTGGTGGTGGTGTTCGGTACGTTCAAGACGCTGCCGCAGCTGTTCGACGCTCCGCTCGCGCCGCCGACGTCACCGACGCTGGACAACTACCGCGAGGCGGTGCGGGAGGGCGGTCTGGGCGGGGCCTTCGCCAACAGCGTCGTCGTCACGGCGTGCGCGGTGACGCTGACCCTGGTGGTGGCGAGCCTGGCCGCGTTCTTCTGCGCCCGGGTGCCGGGCCGGGTGAGCTGGATCGTCTTCGGGGTGCTGGTGGCGGGGCTCGCGGTGCCCGCACAGGCGGCCATCGTCCCGCAGTACGTCCTCTTCGACCGCCTCGGCCTGACCGACAGCCTCCTCGGCCTGGTCCTCGTGGACACGGTGACGACACTGCCGACCGCCGTGTTCGTCCTCGGCGGCTTTCTGCGCACCATCCCCGGGGAGCTGTACGAGGCGGCCGAACTGGACGGCGCGTCGCCGCTGCGTGCCTTCCGTTCCGTGGCCCTGCCGCTGTCCCGGCCGGCCCTCGCCACCACCGGCATCTTCCTGTTCGTGATGGACTGGAACGACCTCCTGTACCCCCTGCTGTTCATCCGCTCCCAGGAGCACCGCACGCTGCCGCTGGCCCTGCTGGACTTCCAGGGCGAGTTCCTCACCCGGTACCCGCTGCTGTTCGCGGGCGTCGTCGTCGCCTCGGCCCCCGTGGTCGTCGTGTACGTACTGCTGCAACGCCACTTCGTGACGGGGCTGACAACGGGGGCGGTACGCGGGTGACGGGGGGTACG
>NZ_JBIVWS010000001.1:15498-947568 GCF_044768905.1 Streptomyces sp. NPDC090994
CGGTACGCCGGTGACCGGGGCGGTACGCCGGTGACCGGGGCGGTACGCCGGTGACCGGGGCGGTACGCCGGTGACCGGGGCGGTACGCCGGTGACCGGGGCGGTACGCCGGTGACGGGGGGCGGTCGTCGGCCCCCCGCCGTCAGCCGCTGTCCCGGACGACCAGCCGGTGGCCCGCCCGCAGCACCGCCGGGCGGACCGGCCGGGCGCCCTCGACGCCCTCCAGTACGGCGGTGATCGCGAGCCGGGCCAGTTCCCGTTTGTCGGGGGCCACCGTGGTCAGCGCGGGGGCGGTGAACCGGGCCGCCTCGATGTCGTCGAAGCCGATCACCGCGAGGTCCTCGGGCACCCGTACGCCATGAGCGCGTGCCGCGTGGAGCGCACCCTCGGCGAGGGTGTCGGCGAAGCAGAACACCGCGTCGGGCGGTTCGGGCAGGCCGAGCAGCGCGTGGGCCGCCGCGGCGCCGTCGTCCCGGTGGTAGCCGGCCACGGGCGGGGCGAACCGTTCGTCGTAGTCCAGGCCCGCCTGTTCGAGGGCCGCGCGGTATCCGGCGAGCCGGGTGGCGGAGGTCGCCGCGTGCGCGGCGGTCTGCCGGCCGATCACGGCGATCCGCCGCCGGCCACGGGCGAGCAGCCGGGCCGTCGCCTCCCGGGCGGCGCCGGTGTTGTCGACGGTGACGTGGGCGAACGGCAGGTCGTGGACGCGTTCGCCGAGCAGTACCAGCGGGGTGGGGCTGGGGGCGCGGACGGCGGCGCGGTCGTCGAGCGCGAGGGGGCTGAGGATGATGCCGTCGACCAGCGGGTCGGTACGGCCGAGCGCGATCTCCAGCTCCGCCTGCGGACGGCCGCCGGTCACCTCCACCAACAGCGTGCGGTCCCGCGCGGACGCCTCGCGCAGCAGGTGCTCGGCCAGTTCGGCCCAGTACGGCATGGTCAGCTCGGGCACGGCCAGCAGCAGGACTCCGCTGCGGCCGGTGCGCAGCCGGCGGGCGGCGGTGTTCGGCCGGTATCCCAGCTCCTCCACCGCGCGCAGCACCCGTTCCCGGGTCGCCTCGGAGAACCGCCCGGTCCCCCGGACGACGTTGGACACGGTCCGCATGGACACGCCTGCGCGTTCCGCCACGTCCCTGAGTCCGGTTCCCACGCGCATCGGGCCAGGTTAGTCCAGGAGACGGGGCGGTACGGGGCGAGCGCCGGCAAGGCCGGCCACGTGCCGCGGGGCCTGCCGCGCCGGGTCCGGCCGTCCCCGCCCGGCGGCAACGCGGCGCTCAGTGACGGCAGCCGTACGGTGCCGCCGCCGGTGGCGGGGCGCTCGGGACTCGGTCCCGCCCCGCCGTTTCTCCTCAGTGGGCCTGCTGGGCGGCCAGGGCGGCGCTCGACAGGTGGGCGTTCTCCTGGTGCGTCGCGGTGAGCTTCACGCGGTCGAGGCGCCAGCCGTGCTGCGTGCGGATCGCCTCGTTGTCGTAGAAGCCGACCACCAGCCAGCGGTCGGGGCCGGTGCCGGCGAGTTCCCGCGGGACCCAGTGTTCGGCGCGGACGTGGGCGTGGATCGTCGCGCTGTCGCCGTCGACGGTGATCACGTGGCCGGTGATGGCGTGGTGGGTCGCCGCGAACGGCGCGAAGGAGCCGCGCAGGATCTCGACGTACCGCGCCAGCGGTGTCGTCATGGGCGGGATGCCGGCGACCGAGGAGAAGTCGAGCGTCAGCGGGTCGGTGCAGACGAGGCCGGGGCTCGGTACGGGAGGAGAGCGGATGCCGCGGATCCGGGGAGCCAGTATCGAGGAGCACCACTAGATGGTGTGGGCCGACCTCGGCGAGGCGTTGCGGCAGTTGCTGCTGGAGCGTGACTACGACGCGATCACCATGGGCCATATCGCGGCTCGGGCCGGGCTCGCGCGCAACACGCTGTACAACTACGCGCGCGACAAGAGCGCGCTGGTCCAAGCGCTGAGCCACCGGTGGGCCCGGCCCGTGGTCGAGCGCGTGGCCGCGATCGCCGCGCGGTCCGCGGACCCGGCCGCGGAGCGGATGCGGGAGATCATCGAGGCCGTGCTGGAAGCCTCCGCCGGCCAAGCCCTGCGGCTGATGTTCCGGCCGGGTTCGGCTCCGCTGGTCGCCGAGGTGCCGAAGGGGCCGGGCAACCCGTTCGAGGCCATCGTGGCCGCGGTGGAGGACGTCGTGCGCGACGGCATCGCGCGCGGGGAGTTCCGCGACGTCGGCGACGTGCGGCTCACGGTGGAGCTGCTGTCGGGCGTCGTGCGGGCGAGCGCCGAGCGGATCGGGCGGGACCCGGACGCCTTCGTGGCCACGGTCGATGAGGCACGGGTGGTCGTGCTCGCCGCCCTTGCCCGGCGGTCGGGTTGAGTTCCGGCGTGTCGGCGGCCGGTCGGAGCCGGTGACTTCTTCGCCGTCGTCTCCACCCGGTCAGCCCGGCATCCCCCGCTCCGCCAGGCCGCTCTCGTAGGCGATGATGACCAGTTGGGCGCGGTCGCGGGCGGACAGTTTGGTGAGGAGGCTGCTCACGTGGGTCTTCACGGTGGGGAGGCTGATCACCAGGTGCTGGGCGATCTCGGCGTTGGACAGGCCGTTGGCGATCAGGACGAGTACTTCCTGTTCCCGCTTGGTGAGGCCGACGAGGCGGGGAGCCGGGCGGGGCGGTTCGTCGTGGGAGAAGGCGGCGATGACGCGGCGGGTGACCGTGGGGGCCAGGACGCCCTCGCCGGTGGCGATGACGCGGATGCCGGCGACCAGGTCGGACGGTGAGGCGTCCTTGAGCATGAAGCCGCTCGCGCCCGCTTGCAGGGCCGGGTAGACGTACTCGTCCATGTCGAACATCGTGAGGGCCAGGACCCGCACGCCGGTCAGCGTCTCGTCGGAGCAGATCTCCCGGGTGGCGGCGATGCCGTCCATGACGGGCATGCGCAGGTCCATCAGGACGACGTCCGGCCTGAGTTCGCGGGCGAGTTCCACCGCCCTCGCGCCGTCGCCCGCCTCGCCGATCGCCTCCATGCCCGGTGTCGAGTCGATGAGGACGCGGAAGCTGCCGCGCAGCAGTGCCTGGTCGTCCGCGATCAGTACCCGGACCGCCTCGGTCATTCCGTGTTCCTCGCCTCGCACGCTGCTCGTCGGGTCGTCAAGTGCGGTGAGTTTAGCGGGGGTCAGCGGGGTCAGCGGGGGCGAGCAGCAGTTCTGCCGTTCCCGTGTCGTCGGTCGTGACCGTGACGCCGTACGGCTCGGCCAGGCGGGCGAAGCCGGTGAGGATGTCCTTGGCCTCGGCCGGGTCCGCCGCCCGCGGGCGGCCCCGGCGGTGGACCGGCTCGCCGAAGCCCAGGTCGACGGGGTGGAGGCGGGCGTGGACGAGGCTGCCGTCGTCGAAGGTGAGCACCGGGACGAGCGACTGCCAGTACTGGCGGTGCGGGGCGAAGAACCGGCGGCCGTGGGCGCTGAGCTCGTCGAAGTAGCGGCCGGGGGTGCGCTGGTCGCCCGGGGCGAGTCTGGCGTAGTCCTCGGCGGGGACGCGGTCGGCCAGTTCGATCTGGCTGACGATGTTGCCGAGGCTGTAGAAGACGGGTTTGCCGCGGTACAGCTCGACGCCGCGCAGGAGGTGGGGGCCGTGGCCGACGACGACGTCGGCGCCCTCGTCGATCATCCGGTGGGCGAAGTCGCGGAGGAACTCGCCGGGGGTGTCCGGGGTCGGGCCGGGTTCGTGGGAGTGGACGCTGACCACGACGAGGTCGGCGCGGCGCCGGGCCTCGGTCACCCAGCGGGCGATCCCGTCGAGGTCCTTCGGGTCGCAGGTGGTGGTGAAGCCCGGGGTGTCCGCGGCCTGGAAGCGCGTACCGAACAGGGTGAGCCGGTCCGGCGCGGGCATGGCGGGGTCGAAGCCGAGCAGCGTGCGCGCCTCGGCCCGGCGGGCCCGCAGTCCCGTCTCGCCGTCGATCTCCCGGAGCGCGTCCAGCTGGGCGGGCGTCACCCGCAGGGTCGCGCTGTGCCGCAGGGGGTTGAGCCCGGGCCGGCCCGGCAGGTCCGGTGACGGGGCGGCCGCCTCCTGTCCGGGCAGGAACGTCGCGCTGCACGAGATCAGGGCCAGGCTGCCGCCGGGCCGGTCGACGTAGACCGGTCGCCGGGCGGCGGTGAGGTCGGCGCCGATGCCGGCGAACGGGACGCGCCGGGTGTTCAGCAGGTCGACGGTGCCCAGTACGCCCTCGACGCCGAGGTCCAGCGCGTGGTTGTTGGCGCAGCCGAGGACCGTGAAGCCCGCCGCCGTGATCTCGTCGAGGACTCCGGGGTCCGCGATGAGGCAGCCGCCGCTCGCCGCGTTGTGCACGGGGTGCCCCCGTCCGGCGTCGGGGACGACCTCCAGGTTGGTGAGGCTGAAGTCCGCGGCGCGCAGCACCTCGTGGAGTTCGAGCGCGGCGGGGTCGGACGTGATCAGCGCTCCCCGGGTCGCCATGCAGTCGCCGGAGAGGGCCACGGTCAGCCGGGTCATCCGCGGGCCTCCGAGACGGCGCGCCGGAGCGAGTCGGCCGCGTCCGGTCCGGTGACCTCGACGCGTTCGCCGTCCACCGTCACGGTCGGGGTCACCGCGACCTTGCGGGAGGCGGCGACGTCGGAGACGTACGTCGCCCAGGGGGCGTACGTCCTGTCCTGGACGCAGGTCTCGAAGGACTCGAAGGAGTCTCCGGTGATGCCCGCGTCGCGGCCCGCGGCGATCAGCTGGGCCGCGCTGAGGCCGGGGCCTCCCTCCGGGGGCTGCTGGTCGAACAGCACCGCGGAGTACTGCTCGAACCTGCCCTGGTCGGCCGCGCAGGCCGCGGCGGAGGCGGCGCGGGTCGAGTAGCCCTCGGGGCTGCTGCGGTCGTCGAGGAAGGTGACCGGGTGGTAGACGACGCCGACGTCGCCGCTCTTCTTCAGGGCCTCCAGCTCGGGGGCGAGGGTCCGTTCCGTGGTGCGGCACTCCGGGCAGAGGTAGTCGAGGTAGAGGTCGATCCGTACGTCGCCGGCGGAGGCGGCCAGTCCCGCCTTGTCGTCGGTGACGTCGGCGGGGACCCGGCTCGGCGCCTTGTCGGGGGCGGTGTTGGTGGCCCGGACGAGGCCGGCGCCGACCAGCGCGGCGCCGACCACCACGACCACGGCCACGAGCGAGACCACCAGGGTGCGCCGCCGGCGCTGCCGCTTGTGGACCATCTCGCGCACCATGTCGTCCGTTGCGTGCATGCCTATCGCTCCTTCGTGTCCAGGACCCAGCGGTCCAGCGCGTACCGGGTCCGCGGATGGCGGACGAGGAGGACGGCCGCGGCGAGGAAGACCACGTCGCGCGCGATGTCGATGACATAGCCGCGCTCGGCCCCGCTCGTCACGGTCCCTCCGCTGCTGAAGCAGCCGCAGTCGATGGACAGCCCGCGTGCCCACACGGAGGCGATGGCGGCGATGTACGTCGCCATCAGTACGGCGGTGGCGGCGGCCACGGCGCGGGTGGCCAGTCCGGCGATCAGCAGCAGTGCGAGCGCCACCTCGATGAACGGCAGGACGCCGCCGACGAGTTGGGCGGAGTCCTCGGGCACGATCCGGTAGAGGGCGACGGTGCGGCCGGCCTCCGTGAGGTCCCGGATCTTCACCCAGCCCGCGTAGCCCAGCACGGCCGCCAGCAGCAGCCGGGCCGCGGTGCCCGCCCATGCCTTCGTGACGTGCACGGTGTGAACTCCTCCTCGGCTCACTGCGTACGGGAGAACCGGTAGGTCGCGAGGCCGAGTGCCGCGGCGGTGATGGCGGCCAGCAGCCCCAGTTCGGCGACGACCGGCGGGTGCCAGTCCCCGAGCAGCAGCCGGGTCTGCTCGGAGGTGAGGACGTCGGGCCCCGGCAGGGTCCGGCGGACCGCGTCGACGCCGTAGGTGAGGGGATTCAGCTTGACCACGGTGTCGAGCCAGCCCGGCAGCCCGTTGGGCGGGAACATCGCGCCGGAGAAGAACATCAGCGGCATCATGCTGAGGTTCACCACGATCTGGAAGGTGTCGACCTGCCGGATCGTGACCGCCGCGAGCAGGCCGAGCGCGGTGAACATCAGGGAGATGAGCAGGACCTCCAGCAGGACGACCAGCAGCATCGGCGTGTACCGGATGCTCGCGATGCCGCCGACCGACAGGAGCATGAGCCCGTAGACCGCGCCCGTGGTGGCTCCGCCGAGGGCGAGCCCGAGCACGATGCTGGAGCGCGGGAACGGGGAGACGAGCATCTGGCGGAGCATGCCGAGCCGGCGGTCCCACACGAGCGAGATGCCGACCGCGATCGCCGGAGCCTGTACGGACATGACGAGCGTGCCGGGGAACAGGTAGGCCCGGTAGTCGTTCAGCTGCGCCTTGCCGAGGCTGGAGGAGGCCGCGTCGAGGCCGGTGCCCAGGACGACGAGGAACAGCAGCGGGGTCACCAGGCCCATGGCGAGGCGTACCGGGTTGTGCCGCAGCCGGGTCATCTCCCGCCGCCACAGCAGCGTGTACGGCCTGAGGCTGTTCCGGGGCGGCCCGGCGGGCGGCGGGCCGGGCGGGGCCGCCTTGCCGGGGGGAGCCTCCAGGGCGGTGTCGAGCCGGCTCATCGCAGTCCCTCCCCGATGTTGCTGAGCGTGCGGGCGCCCGATCCGCTGTCTCTGATCGTGGTACCGGTGTGGTGCAGGAAGACGTCGTCCAGCGTCGGCGAGGTGACGGTCACCGAGCGCACGGTCAGGCCCAGGTCGGTGCAGAGCCGCGGCACCAGGGTGGCGCCGTCCGAGACCCGCAGGCGCAGGCCGTCGGGGGTGGGCTCGGCGACCAGGCCGAAGCGTTCGGACAGGGCGCCCGCGGCGCGTGCGTCGTCCTCGGTGCGCAGGACGACGCGGTCGGCTCCGATGATGGACTTCAGCTCCGCGGGCGACCCCTCGGTGATCACCTTGCCCCGGTCGAAGATCGCGATGCGGTCGCAGTGCTCGGCCTCTTCCAGCTGGTGCGTCGTGAAGAAGACCGTGATGCCCTCTTCCCGCCGCAGCCGGTTCAGGTGCTCCCAGACGGCCGCCCGGGTCTGCGCGTCGAGGCCGGTCGTCGGCTCGTCGAGGAAGAGGACGCGGGGGTTGCCGAGCAGTCCGCGGGCGATCTCCAGACGGCGGCGCAGACCGGTGGAGAACTGCCGTACGGGGGTGGTGCCGCGCTCGGTCAGCTCCATCATGTCGAGCAGCCCGGAGATCGCGGCCCGTGCCGCACGGCGGGAGAGCCCGCACAGGTCGGCCTGGAAGCGGAGGTTCTCGACCGCGGTGAGGTCCAGGTCGAGCGTCGACTCCTGGAAGACGATGCCGATCCGGCGGCGGACCTCCGCGGGCCGGGCCGCCACGTCGAAGCCGGCCACCTCCGCGCGGCCCGCGGTGGGCTTGAGCAGGGTGGTCAGCATGCTGATGGTGGTCGTCTTGCCGGCGCCGTTCGGTCCCAGGAAGCCGTACGTCGCGCCGTCGGCGACCGTCAGGTCCAGGCCGTTCACGGCCGGTGTGGTGCCGTAGTAGGCGTAGAGGCCCTCGGCCAGGATCGCCGTCATGAGCGGCTCCTTCCGTCCGGGCAGCGCACCGCCAGTACGGTCCGGAACACGCTCAGCTCGCCCGGCTCGTCCACCGGCCGGCCGTCGACCTCGACCCAGGCGTGCGCGCCGAACGGCTGGGTGCGGAACCCGGTGCACCAGTCGGCCCACTTGCCCCGGGACCGGCACAGCAGGAGGGTGGCCACGGACCGCTGGAGGCAGCCCAGACCGGCGCAGCGCGTGCTGACCGAGACGACGGCCCGGCGCGCACGGGCCGCCTCGCTGTACGTGGCGGGCCGGGTGCCCCTGCTGACGACGCGCAGCACCCGTTGCAGCCGGGCGGGGGGCAGGCGGACCAGCAGGCGTGCCGCCCCGGCCGCGCATCGGGGCGCGAGCTGCCGGCGCAGCGGGAGCCGGGGGGCCTGTTCGGCGACGGCGGGGGTGGTCACTGCGCGACCTCCACGAGGTGGGCCGCGCTGAGCGCGTCGACGAGGGCCCGTACGTCCTGCCGTGCCTGGTCCTCGCTGACCGGGGCGGCGGCGGTCAGGCTCGCGGCGGCCGCGTCGGGGGTCTGCCCGTCGAGCAGCCCGCGCAGGATGGTGGAGCCGGACGCGTTGAGCTGGAAGTAGCGGCCCCGGCGGCCGTCGAGCAGGACGGCTCCGGAGTCGACGGAGGTGAGGGTGACGTCGCGGGCGAGGCTGACTTTCATCGGCGTTCTCCCTTGTCCTGGGGGTGGGGGTGGGTCCGGAGCCAGCTCTCGCACGCGACGGTGGTCTCGATCGGCTGGAGGTGGTGGGACATCGGGCCGGGGTTGAGGACCGCGGACCGGAAGGCGGCCGGGTCGATGAGGCCGAGCCGGGCGAGGTGCGAGTCCTCGCACAGCTCCAGGAGCCGGGCGCGGTTGCGTTCGATGCCGCGGAACGCCTCGGCGCTGAACTCGCCCTTGTCGCGGCGGCCCAGGATGTCGGCGGGCACGACGCCCCGTACGGCGGTGGTCAGCAGCGGCTTGAACCGTCCGCTCGCCAGGCGCTGGTCGACCTGGGTGGACAGGGCCGCCTCCAGCACGCGGTCGTCGAGGAAGGGCGCGTCCCAGACGGTGCCGGTGCCCGCCACGACCGTGTTGACCTGGCGGACCGTCTTGCCCTCGAAGACGATCGAGGCGAGCGCCTGGTGCCGGGCCCGGTCGGCGTCCAGGGGGCTGGGTGTCTCGGCGGCGGCCGTGGTGAGCAGCTTCCGGACGGCCGCCACGGCGTCGGGCGTCGCCCAGGCGGGCATGCGGGGCGCGAACACCCAGCCGAAGTCGGGTTCGTCGATGGGCGGGGGCGGGGCGCTGATCCGGGCGGCGACGGCGGTGAGGTTCTGGGCGAACGTCGACCGGTCGGTGAGGGCGCGTACGGTCGCGCCCCAGGACCAGCGGTTGGCCAGCCGGTAGCGGTTGACCAGCTTCAGGCCGCTGACCGGGTGGGCGCGGGCCAGGGACCAGGCGCAGGCCGGCATCCGGCCGAACAGTTCGTCCCCGCCGAAGCCGGTCAGGTGCAGCGACGCGCCCTCCGCCGTGGCCCGTGCGGCCAGGTCCTTGACGTGCGCGAGCCCGGACGCCCAGGTCGAGGGGCCTTCCGGGGCGGCGCCGGCGTACTCGGCGGTGTAGCCGACGTCGAGCAGGTTCTCGGCGCGGTCGGAGGAGAGGGTGTGGTGGCGGGCCCTCGGCAGCAGCGCGGCGGCCTTCTGGGCCCACAGGCTGTCCTCGTTGGCCCCGTCGAGGGGCATGACGTGGTAGGTGACCAGGTCGGCGCCGGCCGCGTCGGCGAGGAAGCACAGCGAGGTCGAGTCGAGGCCGCCGGACAGGTCGGCGCTGATCGTCCGGCCCGGGCGCACCCGGGCGGCGAGCGCCTCGGACAGCGCCGAGCGCACGGCCTGCGCGCCCTGTTCGAGCGTGCGGGTCGCCTCGGGCAGTTCCCACCAACGTATCTGCCGCGAGCGGCCGTCGGCGTCGAGCTCCAGCCAGTGTCCGGTGCCGAGCGGGTCCACGCCCCGGGTGACGGGGCGCAGGGAGAGCGGCCAGGGAGCTCCGCCGGGCGCCAGCAGGCGGGCGGCCAGCACCGTCTCGTCGAGGTCGGCGCCGGTGAGGCGGACCAGCGGTGCCATGCCGCTCGCCGCGACCGTCACCCCGCCCGCCTCGGCGGTGAAGATCTGCCGTACGCCGGCGACCGAGCCCTGGACCCGGGTCCTGCCGTCCATCGACGCCGTCAGGTGGAAGAGGCCCGGCAGCCGGGACGCGACCGTGTCGACGTCGTGCAGCGAGCGCATCCTGCCGAGCGCGGCCGTCGTGGCCGCCTCGTCCAGCCGGGTGTGGCCCAGCAGCACCAGCCGCCGCGGTCCGGCTTCGATCACCGTGACCTCGTCCGGGGACCAGTCGCCCACGATCCAGGGCCGCCCCGACGCGTGGTCGATCCGGTGGGCCGGCCGCAGGTCCGCGGCGAGGCGGGCACCGGCCGGGCAGTCCGGAAGAACTACGAATTCCATGTCGCCTCGTTCCCCGGGCGGTGCCGGTGCGCGTGAGCGCACCGGCACCGGTGCGATCACCAGAAGCAGACGATGGCGTAACCGCAGCCGGCGAAGTCCTCGCAGCTCCCGACGCCGAGGCACTTGGTGAGCTCGTCGAAGTCGCCGATCTCCATCAGGGTGGGGGGCTCGTAGATGGCGGACATGGTTCCTCCCAGTGGGTCGGATCGCTCGGGCCGACCTGTTCGGCCCTTGATCTGCCTGGGAACCTACGGACCGCCATGTCCCACGGTCGTGGGGCAGGCGCCTCAGTGACGTCCCGTCATGCGTCCCACCGCCGGTGCCTGAGGTAGCCGGCCACCAGCGCCGCCACGGTCCACGCGAGCAGCACCAGTGCTCCGGTGTACGCCTCGGACGAGTCGACGGTGAGCAGCTGGGCGCCGGCGCGGTCGGGGAAGTACCGCGCCACTTCCTTCGTCGCTCCGATGACGGACAGGATCTGGGAGCCGGCGAGCACCATCGGGAGCAGGACGGCCAGCGGGATGACGGCACTGCGGGCGGTCGCCGCGACGCCCGCCGCGAACAGGCTCATCAGCGTCAGGTAGACCACCGCTCCGGCCAGGGCGCGGGGGACGCCGTCGGCGTCGATCGAGGCGCCGTGGGAGCCGAGGGCGGCCTGGGTGACCAGGTAGCCGACGACGGTGACGGGGATGGCCACGGCCACGGCGGCGACGGCGGTGGCCGTCATCTTCGCGGCGTAGAGCCGGCCGCGGCGGGGCACGGCGAGCAGCGAGACCCGCATCATGCCGGAGGTGTACTCGCCGGCGACGATGAGCACTCCGAACACGATCAGGGCGAGCTGGCCGTACTGGATGCCGTCCAGGCCGGCCTGTTCGGGGGTGAAGTCGGAGCGCAGCCCCGGGCTGTCGGACTCGATCGCGCCCTTCGCGGACCAGCCGCCCAGGGCGGCGATGAGGACGCTGAACGGGGCGAACAGCAGCAGGGCGGTGAAGGTGCCGCGGACGCCGCGCAGCTTGGTGAACTCGGCCCGGAGGGCGGCGGTGGTCTCAGACATGGGTGGTGCCTCCCGCGTCGCCGATGAGTTCGAGGAACGTGTCCTCCAGGGACCCCGTGTGGGTGCTGAGTTCGTCGAGCGGGAGCCCGCTCGCCGCGGCCAGCCGGCTGATCTCGGCCGCCGGCAGGCCCTCGACCTCCACGCTGCCGTCGCGGGCGCGCCGCAGCGTGGCTCCCTTGCGTTCCAGTTCCGTGTTGAGCCGCAGGGGTTCCGGTGTCCGTACGCGTACGTACGTCCGTCCGTGGCGCTGGAGGAAGTCCGCCATGCCGGTCTGGGCGAGGAGCCGGCCGCGGTTGATGATGACCAGGTCGTCCGCGACCATGGACATCTCGGTCATCAGGTGGCTGGAGACGAGGACGGTCCGGCCTTCGGCCGCCATGTGGCGCAGCAGTTCGCGCAGCCACCGGATGCCCTCGGTGTCGAGGCCGTTGACCGGCTCGTCGAGCACCAGGACGGGCGGGTCGCCGAGCAGGGCCGCGGCCAGGCCGAGCCGCTGGGCCATGCCGAGGGAGAACGTGCCGATCCGCCGGTGGGCGGCCCCGGTCAGGCCGACCGTCTCCAGGACCTCGCCGACCCGCTGCCGGGCGATCCGGTTGCTCTGCGCCAGCCAGCGCAGGTGGGCGGCGGCGGTCAGGCCGCGGTGCGGGGCCGACGTCTCCAGTACGGCGCCGACGTGCCGGGCGGGGTAGCGCAGTTCGGGGTAGGCGTGGCCGCCGATGCGGACGGAGCCGGTGTCCGGCCGGGTGAGGCCGAACATCATCCGCATCGTCGTGGACTTCCCCGCCCCGTTGGGGCCGAGGAATCCGGTGACGGCCCCGGACCGCACCGTGAAGGTGAGGTCCTCCACGACGGTGCGCTGCCCGTACCGCTTGGTCAGGTTCTGGACGTCAATCACACGCCGAGTCTCGCCGGGCGTGCCCGCCGGCCGCATCGGTCCCGGGGCGGGATCGCCGTCCGGTCTTCCGGGGCCGAGGTCATACTCGCGGATGAGTCCGGGTCGGGGGGCGGTGCCCTGGGAGGGCGCGCGCCGGGCTGGGCAGGGGTGGGTCGGCGGTGCGGGGACGGGTGCCGGGCTTCAGTACGGCAGGGTCGCCAGCACCTGGAATCCGCCGTCCGGCCGGGGGCCCGCGCTGAGGGTGCCGCCGTGTGCGGCGATCCGCTCCTTCATGCCGACGAGGCCCATGCCGCCGCCGGGGACGGCCGGCCGGTGTCCGGGGCCGGGGCCCTCGTCGGCCACGTCGATCGTCAGCGTGCCCCGTTCCGCGGTCAGCCGGACCCGGCAGCGGGTCGGCGCGGCGTGCTTGACGGCGTTCGTCAGGGCTTCCTGGACGATCCGGAACGCGGACAGCGCGACACCGTCCGGGGGTTCCTCGGCGTACCGGGACCGCAGGTCGACGGTGACCCCGGCCGCCTCGGCCGTGCGGACCAGCGAGGGCAGGTCCGACAGTCCGAGGACCGGCCGGAGGTCCTGGGTGCCGGCCGGCTGTTCCCGGCGCAGCACCTTGAGGGTGGCCCGCATGTCCTGCAACGCCCTGCGGCTGACGTCCTCGATCACCGTCAGGGCTTCCCGCGCCTCCTCCGGGTGGGTGGCGATCACGTGGTTGGCGACACCGGCCTTGATCGCGATGAGGCCCACGCTGTGGGTGACGACGTCGTGGATGTCCCGGGCGATGCGCAGGCGTTCCTCGGTCTTCGCCTGCTCGGCGGCGTGCTCGATGGCCCGCCTCGTGCTCTCCCGCCGTTCCCGCACCGCCGTCCCCGCCGCCCAGGTGGCGCCGAGGACGAGCAGGACGAACACGACCTGCACGGGCTTGGTCCCGCCCTGGTAGCTCTGCCCTCCCGCCACCGTGAGCAGGGCCGCGCCCGCCGCGCACAGCCCGGCGACGAACACCACGGACCGTCCCGGCCGCTGCCGCCTCGTGGTCGCCACCACGTACAGGGCGTACGCCGCGGCGAGGAACGGGGCCGGTCCGACGCCGACGGCGAGCGCCACGCAGGCGGCGGACAGGGCCGTCCCGAACACCGGTACGGGCCACAACCGCCGCGCCACCAGCGGCAACGCGGCGCTCAGCGACAGCAGCCATACGGTGCCGCCGCCCACCTCGCCGCCGGTGGCGGGGCGCAGCAGGGACACCTGCGGGAGCAGCGCGAAGCCGAACGCGGCCAGCACGTCGAGAACGAGCAGGCGCCGACGGGGGAGATCACCCATGCCGTGAACGTATGCCGTCGGTTCGCGGTGCGTCCATGTCCCGGTACGAGTCCGTACGAGGTCCCGGCACAAGCCCGGACGAGCTTTCGGTACGGCCTGACTCTCCGCGACGGGTTTGCGATTTGCAGGGAATTCCCTGCGTATCGGTCATCGCCGCGCCGGCTCCGTACGGCGGGCGCCTGATCCAGGCACACCCCGGCCGCGGGCCTTCCGTTTCGGCCACCGGTCCACCGTGTCCGCACGGTGTCCGGGCCGGCTGGATCATCGTCCGGCAGCCGCTGGTCCGGATCAGAAACCGCTGGTGGCACCTCCGCCTGTCCGGGTTTCAACGGTTCCGGAACCGCTCCGGCACACGCCCTTCGGCCAAGGCCGGGCCGCTGACCGATAGTCGCTCACCAAGCGGAATGCGATCCCCTCACTTAAGAGGCGAACTTGCGTTCTCCTCGATCGCTTACGCATACTCGGCACCAGCAGTGCCATGCGCCCTTCCGCTTTCACGCGAATTTCATGCGAATGAATGCTGACCAGAAGGAGACCTGTGCATCAGTGGTTGTCACGGTCACCTCTCTCAGTCACCTCGGACGCAATCGGCACCCCTCTCGCCCGTCGCCCAGCGCCACACCTCCGCGACCGGGCATCTTCTCTCGCAAGGCGCCGAGTGCGCCCGCATCACCACCTTCACCTCTCTTTATGAATTAGCGAACAGAAGGGGTGAACCACGCGCTCAGGCGCGCGAAACAAAAGAACCAAAACGGGGGTACATCATCATCGAGAAATCACGCTCCACTTGGCATCAAGTAAAGGAGGGCCCTTCGGATGAAGAACGCCCTGACAGTGTTCGACACCGGCCGAAACTGTATCAGCGGATGTCCAGGAGGTGCAGGGACGTGGAAATCAACCTGTTCATCATCAGTGACGACCCGATTACCCTCGCCGGGCTGGAAGCGATCGTCGATCAGAACGAGAAGTTCCTCGTCATCGGCCGGTCCATAGGCGGCGCCGGAATCCGATGTCCTCAGGACCCCGAACCGCGACCCCACGTCATCATCATCGGCGAGCCGTCCTCGAAAAGAACCCTGTGCGAGAACGCTCAGCGGATCGCCGCGCTGTACCCCTGCGAGAAGTCGCGGCCCAAAATCATCGTGGTGTCCCAGAACGACGACGACGACACGATCGTCGCCGCCCTCCGCGCAGGCGTCAACGGCTATCTTTCGCGCATAGAGTCGCCCGAAGAGCTGCTCCACTCCATCCAACTGGTGGCCAAGGGGGGCGCCGCTTTCAGTCCGACCGTCGCCTCTCGACTCAGCCGGTATTTCTCCGCGACGCACGTCCTGCCGGAGCTGGCGGGATTCTCCGAGCTGACCGACCGCGAGATGGAGATACTGGAACTGCTCGCCAGCGGTATGGGGAATCAGCAGATCGCACGCCGGCTCTTCCTGGCCGAGAAGACGGTACGCAATTACGTGTCGCGGATTTTCACCAAACTGGAGGTGCACGACCGGGCCATGGCGGCAGTGGTGGCACGCGACGCCGGGCTCGGCGGCCAACCAGACGTCCTGGTGCCGCAGGGCATCGGGGCCGAGGGGGCGGCCCCATAGGGCAGCGCGTCCTCACCTCGCCGCACGGCTGGGGTCGGTCTCCGCGCCGAGGGGCGGCCCGGCGATGATGTCCGGGGCCTTCAGTTCGGCCCAGACCGTCTTCCCGATCCCACCCTCCCGCCCCTCGACGCCCCAGCGGTGGGCCAGCGCCTCCACCAGCAGCAGCCCGCGCCCACCGGTCTCCTCGTCGCCGGGCGTCCGCACCTCGGGCCGGCCGGGCCCCGCGTCGCTGACCTCCACCCTCAGCAGCCCGTCCGCCGGCGTCCGCACGATCCGCACGCCCACCTGCCGGCCGGGCGGCACGGGTACGCGCAGCGCGTTCGTCACCAACTCGGAGAGGACCAACTCCACGGAGCCGACGGTGTCTTCGCTCATGCCCCAGGCCCCGAGCAGTGCGTGGACCAGCGCGCGGGCTCTCGGCACGCTGCGGTGACTGCGGGGCAGTCGGAAGGTGGCTTCGTTCCCGCCCGGACTTTCTGCCATGGCGCCCCCCGAGGGTCGACAGCGGTTGATCACGCCAGGAGAATATGAACTGAGGCAACGTTGCATGGAGCCTGATGGCCTTGGTTCACTCTTTTGGGCAACGCCGCACGCATCGCGGCCGGCCTCTGGTAGGAGTCGGGACATGCCTACCGTCAAACCGTCGACCGTGCTCGGACGCCAACTGGGGGACGAGCTTCGTAAGTTGCGTGACGCCGCAGGCGTGTCCATGGCGGAAGCGGCCGAGTTCCTCGACTGCACCAAAGGGAAGATCAGCCGGATGGAGAACGGGCACGTTCCCGTCCGGATCCCGGATCTGAACGCGCTCCTGCATGCGTACCGGGTCGAGGATCCCGAGACGCGCAGCCGTCTCAGCGCCATGGCGCAGCGCGCCAACCGGCGGCGCAGGGACGGGTGGTGGCATCAGTACGCTGCCGTACTGGGTGAGTCGTATCGCGATCAGATCGAACTGGAGGCCATCTGCGACAGCGTCCGGACGTACGAGGTGCAACTGGTTCCGGGGCTGCTGCAGACCGCCGAGTACGGCCGTGCGGTGACGGTCGCCTCGCGGGCGTGGACGACGCCCGAGGAGATCGATCAGTTCGTCCAGGTACGGCTCGCGCGGCAGCAACGGCTCACCGGCGAGAGGCCCATGTCGCTCTGGGCGGTGCTGGCGGAGGCGGTGCTGCACCAGCAGGTGGGCGGCCCGGCCGTGATGCGCGCCCAACTGGAACACCTCGCCGCGATGGCGGAGCGCCCTCACATCACCGTCCAGGTGCTGCCGTTCTCGCGCGGCGCGCACTCGGGTATGTTCGGCCCCTACCTGTTGCTGAGCTTTCCCCAAGTGACGTCGCTCGACCTGGTGTTGACGGAGACTCCGACCGGCAACATCTGGATGGAGCGCGAACCGGCGGTCGAGTACTACCGCGCCCTCTTCGACGACGCCCGCACCACAGCGCTGCCACCCACGGAATCGCTCACGCTGATCCGCCGCACGGCCAAGGAGTACCGAGCATGAGTCAGGACCATCACATACAGCCCGAGCTCGTCGGGGTTGTATGGCGCGCCAGCAGCTACAGCGGCGGGCAGGGCAACTGCGTCGAGGTCACCGACGACGTACCGGCCCGCATACCCGTCCGCGACAGCAAGCGCCCCGCCGGCCCCGCGCTCGCCTTCTCCGTCGGGGCCTGGGCCGCCTTCGTCGAGGGCTTGCGCGGGGCCGGGCGGGTCGGTCAGTAGCAGGGGGTGCCGTCGTCCTCGCGCCACTTCAGGTCGGTGACGTACATCGGCATGGTGAAGTAGCTTCCCGAGACGCCGTTGACGCACGTGGTGCGCTCGGTGCCCTGTGCGTCACCCTGGACGACGTACGTCATCGTGACGTCCCGCGACGTGTTGTTGTAGAAGATGTGGCCCGGGGCGCTGCCGGTCCACTCGGTCTCGGTCGTCAGGGACGGGGTCATGTCCGTGTCGCCGTACCAGTACTCGGGCCACACGCAGAAGCTGCCCACCGGGCAGTTCCCGGAGGACCACGCCGAGGCGGTGGGGGCGGACGCCATGACGCCGAGGAAGGCGGCGGGAACGGCGGCGAGGGCGAGGGCTCTTAAGCGCATGAGGGGCTCCATCCGTGAGGGGGCGCCTCACGCTAAGGGTGTTGATGTTGAAGCGTCAAGGAACGGTCGCCACCCGCCCCGGCGGCGCATGCGGAAGTGGCTACTCCGCCTCGCCCCGGGCACGCGGTGGACATGACACTCGCTCGCTCTCTTCCGGACAGTGCCGCCGAGTGGTGGATCATCACCGGCGTCGTCGCCCTCTACGCCCTGTGCCGCTGGTTCCTGGCCTGGCGGCAGGCTCGGCGGGACGGGGAGCCGCATGCCGCGCGGGCCGCGCTCGCCGAGGAGGACGATCCCGTGGCGACGCAGGCGACCATCCTGGGGGGCTTCCCTTCCTACCGGCAGTTCTTCGGGTTCGTGGGCAGCGCGCTGGTGGTCGGGCTGGTCGCCGGACTGACCGACGGCACGTCGCGCGTGGTGCTGCTGTCGACGGTCGTTCCGGTGCTCGTCGCGGCGCTCGCGTACCTCGACTTCCGGCAGGCCCGGAAGGCCAGGGAGGAACGGAGGGCGGGAAGGGGGACCGTCGCGGTTTCGGGACGGCTTGATTGATCCGGGGCCGGCGTCCGTATCTCCTGACGTACGAGTAGTTCGCTTTCGTGTCGTCGTCCTGGAGGCGCCGTGCGCATGTCCCGCAGCAGGATCGGGGTCGTCGTCCTGTTCGGTGTGCTGAGTCTGACCCTCACCGCCCTCGCCTTCCCCGCCATGGTCGGGCTGGAGACGAAGGACGGCGGGCAGGACCGGCTCGTGGCCAGTACGCGGTACGGGCCGGTCACCGAGGCCGACCGGGACTTCGTGGTGAAGGTGCGGGCGGCCGGGCTGTGGGAGTACCCGCTGGGCGAACTGGCCATGAAGCGCGGTACGTCGAAGGCGATGAAGGAGGCCGGGGAGCACCTCGTCGTCGGGCACGCCGGGCTCGACGCCGAGTGCCGCGAGGTCGCGACCGAGCTGGGGATCACGTTGCCCAACAAGGCCAGTCCGCAGCAGCGGGAGTTCGTGTCGACGGTGTCGGGGAAGCGGGGGAAGGAGTTCGACTCGACCGCGGTCACCATCATGCGGGTGACCCATGGGCAGATCTTCCCGGTCATCGCCGACATCCGCGCGACCACGCGGAACACCCTGGTGCGGGAACTGGCCGACCTCGCCAACGACACCGTCCTGGACCACATGACCGTCCTGGAGAAGACCGGCCTGGTCGGGTACGGCGACGTCAGCTTCAAGCAGACCGCCCCGGCGAAGCTGCCCAAGGACCGGGTCACGCCGCCCCCGCCGCAGCCGGGGGAGCCGACCGCCGTGCTCACCCCGCGGCCGGACCTGGACGTACGGACCGGCGGTCCGACCGTCGCGCCGGCCGCCACGCCGACCGGGGGCTGACCGGTCAGACGAGCACGTCCGCCGGCGGGTGCGGTTCGTGGCCCGCCTCCGTGAACGCGGTGAGCGCCTCGACCAGCGCGGCCCGCTGGCCGGGGGCGAGGCGCCGGACGACCGTCGCGATCTCGCGGCGGCGGCGCGCGGTGACGTGGTCCACCGTGCGCCGGCCCTCCTCGGTGAGGCGCAGCAGGGTCTCGCGCCGGTTGTCCGGGTTGGTCCGGCGGTCGACGAGGCCGGCCCCGATCAGCCGGTCGACCATGCGCATCGCCGTCGACGGCGCGACCTGGAGCTGCTCGGCGAGGGTGACGAGTTTGGTGGTGCCCCGGGTGGAGAGCACCACCAGCATCCGGAACTGCGGCAGCGTCACCCGCTCCTCCACCTCGGCGAGCGACCGCGCCGAGACCGCCACCAGCAGCCGCGACGCCGTCAGCACCGCACGGGTGACCGCGTCCACGTCGTCCGTGGCTCCCACGGGCAGCTCAAGGGGCCCCGCAGACAGCTCGCGTGCCCTCATGGGCGTATCGCACTCCGGCATACGTACTTTCTACCGTCTTTCTACCGTGCGGGAGCCCTGCCCATCGGCCCTGGCCGGAAAAGCTTTTCCGCCTGCCGGGCAAGGGACGTAGAGGCGGCTGAGGTACCGGAGGCAGCCAGAGGTCACGGAGATCGAACAGGTCCCGGGAAAGGACCAGTGGCCCTCCTCGTCGCCTCTGGCCTGTGCAAGGGTTGGCGCCGACGTCCCGATCCGGAAAGGCGACCATGGCGCGTACCGACACCGCACCCCGCCGCCCCCGGCCGCTCACGGGGTGGCGGCGCCTCGTCGCCCGGCTGCCGGTGTTCCTCTTCCGCGTGGGGCTCGGTCCGGTACTGGGCCGGCGGCTGCTCCTGCTGCACCACACCGGGCGGGTCAGCGGGCTGCGGCGGCACGCGGTCCTGGGGGTGGTGTCGTGCGACCGGACCGTACCGAGCTGGACCGTCCTCTCCGGTTCCGGGGCCCGGGCGGACTGGTACCGCAATCTGCGCAGCCAGCCCAAGACCGTCATCCAGTTCGGCCACCGCCACCACGCGGTCACCGCCCGGTTCCTCCCGGCCGACGCGGGCGCCCGGATCATGGCCGACTACGCTCGACTGCGCCCGGCGAACGCGCGCCGCCTGTGCGATTGCCTGGGGCTGCCGGTGGACGGCAGCGAGGGGGCGTACCGCGAGGCGGGCCGCGCCCTCACGTTCGTACGGCTCGACGCGGACTGAGAACACGAGAGGACGAGGTGGTCGTGAGCGCTCCCGGGCCGGGCAGCGGCGGAACGCCGGACGAGGTCTGGCAGAAGTTCCTCATGGACAGCGAGGACGCCATACGGGCCTCCGCGCCCCGGGAACCCTCGGCGCGGGACCGGACACCGGGGTGGCTGCCCGCCCCCGTGGCCGCCGAGCCGGCGGAGGCCGTCGGTGAGCTGTGGCAGCCGGACGACCCGGAACCGGAACCGGCCTGGCGCGACCTGGACGGGCGGGCGCGGTTCCGCCGTGCCGCCCGGGTGCTCGCCACGGCGGCGGCGGTCGTCCTCGCCCTGACGGTCTGGTCCCAGCTGACCGGTTCGGAGACGCCGTCCGGCGGGCCCGGAGACAGCCTCGTGGAGCGGGTGGAGGAGGCCCCGGCGACCCTCCCCACGGCGGCGCCCGCCCCGGCCTCGCTACCGGCGTCCGCGCCGGCCACGGCCTGGACGGTCGGCTGATCGTCCCGGCGGGCGGGGTCAGGCGCTGCGGCGGCCGGACGCCGTCTTCTTCGCGGGGGATTTCTTGGCCGGGGCCTTCTTGGCCGAGGTCTTCGCGGCAGGCGTTCTCGCGGCCGAGGTCTTCTTCGCCGTGTTCGCCTTGCCGCTCGCCTTGCCGCCCGGCTCGGCCGCCGTCGCCTTCTTGGTCGTCTTCGTCGTCTTCGTCGCCTTCGTCGTCTTCGTCGTCTTCGTCGTCTTCGTACTCGCCTTGGCCTCCGTTCCCGCCGGCTTCGCCGTCGTCTTCTGCGCTGCCGGGGCCGCCCGCTCGCGCTGCGGCAGCTCCCTGACCTCGGCCTCCGACTCTCCCCCCGCCTCCCCGCGCGACTCGCGCGCCGCCCGCACGCTGTTCTCCAGGGCCGCCATCAGGTCCAGCACCTTGCCGGAGGCGGCCGGGCGCGGGGTCTCCGGGGGCGCCTCGCCGGCCGACTTGGCGGCGATGACCTCCTCCACCGCCTCCCGGTACTCGTCGTGCAGCTCGCTCAGGTCGATCTCGCCGAGCGTGTTCATCAGGGCGTCGGCGAGGTCCAGTTCCTGGTCGCGGACGGTGACGTCGGTGTCGGGGGCGACGCCCTCGGGGGCGCGCACCTCGTCCGGCCACAGCAGGCCGTGCATCGCGATCGCGTCGTCGACCACGCGCAGCATGCCGAGGCGCTCGCGGCCCCGCAGGGCGTACTTGGCGATGGCGACCCGGTTGCTGCGCTTGAGCGCCTCGCGCAGCAGCGTGTACGGCTTCGCGGCCGGGGCGCCGCTCGCGGCGAGGTAGTACGCGGAACTCAGCTGGAGCGGGTCGATGCGGTCCTCCGGGACGAAGGCCACGATCTCGATCGTCCGCGCGGTCGGGATCGGCAGGGCGGACAGGTCCTCGTCGGTGATCGGGACGATCGAGCCGTCCGCGTCCTCGTAGCCCTTGCCGATCTCCGCCTGGGAGACCTCGCGGTCCTCCAGCTCGCAGACCTTGCGGTAGCGGATGCGGCCGCCGTCCTCCGTATGGATCTGGCGGAAGGAGATCGAGTGGTTCTCGGTCGCGTTCACCAGCTTGATCGGGATGCTGACCAGGCCGAACGAGATGGCGCCGTTCCAGATGGATCGCACGTTCCGCACCTTTCCGAGCCAGTGAGGGCGTTTTGTACCGCTTTCGTGAGATTCTCATCGTATGGCGCCTATCACCGAGGTGGAGGGGCGGCGGGTGGCCCTCAGCAACCTGGACAAGGTGCTGTATCCCGCGACCGGGTTCACCAAGGCCGAGCTGCTGCACTACTACGCGACCGTCGCCGGCGTACTGCTGCCGCACCTGCGGGACCGGCCGGTGTCGTTCCTGCGGTACCCGGACGGGCCGGACGGGCAGGTCTTCTTCGCCAAGAACGTGCCGCCGGGTACGCCCGACTGGGTCACCACGGCCGAGGTGCCGAGGTCGGAGGGGCCGGCCCGGATGGTGCTGGTGCAGGACCTGGCGAGCCTGATGTGGGCGGCGAACCTGGTGACCGAGTTCCACACGCACCAGTGGGTCGCGGACGATCCGGGCGAGGCCGACCGGCTGGTGTTCGACCTGGACCCGGGGCCGCCCGCCACCGTCGTGCACTGCTGCGAGGTCGCCCTGTGGCTGCGGGAGCGGCTGGCGGCGGACGGGATCGAGGCGTACGCCAAGACGTCCGGGGCGAAGGGGCTGCATCTGCTGGCCGGGGTGCGCGGGGCGTCGTCGGAGCGGGTGTCGGAGTACGCCAAGGCGCTGGCCGTGGAGGCGGAGCGGGCCATGCCGGAGCTGGTCGTGCACCGGATGACGCGGAGTCTGCGGCCGGGGAAGGTGTTCGTGGACTGGAGTCAGAACGCGGCGCGGAAGACGACGGCCGCGCCGTACACCGTGCGGGCGCGTACGGAACCGGGCGTCTCCGCGCCGGTGACGTGGGAGGAGGTGGCGGGGTGCCGGGCGGCGCGGGAGATGGTCTTCCTCCCCGGTGATCTGCCGCGGCGGGTGGCGGACCTCGGTGACCTGCTGGCCCCGCTGTTCGACCGGCGAGCGGCGGGCACGCTGCCCTGACCGCCGGCGGTCCGGGACGGCGGTCCGGAGGCCGGAGCGGCATCACAGAGGCGCAGGCCGCGTCGCGGAGGGCCAGGCCCGCGTCACAGAGGGCCAGGCCCCGTCACAGAGGCCCAGGCGCCGTCACAGAGGCCCAGGTCGCGCTGCAGAGGCCCAGGTCGCGCTGCAGAGGGCCAGGCCCGCGTCACAGAGGGCCAGGCCCCGTCACAGAGGCCCAGGCCCGCGTCACAGAGGCCCAGGCCCCGTCACAGAGGCCCAGGCCCGCGTCACAGAGGCCCAGGCCCCGTCACAGAGGCCCAGGCCGCGTCGCGGAGGCCCAAGCCCCGCCGCAGTGGCCCAAAGCCCCGTCGCGGAGGCCCAGGCCGCGGCGCGCAGGACAGGGGACCGCGCCGCAGAAGCCAAGGCCGCGTCACAGCCGTGCCCACGTCCTCCGGTCCCGTGCCATCGCGTGCAGGCCCTCCACGTCCGCCGGTTTGAGCACGCCGCCGAGCCCGGCCAGCCTGAACAGCTCCCCGTCCGACAGAACCCGCAGTCCGCCCGGCGGCGGGTCGGCGAGCGTCACGTCGGCCGGGCCCAGCAGGGCCAGGACGGGGCGGACCTCGGCGGTCAGCGCGTAGGAGGCGCGGTCGGCGTCGGCGCGGACCCGGCGCAGCAGCGGCCGGGGTTCGTGGCGGCCCAGGGCGACCAGGGGGTCGGCGATCCGCACCCGGGCCTTGCGGGCGTACAGGGCGTGGACGGCGAAGAGGCCGCCGGGGCCGATCAGCAGGTGGTGGACGCGGTCGCCGCCGGGCAGCGGAAGCGAGTGCAGGGTGCGCCAGCCCGCCCCGTCGAACCGGTCGAGAACTTTTCCCACCGCCTGTTCGGCGGCGAGCGCGCGGCGGCGCGGGTCGGGGCGCAGCCGGCGCGGCGGGCCGGGTTCGCGGTCGAGGGCGACGAGGAGGGCCTCGCCGGGGCGGTTGGGGGCCAGGTCGTCGTCGGGGTGCAGGGACAGCCGGGCCAGCTCGGCGGGGGCGGGGACAGGGGGCGGGCCGACCGTCACCGGGCCGGTGAGGAAGGGGGCCAGGGCGTCCAGGACGTCCGCCTCGCGGCCCTCGCCGATCAGGTTGACCCGGGCGGCCTCACGGTCGTACCAGGCGATGTTCCGGCCGTCCGGGAGGCAGACCCAGAGCCGTTCCCGGCCGTGCCGCCAGGCCGGTACGACGCGCAGCCGGCTCATGCGTCCTCACCCCTCACCCGCGTCCGCCACACCCTCGACCATGGGAACAGGCGGGGTGCTGCCGGGGCAAGAACCCGGCTACCGTTGGGGGCAGTTGCGCCCGCGGGGCAGGCCCGACGGACGTGAGGGCGGGGAGGCTTCGGTGCGCATCCCTGGGGAACGGCCCGAGGTGCCGGTTCCGGACAGTCCGTGGAGCGAGATCGTGCCGGGCCTGTGGATGGGCGGGCACGAGTACCGCACCGGGCCCGGACGCCTGGCGTTCGCCTCGGTGGAGGACGAGTTCGACCTGGTGCAGACGCTGCTGCGGCTGCCCGGGCACGGGCCGGCGCCGGGCGTCCAGCACCAGGTGTGGCCGATCCCGGACGGCCCGCTCGACGGGACCCAGCTCGCGGGAGTGATGCGGCTGGCGCAGGGCGCGTGCGCGGCGCTGGACGAGGGGCGCAGGGTGCTCGTCCGCTGTTACCACGGGTACAACCGGTCCGGTCTGGTGGTCGCGCACGCCCTGGTCCGCCGGGGCGCGGACGCCGAGGAGGCGATCCGGCTGATCCGCGCCCGGCGCTCGCCGTGGGCGCTGCACAACGAGCTGTTCGTGGCGTACCTGCGGACGGGTCTGCCGACCGTCCGCCTCTTGGAGGAACTGGCCGAGTAGCCGTCCCCGGCGGCCCCTCGCGAATGGCGCAGTGCGACAGGCGGCGCTCCATCGACGCTCCTAATGTGGCGATCAGTCACGTTCGGCCCGTGTTCGTCCCTCATGGAGGTCATGCCATGTCCCTGCGTTCCCGTTCCGCCTCCCGCCACTCCTCCCGCCGCTCCCCCCTCGTCCGCCGCCTCGCCATAACGGCCGCGGCCGGCGCGCTCGCCACCGCCGCCGCCGTCACCCCCGCCGCCGCGGGCGACGAGTGGGGGGACGACCCGGGGACGAGCAGCTACCGGGGCGACAGCGGCGACCCGGGCTACGACGAGGGCCGCGGAGGCCGCGACCAGGGCCGTGACCAGGGGCGTTACCGGGGCGTCGTCACGGCCGACCGGCTCGCGCTGCGCAGCGCGCCCAACCGCGGTTCCGAGGTCATCCGCTACGTCCACCGGGGCCAGAAGGTCAGCATCTACTGCAAGACCGGCGGCGAGTCCGTGCAGCGCAACCCGATCTGGTACCTCCTGACGGACGGCACCTGGGCGTGGGGCGCGGCCCGCTACATCGACAACGTCGGCCCGGCGCCGCGCTGGTGCTGATACATGCCGAAAGCCCAGCGAAGCCGATCATTGGGTAAGTTCCGGACATGACGAAGGCCGGAACCGGACCCGGACTCGCCGTGCCCGCGGCGGACGCGCCCGCTCCCGTCGGCCGCCTCCCCCGGCGCCGCGGCATCGAGCTGGCCCTGATCGTGGTGGCCGTCCTGCTCTCCGTGTTCGGCTACTGCAACGTGGGCGTCGCCCAGCACGGCACCCTCCCGCCCGGCGCCGCCGGTTACGGCGCCGGGCTCGGGCTGCTGGCGCTGCTGGCGCATCTCGCGGTGCGGCTGCGCGCCCCGTACGCCGATCCGCTGCCGCTGCCCATCGGGGTGCTGCTCAACGGCCTGGGCGCGGTGCTGATCTACCGGCTCGACCTGGAGACGCCGGGCGACCGGGCGGCCCCCACCCAGCTGGTGTGGTCCGCGCTCGGCATCGCCCTGTTCATCGCGATCGTGCTGGTCCTGCGCGACCACCGGCTGCTCCAGCGCTACACCTACCTCTGCGTGGCCGTGGCCCTGGTCCTGCTGACGCTGCCGATCCTGTTCCCGGCGGTGAACGGCGCCCGGATCTGGATCCGGATCGCCGGGTTCTCCATCCAGCCGGGCGAGTTCGCCAAGGTGCTGCTCGCGGTGTTCTTCGCCGCCTACCTGGCCGCCAACCGCGGCGCGCTGGCGTACGCGGGCCGCCGGGTGTGGGGGCTGCAACTGCCCACCGGCCGGGTGCTCGGCCCGATCGTCGCGGTCTGGCTGGTCAGCGTGGGCGTCCTGGTCCTGGAGCGGGACCTGGGCACCTCGCTGCTGTTCTTCGGCCTGTTCGTCGTCATGCTCTACGTCGCCACCGGCCGCACCGGCTGGATCGCGCTGGGCCTGCTGCTCGCGGCGCTCGGCGCGGTCGCCGTGGGCTGGCTGGAGCCGCACGTGCACAGCCGGGTGGAGGACTGGCTGCACCCGTTCGCCTCCATCGAGGCCGGGCAGGGCCCGGGCCAGCTCGCCCAGTCGCTGTTCTCCTTCGCCGCGGGCGGGGTGACCGGCAGCGGGCTCGGGCTCGGCCACTCCGTCCTGATCGGCTTCGCCGCCAAGTCCGACTTCATCCTGGCCACGGCCGGGGAGGAGCTGGGCTTCGCCGGCCTGTCCGCGATCTTCCTGCTGTACGCGCTGCTGGTGGACCGCGGCTTCCGGGCGGGGCTGGCCCTGCGCGACCCGTTCGGGCGGCTGCTGGCGGTGGGCCTGGCCTCCCTCGTGGCGCTGCAGGTGTTCGTGATCGCGGGCGGGGTGACCGGGCTGATCCCGCTGACCGGGATGGCGATGCCGTTCCTGGCGCAGGGCGGCTCCTCGGTGGTCACCAACTGGGCGATCGTGGCCCTGCTGATCCGGCTGAGCCACTCCGCGCGCGGGCAGGGGCCGGACGCATGACCCGGCACATCCGGCACGCCGCCTTCTTCTGCCTCCTGCTGCTGGCCGCGCTGCTGGTGAACGCCGCCCGGGTGCAGGTGGTCCGCGCCCCGGAGTACGACGCCAACCCGGCCAACCGCCGCCCCGCCATCGCCCGCTACCAGCAGCCGCGCGGCGACATCCTGGTCGGCGGCCGGCCCGTCACCGGCTCCCGGGACACCGGCGAGCACCTGCGCTTCGAGCGGACGTACGCGGACGGGCCGATGTGGGCGCCGGTCACCGGCTTCGCCTCGCAGGAGTACGGGACGACCCTGCTGGAGCACGCCGAGGACGGGCTGCTGTCCGGCGCCGACCCGATGCTGGCGCCGCTGCCGCTGTGGAACGACGTCACGGGTTTCCCCAACCCGGGCGGCGACGTGGTGACGACGCTGCACGCGGGGGCGCAGCGGGCGGCGTACGAGGGGCTGGGGCGGCGCAAGGGGGCGGTGGCCGCGATCGAGCCCGCCACCGGACGGATCCTCGCGCTGGTCTCCACGCCGTCCTACGACCCCGGGGAGCTGTCGGGGAACGGGCAGGCGGCGCTGCGCACCTGGCGGCGGCTGAACGACGATCCCGACCGGCCGATGCTCAACCGGGCGGTGCGGCGGACCTACCCGCCGGGGTCGACCTTCAAGGTGGTCACCGCGGCGGCGGCGCTGGACGCGGGGCTGGTCCGCGACCTGGACGCGCCCACCCGCTCCCCCGAGCCGTACACCCTGCCCGGCACCCGCACCCGGCTGACCGACGAGGAGCCGGGGTGCGCGGACGCCTCGCTGCGGGAGGCGTTCGAACGGTCCTGCAACACGGTGTTCGCCAAGCTCGGCGTGGACGTCGGCGTGACGGCCCTGGCGGCCTCGGCGGAGGGGTTCGGCTTCAACGACGACGGTCTGCGCATCCCGTTCTCCGTGGCGCGCAGCACCTTCGACACCTCGGTGGACCGGCCGCAGCTCGCGCTGTCGGCGATCGGGCAGTACAACACGCGGGCCACGCCGCTCCAGATGGCGATGGTGGCGGCGGCGGTGGCGGGCGGGGGGCAGGCGCGGACGCCGTACCTGGTGGAGCGGACGACGCGGGCGGGCGGCGGGATCGTCTCGGCGGCCGGGTCGCGACCGGCGCGGCAGGTGATGCGGCCCTCCACTGCGGTACGGCTGAAGGAGCTGATGACCGGGGTGGTGGAGAGCGGTACGGGCGGGAACGCCGCGATCCGCGGGGCGACCGTCGGCGGCAAGACCGGCACCGCGCAGCACGGCGTCGGCAACTCGGGGACGCCGTACGCGTGGTTCGTCTCCTGGGCGCAGGGGGCCGGGGACCTGGAGCCGAAGGTGGCGGTCGCGGTGGTGGTGGAGGGCACGGCGGCGGACCACGGGGACGTCAGCGGGAACGGGCTCGCGGCGCCGGTCGCGCGGGCGGTGATGGAAGCGGTGCTCAAGGGCTGAGACGCGGGGTACCGGCCGGCGGTCGGTCCGCTTACGGTCCGGTGCCATGACCGACACGACAGCGTACGAACTCGCCCAGGTGAACATCGCCCGCCTCAAGGCCCCGCTCGACTCCCCGCAGTTGAAGGACTTCGTCGACGCGCTCGACCCGGTGAACGCCGACGCCGACGCGGCGGACGGATTCGTCTGGCGGCTCCAGGGCGAGGCGGGCGACGCGACGGACGTGCCCGTCTTCGGCGACTCCTGGCTGATCGTCAACATGTCGGTGTGGCGGGACGCGGACGCGCTCACGGCCTACATGTACGCGGGGCGGCACCGGGAGCTGCTGGCGCGGCGCCGGGAGTGGTTCGAGAAGGTGGCCGAGGCGATGACCACCCTGTGGTGGGTCCCGGCGGGCCACCGGCCGACGGTGGCCGAGGCGGAGACCCGCCTGCTGCACCTGCGGGCCAACGGACCGACGCCGTACGCCTTCACCCTGCGGCGCTCGTTCCCGGCGGGGGCGTCGGAGCCGGTGGCATTGGAGGTGCCGGAGGGGCTGGGGTGCGGGGTGTGAGGGGCTAGGGGCTGAGGTGGCTAGCGGCGGCGGTCGATCGCGGTGAGGTCGATGTCGACGGGGAAGGGGACGGTGAGTTTGAGGCGGTTGTGGAAGATGCCGGTGGGCACGTAGGAGCGGGTCGCGGGGTCGATCTCGTAGACGTAGACGACCGGGAGTCCTTCGTTCTCCTCGACCCGCCAGTAGTGCGGGATGCCCGCCTGCGCGTACGTCCGGGGTTTCGTCTTGCGGTCCCGCTCCTCGGACTCCTTGGAGACGACGTCGACGGCGATGACGACGTCTTCCGGCCGGTACCACGTCTGATGGGGACCGCCGTAGGCATCCGCGCGGAACACCAGCACGTCCGGCTCGGGCCGGTTGCGTTCGTTGAGCTTGATCGTCATCAGCGGCATGACGTTCAACTCGTCCGGTACGTGAGCCAGCAAGGCGTTGTCCAACAGACGGATGGCCATGGAGTGGAAGTTGGTCTGCGGACTCACGAAGACGAGGCTTCCGTCGACCAGCTCCGTGTGCGGAGGCAGGTTGGGAAGCCCGTCGAGGTCGTCCGCCGTCCAGCCGCCCTCCGGCGGACGGGGCCACTGGTAGTCGCCGTCCAGCCCGTAGTCACGTGCGGCGCCCATGATCGCTGCCATGTGCCGGAGTCCGGCTGACGCGGCCAGGATACCGAGGGCGAACGCCGACGCCGCGCTCCATCGGGTGGCGCCGCACAGCGGCATCGACGAACCCCACACCTTTACCGCCGGTCGACAAGTCCCGCCCAGGGGATTGACGCGCTTGCTGACGAGCAGTCTCATAAGGGGGAGTAACCCGGGGTAACCCGTACGGCGAGGTACGACGAGATGGGACAGCCATGACGACCCTGACGGAAGCCGACGCGCTCGACGGCATGCGCGACGCGCTCGGCCTGCTCAAGGACCGGGAGCAGGTGGCCGAACGGCTGCTCGACTCTTCCGCCAAGCACTCGTTCGACCCGGACAAGGAGCTGGACTGGGACGCGCCGTTCGAGGACGGCAAGTGGTTCTGGCCGCCGGAGCTGGTGTCGCTCTACGACACCCCGCTGTGGAAGCGGATGAGCGAGGAGCAGCGCGTCCTGCTCTCCCGGCACGAGGCCGCCGCCCTCGCCTCGCTCGGCATCTGGTTCGAGCTGATCCTGATGCAGCTGCTGGTCCGGCACATCTACGACAAGTCGGCGACCAGCGCGCACGTGCGGTACGCGCTCACCGAGATCGAGGACGAGTGCCGGCACTCGAAGATGTTCGCCCGGCTGATAACCCGGGGCGGGACGCCGTGGTACCCGGTCAGCCCCGTCCACCAGCACCTCGGCCGCCTCTTCAAGACCATCTCCACCACGCCCGGTTCCTTCACCGCGACCCTGCTCGGCGAGGAGGTCCTGGACTGGATGCAGCGGCTGACCTTCCCCGACGAGCGCGTGCAGCCGCTGATCCGGGGGGTCACGCGCATCCACGTGGTCGAGGAGGCCCGGCACGTGCGGTACGCCCGCGAGGAGCTGCGGCGCCAGATGGTGACCGCCCCGAAGTGGTCCAAGGAGTTCACCCGGCTCACCTCCGGCGAGTTCGCCCGGGTCTTCTCGGTCGCCTTCATCAACCCCGAGGTCTACACCAACGTCGGACTGGACAAGCGCCAGGCCGTGGCCCAGGTCAAGGCGAGCGGCCACCGCAAGGAGATCATGCAGACCGGCTCCAGGCGGCTGACCGACTTCCTGGACGACATCGGGGTGCTGCGCGGGGCCGGGCGGCGGCTGTGGAAGTCGTCGGGGCTGCTGGCCTGACCCCGCCGGACGGCCGGGGGCGGGGGCCGCGCACCGGTTACCCTGCGGGTCATGACCCCGCAGGCCTCCACCCCCGCCTACCGCCGGCTCAGCGTCGAGGAGCGGCGCGCGCAGCTGCTCGACGCCGCGCTCGCCCTCTACGCGCACCGGCCGCCGGAGGACGTCTCGCTCGACGACGTGGCGGAGCAGGCCGGCGTCTCCCGCCCCCTGGTGTACCGGTACTTCCCCGGCGGCAAGCAGCAGCTCTACGAGGCCGCGCTGCGCTCGGCCGCCGACGAACTGCGGCTCTGCTTCGACGAACCCCGCGAGGGCCCGCTGCTCGCCCGGCTCACCCGCGCCCTGGACCGCTACCTCGCCTTCGTCGACGAGCACGACACCGGCTTCAGCGCCCTGCTGCGCGGCGGCAGCGTCGTCGAGACCTCCCGGACCACGGCCATCGTGGACGGCGTACGCCGGGCCGCTGCCGAGCACATCATGAGCCACCTCGGCGTCGACGAACCGGGGCCCCGGCTGCGGATGACGGTCCGGATGTGGATCACGGCGGTGGAGGCGGCCTCGCTGATCTGGCTGGACGAGGAGAAGCAGCCGCCCGTCGGGGAGCTGCGCGACTGGCTCGTGGAGCAGTTCGTCGCCGTACTGTCGGTCACCGCCCGGCGCGACCCGCTGACGGCGACGCTGGTCGAGGCGCTGGTGGCGGAGGTCTGACACGGGCGCCGCGCGGCGCACACTGGGTGCCGTGAAGAGCGAAGACGTGCCCTTCGAGGGCGGACCGATGGACGGCCGGGTGCTGCCGGTGCTGGTGGGGATGACCGGGCACCCGCCGAAGACCTACCGCATCCCGGTCCCCGGCGGCGACGGCCGGCCGCCCACCGTGCTCGTGTATCGCCGGGTCCCCCGCGAGGACGGCCCCCGTCTCGGTCTCGCACGCTGGAAGTACGTCCACGCGCCCGAGGGCGCCCCGCGCTCCCGAGTGCGCCGGCCCTGGTCGAGACCGGGCGGGGAACCCGACGCCACGCCGGGCGGCAAGCCGGACGACGCCGACGGGTGACCCCGTTGCGCCGGGCGGCCCACACTCGGCGCGCGAAGCCGCGCCGGCCGCCCGATGCTCGCCGTGCGGAGCGGACGGGCCGCCCCGCAGCGGAGGTGATGGCATGTCAGGAAGGCTTCTGCGACTGGTGTGTACGGCGGCGACGGCGGCCGGGCTCGTCCTCGCCCCCCTGCCCGCCGCGGCGGCACCGGACCCCGGCGAACGCCCCGTCGCCCGGCTGCTGACGGACCTTCAGCGGCTGTACCGCGCGGCCGAGAAGGCCACCGAGGCCTACAACGGCACCGAGGAGGAGCTGAAGCGCCGGCGCGCGCAGGCCGAGCGCCTCGACGCCGAACTGGCCCGCGCCCGGCTGACCCTGCGCGACAGCCAGGGCGCGGCGGCCCGGCTGGCCCGGCAGCAGTACCAGAACAGCAGCACCGCCCTCTCCCCCTACGTACGCCTGCTGCTGGCCCGCGACCCGCAGCGCGCCCTCGACCAGGGGCATGTGATCGGCCGGCTGGCGCGGGACCGCGCCGAGACCGTCGGCCGGCTGACCGGCAGCGAGAAGCGGGCCGGCGAGCTGGCCCGCCGGGCCCGCGCGGCGCTCGACGCGCAACGCGCCCTCGCCGCCCGGCAGAAGAAGGCCCGCGACACGGTGCTCGACCGGCTGCGGGACGTCGAGGAGATGATCGCCTCGCTCAGCCCGCGGCAGCTCGCGGCGCTGGCCGCGTTCGAGAAGGCGGACACCGCCAAGGCACAGGAGCGGTTCCTGGCGTCCGGGGCGATCGGCGACGACGACGGAAAGCCGTCCGCCGGAGGCGACCGGGCGCTGCGCTTCGCGGTCGGCCAGCTCGGCAAGCCGTACGAGTGGGGCGCGGAGGGGCCCGCCTCCTACGACTGCTCGGGGCTGACCTCGGTGGCCTGGGAGCGGGCCGGGACGCCGATCCCGCGGACCAGCCAGGAGCAGTGGGCCCGGCTGAAGCGGGTACCGCTGGACCAACTGCGCCCCGGTGACCTGGTCGTCTACTTCCCCGAGGCCACCCACGTGGCGATGTACCTGGGCGGCGGCCTGGTCGTCCAGGCGCCGCGCCCCGGCGCCGCGGTGAAGGTCTCCCCCATCGCGGCCGGCCCGGTCCTCGGCGCCGTACGCCCCGACCCCGGCAACCGGCCCCTGGCGCGCTACGTGCCGCCGAGGCTGCCGGCGGGGGCGGCGGACGGGGCCGACGCGCGGTACGGGGCGGCGCACGCGCCGGCGGGCTGACGCGCGGCGCGCGGTCCTACTCGGGTGTCTCCTCCAGCGCGTGGCCCACCAGGGTCAGCAGGGTCTGCACGACCTCGATCCGGCGCCGCGCGTCCATGATCAGCACGGGTATGCGCTCCGGGACCGTCAGCGCCTCCCGTACGTCCGCCGCGTCGAACCGCTCGCTGCCGTCGAAGTGGTTCACCGCCACGACGTACGGCAGTCCGCAGCTCTCGAAGTAGTCCAGCGCCGGCCAGCAGTCCTTCAGCCGCCGGGTGTCGGCCAGCACGACGGCGCCGATCGCGCCGCGCACCAGGTCGTCCCACATGAACCAGAACCGCTGCTGGCCGGGGGTGCCGAACAGGTAGAGCACCAGGTCGTCGTCGAGCGTGAGGCGGCCGAAGTCCATGGCCACGGTGGTGGTGACCTTGTCCGGCGTGGCGGTGAGGTCGTCGACGTCCTCGCTGGCCCGGGTCATCAGCGCCTCGGTCAGCAGCGGCGGGATCTCCGAGACGGAGGTGACCAGGGTGGTCTTGCCGACCCCGAATCCGCCCGCCACCACGATCTTCGTGGCGACCGGGGCGTGGTCGGTGTTCGTCTGCCAGGGCCACAGGGACTCCTCGGGTTCGACGAACGGGAAACCACCGGGGACGGTGGTGTCAGAGACGGCGGAGTCCACTCAGCACCCTTTCCAGCAGAGCGCGGTCCGGACGGCCCGTGCCATGGCCGGTCCCGGTGCCGTACACACGGATCTTTCCCTGGTCCGCGAGGTCGCTGAGGAGCACACGGACCACGCCGAGCGGCATCCTCAGCAGCGCGGCGATCTCGGCCACCGTTCGCATCCGGCGGCACAGTTCGACGATGGCGCGCATCTCGGGGAGCACCCTCGGCGGGCCGCTCGTCACCTCCCCGGGCTCCTCGGCGGCCTCCGGCGCGGCGGCCGCGTCGACGGCGCCGACGAAGGTCTCCACGAGCAGGACGTGGCCGAAGCTGGTCCGGCCCCCGGTGAGCGAGTACGGGCGGACCCGGGCGGGAGCGGGGGCCGCCCCGCGCGGGCGGGGCCGAGCGTGGGGGAGGTCGCCGCCGCGTACGGGGAGTCTGCCCTTCGGTCTCCGGCTCTCGGCCCGGCTCACCGCGGGTTCCCGGCCGCCCCGGCCTCCACGGATTGTCGCAGCTCGTTGCGGAGTTCCGGGGTCAGCACATGGCCGGCCCGGCCCACGAACAGTGCCATGTGGTACGCCACGACGCTCATGTCGCAGTCGGCGGAGCCGTGCACGCCGAGCAGCGAGCCGTCGCTGATCGACATCACGAACAGGCTGCCGTCGTCCATGGCGACCATCGTGTGCTTCACCTCGCCGGAGTCCATCAGCTTCGCGGCGCCGACGGTCAGGCTGCCGATGCCGGAGACGACGGTGGCGAGGTCGGCGGCGGAGCCGCGCGGGCCGGAGCCGGTACGGCCCTGGGGGCGGCGGGCCGCCTCGTTGCTCTCCATGTCGGAGGAGAGCAGCAGCAACCCGTCGGAGGAGACCACCGCGACGGAGAGGATGCCGGGCACCTCCTCGACGAGGTTGGTGAGCAGCCAGTGCAGGTTGCGGGCCTCACGGCTCAGCCCGACGGTACTGGGAGCGGTCAACTGCTTGCCTCCTCGACGGTGCCCCCCGTGGACGGTTCGGTGCGGTCCGGTGCGGCGTCCGGCGTCTCGGGCCCGGTGGTGCGGTCGGCGATCTCGGCCTCCACCTCGCGCCGTCCGGCCTCCGCGCCCTTGCGGAAGCCGCCCAGACGGCGGCGGAGCGCGTCGGCGTCCACGGAGCCCGTGCGCGGGCGGGGCGCCGACGCGGGGGTGCTGATCCGGGGGGTCCGCTTGGGCAGGCCCTTGTCGGTGACCGGCTCGTCGGCCTCGTCCCCCTCGTCGGGGACGCGGTCGTGGGCGGGTTCGGCCTCGGCGGCGGGGGCGGGGGGAACGAGGAGTTCCATCGTCACCTCGGAGGGGGTCTCCAGGGGCTCCGCGGCCTCGGGGGCCTTCTCGGAGGCATCCTCGGGGGCCTTCTCGGAGGCCTTCTCGGGGGCCCCCTCGGAAACCTCCTCCGACTCCGCTTCCGGCGCGGGCTCCTGCTCCTGCTCCTGCTCCTCCGAGGCGTCGTCAGCCTCAGCAGTGTCCTCGGCCGCCTCCGACCGCCGTACCGCCTCCTCCGCCAGCGCCACCAGCGGGTCACCGGCCTCGGCGTCCGCCTCCGCGCCGGCGCCGGCATCCGGCCCCGCGCCGGCCTCCGCGACGGCCCCGGCGCCCGGCAGCGAGGCGCTGCCCGTGCCGTCGGCCGTGGGTGCGGACGGGGGGACGGGGGCCGACGGGGTCTGGGCGAGCAGCGACACGGGCAGGACCACGACGGCTGCCGTGCCGGCGCCCTCCTGCTGCTCGCTCAGCCGCACCCGGGCGCCGTGCCGGTGGGCGAGGCGGGCCACGACGTACAGGCCGAGCCCGAGGCCGTCCTCGCCCTCCTGCTCGAAGGGGGCCTCGGGATCGAAGTCGGTGAGGCGGGTGTTGAGCCGCTCCAGCCGTTCCGCCTCCATGCCGATGCCCTCGTCCTGGACGGAGAGGACGACCTCGCCGTTCTCCAGCAGCCGGCCGGAGATCTCGACGGGCAGCTCGGGCGGCGAGAACGAGGTGGCGTTCTCCAGGAGTTCGGCGAGCAGGTGGGACAGGTCGTCCGCGGCGAAGCCGGTCACGTGCGCGTGCGGCGGCAGGGCGGCGATCCGGACCCGGTCGTAGCGCTCGATCTCGCTGACGGCGGCGCGGACCACGTCGACCAGCGGCACCGGTCCGGCGGGGTGCCGGCCGTGCTCGGTGCCGGCCAGGACGAGGAGGTTCTCGTTGTGCCGGCGCATCACGGTGGCGAAGTGGTCGAGCTTGAAGAGGACGGCCAGGCGGTCGGGGTCCTGCTCCTGCTCCTCCATCGACTCGATGACGCCGAGCTGCCGCTCGACCAGGGCGAGGGTGCGCAGCGCGAGGTTGGCGCAGGTGGCGCCGACGCCCTGGCGCACCTGCTCCAGGCGGGCGGCGGACTCCGCGAGCTGGGCGCGCAGTTCCTCGCGGGCGTCGGCCATCTTCTGCCGCTGGCCGACCAGGTGCTTGCGGTCGGACTCCAGGGTGGTGACGCGCTCGGCCAGCGTGACGGCGTGCGCGTGCAGGGCGTTGACGGAGCGGACGGCCTTGGCGAACTCGTCGTTGCGGCCGGTGAAGGTCAGCGGCTCCTCGGCGGCCGGGTTCTCGGCCTCGGCGAGCCGGGCGGTGCCCCGGCGCAGCACGGACAGCGGCCGGGTGAGGCTGCGGGCCAGGGCGGTGGCCACACCCACGGCGACCAGCATCAGGGCGCCGAGGACGGCGATCCGGATCTCCAGCGCGGTGACGTCGTCGTCCCGGAGCTGGGCCAGGTCCTTGCTGCGCCGCTCGTAGAGGGCCGACTCGGCGCCGCGCATCGCGTCGACGCGGGCGGAGAGCACGGCGGACAGCTTGGAGACGCTGGTGGCGAGGTCGTCGTCGGAGAGGGACGGCTGGTCGGTGAGGGCGGCCAGGTACTTCTCGGCGGCGTCGACCTCGGGTCCGGTGACCGTGGCGTCGTAGCGCTCCTTGGCCGTCTCGGGGGCGTTCTCGCGGAAGGCGGCGAGGGCGGCGTCGGAGCGGACCCGGGTCTCCTGCGCGGCGGCGGCCAGGGCGTCGCGGGTCTTGGCGTCGGCGGCCGAGGTGGTGCTGGTCTCGGTGGCCAGTCCGGTGACCGGGTCGTAGGCGGTCTGCCTGGTGCTCGGCACGCTGAGCGCGGCGAGGAGCAGACCACGGGCGGCGGCGGCCTGCTGGACGGCGGAGTCCAGCTCGGCGAGGGCGTAGGCGCCGGCGCCCGCGCGGGGCGGCATCCGTTCGGCCAGTTCCTCGGCGAGGGCGTGCAGTTCGGTGATGGCGGCGGAGTAGGCGTCGTGCGCTTCGAGGGCGCTGCTGCGGCCGGTGAGCGCCGACCGGCGCAGCGAGGCGACGGCGTCGAGGTCCTCGCGCAGGGCGGCGGGGGTGGCGGGGTCGGCCCGCAGTTCCTCGATCTGCCGGTCGACGCGGGCGCCGCGCTGCTCCGAGGGCGCCTTGGACTTGGGGCGTCCGGCGGCGATGTAGGGGGTGACCTCGTCGCGTTCGTCGGCCAGCGAGTGGGCCAGGGTGAGCGCGTCCTGGGTGCGCTCGGCGAGGGTCACCAGGTCCTGGGAGTCGCTGAGCTGCCCGGAGGCGGCGATGACCGAGGGCGCTCCGGCGCCGGCGATCGCGGCGGCCACCACCAGGACGGCGACGATCAGCCGGTTGCGCACGTGGGTGGGGCGGCCCTTGCCCACGACGGGGGCCGGCGCCGCCGGGACGGCCGGGGCGGGTGTCCCCGTGGCGTCCGGGGCGGGGGTGACGGGGGTGGTTCGCTCCGTACCCCCGGCGGGGGCCGTCTGCTTGCCTGTGCGACGAGGCCGCGTCTTCTGCACCGGTGCTCGCATTCCTGACTCGTGTACCCGTGGGGCCGGGTGGCGCTCCGTCAACCGGCCGGCCGGCCCGTACGTCCGTCCGCACGTCCGCCGCCATTCCGTCGGCCGTGCCCGGGGGGTCGTCGGCCGTGTTCGGACGGGGCGGAACCCCCACCGGCTCCCGACCCTCCCAGTGCCCGTGGGCACCGGGTGTCCAACACCTGGCCCGCCACCCGAAGGAGTGAACCCCGGAGGTGAGTTGGGGGGCAAGTCCCCGCGGGACGGCCGACGGGCCCGCGCCGCGCGCCGGTTGGACGTTCACGGCGGGGCGGTGGCAGGATGTGCCGCCACGTGTTCCCGGAGTACGGCGATCCGCCCCAAATCAGGCGCCTGACCTGCACGGCCGTGACAAATCCGGTCCCGTCCCGGGCACTTCGCGGGCGCCGCGCGGGACTCGGGCAGACTGATCCGATGCGTACGGATCTGGTCTCCGAGCCCAGCACGTCCCGGCTCCCCAACGAGGACTTCGCGAGCGTCGCCCTCCCCGCCTCGGGACAGGGCGGCGTGGTCGTCCTGCTGGACGGCGTGACCCCGCCGCGGGAGGCGACGGGGTGCGTGCACTCCGTGCCCTGGTTCACCGCGCGCCTCGGCGGAGCACTGACCGAACTGACCGTTTCACTCCCGGATGCCCCTCTCGCCGAAGCGCTGTCCCGCGCCATCGCGGTCACCGCCGGGGCGCACGCCGAAACCTGTGACCTTTCTCACCCCAGAACTCCGCAGGCGACCGTGGTTCTGGCCCGCTGGTCCCCGGACCGGGTCGAGTACCTGGTCCTGTGCGACTCGGCCCTGCTGGTCGAGTCGCCCGACGGCACGGTCACGGCCCACCTGGACGACCGGCTGGCCCGGCTGCCCCGGTCGGCCCGCGCCACGGAGGCCCTGGTGGACGCGGACCTCCGCAACCAGGAGGGCGGCTTCTTCACGGCGGCGGCCGACCCGGCGGTGGCGGCGCGGGCGGTGACGGGGACGCTGCCGCGCGACGGGGTGCGGGCCCTGGCGGCGCTCACGGACGGGGCGACGCGGTGGGTGGACACGTTCCGCGAGGGCGACTGGGCGGACTGTCTGCACATCGTCCGCGAGGAGGGGGCGCAGAGCCTGGTGGACCGGGTGCGGCGGCTGGAGCGCTGGGACACGAAGCGCACGTTCCTGGGCCGGAGCAAGCAGCACGACGACGCGACGGTGGTCTACGTCGAGCTGTGAGCGACGCTCCCCCTCGGGTCAGCTCTCCATCCCCCGGTTCAGCTCGCCCAGCAGCCGGGCCAGCTCCCCCACCTCGCGGGGGTCCCAGTCGGCGAGGCGGCCGGCGTAGCGGGCGCGGCGGGCCTCGCGGACCCGGCGGACCCGGTCGCGTCCCTCCGGGGTGAGGTCGACCAGCCAGGCGCGGCCGTCGGCCGGGTCGGGCTCGCGGGCGATCAGGCCCAGCTCCTCCAGGGCGCGCAGCTGGCGGGACATGGTCGCCTTGCCGACGCCGATGTAGGCGGCGAGTTCCGTGGCCCGCTGCCCGCCGCACTCCCCGAGCCGCACCAGCAGTCCGTACGCGGAGGACTCCAGGTCGGGGTGGACCTGGCGGGCCATCTCCGCCTGGTTGGCCCGGGCGCGGCGCAGCAGCACCGTCAGCTCGCGTTCGAGGGCCAGGAACTCGGGCTGCTCCGCGCCGTTCGCGGACACCTCGGCTCCGGCTCCGCGTCCCCCGCCGTTCCCGCTGTCGTGCACGTCAGTTCCCGCCTCGGTCTTCCCGGTCCTGAAAGTTTCCGCCGTACGCGGCCATCGCCGCAGTTCGGCAAGTATTTCGCAGGCTCAGACCACCGGCGGTCACCGGTCCCTCTTCCCACCGGCGGGTCTACGTGCGTAGCGTCGCCACCGCACCCCTAATGGCATGCGCACGCCAGCCCCACGCACCTCGGCCGCGCGCTCCCCCACCGAGCACCACGAGCCCCTCGGAGGCCCGTCATGCCCGTGCCCAGACCCCGACCGTCCCGCGGCCGGCGCCTCGCCGCCCTCGGGAGCCTGCTCGCCGCCTTCTCGCTGTTCCTCACCCTCCCCTCGGCCGCCGCCGACACCCCGCCCCGCGGCTCCGCGTACCTGGGCATGGGCGTCGCGGAGCACGACGGGGAGCACGGCACGCCCGTCCCCGGTGACGCCACCCAGACCGAGGGCGTCGACGTCTCCAGCCACCAGGGCGACGTCGCCTGGCCGACCCTGTGGAGCAGCGGCGTCAAGTGGGCCTACGCCAAGGCCACCGAAGGGACGTACTACACGAACCCGTACTTCGCCCAGCAGTACAACGGCTCGTACAACGTGGGCATGATCCGGGGCGCCTATCACTTCGCCACCCCGGACACCAGCAGCGGCGCCGCGCAGGCCACCTACTTCACCGACCACGGCGGCGGCTGGTCCCGCGACGGCAGGACCCTGCCGGGCGCCCTCGACATCGAGTGGAACCCGTACGGGGCCTCCTGCTACGGCAAGACGCAGAGCCAGATGGTCAGCTGGATCCGCGACTTCCTGACCACCTACAAGGCCCGCACCGGCCGGGACGCCGTCATCTACACGGCCACCAGCTGGTGGACCGAGTGCACCGGGAACTACGGCGGTTTCGCCGGCGCCAACCCGCTGTGGGTGGCCCGGTACGCCTCCACGGTGGGGACGCTGCCGGCCGGATGGCCGTACTACACGATGTGGCAGTACACCTCGTCCGGGCCGACGGTCGGTGACCACGACAAGTTCAACGGCGCGCTGGACCGGGTGGCCGCGCTTGCCAACGGCTGACCGTGCCAGGGGCCCCGGTGACCGCTCACCGGGGCCCTCGGCACCGCGTCACGCCGCGACCGGCACCTCACTGGTCGCGGGCGTCAGCGCCAGCTCCAGGACCTGGCGGACGTCCGAGACGGTGTGGACGTCGAGCGTGTCCAGGATCTCGGCCGGGACGTCGTCCAGGTCGGGTTCGTTGCGCTTGGGGATGATCACCGTGGTGACCCCGGCGCGGTGGGCGGCGAGCAGCTTCTGCTTCACCCCGCCGATCGGCAGCACCCGCCCGGTCAGCGAGACCTCGCCGGTCATCGCCACGTCGGTGCGGACCAGCCGGCCGGACAGGAGCGAGGCGAGGGCCGTGGTCATCGTCACGCCCGCGCTCGGGCCGTCCTTCGGCACCGCGCCCGCCGGGAAGTGGATGTGCACGCCCCGGTCCTTCAGGTCGGCCACCGGCAGCTCCAGTTCGGCGCCGTGGGAGCGCAGGAAGCTCAGGGCGATCTGCGCGGACTCCTTCATCACGTCACCGAGCTGACCGGTCAGGGTCAGCCCCGCCGCGCCCGTCTCCGGGTCGGCGAGGGACGCCTCGACGTAGAGGACGTCTCCGCCGGCCCCCGTGACCGCGAGGCCCGTCGCCACGCCCGGCACCGAGGTGCGGCGCTCGGCCGGGTCCTGGGCGGACTCGGGCACGTGGTGCGGCCTGCCGATCAGCTCGCGCAGGTCGTCGGCACCGACGGTGAACGGCAGCTCCCGCTCGCCCAGTTCGTGCTGGGCCGCCACCTTGCGCAGCAGCCGGGCGATCGACCGCTCCAGGGTGCGCACGCCCGCCTCCCGGGTGTACTCCCCGGCCAGCTTGCGCAGGGCGCCCTCGTCGATGGTCACCTCGTCCTTGTCCAGCCCGGCCCGGTCCAGCTGGCGCGGGAGCAGGTGGTCGCGGGCGATGACGACCTTCTCGTCCTCGGTGTAGCCGTCCAGGCGGACCAGCTCCATGCGGTCGAGCAGGGCCTCCGGGATGGCCTCCAGGACGTTGGCGGTGGCGAGGAAGACGACGTCGGAGAGGTCGAGTTCGACCTCCAGGTAGTGGTCGCGGAAGGTGTGGTTCTGGGCCGGGTCGAGCACTTCGAGCAGGGCGGCGGCCGGGTCGCCCCGGAAGTCGGACCCCACCTTGTCGATCTCGTCCAGCAGGACCACCGGGTTCATCGACCCGGCCTCCTTGATCGCCCGCACGATCCGGCCGGGCAGCGCGCCGACGTACGTACGGCGGTGACCGCGGATCTCGGCCTCGTCGCGGACGCCGCCGAGGGCGACGCGGACGAACTTGCGGCCCATCGCGTGGGCGACGGACTCACCGAGGCTGGTCTTGCCGACGCCGGGCGGGCCGACCAGGGCGAGGACGGCCCCGCCGCGCCGGCCGCCGATGACGCCGAGGCCCCGGTCGGCACGGCGCTTGCGGACGGCCAGGTACTCGGTGATGCGCTCCTTGACGTCCTTCAGACCCGCGTGCTCGGCGTCCAGGACCGCCTGAGCGCCCTGGATGTCGTAGGCGTCCTCGGTGCGCTCGTTCCACGGCATCTCCAGGACCGTGTCGAGCCAGGTGCGGATCCAGGAGCCCTCCGGGGACTGGTCGCTGGACCGCTCCAGCTTGTCGACCTCCTTGAGGGCGGCCTCGCGGACCTTCTCGGGCAGGTCGGCGGCCTCGACGCGGGCGCGGTAGTCGTCGGACTCCTCGCCGTCCTGTTCCCCGTTCAGCTCGCGCAACTCCTTGCGGACCGCTTCGAGCTGGCGGCGCAGCAGGAACTCGCGCTGCTGCTTGTCGACGCCCTCCTGGACGTCCTTGGCGATGGTCTCGGCGACGTCCTGCTCGGCGAGGTGGTCGCGCAGCTGCGCGGTGGCCAGCTTGAGGCGGGCGACCGGGTCGGCGGTCTCCAGGAGTTCGGTCTTCTGGGCGGTGGTCAGGAACGGCGAGTAGCCGGAGTTGTCGGCGAGCGCGGCGACGTCCTCGATGGCCTGGACGCGGTCCACCACCTGCCAGGCGCCGCGCTTGCGCAGCCAGGCGGTGGCCAGCGCCTTGTACTCCTTGACCAGTTCGGCCACCTGACCGGGCAGCGGGTCGGGCACGGTCTCGTCGATCCTGGTCCCCTCGACCCACAGCGCGGCGCCGGGGCCGGTGGTGCCGGCGCCGATCTTCACCCGGGCCCGGCCGCGGATCAGCGCGCCGGGGTCGCCGTCGGCCAGCCGGCCGACCTGCTCGACGGTGCCGAGCACGCCGGTGCTCGCGTAGGTGCCGTCGACGCGGGGCACCAGCAGGACCTTCGGCTTGCCGGGTTCGGAGCGGGCGGCGGCCTGGGCGGCCTCCACCGCGGCGCGGACCTCGGAGTCGTTCAGGTCGAGCGGGACCACCATCCCGGGCAGCACGACCTCGTCGTCGAGCGGCAGCACGGGCAGGGCGAGCGGTGTGAACGGCGTGGACTCAGCAGCCATGATCTCCCCTTCGGCAGTCAAGTTGAGTTGCTTGCACTCAAGTACATCGACTCAATGCCCGGGAGGCGGCGGATGTTCCCCGGCCGGCGTTCGCTCTGAGCGATCAACGCCGGGCGGACCGATGCCAGGATGACGGGATGACCGTCCACGAAATTCCCGAACCCCCGGTGGTCCTGGACCGTCGTGAGGGCCCCTACGGCGAGGTCGTGCTGCGCAGACACGGCGCACTGCTCCAGATCATCGCCAACGGCTGCTTCCTGATGGACACCTCCGACGGACGCTCGGAGCGCCTGCTCGTCGACGCGGCGCTGGCCGCGCTCCCCGCCGGCCGCCCCGGACCCCGCGTGCTGATCGGCGGCCTGGGCGTCGGCTTCTCCCTCGCCCACGCCGCCGCGGACCCCCGCTGGGGACGGATCACGGTGGTCGAGCGCGAACCGGCCGTCATCGACTGGCACCGGGACGGCGGGCCGCTGTCCGGGCTGACCCGCGAGGCGCTCGCGGACCCCCGCACGGAGATCGTCGAAGCCGACCTCGTCGCGTACGTCAATGAGACTTCCGCCACACGTCCGGCCACCTACGACGCCCTCTGCCTCGACATCGACAACGGCCCCGACTGGACCGTCACCGAGGGCAATCACAGCCTCTACGGAACGTCCGGACTCGCGCTCTGCGCAAGGCTGTTGAGGCCCGGCGGAGTACTCGCCGTATGGTCCGCCCAGCCCTCCCCGCATTTCGAAGAAACCTTGCGTAATGCCGGGTTCCAGCAGGTGCGTACCGAAGAGATCCCCGTTGCCCGGGGCGTTCCGGACGTCGTGCACATCGGCGTCGGGCCTGGATAGCAAAGGCCCGGTGACTCCCCGTACGCTGCTGCTCTGACGCGGATCATTCAAGCGTCGATCGCAGTCATGGGATCACCCCACGGATTCCACAAAGCACACCTCAGGGGCGGGCGATGGAGCAGACACACACCTCCCACAACGGCGCGGCGACGGCGACGCAGGGCGCGCAGCGCCGGGTGCTGGTGGTGGAGGACGACCAGACGATCGTGGACGCCATCGCGACCCGCCTGCGCGCCGAGGGCTTCCTGGTGCAGACGGCGGGCGACGGCCCGGCCGCCGTCGACACCGCCGAGGCCTGGCAGCCCGACCTGCTCATCCTCGACATCATGCTGCCCGGCTTCGACGGCCTGGAGGTGTGCCGCCGGGTGCAGGCCCAGCGGCCGGTGCCGGTGCTGATGCTCACCGCCCGCGACGACGAGACGGACATGCTGGTCGGGCTCGGCGTCGGCGCCGACGACTACATGACCAAGCCGTTCTCGATGCGCGAACTGGCCGCCCGGGTGCACGTGCTGCTGCGCCGGGTGGAGCGGGCCGTGGTCGCCGCCTCCACGCCGCGCAGCGGCATCCTGCGCCTGGGTGAACTGGAGATCGACCACGCGCAGCGCCGGGTGCGGGTGCGCAGCGAGGACGTGCACCTCACGCCGACCGAGTTCGACCTGCTGGTGTGCCTGGCGAACACGCCGCGCGCCGTGCTCTCCCGCGAGCAGCTGCTCGCCGAGGTGTGGGACTGGGCGGACGCCTCCGGGACCCGGACCGTCGACAGCCACATCAAGGCACTGCGCCGGAAGATCGGCGCCGAGCGCATCCGCACCGTGCACGGGGTGGGCTACGCGCTGGAGACACCGACGCCATGAGCGCGGGGCGGCAGGCCGCACGGCGGAGCCCCGGCCCCCGGAGCACCGGCACCGGGGAACCCTGGGGCGGCGTACGCCCGTTCTCGATCAAGACCAAGCTCGGCGCGCTGGTCGTCACGTCGGTGCTGATCACCACCGGCCTGTCGGTGATAGCGGTGCACACCAAGACGGAGCTGCGCTTCATCACGGTGTTCTCGATGATCGCCACGCTGCTGATCACGCAGTTCGTGGCGCACTCGCTGACCGCGCCGCTGGACGAGATGAACGCCGTCGCCCGGTCCATCTCGCACGGCGACTACACCCGCCGGGTGCGCGAGAACCGCCGGGACGAGCTGGGCGACCTGGCCCAGACGATCAACCACATGGCCGACGACCTGGAAGCCCAGGACCGGCAGCGCAAAGAGCTGGTGGCGAACGTCTCGCACGAGCTGCGCACCCCGATCGCGGGGCTGCGCGCCGTGCTGGAGAACATCGTCGACGGGGTCACCGAGGCCGACCCGGAGACCATGCTGACGGCCCTGCGGCAGACCGAGCGGCTCGGCCGGCTGGTGGAGACCCTGCTGGACCTCTCCCGCCTGGACAACGGCGTGGTCCCGCTGCGCACCCGCCGCTTCGAGGTGTGGCCGTACCTGTCCGGGGTGCTGAAGGAGGCCAACATGGTCGCCTCCGCCCGCGCGGGCATCGCCTCCGGCTCCGGCACGCACACCCGTACCGACGTCCACCTGCACCTCGACGTCGACCCGCTGGACCTGACCGCGCTGGCCGACCCCGAGCGCATCCACCAGGTGGTCGCCAACCTCATCGACAACGCGGTCAAGCACAGCCCGCCGCACGGCCGGGTGACGGTCCGGGCCCGCCCGGGCGCGCTGCCGGACTCGCTGGAGCTGGAGGTCATCGACGAGGGCCCCGGCATCCCCCGGTCGGAGTGGCACCGGGTGTTCGAGCGGTTCAACCGGGGCGCGGTGACCCGGCCGCACGGTCCCGGCAGCGACGGCGGCACCGGGCTCGGCCTGGCGATCGCCCGCTGGGCGGTGGATCTGCACGGCGGGCGGATCGGGGTGGCCGAATCGGAGCGCGGCTGCCGCATCCTCGTCACTCTTCCGGGCCTGCCAACCACGCCGAGTTGACGTAAGCTGCTCATCAGAGCCACTCGTTCCACGGATGTTCACGCTGGTGGACACGTGTGATCAGGCGGAGGCCCGCGCCCGGAAGGGCGCCAGGGCCCGCTTTCCTATTCCCTGTTGACGCGGAACCATGCTTGTTTCCCGCCATTTCCAGCGCCGAAACACCCGCCCGGATGTGACTTACGCGACGATGGACCGGCCCGGTCTGACCTTCTCGCTCTTGGAGGCGTAGCCTTTATTCCCGCTGTCCATCACCTTGTGAAGCGGAAGAGGGCGGTTGCCGCCGTGTCGCCACAGTCCCCCAGTAACTCGAGCATCTCGACCGACACCGACCAAGCGGGGAAGAACCCCGCAGCGGCCTTCGGTGCCAATGAGTGGCTCGTAGACGAGATCTATCAGCAGTACCTCCAGGACCCGAATTCGGTCGACCGAGCCTGGTGGGACTTCTTCGCCGACTACAAGCCGGGGGCGGCCGCCGCCCAGGCCGCGTCGGGTACCGCGGCCGCGGGGGCCGCGGAGACCACCGCTCCGGCCCAGCCCGCCCCGGCCGCGCAGACCGCGCAGGCGCCCGCCCAGGCCCCGGCCGCCCCGGCGCAGACGCCCGCCGCCCCTGCCGCCCCCGCGCAGCCCGCCGCCAAGGCCGCTCCCGCCGCCCCGGCGGCGAAGCCCGCCGCCGCGCGGCCGGCCGCCGCGAAGGCCGCGCCCGCCAAGGCCGCGCCGGCCCAGGAGGCCGCCGAGGGTCCCGAGCTGGTCACCCTGCGCGGTCCCTCCGCCGCGGTCGCCAAGAACATGGACGCCTCGCTGGAGATGCCCACGGCCACGTCCGTGCGCGCCGTCCCGGTGAAGCTGCTGTTCGACAACCGCATCGTCATCAACAACCACCTCAAGCGCGCCCGCGGCGGGAAGATCTCCTTCACGCACCTCATCGGGTACGCGATGGTGCAGGCCATCAAGGCCATGCCGTCGATGAACTGGTCGTTCCAGACCAAGGACGGCAAGCCCACCCTGGTCAAGCCGGAGCACGTCAACCTCGGTCTCGCCATCGACCTGGTCAAGCCCAACGGCGACCGCCAGCTGGTCGTCGCGGCGATCAAGAAGGCCGAGACGCTGAACTTCTTCGAGTTCTGGCAGGCCTACGAGGACATCGTCCGCCGCGCCCGTGAGAACAAGCTCACGATGGCCGACTTCACCGGCGTCACGGTCTCCCTGACCAACCCCGGCGGCCTCGGCACCGTCCACTCCGTGCCGCGCCTGATGCCCGGCCAGTCGGTGATCATGGGCGTCGGCGCCATGGACTACCCGGCGGAGTTCCAGGGCACCAGCCAGGACACCCTGAACAAGCTCGGCATCTCCAAGGTCATGACGCTCACGTCGACCTACGACCACCGGGTGATCCAGGGCGCCGCCTCCGGCGAGTTCCTCCGCCAGGTCGCCAACCTGCTCCTCGGCGAGAACGACTTCTACGACGAGATCTTCGAGGCGCTGCGCATCCCCTACGAGCCGGTCCGCTGGCTCAAGGACATCGACGCCAGCCACGACGACGACGTCACCAAGGCCGCCCGCGTCTTCGAGCTGATCCACTCCTACCGGGTCCGCGGCCACGTCATGGCCGACACCGACCCGCTGGAGTACCAGCAGCGCAAGCACCCCGACCTCGACATCACCGAGCACGGGCTCACGCTCTGGGACCTGGAGCGCGAGTTCGCCGTCGGCGGCTTCGCCGGCAAGTCGATGATGAAGCTGCGCGACATCCTCGGCGTGCTGCGCGACTCGTACTGCCGCACCACCGGCATCGAGTTCATGCACATCCAGGACCCCAAGCAGCGCAAGTGGATCCAGGACCGGGTGGAGCGCGGCCACTCCAAGCCCGAGCGCGAGGAGCAGCTGCGCATCCTGCGCCGGCTGAACGCGGCGGAGGCCTTCGAGACCTTCCTCCAGACCAAGTACGTCGGCCAGAAGCGGTTCAGCCTGGAGGGCGGCGAGTCCGTCATCCCGCTGCTCGACGCGGTCCTGGACTCGGCGGCGGAGAGCCGTCTCGACGAGGTCGTCATCGGCATGGCCCACCGCGGCCGGCTGAACGTCCTCGCCAACATCGTCGGCAAGTCGTACGCGCAGATCTTCCGCGAGTTCGAGGGCAACCTCGACCCGAAGTCGATGCACGGCTCCGGCGACGTCAAGTACCACTTGGGCGCCGAGGGCACCTTCACCGGCCTGGACGGCGAGCAGATCAAGGTCAGCCTCTGCGCCAACCCGTCCCACCTCGAGACCGTCGACCCGGTCCTGGAGGGCGTCGCCCGCGCCAAGCAGGACATCATCAACAAGGGCGGCACCGACTTCACCGTGCTGCCGGTGGCGATCCACGGCGACGCGGCCTTCGCGGGCCAGGGCGTGGTGGCCGAGACCCTGAACATGTCGCAGCTGCGCGGCTACCGCACCGGCGGCACGGTCCACATCGTCATCAACAACCAGGTCGGCTTCACCGCGGCCCCCGAGTCCTCGCGTTCGTCCATGTACGCGACCGACGTGGCCCGGATGATCGAGGCCCCGATCTTCCACGTGAACGGCGACGACCCGGAGGCCGTGGTCCGCGTCGCGCGGCTCGCCTTCGAGTTCCGCCAGGCGTTCAACAAGGACGTGGTGATCGACCTCATCTGCTACCGCCGCCGCGGTCACAACGAGTCGGACAACCCGGCCTTCACCCAGCCGCTGATGTACGACCTGATCGACAAGAAGCGCTCGGTGCGCAAGCTCTACACCGAGTCCCTCATCGGTCGCGGCGACATCACCCTGGAAGAGGCCGAGCAGGCGCTCCAGGACTACCAGGGCCAGCTGGAGAAGGTCTTCACGGAGGTCCGCGAGGCCACCGCGCAGCCCACCGCGGTGGCGCCCTCCGACCCGCAGGCCGAGTTCCCGGTCGCCGTGCAGACCGCGGTCACCGGCGAGGTCGTCAAGCGGATCGCCGAGTCCCAGGTCAACATCCCCGACCACGTCACCGTGCACCCGCGGCTGCTCCCGCAGCTCCAGCGCCGGGCGGCCATGGTCGAGGACGGCACCATCGACTGGGGCATGGGCGAGACCCTCGCCATCGGCTCCCTCCTCCTGGAGGGCGTCCCGGTCCGGCTGGCCGGCCAGGACTCGCAGCGCGGCACCTTCGGCCAGCGGCACGCGGTGATCATCGACCGCGCCAAGGGCGACGAGTACACCCCGCTGCAGTACCTCTCCGAGGACCAGGCGCGGCTCAACGTCTACAACTCCCTGCTCTCCGAGTACGCGGCGATGGGCTTCGAGTACGGCTACTCGCTGGCCCGCCCCGACGCGCTGGTGATGTGGGAGGCGCAGTTCGGCGACTTCGTCAACGGCGCGCAGACCATCGTCGACGAGTACATCTCGGCCGCCGAGCAGAAGTGGAACCAGACCTCCGGTGTGGTCCTGCTCCTCCCCCACGGCTACGAGGGCCAGGGCCCGGACCACTCCTCGGCCCGCGTCGAGCGGTTCCTCCAGCTGTGCGCGCAGAACAACATGACGGTCGCGATGCCGACCTCCCCGGCGAACTACTTCCACCTCCTGCGGTGGCAGGTGCACAACCCGCACCACAAGCCGCTGGTCGTCTTCACCCCGAAGTCGATGCTCCGTCTGAAGGCGGCGGCGTCGAAGGCGGAGGAGTTCACCACCGGCCAGTTCCAGCCGGTCATCGGTGACGGCTCGGTCGACGCCGCCGCGGTGAAGAAGGTCGTCTTCACCACCGGCAAGGTCTACTACGACCTGATCGCCGAGCGCGCCAAGCGCGGGGTGACGGACACGGCCATCATCCGCATCGAGCGCCTGTACCCGCTGCCGGGTGCCGAGCTCCAGGCGGAGATCGCCAAGTACCCGAACGCCGAGAAGTACCTGTGGGCCCAGGAGGAGCCGGCCAACCAGGGTGCCTGGCCGTTCATCGCGCTCAACCTGATCGACCACCTGGACCTGGCGGTCGGCGCGGACATCCCGGCGGGCGAGCGCCTGCGCCGGATCTCGCGTCCGCACTCCTCGTCCCCGGCCGTCGGTTCCGCGAAGCGGCACCAGGCCGAGCAGGAGCAGCTGGTGCGTGAGGTGTTCGAGGCGTGAGCCGCTGACACCGGGCGTCGCGTGAGGGCCCGCTCTCCGGAGGTGATCCGGGGGCGGGCCCTCCGTCGTGTCTTCGTCGTGCCTCCGTCGTGTCTTCGTCGTGCCTCCGTCGTGCCTCCGTCGTGCTCCGGGTCGTCAGGTGGTCTGGGGTTCGAAGTCCCAGTACGGGCGCCGGCGGGCGGCTGCGGAGACGGTGAGCGGGTGGCCGCCGCCCAGGGTGGCGGCGAGACCGGAGAGCGCGCGCCGCTCGCTCTCCTCCGCCTCCCCGCGCCGCCCGAGGGCCCGCAGATCGGCCGCGTGGGCCACGAGGGCGGACAGGGTGAGCGGGTGGCCGGGGCCCAGCGTCCCCTCGCCGCGGACGACGGTGTCCCCGCTCAGGCGGGCCGCCCGCTCGACGTCGCCGACCGCGTGGCACAGCGCGGACGCGCTCAGCGCGCAGCCCAGCGTCCAGGGGTGGTCGGGACCGACGCGGGCCGTCATGTCGGTCAGCGCCGCCCCGCCCAGGGCGCGGGCACCGTCCGTCTCACCGGCGCGCAGCAGCGTCAGCGCGTGGTTGGCCCGGGCCCCGACGGCGTACGGGTGGCCGGGCGGCAGGGTCGCCTCGTAGGCGGCGACGACGGACTCGCTGAGCTCGCGGGCCCGGTCGGCGTCGCCGTGCTCCCGTGCGAAGCAGCTCTGTCCGACGGCGAGGATCAGCGTCAGCGGGTCCCGGTCGCCCAGGACGTGCTCGGCGCGCTCCAGCGCGTCGGCGAAGTACCGGGCCGCGGTGTCGAAGTCGCCCAGGGCGTAGCGGCACATCGCGAAGTTGTGCGCCGCCCGCAGCGTCTGGGGGGCGTCGCGGCCGAGTGCCCTGCGGGCGGTGTCCAGGCTTCCGGCCAGTACGGACGCGGCGTCCGTGAAGCGGCCCAGCAGGCGCAGATCGGCCGCGTACGCGTGTTCCGAGTTGAGCGTCCAGGGGTGCCGTTCCCCCAGCAGTTCGCGGCGTGTCTCCAGCGTGCGCAGGTCGACCTCGCGGGCGGCTTCGTAGCGGCCGAGCAGCCGGAGGGAGACGGCCACGTTGTTCTGCGCGTTGACCGTGCGGGTGTCCTGGTCGCCGAGTTGTCCCCGGTACGCCGCCAGGACCCGCTCCGACACCTCCAGCGCCTCCGGGTAGTCGCCGAGTCCGCGCAGGTCCGCGGCGAGTCCGCCGAGGGCGCGCAGCAGCGTGGGGTCCTGGTCCCCGCGCTGTTCCTGGAGCTGCCGGACGGCCTCCCGCTCGATCCGCGTCGTGCGGTGGTAGTCGCCGGCGGCGCGCAGCAGGTTGGCGTAGTGATAGGTGAGTTCCCAGAGGAGGGGGTGGGACTCGCCGAGCGAGTTCCGCCAGATGCGCATGGCGTGCTCGCCGAGTGTGACGCCGGCCGCGTGCTCGCCCGCGAGGTACAGGTAACGCAGGCAGTTGAACACCAGCTGCTGGACCTGCGGATCGTCGCTGCCCAGTACGTCGGCGTGCTTGAGGTGGGGCACCAGCTCGGCGTAGCCGGGCCACAGCGCGGGCACCGAGGGCCGGCCGGGGTCCGCCTCCGCCAGGGCCCGCCGTACGACGTCGACCAGTTGGCGCTTCCGCGCGGCGGGCAGGCTCTGGCGGACGATCCGGCTGACGACGCGGTGCAGGTAGAAGATCTCGCGGTCCGGGTCCGTCTCGTGCGGTTCCACCCGGACGACGGAGTACCTCCGCAGCTGGCCGACCGCCCTGTCCCACAGTGCGGGGTCGGTCAGCAGCTCCGCCACGGAGGGCGGCAGGCCCTCGTGGCTCATGTCCCGGAGCAGGTGCACGGGGATGTAACCGGGGGCGAAGAAGGTGCACAGCCGCAGCAGGTCGACCGATTCGGGGACGGTTTCGCGGAGCTTGTTCAGCAAGATCGACCACGCGGTCCGGAAGGCCAGCGGGAAGTCCGCCGACACCCGCACCGCGTCGTCGAGGGCCCCCTCCTCCAGCAGGCCGATGTACTCCTCCACCGACATGTCGGAGTCGTCGAGCCAGCCGGCCGTCTGGTCGAGGAGCAGCGGCAGGTCCTCCAGCGCCTCGGCCAGCTTGTGCGCCTCGGGCTCGGTCAGCCGAGGGGCGCGGCGCCTGATGAAGGCGACCGACTCGTCCCGGGCGTAGACCGGCACTTCCAGGAGCCGGCTGTCGTGCTCGCTCCACGCCGGATTGCGGGAGGTGATGAGCACGTGGCCCGGGCCGCCGGGGACCAGGTCCCGGATCTGGTCCGGCTCGTCCGCGCCGTCCAGGACCAGCAGCCAGCGCGCGTACGGCTCGCCCCGGCGCAGGGAGTCGCTCAGGGCGCGCAGCCGCTCGCCGTACCCCTCGCCCGTGCGAAGGCCCAGCCTGGGTGCCAGCTCCGCCAGTTGACGGCGGTAGGTGACCCGGCTCTCCGCGTTGACCCACCAGACCACGTCGTACTCGGAGCCGAACCGGTGGGCGTACTCCGTGGCGAACTGGGTCTTGCCGACGCCCGACATGCCGTACAGCGTCACCACGCCCGAGGTCCGCAGCGCGTCGTACACCTCGGTCAGCAGGGCCTCGCGGCCCGTGAAGTGGCTGTTCCGGCGCGGGACGCTCCCCCACACCTCCGGTATCGACGCCGGGAACCGGGGGCCGTGCCGGGCGCGGTCGGCGCTCCTGGGGACCGGGCCCGCGGGCAGGTCCAGCAGGGCCAGCACCCGTCGCTCGGCCTCCTCGGCGTCGATGCCCACCAGCCCCGACGGCCGGAGCGCGGCGACGGCCGACGGGAGGTCCGCGGTGGTGACGGAGACGGCGGCGAAGCGGGACGGGTCGGGGGCGACGACCTCGCGCAGCGCCTCGTTCCACTCCTCGTGGGAACGCGGCCCGAGCTGGAAGTACCACTCGCTGACGACGATGAGGACGCGGCCCTCGGCGAGCTTCAGGTCGCGCAGCAGGTCTACGAGGGGGACGTCGGCCGGGGACTCCCAGCGCAGGTACACCACCCGCAGTCCGCGCCGCTCCAGCCGGTCTCCGATCCAGGCCGCCCAGGCCCGGTCGAAGCCGGCGAAGCTGATCGTCACCGTGCGCCGGTCCGGCTGCGCGGCGGCGGGCCGGCGGTGCGGTGCCGGCGCGGGAGGGGCGGGCCGCAGCGCGGGGGGCCGGGGGGCGTCGTGGACGGGCGGGGCCTGCCTGCGCTCCCGGTCGGGGACGTCTTCGCCGGCGCGTATCTCCGACCGCAGCTCCGCCTTGCGGACCGGCACCCCCCACTGGTTGGTGACCGTCAGCCACAGCGAGGCCGGGCCGGTGTCGGGGCCCGCCGAGACCCGGAAACGGGCTGGTCCGTACGTACCGCCGAAGCGGTGCAGGACGACGCCGGGTTCGCCGAGGGCCGCGCAGGTGAACAGCGGGGCGCCGTCCAGGGTGACGGTGAAGGTGAACTCCTCCTCCGGGTAGGGCCAGTCGTCCTGGGTGGCGTCCGGAGCCGGGAGGGGGCCGCGCAGGTCGACGGTGACGAGGTAGTCGCAGCCCGCTTCCGCCCGCCGGGGCCAGGCCACCACGGGTTCGATCATCAGGGGCCGTTCCGCGCCGCTCACCGGCCGTACCCCCCTTCGGCCCGTGCGTCCGGGCCCTCGGCGGCGGTGAGCCTCAGTGTGGTCCGCGGATGGCCGTAGAAGTGGAACATGAACGCGTACAGCAGCCGCAGGACCCGTTTCTGGCCGGCGCTGTCCAGCCGGCCGTCGTCGTCGAGCCGTCTGGGCAGCCGGGCCGTCGACCCGAACTCCGCGAGCGCGCCCGCGCGGAAGGACCGCAGCGTCTGCGGGACCGGCCGGTACGGGTGGCGGGCGACCTCGTGCACCAGTTGCCGCACGAGCCGGCGGGCCTCCTGGTCACCGACCTTCCCGGCGGTGACGATGCAGCCGCCCGCGCCCTTGCGCAGGAACAGCTCCGCGAAACCGCGCAGTTCCTCCTCGCCCTGGGCCCGGTTCTTCACCGCTCGCCCCGAGTCGCAGGCGTTGAGGCAGACCAGGGAGCGGTCCCGGCCGAGCACGGTCATCGGCTCCTCGTTCAGCTCGGTCCAGGAGAGATCGCCCAGGGTGAGGCGGGGCACGGTGTCGCCGTAGGTGCCGTGGCAGCCGAAGTAGACCAGGCCGGTGGCGTCGGGCAGGGTGTCGAGGTCGTGCAGGAACGGGGTCATCCGCCGGTGCAGCCGGTGCGCGTACGGGGCGAAGACCTGACCGTCGTCGGCCATGTCCTGGTGGAGGTAGCCGAGGACCCGTCCCGCGCAGTCGCCGGTCTCCCGGGGCAGGTCCTGGCTGAGGTCGCGCACGGTGGTCCAGCGGGAGACGACGGTCAGCGCGCCGAGCGGACCGCCGGCCAACGCGTGCGCCGCGTCCTCGGGCAGCCAGAACAGCTCCCAGGGCAGGTCGAAGCCGGTGTCGTCCCAGACGACGAGGCGCAGCGCTTCGCCGTGCCGGGCGCGGATCGAGTTGAGCCACCGCGCCAGTTCGGGCTGGTTGGCCGACCAGTGCCGGATGCCGCGCAGCACATCGGTGGGGTACTCGCCGTCGGGCTGCCGCAGGGCGGCGAGGGTGATGCCCGGGGCGGCCAGCCGCGTGGGCCCGGGCGCGCAGGTCACGGTCAGGTCGCCGCACCAGCCGCGCAGCCGGTACCCCCGGCCGGCAGGGCCGCCGCCCTCGCCGCGCACGACCCGCAGCACGGCGTACCCGTCCTCCAGGCGGGCGCCGGGGTGTGCCGCGGTGCCGCCGAGTCCGGCGGGCGGTTCCTGACCGCGGCGCAGGTGGGACACGGCGACGGCGGGCCGCCGGGCCGCGGCCTTCAGCTGGCCGGGCAGGCCGGTGCGGCGTACGGCGGTACCGGCCCCGGTCAGCCAGCGCGGCGCCCGCTGCCGCGGCTCAGCACCCACCGTCGCCTCCCGCCCCGCTCCGCCCCTGCACGACCGTCGCGCCCAGGCTGTCGGCGAGGACGAACGGCAGGTCGCCGTAGGGTTCCCGGGCCGGGTCGACGACGGCCACGTGCAGCCGGGTGCGGTCCATCGCGCCGATGCGGGCGGCGACCTCGACGGCGTCCTCGACACCGGCGGCGGCCACCGTGCCGGTCAGCCGTCCGGTGTGGCTGGCGCGCAGCGGGATGTTGCCGCGGCCGTCGGTGACGACGACCAGCCAGGCCTCCGCCGGTCCGGTGCCGTGCTGCCGGAAGGTCCGGCGCAGCGCCTGGGCCGCCAGCTCGACGCCGTGCGCGAGCGGGGAGGCGCGGCCGGCCTCGCGGTACAGCGCGGCGAGCACCTGGGGGTCGAGGACGCTGCGGGCCGCGAAGGACTGGGCCCGCAGCTCGTCCTTGGCGTCCGCGGCCCCGACCTCGATCACCTGGACGGTGGCCCGGCTGGTGTACGCCCACTGCAGGAAGGGCGCCAGGGAGTCCTGCCAGTCCCAGTCGCCGTCCCGGCAGGTGTGGTCGAGGAGCAGCGTCAGCACGCGCTCGGGGGCGCCGGCCCGGACGTGGGAGTGCAGGTCGGCCGGCGCGATCGTGAACCGGTCGGTGCGCCGCACGCGTTGGTGCACGGCGGCCTCCCGGACGGTGCGTACGTAGGCGAGGTCGCGCAGGTCGGTGGCGCGCCGGGTGCCGATCACGGGGCCGCGGGCGAGGGCGGGCCCGGAGGAGCGCCGGCCGGGGCCGCGCAGCGGGGTGGCGTCACGGGGCCCGGCCGGCTCGTCCTCCGGGAACGGGGTGCCGGGCCCGGCGGGTGTGCCGCCGGGGCCGCCGCCGATCCCCTCGGCGGGCCCGGTCTCCAGCAGCGTCCGGTCCGCGGAGGACGGACGCCGGCTCTCCCCGCCGGGGCGGCGCGTCCGGACCGTGCTGGGCGTGGCGCCGGCGGACGGCCGCTCGGCGGGCCCGGGGCCGGGCTCGGGTCCGGGCGGGGTGCCGGGCACGGTCAGGCCGATGATCCGGGCCGCCGTGTCGCAGTGGCCGGCCACCGCCGACGGCTCGCCGTCGAGGGCGGCGACGGTGCGGGCCAGCCGGGCGAGGGCCAGTTCGCGGCGGACGCCCGCGTCGGGTCCGAGCAGCTCCTGTACGCGGGTCAGCGCCTCGTCGGTGACCGGGACGGGCGGCACGCCCCGGACGGCGGCGGTCCGCCACGTGGGCGGCAGCCCGGCGAGCACCTGCTCGGGCGGGGGCAGGGCGAGGTCCGGCACCGGCAGCCGTACGGCGAACCGGTCCAGCAGGTGCCGGCTGAGCCGTCCCGCGTCGGCCGAGCGGCAGACGGCCAGCCAGCGGGCCCGGGGCCGGACCGTGCGGCGCAGTCCGGTGCGCTCCACCACGGCGACGTCGGCGCCGAGCAGCTGGACGGCGGCGCGCATCCCGGCCACGCTCAGCCGGGGCAGGTCGGGGACCACGACCAGCGGCGGCGGACCGGGGCGGCCGTCGGCGTCGACGAGGGGGCCGGGCTCGGTACGGAAGGTGATGCCGTACGTCTCGCGCCGCAACCGGGTACGGGTCCACAGGTCCTCGTCGCGGCCGGCGGCACCCAGGACGACGGGGGGCGGGGCGGGGGCGGCGGGGGTGGCGGGGGTGGCGGGGGTGGTGCGGGACGGGTTGGCGGGGCCGGGCCGGGACAGGTCGGCGGGGCCGGGACGGGACGGGCTGGCCGCGGTGGTGCGGGACGGGTCGGCGGGGCCGGGCCGGGACGGGTTGGCGGTGGTGGTGCGGGACGGACCGGCGGGGCCGGTGAGCAGGCCGGTGAACAGCCGGGTGACCGGGTCGAGGAGGCCGGGTTCCAGGTCGAGGAGGAGGACGCCGGACAGGGCGGGCTCGGCGGCGGCACAGACCAGGGCGTGGACGAGCCGCCGCACGGGGTCGGCGGCATCGTCGGCGGCGGGGTCGGCGGCGGGGTCGGGTGGCTCGGTGACCATGGCCGGCTCAGACCTCGAAGAGGTCCTTGACGCGGGCCTGGTCCTCCGGCCCCCAGTCGAAGGTGCCGCCGTGGGTGGTCTCCGGCCGCCGGTGCCGCAGGGCCATCGGCAGCACCCGCAGCACGTGCCCGGGACCGACCCGGTCGGCGCCCTCCAGGGCGGCGAGGGCGCGGGCCGCCAGCGTGGCAACGATCTCCCCGCGCTGTCCCACGGCCTCGGTCCGGTCCGCCGCCTCCCCGCACAGCCGCAGCACGTCGTCCGGCACGGCGACGTCCGCCACCCGGCGCCGGGCGGCGGCCAGCCGGTCGCGGAGGGCGGCGTCGTCCCGCCGGGCGGCGGCGAGCCACGCGGAGTCCGGCCGTGCCAGCTCCTCCTCGAAGTCCAGCACGGTGCGGATCAGCCGGTAGCGGTCGCCCGCGTCCAGCTGTCCGGCGGTGACCATCATCCCGAAGCGGTCCAGCAACTGCGGTCTCAGGCCGCCCTCTTCGGGGTTCATGGTGCCGACGAGCCCGAAGGAGAGGTGCCGGGCGGCGGCGAATCCCTCGCGCTGCACCGACAGCACCCGGTGGAGACGACGTCCAGGATGATGTCGACGAGGTGGTCGTCGAGCAGGTTGACCTCGTCGATGTAGAGCATGCCCTTGTCCGCCGCGTCCTCCAGGAGCCCGGGCTGCGGACGCGCCTCGCCGCGGATGAGGGCGTCCAGGTCCCAGCCGCCGAGGACGCGGTCGTCGGTGGCGTTGATGGGGAGGGTGACCGGCAGCTCGCCGTGGGCCATCAGCGCGAAGGCCCGCACCAGGGTGGACTTGGCGGTGCCGCGCGGCCCCGCCATCAGCACGCCGCCGATCCGCGGCAGTACGTGGTTCAGCTCCAGCGCCAGCTTCAGTTCGTCCTGGCCCACGACCCGGGAGTACGGCAGGATGCGCACGCCCGGCGGGACGCCGGTCACGACGCGGTCCCGTCCGACGCGGCCCCGTCCGGGGCGGTCCGCCAGCGCAGGGTGATCTGGAGCTGTGCCTCGGCCCCGCTCTTGACCAGGGCGGCGACCCCGGCGTCGATCTTGATGGCGAGCTGCAGCTCGATCTCGTCCGGCCGCAGCGCCTCCTCCAGCTCCCCGAAGCGCCGTACGGCCTGGGCGGCGCACCGGCGGGCGAGGTCGAGCCCGTCGGTGTAGACGTCCCGGGCGACCCGGACGACACGCTGCCCGGCGCCGTCCCGGGTCTCCTCACCGCCGTAGACGAGGTCCAGCCCGTCGTCGGCGGACGGGCCGGGCGCCACGTCCACCTCGACCGGAATGGGCCCGTCCGTGCCCGCCGGAACGGGCCCCACTAAGATCACCACACGTCCCCCTGATGCAACTCACGTGTGTCCCCTGCGTGTTGAGTGACCCGGTTCATTCCCCGGTGCGCCGGGGGTTATGCGCACCGGTCGGGCGTTCGGAAGACGATCAGGTGTGCTGCGGTTCGAAGTCCCAGTACGGCCGGTTGCGAGAACGGGCCGAGACAGTGTGGGAGTGCTTGCTGCCCAGGGTGGCGTCGAGATCGGAGAGAACCTCCTGCTCGACCTTCTCCGCCTGCCGGCGGTCCCGCAGCCCTCGCAGGTCGGCTGCGTAAGCGACCCGGGTCGACAGCGTGAGCGGATGCGTGCGCCCGAGCCACTCGGTGGCCCGCGCCACCGTCTGCCGGCTCAGCTCGGCCGCGCCCTCGACGTCGCCCATGAGGTTGCGCAGCGCGGAGGCGTTCAGGGCACACCCCAGGGTCCAGGGGTGACGCTCGCCCACGGCCTCGGTCATCTCCGCCAGCGCCTGCTCGATGAGGGCGTGGCTGTGGTCCCGTTCGCCGACGTTGCGCAGGATCAGCGCCTGGTTGGCGCGGGCACCGGCGATGAACGGATGCCCTTCGGCGTGCATCACCTCGTACCGGGCGACGACGGCCTCGCTCAGTTCGCGGGCCTGGTCGATGTCGCCGTGCTCGCGGGCGTAGCAACTCTGGCCGGTGGCGAAGATCAGCGTCAGCGGATGGGTCTCGCCGAGCACCCGCTCGCCCCGCTCCAGGACGCTGGCGAACAGCGCGCCGGGCTCCTGGGGACCCTCACCGCGGTCCCGCCTGCGGTCGCGGTCGCCCATGCGGTACCGGCACATGGCGAGGTTGTACTCGGCCCTGAGAGTCTGCTGGTTGTCCCGGCCGAGCACGGTCCGCGCCTCGTGGACGTTCTTGCTCTGGATGGACTCCGCCTCGCCGTAGCGGCCGAGCAGCCGCAGGTCGTTGGCGTACTGGATCTCCGAGTTGAGCGTGAAGGTGTGCTGGGCCCGCAGGAACTGCCGCCGTGCCTCCATGGTCTGCTTGTCGACGTCCAGGGCCTCCCGGTACCAGCCGAGCAGCCGCAGCGACACGGCCAGGTTGTTCTGCGCGTTGAGGGTGCGCGAGTCCTGTTCGCCGAGGAGTTCGCGGTAGGTGGCCAGTACCCACTGCGACATCTCCAGCGCCTCGTCGTAGCGGGCGAGGCCGCGCAGGTCGGCGGCGAGGCCGGAGGCGGCGCGCAGGTACTCCAGGTCCTGTTCCCCGCGCTCTTCGCGCAGGTGGTCGACGGCGGCGCGGCTGAGCGACTCGCTGCGGATGTAGTCGCCGCTGCCGCGCAGCAGGTTGGTGTAGTGGTACGCCAGCTCCCAGATCCGTGGGTGCGTCTCGCCGAGCAGGGTGCGCCAGGCCTTCATGGCGCGCTCGGCGAGCTTGACGCCGGAGCGGTACTCGCCGGAGAAGTACATGTACCGCAGGCAGTTGAAGACCAGGCGCTGCACCTGCGGGTCGCGGCTCTTGAGGACGTCGGCGTGCTTGAGGTGCGGGGCGATCTCGGCGTAGCCGGGCCACAGGTCGGGGTCGGTGGGCCGGCGCGGGTCGGCCGCGGCCAGGGCCCGGCGGACGACGTCGACGAACTCCTTGCGGTCCGCCTCCGGCATGTCGTTGTTGACGATCTGGTGCACCATGCGGTGCAGGTACAGCGACTCGCCCGAGGACGCCGACTCGTCGCCGGACATCTCGTGGGACTCCAGGCGCACCACGGAGTACGTACGCAGCTGGTTGATCGCCCGGTTCCACAGCAGGGGGTCGTTGAAGAGCCGGACGAGCTGTTCCGGCAGTTCGTCGCCCGGGGTCTCGCGCAGCATCCGTACGGGGATGAAGCCGGGGGCGAAGAAGGTGCACAGCCGCAGCAGGTCGACGGATTCCGGGACGGTGTCGCGCAGCTTGTTCAGCAGTATCGACCAGGCGGTCTGGAAGGCGAGCGGGAAGTCCGCGGACACCTTGACCACATGGCCGTCGACGCCGTCCTCCAGCATGCCGATGTACCGCTCCACCGACATGTCGGAGTCGTTGAGCCAGCCGGCCGTCTGGTCGAGGAGCAGCGGCAGGTCCTCCAGCGCCTCGGCCAGCTTGTGCGCCTCCGGCTCGGTCAGCCGGGGGGCGCGGCGCCGGATGAAGGCGACCGACTCGTCGCGGGCGTAGACCGGCACTTCCAGCAGGCGGCTGTTGTGCTCGCTCCACTCGGGGTTGCGGGAGGTGATGATGACGTGGCCGGGGCCGCTGGGCACCATGTCCCAGATCTGGTCCGGCTCGTCCGCGCCGTCCAGGATCAGCAGCCAGCGCGAGTAGGGGTCGCCGCGGCGCAGGGAGTCGCGGACGGCACGCAGCCGCTCGCCGTACTCCTGGCCCGTCTGCAGGCCCAGTTTGGGTGCCAGTTCGGCGAGTTGGCGCCGGTAGGTGACCCGGCTCTCCGCGTTGACCCACCAGACCACGTCGTACTCGGAGCCGAACCGGTGCGCGTACTCGGCCGCCAGCTGGGTCTTGCCGACGCCGGACATGCCGAAGAACGTGACGACGCCGGCGCCGGGTTCGGCGTTCTGGAGCTGGGTGTACGCCTCGTTGAAGAGGGGTTCGCGGCCGGTGAAGCGGGTGTTGCGGCGCGGTACGGAGCCCCACACGTCCGGCATCGAGGCGGGGAAGCGCGGTCCCCGGCGCGCGGTGGCGGCCGGCTCGGGCAGCGGCTCGGACGGCAGGTCGAGCCGGTCCAGCAGGCGCCGTTCGGCCTCCTCGGCGCCCATGTTGGTCAGGCCCACCGGTCCGAGCACCGCGGCGGCCGACGGGATGGTGGCCGTGGTGACGGAGACGGCGGCGAAGCGGGACGGGTCGGGGGCGACGACCTCGCGCAGCGCCTCGTTCCACTCCTCGTGGGAACGCGGCCCGAGCTGGAAGTACCACTCGCTGACGACGATGAGGATGCGGCCCTCGGCGAGCTTCAGGTCGCGCAGCAGCTCCACCAGGGGTACGTCGGCCGGGGACTCCCAGCGCAGGTACACCACCCGCAGTCCGCGCCGCTCCAGCCGGTCTCCGATCCAGGCCGCCCAGGCCCGGTTGAAGCCGGCGAAGTGGATGGTGACGGTCTGTTTCGCGGCCCCCCTCTCGGTCGGCCCGACCGGCTTACGAGCTCCAGACATGCAGCGGCCTCCAGCGCGCGTGATACCACAGATCCTAGGACCTCGGCGCGTCGTACGTAAGGTCATGCGTGAGTCCTACGCGGGTCCGTCGGCTCGACGGGGACGTACCTCGGTCAGACGATCTTTCCGCACCCGGGCGGCGCGCGCAGGCATCCTCACTCATTCGGCCGTGGGAGTGCGGAAGCGCGGCGCTGGGTCCACAGGGCGCGCGCCGATTTCACGTACGCCTGCGCGCGGGCCGTGTGGTCCCGGGGCGCGGGATGGTCGGCCATGCGCTGGTAGGTGGCGGCCATCTCGTCGACGAAGCGGCGGCCGGGCACGGTGAGGTCGGGCGAGCCGACGAGGGCGGGCAGGGCGGCGCCGACCTGGGCGTGGTAGCGGGCGTGCTGGGCCCAGGCCCAGTCGCGCTCCGGGGGGCGGGTGAGCAGGGCCCGACGCTGGTAGTACGAGGCCATGGCGAGGTGGGAGTAGGTGCCCTGGAGCAGGCCGTCGTAGGGGCGGGGGTCGGGCCGCCAGGGGGCGAAGTAGCGGGCCTCGGGGCCGGCCCGGTGCAGGGTCACCAGGTCGGTGAGGGCGGCGAGTTTGGCGTGCTGGAGTTCGTGGACGAGGGTCGCGGCGAAGGTGACCGGGTCGGGGGGCGTACTGCTGAGCAGGGCGCCGAACGCCTCACGGCGGGTGGCGCTGCAACTGCCCCGGCCGGTGCCGATCTCGGGCGGCATCTCCAGCGGGACCAGGCAGCGCAGCAGTGCCGCGGCCTCGGTGAGGCGGTGGGCGCCGCCCGAGCGCAGGGCGACGGCCGTGCCGTTCCAGGCCTGGAGCCAGCGTTTGCGTTCCGCGTCGTCGAGGGTGGCCGCGCCGCTGAGGCTGCCCCGGTGGGTGCTGTAGGGCGGCTCGCGGTACGGGTCGAGGTCGTCGAGGGGCATGGGCGGGGCGGACGGGAGCAGTCCGGGGAGCGCGTGCGCCGGCGTCCACGCGGGGGCGCCCGACCAGGCGCCGGTGCCGTTCTCCAGGTGGACGCGGACGTCGGGCGCGTCGGGCTGGCGGATGGTCAGGACGCCGTCCCGGTGGGTGACGTCGACCGGTACGTCGCCGGAGGCCGCCGTGTGCAGGGCGCCGAGGGAGGGGAGGGTGAGGACGCCGGCGCGGGCGGTCAGCCGGGTGGCGAACGGCAGGCCCGCCGCGGCGGCGGCGACGGCGGCGACCGCGCTGAAGTGGGCGAGGTCGCGCCGCAGGGACCGGGCCTCGGCCGGGGTCCCGCGCCCCGCGTCCAGACCGCGCAGACAGGACCGCGCCCAGGGGCCGGTGAGGGGGTGGAACAGCCGGGCGCGGGCGGGGGTGAGGGGGCGCTCCACCCCCGGGAGGGCGCGCCCCGCCCCCGGGAGGGCCCGCTCCACCCCCGGGAGGGCCCGCTCCACCCCCGGGAGGGCGCGCTCCGTCACCGTCCCCTGTACCGGGTCCGCGGCGGCAGTGGCCGCGTCGGCGTCCGCCAGCATCGCCCAGTCCTCCCGCAACCGTGCCTTCCGCCCCGCGTCGCACACCGTCGGGCCGGCCGCCTCGGCCGCGTCGAGCACGGCGCGCAGCACCAGCAGCCGCCGGGTGTCCTGGTCGCGCACGAGGAGGCCGAGCGCGTCGGGACCGCCCTCGGTACGGGCGAGTTCGGCCAGGATCTGGTCCGGGACCGTCGGGAACATCACGGAGCGCTCCCTTCGCGCGGGGACGGTGGGGACGGTGGGGACGGTGAGGACAGCGACGACGACAGGGACTCCGCATCCGGTACGACCGCCCCCGCCAGCCGCCCGGCCACGTGCCGGATGAAGCGCTGGAGGTCGGCGCAGTACACGGACGGGTTCCGGAAGCCGTGTCCGGCCCGGTAGCGGTGGGCGTAGTGGCCGCCGCCGCAGACGCGCAGCAGCGGACACGCCCGGCACTGCCCGGCGAGGGCGGCCGCGCCCGCCTGCCGGGCGGCCACGCCCGGGTGCCGCAGCGCCTCGTCGAAGGCGTGCCGGAAGACGTCGAGGCCGGTCTCGGCGGCGCCCGGGTAGGCCGACTTGAGGGAGTCGACCTGCTCGATCGATCCGTCGGTCTCGACCACGACAGCGTCGAACGGCGCGAGCCCCAGCGCCTCGCCGGCCGCCGGCAGGCCCAGCAGCAGCGCCACGCACTCCTCGAAGAGCCGCACCCGCGTCTCGCGCCGGCCCGCCGCCCACCAGCGGTCGAAAACGGCGCACAGCCAGTCGCCGTAGCGGACGCCGGTCTGCCCCGGCGGGCGGGCCGACCAGTTGCCGTGCGGCAGCAGCAGGTCCAGGGCGGGCGGACGCAGGGCGAGGAGCGACTCGTACGTCTCGACCGGGTCCAGCTCCGGGTCGACGACGGTCAGGACACCCGCGTACGACGCCGGGAACCGGTCGGCGACCAGCCGGGCGCCCCGGACCGCCGCCGGCCAGGACGGGCGCCCCGCGTGGCCGACGCGCCGCCGGTTGTGCGCGGCGGTGCCGCCGTCGAGGCTGATGCCGACGCGGACGCCGGCGTCGGTCAGTACGCGCAGGCGGTCCTCGGTCAGGAGCGTGCCGTTGGTCTGCACGACGGCGTGCACGGCGCACCCGGCGGGAACGCGCTCGCGCACCCGGCCGGTGAACCGGGCGAGGGTGCCGGCGCCCGCCAGCAGGGGCTCGCCGCCGTGCAGGACCAGGGCGAGGTCGCCGAGGGCGTGCGCGCGGGCGTGCTCGGCGATGCGGCCGGCGGTGCGCTCCAGTACGTCGGCGGAGGCGGCGGCGGGGCGGTCACGCCAGCCGCTGTCGGGGCCTCCGTACAGGTAGCAGTAGGTGCAGGCGAGGTTGCAGCGGCCGTGCGTCTTGACGATGAACTGCCGGAAGGGAACGGGCTGTCCGGACACTCCTGCACCCACCCCCGCCATGCCGTACGCCCCCGCGCCACGGCGCTTGCCGTATGAAACGAATTGCCCGGCGCGGCACCCGGCCGAAACCCGGGGCCGTCGAACTTGGCCTGATCAGAACGAGTTGTCGAACCCCCACATCATGTCGCTCGGCTCCGCCGCCCGCTCCCGCAGTTCGCGGAGCACTTCCCGCAGTACCGGATGGTCGATCGCCCCCAGCTCCGCGAGCCCCAGTGCCAGCAGGTCCGGCAGCGGCTCCCCGGCGCCGGACTCGTACGCTGCGCCCATGTCCCCGTTCCTCTCCCTCGGTCCCCTCGGTTCCCTCGGACCCTTCGGACCCCTCGGTCCTTCAGGCCCCCCTCAGTACACCCGGCCGGTGAACCGCCCGGGTGCCCGGTGTGCCCAGTGCGCCCGGTGTGCCCGGGTGTCTCATTCCAGTTCGGCCAGCCGCTGCGCGGTCTGCTGTGCCGTCGGTTCGCCCGTGCCCAGCCGGTCCTGCGGCAGCCGGGCCCACTGGGCGCGGGCCGCCCGGTAGGCGTCCCGGGCCGCCCGGGGACGCGCCGCCGCTTCGAAGGACATACCCCGCCAGTGGTGTGCCTGCGCGGCCAGTTCCACGGCCTCCTGGCGCCGGCGTTCCGTTTCGGCCTCCCGCTCGGCGTGCCCGGCGGACTCGGCGGCGGCCCGGAAGACGTCGGCCGCCACGTCCAGCCGGGTCGCCCGGCCCAGGTTCTGGTACGCCTCGAACTGCGCCTGCCCCAGCTCCAGCCGGCAGCGCGCCGCCAGCAGCGGGTCGTCCGCGTCGGCCGCCGCCAGCCCGAGGAGGTGCTCGGCCTCCCGCAGGTCCACCCGGTCGCCGCGCACCTGGTACCGGTGCATGAGCGCCCGTCCGAGCAGCAGCAGCCGGTGGGCCGCGAGCGGGCTGCCCGCCGGGGTCTCCATCCGGCAGTCCCGCAGCACCCGGATCGCCCGGGACAGCCGTTCCCGGGACCGCGCGCCGCTCTCCAGGACCGCCAGCCTGAGCAGCACCTCGCCCCACTCGGCGAGCACGTCGGCGTGCGCGGGCGCGTCCCGGGGCATCCACTGCGCGGCCTGCCCGAACCACTCCGCGGCCCGCTGCAGTTCGGCCGGTTCCCCGGAGTCGGCGTACCGCGCCCCGGCGATCCGCCCGGCCCGCACCAGCAGCGCGGCCCGCTGCCCCTGCTCCCGTACGACGCCCAGGGCCTCGTCGACGCGGGCCCGCGCCACGTCGAGCGGGCCGCCCGCCCGCAGCAGCGCGTCCACCAGGTCGGTCAGGGTCCGCACCCGGGCCCGGACGGCCTCGGTGGTGGTGGCGCCGTCGGCGGGGTCGCCGGCCTCCAGCGCCCGGCCCAGCGAGTGCGCCGCCTGCTGCGCGTAGAGCCGGCTCTGCGGCGGGTCGGTCGTCACCTCCGCCAGCCGCAGCAGCACCCGGCCGTGGGCGAGCGGGAGTTCGGCCGGCCGGCCGTGCCGTTCGGGCCAGGCGTCGGCGAACGCCTCCAGCATGCCGACGGCACCCTGGAGCAGCGCGCTGTCCCGGCCGAGGCGCCACTGGGCCTCCAGGGCGCCGACCCGCTCCAGGGTGAGTTCCAGCGCCTCCCGCTCGTCCAGGCCGGGGGCGGCGCAGGCCACGGCGTACTCGCGGTCGGCGCGGCGCAGCAGTTCCTGGGCGCCGGACCGGTCGCCGCGCCGCCGGGCGTCGGTGGCGGCGGCGTGCAGCACGCGCGCGAGGACGGCGCGTTCGCGCAGGGCGTGCGGGTGCGCGGCGGCGCGTTCGGCGGCCTGCTCGGCCTCGCTCAGCAGGGCGTCGCCGCCCTGCACCTCCCACAGGCGCAGCGTGCAGTGCGCGTACTGCGCCCACAGCGTGGGGTCGGTGCCGGCCTGGCCCTGGTGTTCGGTGGCGCCGCGCAGCAGCTGCACCGCGTCGATGAGGTCCTGCACCATGCCCTCGTCGTCGAACCGGGCGAGCAGGTCGCGGGCCCGGACGACGGCCTGGTGCGGGGGCCGGTCGGCGGGCGGCGTGGCCGTGCGGCCGGGGGAGGCGGAGCGGCTGTCGTACAGGGCGAACTGCTCGGGCAGCGGCATGAACCGCTCCAGGACCCGGGCGGCGATCTCCGCGAAGGGCTGCGGGACGCGGTCGGCCTCGCCACCACCGCCGTCGTCGCCGTTCTCGGGGTCCCCGGTGACGTAACGGACGCCGCGGCCCTGGGTGCGCCCCGTACCGCCCCCGCCCCCGGTCCCGCTCCCGCCACCGCCACCGCCACCACCGCTGCCGTCGCCGAGCTGGGCCAGGGCGAGGGCGGGGAAGTTGGGGCCGCCCTTGCCGAAGCGCTGCTCGATGTACTCCGAGCAGTGCTTGAGCACGAGCATGGCCTCGTCGCGGCCGAGACGGGACAGCAGGGCCTCGCGCACGTCCGGTTCGATCTCGTACCACTGGACGCCGTCCGTGCCGTACTCCGGGCCGGCCCGGGTGACCAGGCCGCTGACCAGCACCTCGGCCAGCTCGGACGGGCCGGAGCCGGGCAGCATGGTGCGCTGCACCAGGTGCATCACCGGCAGGCACAGCGGCGCCGCCGCGAGGTAGACGGCGAGCCGCCCGGCGGCCGGGGAGGCGACGGAGGTGAACCGGCTGACCCGTTGGTACGGCGACCGCTGCCGGTCCGCGCGCGGTGCCGGGGCGGGCGGCTGAGCGGCCCGAACCCAGCCCACGGCGCCCGGCACCGGTCCGGTGCCGGCCCCGGACAGCAGCCGGGCCCAGGCGCCGAGGGCGACCGGCTCGGGCGGCAGCACGGGCACGGGCAGCGCGCCCCGGCGGGCCGCGGCGGGCCGTCCGCCGGGGACGCGTACGCGCAAGGCGGCGGCGCCGCTGAGGGTGTCGCCGCGGGACAGCTCGCCGAAGGTGACGGGCAGCCGGGTCCGGTTCCACATGCGCTGCGGCAGCGGCTGGAGGACGGCGACGGGGCCCTGCCGGGAGAGGTGGTGGAGCAGCCGGTGGGCGTGGCCGCTGTGCCAGAGCGGGCCCGCGCAGTCGCTGACGAACAGGACGATCCGGCGTCCGGTCGGGTCGCTGAGCCGGTCCGCGGAGTGCAGCGGCGCGGTGTGCGGGTCCGGGCTGCGGCTGACCGCGGCGCCGCCGTCCGGGCTCTGGTGCAGATGGCTGACCTCGATGTCCGAGAAGGCGCCCAACTGGCCGAGGATCTGCTCCAGTTCGCTGAACAGCCGGTCCCACACCCGCATCGAGGAGGAGGCGTCGAGGACCAGGTGCAGCCGGGCGTCGCGCCGGGTCACCGAGCGGTGGACGGGCAGGATCAGCCCGCCGGCCTGGGCGCTCTGCTCGGCCGTGGCGACCTCGTCCAGCTCGGTGCGCCGGGGCGGGGCGGGGCTGCGGTAGCCCTGCAACGGGCGCAGGGCGCGCTGGAGTGCGAGCGGGGAGGGCAGGACGGGGGCGGCGGGTACGCCCACCGGCAGCGCGCGGGCCCGCCCGGGGCCGCCCGACGCCCCGGCGCGCGGCACCGGGTAGAGGGCCACGCGCCGGTCGGCCGGGTCGGCGGGGGGCGGTTCCTCGGGCACGGCGGACCGGGCCCCGTCGTCCGGCCGCGGGGCCGGGGGCCGGTCGCGGGGCGGGACCGGCGGTGGTTTCGGCCGGCCGTCCCGCGGCTCCGGTACGTCGGCGGCGTCGGCGGGGCGGGCCCAGCCGGCCAGCCACAGGGCGTCGCGGAGCTGCTCGGCGTCCGGGTCGAGGCCGATCTCCCGCAGCCGGCGGACCAGTTCGGCGAGGGGATCGGCGTCGGGCGGGCCGGGGTGCCCGGGACCGTGACGTGCCGCTGCGTCGGGCATCAGCACGTCACCTCGGGCGGTCGAGCCGCTGGATGAGCAGGTCGGCGAGCCGGTCGCGGCTGGGCGCGGCCGCGGCGCCGGTGAGGTAGATGGCGTTCAGCAGCTGGTCCGCCGCCAGCAGTTCGCTGCGGGACCGCTCCAGGAACCGGGTGATCAGGTCGTCGCCCGCGCGCGCCGCCTCGTCGCCCAGGTGGGCCCGTACGAAGGTGGCGAGCCGCCGGTGGTCGGGGCGGCCCAGCTCCAGGTGGATGCAGCGGCGCATCAGGGGCGGCGGGAAGTCCCGCTCGCCGTTGCTGGTCAGCACCACGAAGGGGAAGGCGCGGCAGCGCACCCGGCCGTCGCGCACCCGTACCTTCACGCCGTCCGCGGTGAGCACCTCGGCCTCGCCGTCGGGGAGCCGGTCGGCGATGCGCTCCAGCTCGGGGATGGCGAACTCGCCCTCCTCCAGCACGTTCAGCAGGTCGTTGGGCAGGTCGATGTCGCTTTTGTCCAGCTCGTCGATGAGCAGCACGCGCGGGGTGTCGGACGGCAGCAGCGCGGTGCCGAGCGGGCCGAGCCGGATGTAGCTGCCGATGCCCTCCACGGCCCCCGGCGCCCCGGCCGCCGAACCGAAGCCGCCCTGCGCGGCGATCTGCACGTCCTGGAGGCGGGCGATGGCGTCGTAGTGGTACAGCCCGTCCTGGAGGCTGGACCGGCTCACGATGGACCAGCGCAGCACGTTGCCCAGGCCCAGTTCGTACGCCACCGAGTGCGCCAGCGTGCTCTTGCCCGCGCCGGGGCTGCCGGTGACCAGCAGGGGGCGGCGCAGGTACAGCGCCGCGTTGATCATCTCCAGTTCCTCGGCGCCCGGCCGGTGCAGCTCGGCCATGTGCCGGTGGGCGCCGAGCCTGCGGTCCTCGGAACCGTCGCCCGCGCCGGTCGCCCCGTCCCGGCCGGCGAAGTCGCGCCAGGGCGGCGGGGCGGGGAGCCGCTCGATGCCGTCATGGGGCTCGCCGGCGCCCCGGTAGATGAGCCACTCACTGGATTCGGTCATGATCCGGTCCTCGTCGTCACTCGTCCACAGGGGCAGCCGCTCGAACGCCCCTCACGGTATCGATGCCCAAGGGGCCTGGTAAGGAGGCAGACGGACTCGGGGGCGGGCGGAGGCGCGGACAGGGGCGCGGACGGGAGCGCGCCCTCGGAGGCAGGCGCGTTCAAGGAGCCTCCAGGAGGTCGCCCGCGCCCGGCAAGGGCTGGAGCGGATCGTCGTACAGCAGGGCTATTCCGGCGGCCCAGAAGGTCTCGGTCTGGCCGACGCGCAGCTTGCGGCGCAGGTCGTGCACGACCTCGGGCAGCTGGTGCGCGCTCGGCGGGCCGGCGATCTCGTCGAACGTGCCGCGGTGGAACTCCCCGCAGACCGCCTCCGGCAGGCTGCGCCGGTGGCGCCACAGGGCGACGCCGAAACCGCCGCGCACGATCCGGGCCAGCGCCGCGGCGTCGTCGTCGTAACGGTCGTCGCCGTAGCGGCACAGCACGGGCACCGTGCCGTACGGCAGTCCGCGCAGCTCCTCCAGGCGGGGCACGGGCTTGCGCAGTCCCTCGTCGCAGTCGAGGACCTCGACCGACGCCCGGTGCATGTGCAGCCAGCGCCAGCGGGCCCGGCGCTCCTCCTCGGGGTCGGGCGGCCGGGCCGCGCCGTCGTCCCCGTACGCGTGGCCGTCCGCGTCCGCGCCCTGGTACCCGTACGGGTACGGGTACTCGCTCTCGTACGCGTACTCGTCCTCGGCGAAGGCGTCGTCCTCGGCGAGCCGGCCGCGGTCGGAGCAGCGCAGCACGACCGGGCGCAGCGCGCCCAGCGGCTGCGCGTCCGGGCCCAGCCGCCACTCGTCGGCCGCCAGCCGGCCGAGCAGGGAGTACGGCAGGGCGACCTGGAGGACGGCGGGCCGGCCCGGTTCGTCGCAGTGCCGGAACGCCTCGGTGAGCGGGGCCGTCAGCCGCTCGGCGAGCCGCGTCAGCGGGGCCTGCTCGCCGTCGTCGAGGCGGCGCGCCTCGGCGTCGGGCGAGAGGACGGAGACCGACCAGTCGCAGTGGTCCGGCTCCCAGTGCCGCTGCTCCAGCTCGACCAGCACGGCCGGCCGCGCCACCGCCGGACGCCCGTGGGCCGTGCCGTGCCCGCCCCGCCGCACCCGCGGCCCGCGCCGCCGCAGCCCGCGGGACCGCCGGGCGTCCAGTTCCTGGCGCTGGTGGGCGCCGAGCCGCTGCACCGCTTGCCACGCCCAGCGCCGCAGGGCCTCCTCGGCGGCCGGGGTGCTGGGCGCGACGTAGGGCCGCTCGGCGACCATGGCCTCCACCGCGTAGCCGAGGACGAGGGCGAGCGCGCCGTCGTCGCGGACGCTCTCGTACAGGGCGCCCAGACCGTCCCGCCAGCCGCGCGGCGCGGGCAGCAGGGGCGCCTGGAAGCCCGGCAGGTCGTCGAGGATGTCGAGCAGGGAGTGGGTGCTGACCGGCGGCGGCAGGTCGGCGAGCCGGCCGAGCAGCTGCACCCGTTCGTCCGGGCTGAGCGTGCGGCCGGGCCGGGCGCCGAGCTGGCGCTGCACGTCCGCCCAGGTCTGGCGGCGCGCGTCCGGATGGCGCTGCCGGTCCCGGTGGTAGCGGTCGTGGGCCTGGAACACCGCCTGGTACAGGTCGTCGTGCTCGGCCGCCAGGGGCTCGGCGGGCACCGGCAGCGTCCGCAGTTGTTCGAGCCCGATGGACGTGCCCCCGCGCGCGTGGTGCGCCTGGGACTTCACGAGGCCGATGACCTCGCCCCGCTCCGGGTCGATCACGGGGCCGCCCGAGACGCCGTGCGGCAGGTCGTTCTCACCGAGGCGCAGCTGCACGTCCGAGGCCCAGCCGCCGATGGTGCCCTGCACGGTGAGGGGGCCGTAGAGCATCTGGAGCCGGCCGTCCACCTCCGTCCAGCCCGCGTAGAGGACCTTGCCGTCGGCGTAGTAGGCCGGCGGGCGTTCGGAGACGTACACGCACTCGTGGTCGACCGGCGCGCTCAGCCGGATCAGCGCGAGGTCCGGGGCCGGCCAGTTGCCGGACGGGGGCGCGGGGCTGTCCGGCAGCATCGCCACCACGTGGCCGGTGACGGCGGACATGCCGCGTCCCGGCGCCGGCTGGTAGACCACCGCGACCTCGCCCCCCTCCCCCTCGCATGCCACGTGCGCGCAGGTCAGAACCCAGTTGGGGGCGACGAAGAAGCCACTCCCGAGGAACGACGCGGGTTCGTCGAGGGCATACCCGGACCCCGCCCGGTGAATGCGCACGGTGGCCGCCATGACGAGGCCACTGAGCGCACGCCGGGCGGCATCGAGGGCGCTCGACGCGCCTGGGGCGTACCCGCTCGTCATGCCCCGCCCCCGGCCGCGGCGCTCCCGGCACCGCCGTGCCCCGCGGCGCCGGGGGACGCGCCGTCGCGCGCGCCCCCGCCCGTGCCGGACGATGTGCCCCCGGCCCCTCCGGTTCCCCCGGTCCCTCCGGTTCCCCCGGAACCCCCGGGCCCCCCGGGCCCCCCGGCGTCCTCCGTGCCGTCGCCGGGCGGGTACGGCACCGCCGCTCCGCTGTTCCAGGTGAGCGTGACCGTGATGCCGGCCTTGGCCTCGCCGTCGGCGAGCAGGCCGACGACCTTGCCGGCCTTGGCGGTCAGCTCGATGCCGAACTGCACGCTGACCTCGTCGGGCCGCACCGCGCGCAGCGGCTCCGCCAGCGACCGCGCCACCCCGGTCACCAGGGAGTGCAGGCTCTCCACGGTCGCCTCGACCCGTTCGGTGAACCCGGTGTCGCTGTACGCCAGCCCGCCCGGCCGCCCGGACAGCTCCTCCCCGCCCGAGATCCGGGCCCAGACCGGCGTCCCGTCCGGTAACGCGATCCGTGCGACTCTCGTCACTTCCCGTCCCATGGAAGTCCCCCGTTCCCCCGCGTCCCCCTGAAAGCGGTCGCCCTGCGAGGCTAACCGCCGGGTTCCGCCGGCGCGAGGGCTTCGGCCGCCCCACGGGACGCGCCCCTCCCTGCGCCTATCCTTTTTCCTGTCCTCTTCCGTCTTTCCCGTCCGGTTCCGCACCGGGCGGCAAGACCTCACCTCTTTTTCCGCAGGAACAGGGTCTTTCCCGCACGGGACGCTCCCAACCCCTGCGCCGACCGACGGAGCACCATCCATGTACTTCACCGACCGCGGCATCGAGGAGCTGGAGAAGCGGCGCGGCGAGGAGGAGATCACCTTCGAGTGGCTCGCCGAGCAGCTGCGGACGTTCGTCGACCTCAACCCGGACTTCGAGGTCCCGGTGGAACGCCTGGCCACCTGGCTGGCCCGGCTGGACGACGAGGACGAGGAGTAGGCGTCCGGCAGCGGATGCACCGTGGCACCACCCTGCCACCACCCGAACGAGCGTGTTGACTTTCCCCTCGCGCGATATATCGTGAATACGAGAAGACACGATATGGCGTGTCGTCAGGAGGTCCGCACCATGCCCGAGTGGTCCGTCACGCAACCGCGCAGGCTCACGTTCGACACCCCCGTGAGGGAGCTACACGTACGCCTCGTCGACGGCACGGTGAACGTCGTCGGCGCGGAGGAGGGCCCGGCCCGGCTGGAGGTCTCCGCGATGGAGGGCGCCCCCCTGATCGTGGACCAGGAGGGCGGCACCCTCACGGTGGCCTACGAGGACCTGCCCTGGAAGGACTTCCTGAAGTGGCTCGACCGCAAGGGCCGGCGCCGCAGCGCGGTCGTCTCCCTGACGGTCCCCGCGCACACGCGCGTGGAGGTCGGCGTGATCGGCGCCACGGCCGTGCTCTCCGGCCTCGACGGCCACGCGGAGATCCGGGGCGTCACCGGCGACACCACCCTGGTCGGCCTCGCGGGTCCGGTACGGGCCGACACGGTCTCCGGCAGCGTGGAGGCCCAGGCTCTCACCGGAGACCTGCGCTTCCACTCGGTCTCCGGTGACCTGACGGTCGTGGAGGCCGGCTCCTCCGTCCGGGCGGACTCGGTGAACGGTTCGATGATCGTCGACTGCGACCCGGCGAGCCGCCCCACCGACATCAGCCTGACCAACATCTCGGGTGACATCGCCATCCGCCTGCCCCAGCCCGCCGACGCGGAGGTGGAGGCCAACACGGCGAGCGGCGCGGTCTCCAGCGCCTTCGAGGACCTCGAGGTCACCGGCCAGTGGGGCGCCAAGCGGATCACCGGGCGCCTGGGCGCGGGCACCGGCCGTCTGAAGGCGACCACGGTCACGGGCTCGATCGCGCTGCTGCGCCGCCCGCCGACGGAAGCGGAGCACCCCCCGGCGGACGCGACGGCGAGCTCCCCGGCCGGCCCCCCGTCCGACGGCCCGACGACCGACAAGAAGGTGCTCTGACATGCCCCCCGTCTTCGCCCACGGCCGCCTCCGCCTCTACCTCCTGAAGCTGCTCGACGAGGCCCCCCGCCACGGCTACGAGGTCATCCGCCTCCTCGAAGAACGCTTCCAGGGCCTGTACGCCCCCTCGGCCGGCACGGTCTACCCCCGCCTGGCCAAGCTGGAGGCCGAGGGCCTGGTCACCCACACCACCGAGGGCGGCCGCAAGGTGTACTCCATCACCGACGCCGGCCGCGCCGAACTGGCCGACCGCAGCGCCGAACTGGCCGATCTGGAACTGGAGATCCGGGAGTCGGTCGCCGAACTCGCCGCCGAGATCCAGGCCGACGTACGGGGTGCGGCGGGCGACCTGCGCCGCGAGATGCGCGCGGCGGCCTCCGCGGCCCGCCGGGGCGCCGGAACCACCTCCGCCGACCACGAGACCGCCGAGGCGTGGCGCACCGCCAAGGAGGAGATGCGCCGCGTCAAGCAGGAGTGGAAGGAACAGGCCCGCCGCGCCAAGGACGAGAGCCGCCGGGCCCGTGACGAGGCCCAGCGGGCCCGACGCCAGGCGAAGGAGGCCCAGGAGTGGGCCCGGACCCAGGCCCAGGAGGAGGTCCAGCGCATCGCCCGCCGCGTCCAGGAGCAGGTACAGGACCACTTCGTCCGGGGCGACTGGCCGACGGGCCTGCGCGAGGGCCTGAGCGAACTGGCCAAGGAGGTAGGGGACTTCGGCAAGGACTGGCCGTTCACCCGCACCACCCCCTCACCCGCCCCCTCGGACCCCACCCCCCACCCGCACCAGACCCCTCCGGACTACTCGTCCACCCCGGAGGACTTCCCCGCCGCCTACGAACCCTCCTGGGCCCACGAAACGGCCACCGACTCCACCGGCGACCCGGCCCGCGACCTGGACCGCCTGCTGGACCGCTTCCGGGACGACATCCGCGACGCGGCCCGGGACCACGGCATCACAACGGACCAGCTCCGCGACGCCCGCCGCCACCTCTCGACAGCCGCGGCCCACATCGGCGCCCTGCTCCGCACCCCGCACCCCTGACCCCGGCCCGCACGGAAAGGGAGGCCCCTCACCCGCCCGCGCCTCCCCTTCCCGAACCGCCCCCGAACCGCCCCGGCCCCGGCCCCGGCCCCGGCCAGCGTCACCCACGCCCCAACACGATCTTCCCGAAAAGCTCCCCCGACTCCATCCGAGCGAATCCCTCACGCGCCCGTTCCAGAGGCAGCACCTCGTCGATCACGGGACGCACCCCGGTGGCCGCACAGAACGCCAGCAGGTCCTCCAGCTCGTCCTTGGTCCCCATCGTGGACCCCACGACCTTCAGCTCCAGGAAGAAGATCCGCGTCAGCTCGGCGTGCGAGGGCCGGTCACCACTGGTCGCGCCGGAAATGACCAGCGTCCCACCGGGCCGCAGCGACTTGACCGAGTGCGACCAGGTGGCGGCCCCCACCGTCTCGATCACGGCATCGACCCGCTGTGGCAGCCGCGCCCCCGGCTCGACGGCCTCCACGGCCCCCAGCTCCACCGCCCGCTTCCGCTTGGCCTCGTCCCGGCTGGTCGCGAACACCCGCAGCCCGGCCGCCTTCCCCAGCACGATCGCAGCCGTGGCGACTCCGCCCCCGGCCCCCTGCACCAGCACCGAATCCCCGGGCCGCACCCCGGCGTTCGTGAACAGCATCCGGTACGCCGTCAGCCAGGCCGTCGGCAGACAGGCCGCCTCCGCGAACGACAGCTCCTTGGGCTTCGGCAGCAGATTCCAGGTCGGTACGGCGACCCTCTCCGCGAAGGTCCCCTGATAACGCTCGGTCAGGATGGACCGGGGCTCCTTCACCCCGACCCCGTACCCGCTCTGGCCGATGACGGAATGCAGCACGACCTCGTTGCCGTCCTCGTCGACCCCGGCGGCATCGCACCCCAGGATCATCGGCAGCCGGTCCTCCGCGAGACCGACGCCCCGCAGGGACCACAGGTCGTGATGGTTGAGTGAGGCGGCCCTGACATCGACGACACTCCAGCCGGGCCGGGCCTCGGGAGCGGGACGCTCTCCCAACTCCAGACCATTCAGCGGCTGATCACGGTCGATCCGGGCGGCGTAGACAGCGAACATGCCCCCGACGATAGATTCCCCACCCGCCCACGAGAACCGACCGCACCTGTGACACGCGTCCTCTTGCCACGCACGACACACCGGCACCCGCACCCGCAGCCGCACCCGCACCCGCACCCGCACCCGCAGCAGCCCACCACCCAACAGAAAACGGCCCCGCCCACCCAAGGACGGGACCGTTGGAGAAGCCACCCGTCAGCGACGAGCGACCCCCTCCGCCCGAGCAGCCGCGGCCACCGCCGCCGTCACCGCCGGCGCGACCCGCTCGTCGAACGGCGACGGAATCACATACTCCGCCGAGAGGTCGTCACCCACGACCGAGGCCAGCGCCTCAGCCGCCGCCAGCTTCATCCCCTCGGTGATCCGGGACGCCCGCACCTGCAAGGCCCCGGCGAAGATCCCGGGGAACGCCAGCACGTTGTTGATCTGGTTGGGGAAGTCCGACCGCCCGGTGGCGACCACCGCCGCGTACTTGTGCGCGACCTCCGGATGCACCTCGGGGTTCGGGTTCGCCATGGCGAACACGAACGCCCCCGGAGCCATCGACGCCACCGCGGCCTCCGGCACCGTCCCGCCGGAAACCCCGATGAAGACGTCCGCGCCTGCCAGCGCCGCCTCCAGCGACCCGCTCCGCCCGGCCTTGTTCGTGAACTCGGCCAGCTCCCGCTTCACCGGCGTCAGATCGTCCCGGTCCGCCGACACGACCCCCTTCCGGTCCGCCACGGCGACGTCCCCGATGCCGGCCTCGACCAGCATCTTCGCGATAGCGACGCCCGCCGCCCCCGCGCCCGAGATGACCGCGCGCAGCTCGCCCAGCGACCGCCCGCTCAGCCGCGCCGCGTTCCGCAGCGCCGCCAGCGTCACGACCGCCGTACCGTGCTGGTCGTCGTGGAAGACCGGGATGTCCAGCCGCTCCTGCAGCTTCCGCTCGATCTCGAAGCACCGCGGCGCCGAGATGTCCTCCAGGTTGACCCCGCCGAACGACGGCGCGAGCCGCACCACCGTCTCGACGATCTCGTCCGCGTCCGTGCAGTCCAGCGCGATCGGCACCGCGTCCACGCCGCCGAACTGCTTGAACAGGATCGCCTTCCCTTCCATCACCGGAAGGGAGGCCTGCGGCCCGATGTCCCCGAGCCCGAGCACGGCCGTACCGTCCGTCACGACCGCCACGACCGACGACTTCCACGTGTAGTCGTCGACCAGCTCCGGCTGCTCGGCGATCGCGCTGCACACTTTCGCGACGCCGGGCGTGTACGCCAGGGACAGGTCGTCCTTGTCCCGGACCGGCACGGTGGCCCGCACGGCCATCTTGCCGCCGCGGTGCAGCGCGAACGCGGGATCCAGGTCGAGGGAGTCGAGGGAGTCGAGGGAGGATCCGCTGTCGCCGACGCTGTCACTCACGCTGCCACTGTCACTGTCACTGACACTGTCGCTGCGAGGATTGACGATCTCCGCTGCCACTTCGTAGTACCCCTTAAGAGTTCATGGTGTGAGGGTGTGTCCGCTCCTGGTGAGGAGTGGGCGGGACCGCGCAAGGCCCAGGTCGTTGATGCGTACGGGCCTGTACGCGACGGGCGCGCCGCACACGCGCCCTGAGCCCCGGATGAGGGGTGTAAAGAACCTTCTTACCGGACGGACGCCCCCCAGGACGAGTCCAATAGGCGCAAGCTCACACACCGGCCCGCGCGAGCCCCCGCGACAGCCCCAGGACAGCCCCGGGACAGCTCCCGGGACACCCGCACAACGAACACAGTCAGTCATATGCCAGTGACATGACCCACACCACCACTTCCGGCCAACATCACGACAACTCTTGACACCACCCCGAAGAAGCCACACCCCACCCCATTCCGCCCCACTCCACCGAAGATCTTCCGGCCGGAAGCAACAATTCCCGCAAACGTTCGGTCGCGATTGACCGACCTGCTCCACTTCGCGACACCACCCGTTATCCGATTTTGACATCGGAGGTCCCCTGAACAGCTCCGTCCGAATGGCAAGATGCCGTAATCGCACGAGGTCGCGGCACTCGAAGAGGTGTGCCCACGCCGACCTCTGTGCGCTGCCGTCGACGACCGCCGCACTCACTCCGTCGACCGTCGACCCACGGCGCCCGCCGGCCCCTCCGTCGGACGCCCCGCCCGATCGGCTGCTCCACTCATCCGCCGGAGGAACCCACATGACCGCACGCTCCACCCGTCGTACGACCGCCGTGTCCTCCCGCACCGCCGCGGTCGGCGCCATCGCGGTCGCGGGCGCACTGCTGCTCACCGGCTGCGGCGACCAGACCAAGGACAACGGCTCCGACGAGACGAAGTCGTCGAGCGGCGCCCCGCTGGCCGGCAAGCTCCCCCAGGCCATCCGCGACAAGGGCGTCATCAAGGTCGGTTCCGACATCGCCTACGCGCCGGTGGAGTTCAAGGACGACTCCGGCAAGACGGTCGGTATCGACCCGGACCTCGCGGAGGCGATGGGCAAGCAGCTCGGCGTGACGTTCGAGTTCGAGAACGCCACCTTCGACACGCTCATCGGCGGCCTCGCCGCCAAGCGCTACGACATCGCCATGTCGGCCATGACCGACACCAAGGCCCGCCAGGAGGGCATCGACGCCGACACCGGCAAGAAGGTCGGCACGGGCGTCGACTTCGTCGACTACTTCACCGCGGGCGTCTCCCTCTACACCAACAAGGGCGACGACCAGGGGATCAAGACCTGGGACGACCTGTGCGGCAAGACGATGGCCGTGCAGCGCAACACCTTCTCCCACGACCTCGCCAAGGACCAGGCGAAGAAGTGTACGAAGGACGGCGAGAAGACCCTGAAGATCGAGGACTTCGGCACCAACCCCGAGGCCGAGACCCGGATGCGCTCCAAGGGCGCGGACGTCGTCTCCGCCGACTTCCCGATCGCCGCGTACTCCGTGAAGAACTCCGGCGGCGGCACGTACTTCGAGCTGGTCGGCGACCAGGTGGAGGCGGGCCCGTACGGCATCGCCGTGGCCAAGGAGAACACCGAACTGCGCGACGCGCTCCAGGCGGCCGTCCAGGCGATCATCGACAACGGCGAGTACAAGAAGATCATCGACAAGTGGGGCGTCGCGGACGGCGCGGTCACCGAGTCCAGGATCAACGGCGGCTCCTGACCCGGCACCGCCCGACTCGGCACTGAAAGGCTCCACCCGTGACTGCTGACGTCAGCAAGACGGACGGTCCCGGCACGACTCCCCCCGCCCGCCCGGAGGCCGTCAAGGCCATCCCGGTCCGGCACCCATGGCGGTACGTGTCCGCGGTCGTCGCCCTCGCCCTGCTGGGCGCCGTCGTCTACGCCTTCGCCCAGGGCAAGATCAACTGGGGTGCGATCCCCGACTACTTCTTCGACGACCGCATCCTCGAAGGCGTCTGGAACACCCTCCTCCTCACCGTGCTGTCGATGCTCATCGGCATCGTCGGCGGCATCCTGCTCGCGGTGATGCGCCTGTCGAAGAACCCGGTGACCTCGTCCATCGCGTGGTTCTACATCTGGTTCTTCCGCGGCACCCCGGTCCTGGTCCAGCTCTTCGTCTGGTTCAACCTCGGCCTGGTCTTCGAGTACATCAACCTCGGCCCGATCTACAAGGACTACTGGTCGTCCTTCATGACGCCGCTGCTGACGGCGCTGCTCGGCCTCGGCCTCAACGAGGCCGCGTACATGGCCGAGATCTGCCGCGCCGGCCTGCTCTCGGTCGACGAAGGCCAGACCGAGGCGTCCCACGCGCTCGGCATGAGCCACAGCAAGACGCTGCGCCGGATCGTCATCCCGCAGGCCATGCGGGTGATCGTGCCGCCCACCGGCAACGAGGTCATCAACATGCTGAAGACGACCTCGCTCGTCTCGGCGGTGCAGTACTACGACCTGTTCAAGGAGGCGCAGGACATCGGCCAGAACGCGGGCTCCACGGTGGAGATGTACTTCCTCGCCGCCACCTGGTACCTGATCATGACCTCGGTCCTGAGCGTCGGCCAGTACTACATCGAGCGCTACTACGCCCGGGGCTCGACCCGCGCCCTCCCGCCGACCCCGCTCCAGCGCTTCCGGTCCGCCGTCCTCCCCACGCGCCGCCCGAAGGGAGTCCCGGCATGACCCAGACCACGACACCGGCCACCACCACCCCCATGGTGAAGGCCGAGGGCGTCCACAAGTCCTTCGGCCAGGTCGAGGTCCTCAAGGGCATCGACCTCCAGGTGAACTCCGGCGAGGTCTTCTGCCTCATCGGCCCCTCCGGCTCCGGCAAGTCCACCTTCCTCAGGTGTATCAACCACCTCGAAAAGATCAACGCCGGGCGTCTGTACGTCGACGGCGAGCTGGTCGGCTACCGCCAGAAGGGCGACAAGCTCTACGAGCTGAAGGACAGCGAGGTCGCCCTCAAGCGCCGCGACATCGGCATGGTGTTCCAGCGCTTCAACCTGTTCCCGCACATGACGGCCGTGGAGAACGTCATGGAGGCCCCGGTCCAGGTCAAGGGCGTACCGCGGGCCCAGGCCCGGGAGCGCGCCGGCCGGCTCCTGGACCGCGTCGGCCTGGCCGACAAGGCCGACAACTACCCCTCCCAGCTCTCCGGCGGCCAGCAGCAGCGCGTCGCCATCGCCCGGGCCCTGGCGATGGACCCCAAGCTGATGCTCTTCGACGAGCCGACCTCGGCCCTCGACCCGGAGCTGGTCGGCGACGTCCTGGACGTCATGCGCGACCTGGCCGAGTCCGGCATGACGATGGTCGTCGTCACCCACGAGATGGGCTTCGCCCGCGAGGTGGGCGACAGCCTGGTCTTCATGGACGGCGGCGTGGTGGTGGAGTCGGGCAACCCGCGCGACGTCCTGACCGACCCGCAGCACGAACGGACGAAGGCGTTCCTGTCCAAGGTGCTCTGAGACACGGTGCTGTGAGGCACGAGGGGGGCGGTACGGCGGCGCGCGTACCGCCCCTCACGCACGCGCCCTCCCGCCTACTTCAGGGCGAGCAGCAACGTGTCCGAGGGCGAGCACCACACCGGCCGCACCTCTCCGAAGCCCTTCTCCCGCAGCACGCGCGCGTGCCACGCCACCGGCGGCGTGTCCCCCTCCGCGTGCTCGCCGTAGATGGCGAACCGCCGGGCCGTCGGCTCCGCGAGCACCGGGTCCTTGGCGGCGAGCTGCCACCACTCGGACCAGTCGAGGGCGCCGTCCCGCTTGGCGGCCTCCATCTCCGCGTGCCGCCGCTCCCGCTCGGCCGCGTTGATCCGGGGCGTCGTGTCGTCGATCATGTGGTCCGCGTTCAGGAAGACACCGCCGTCGCGGACCAGCTCCGCGACCCGACCGTAGAGGGCCGCGAGGGGTTCGGCGTGGAGCCAGTGCAGGGCCGTGGCGGTCAGTACGGCGTCGTACGAGTCGTACGGCAGCCCGCTCGCCCACTCGGGGTCCTTCAGGTCGGCGGTGACCAGCGAGACCCGCTCGTCCCCCGCGAAGGTCCCCTCCGCGATGGCGAGCAGCGCCGGGTCGAGATCCACCCCGGTACTGGTGGCCTCGGGGAACCGGGCGAGCACGCGCGCCGTGATGCTCCCCGTGCCGCACGCGAGGTCGAGCACCCGCGGCGCCGGCCCGACCAGCGCCTCCACCATGTCCAGCATGATCCGGAACCGCTCCTCGCGGTCGGGCATGTACCACTCCTGCTGCCGGTCCCAGCTCTCCTGCCAGGCCTGCCAGTCGGCACCGGTCGTGGCCGTGGTGGCGTCCGCGTCCGTCATAGAGCTCCTCCAGAGTCCGTCACGTAATACCCTGAAACCACGATCAGCCATTACCCGACCGCAGGCACGACCCTAGAGCCCCTCCGTAAGGACTACAAGTGGAACTGGCCTATTACTCGGATTACGCCGTACGTCTCGTCAACACCGAGGAGCCGGACCGGGGCAAGGACGCGCTGACCTCGGTCGAGGCCGTCCGTGAACTCTTCGGCGCCAACCAGTCGGCCGCCCGGCGTGCCGCGGAGGCGGACGTGACCCGGTTCCGCGGGGTCCGCGCCCGCCTGCGCGCGGTGTTCGAGGCGGCCGACACCGGTGACGAGACCCTCGCCGTGGACCTCCTGAACTCCCTCCTCCTGGAGTTCCCGGTCAGCCCCCAGATCTCCGGCCACGACCACCGCGACGACGACGGCCGCCCCCTGTGGCACATGCACCTGGCCGACCACCCGTCCAACGCCACGGCCGGCTACGCCGCCATCGCCGCGATGGGCCTGGCCTTCCACCTCACGGAGTACGGCGTGGACCGCCTGGGCCTGTGCGAAGCGGCCCCCTGCCGCAACGCCTACCTGGACACCTCCACCAACCGCTCGCGCCGCTACTGCTCCGACCGCTGCGCCACCCGCGCCAACGTGGCCGCCTACCGCGCCCGCAAACGCCTGGAGGCGGACCGGCCGGACAGCACCGGCCTGACCGCCGACAGCGCCCAGCGCAGCAGCGCGAACGGCGACCGCCGGCCCGGCCCGAGCGGCCGGTAACGCAGCCGTACCCGCCCCAGCACCAGCTCCTCGGGGACGGCCCCGTAATCGGTGCTGTCACCCCCCGCGTACGCGTTGTCCCCCCGCACCCACCACCCGCCCTCGCGCAGCTCCACGGCCCGCTTGACGACGAGCAGGTCCTGCTGGAAGGGATGCCGCAGCACGACCACGTCCCCCGGCCGCACCCTCGCCCCCCAGTGCACCACCACCACGTCCCCGTGGTACAGCGTGGGCACCATGGACGGCCCGGTCACCTCGGCCGGTCCGAAGGGCAGCGGCCCCCTGGCACGCTCGGTCTCCTGCGACAGCTCCGGCATCACCCGGCACCTCCCCGGTCATTCCTCCACCAGTCTCAGTCTCACCCCGGACTTTTGTCCTAAGCCCACGGGGGCACTCGCGAAATCGTCTCCTCCAGGGAGTAATGTCCCCCCTGAGAAGACGATCACGAGGAAGGAACGCTCCATGCTTTCCCGCCTGTTTGCCCCCAAGGTCAAGGTCAGCGCCCACTGCGACCTGCCCTGCGGCGTGTACGACCCGGCCCAGGCCCGTATCGAGGCGGAGTCGGTCAAGGCCGTCCAGGAGAAGATGGCCGGCAACGACGATCCGCACTTCCAGGCCCGCGCCACGGTCATCAAGGAGCAGCGCGCGGAGCTGGCCAAGCACCACGTGTCGGTCCTGTGGAGCGACTACTTCAAGCCGCCGCACTTCGAGAAGTACCCGGAGCTGCACCAGCTGGTCAACGACACCCTGAAGGCCCTCTCGGCCGCCAAGGCGTCCACCGACCCGGCCACCGGCCAGAAGGCGCTGGACTACATCGCGCAGATCGACAAGATCTTCTGGGAGACCAAGAAGGCCTGACGCCCGGTCTGCCTCCCCAGGCCGCGATCGGTGCACCATCGCGCGCCCACGGGCACCCCGAAGGGGCCCGGCCTTCCCAGGCCGGGCCCCTTCGCCGTACGCAGACCCGTACGCCGCCTCGTACGCGGGCCCCGTACGCCACCTCGTACGCGGGCCCGAACGCCGCCCCGAACGCGGAAGACGGGTCCCACGCCACATGCCGTGGCGTGGGACCCGTCGGGCCGGAGCCCCGGCGGTGCGGCCGCACGCGGTCAGGTGCCGTGCGGGTCTGCGGGCTCCGGGGCCGGGGGCCTCGGATGTTCCCAGGACCTCAGGTGTTCCTCCGGGTGACGAACTCGGCCAGCGCGAGCAGGCCCCCCGCCGCCTCCGGGTCGGGTACGGCGCGGGCCAGTTCCTGCATGGCCCGGCCCATCCGGTCGGCCGCCTCGGTCTGGGCCCAGTCCCGGCCGCCCGCCCGCTCCACGAGCAGCGCCGTGGCGGTGAGGTCCTCCGTGGCCTCGTCGTACGGCGTCGCGTAGAGCGCGGCCAGCTCGGCCGCCGCGGGGGTGCCGGAGGCGAGCGCGGCCACCACCGGCAGCGACTTCTTACGGGCCGCCAGGTCCGCCCCGGCCGGCTTGCCGGTGCGGCGCGGGTCGCCCCACAGGCCGATGACGTCGTCGATCAGCTGGAAGGCGAGCCCGGCTTCCCGGCCGAACGCGTCCAGTGCCCGTACGTCGTCGTCCGGGGCACCCGCGTAGAGCGCGCCCAGCGCCGCGGCGCAGCCCAGCAGCGCGCCGGTCTTGGCCTCGGCCATGGCGAGCGTCTCGTCGAGGGTGATCCCGGCCGGGCCGCGCCGCTCCATCGCGGTGTCCGCCTGCTGCCCCACGCACAGCTCCACGACACAGCCGGCGAGCCGGGCGACCGCCGCCGCGGACGCCGGGTGCGGGTCCTCGGCGAGCAGCCGCAGGGCCAGCGCCTGGAGGGCGTCGCCCGCGAGGATGGCGTCGGCGTCCCCGAACACCGTCCAGGCGGTGGGCCGGTGACGGCGGGTGGTGTCCCGGTCCATCACGTCGTCGTGCAGGAGCGTGAAGTTGTGGACCAGTTCCACCGCGACCGCCGCCCGCACGGCCGCCGCCCTGGCCTCGGGCCCGCCGAGCGCGGCGGCCGAGGCGAGGACCAGCGCGGGCCGGATCGCCTTGCCGGCGTTGCCGGCCGCCGGTGTCCCGTCGGCCCCCTGCCACCCGAAGTGGTAGAGCGCCACCCGGCTCAGCGGGCCCGGCAGCGACGCGAGCACGGAACGCAGTTCCGGGTCGACCGAGGCCCGGGCCCGCCGCAGCAGTTCCGCCGCCTCGTGCCCGTCGGCGTCCTCCGGCTCCACGGCCCCCTGCCCCACGGCCCCCTGTTCCTCGACCCCCTGTTCCTCGCCCCCCTGCTCCTCGGCGGCCCCCCGCCCCTCACTGGGCCCGCGCCCCACCGGCGGCACGTGCCGTTCCAGTGTCACGGTGGGCCGCCGTACGCCGGGGGCCCGGTCGCCGGCCCCCGTCATCCGCTCACCCCACGTCGGCGGGACCACGGTGCGCCGGGCGTCACTGCCAGCGGCCGATCTCGACGTTCTCCAGCACACCGAGCGCGTCCGGCACCAGCACCGCCGCCGAGTAGTAGGCCGTCACCAGGTACTTGATGATGGCCTGTTCGTTGATGCCCATGAAGCGCACCGACAGGCTCGGTTCGATCTCGTCCGGGATGCCGGTGGCGCGCAGGCCGATGACGCCCTGGTCCGCCTCGCCGGTACGCAGGGCGATGATCGAGGACGTACGGGCCTCGGTGACCGGGATCTTGTTGCACGGGTAGATCGGCACGCCGCGCCAGGTCGGGATGCGGTTGCCGGCGATGTCGATCGTCTCGGGGACCAGGCCCCGCTTGTTCAGCTCGCGTCCGATCGCGGCGATGGCGCGCGGGTGGGCGAGGAGCAGCTTGGTGCCGCGGCGGCGGCTGAGCAGCTCGTCCAGGTCGTCGGGGCCGGGGACGCCCTCGTGCGGCTGGATGCGCTGGTCGTACTCGCAGTTGTGGAGGAGACCGAACTCGCGGTTGTTGATCAGTTCGTGCTCCTGGCGCTCCTTGAGCGCCTCGACCGTCAGCCGGATCTGCTGCTCGGTCTGGTTCATCGGCTGGTTGTAGAGGTCGGCCACGCGCGAGTGGATGCGCAGGACGGTCTGGGCGACGCTCAGTTCGTACTCGCGGGGCTTGGCCTCGTAGTCGACGAACGTGTGCGGGATGTCGGGCTCGCCGCTGTGGCCGGCGGAGAGGTCGATCGCCTTCTCGCCGTGCTTGTTGGTGGCGTGCTGGGGCTCGGCGCGGCGCTGCTCGATGTGCTCGCGCAGGGAGTCGCTGCGCTCGGCGATCTGCTCCACCTCCTGGCGGGGCAGCACCAGGACCGTGCAGGCGGTCACCGCGCGGGCCGTGTACTCCCAGATGGCGTCCCCGTCGAGCAGGGCCCGGTCGCCGAAGTAGGCGCCGTCGGCGAGAACTCCGAGGACCGCGTCGTCGCCGTAGGGGCCGGTGCCGACCTTCTCCACCTTGCCGTGCGCCAGCAGGTAGACCTCTTCGTTCGGGCTGCCGAACGAGGCGATGACGTCACCCGGTCCGAACTCCCGTTGCTCGCAGCGGCGGGACAGTTCCGAAAGCACCTCGTCGTCCTCGTAGGACCGCAGGGCCGGCAGCTCGGTCAGCTCCGCGGGGATCACCTCGACGCGGTCGCCGGTCTTCACGAACGTCACCCGGCCGTCGCCCACGGCGAAGGTCAAGCGCCGGTTCACACGGTACGTACCGCCCTGGATGTCGACCCAGGGCAGCATCCTCAGCAGCCAGCGTGAGCTGATCTCCTGCATCTGAGGAACGGACTTGGTGGTGGTGGCCAGGTTCCGCGCCGCCGCCGTGCCGAGACTCTGCTGCGGCCTGGTCTGCTCGGTGCGGACCTCTTCGCCTACCGACATAAGGAATTGCCCTCCCGGTCATGCCCGGCGCACCCACGCCGTGCATCGATGTGCGGGGACCAGCCTTCCTCAGGCAATGTGTCAGTGCTATTACCCGAAAGAGCGGGAATGAGGCACCGGCCGCCGGGGCAGACTTGGGCTTTCGGTCCCGCGTTCCCGGGACCCGCCGGGCCTTCCAACGCCCTTCACGCGTCCGAACGTTGTCCGAATTGACTCGCACAGAGACCGAACACGCGGTAGACGTGGCTCCGTTTTGGTAACAAGCACCGTACGAGGCGGTCGCGTCGGGCGGTCGCGCGGAGCGAAGGAGCCGGTGATGGCCGCACCGATGTCCGCGAGCAGTTTCCTGAGAGCGCTGAAGGCCGAGGGCCTCACGGTCGTCGAGGTCGGCGACTGGCGCACGCACAACCGCAACTCCAAGGGCGCCTGGGGTCCGGTGCACGGCGTGATGATCCACCACACCGTGACCAAGGGCAGCGCACGGACCGTGGACATCTGCCGCAAGGGCTACGAAGGGCTGCCCGGCCCGCTGTGCCACGGCGTCATCACCAAGGACGGCAGGGTCCACCTCGTCGGTTACGGCCGCGCCAACCACGCCGGCCTCGGCGACGACGACGTACTGCGCGCGGTGATCGCGGAGAAGGGGCTGCCCAAGGACAACGAGGCGAACACCGACGGCAACGCCCGTTTCTACGGGTTCGAGTGCGAGAACCTCGGTGACGGCGAGGACCCGTGGCCGGAGAAGCAGCTGGAGGCCATCGAGAAGGCCGCCGCCGCCGTCTGCCGCCACCACGGCTGGAACGAGCGGTCCGTCATCGGGCACCTGGAGTGGCAGCCGGGGAAGGTGGACCCGCGCGGGTTCACGATGAAGTCGATGCGCGAGCGCATCCGGGACCGCCTGAAGTGACCCGGCCCGCGGCGACCGGCTCACCAGGGTGACAATGGCGGGGTGACCAGCAACGACGTCGCCGCCCTCGGCCCCCTGCTGCCCTCACCGGTGCGGGAGCTCGCCGACGAGCGGTTCGAACGGCGGGGCGTACGGCTGCTGCTCAAGCGGGACGACCTGATCCACCCGGCGCTGGTCGGCAACAAGTGGCGCAAGCTGGCACCCAACCTCACGGCCGCCGCCGGCCGTACGGTGCTGACCTTCGGCGGCGCCTGGTCCAACCACCTGCGCGCCACCGCCGCCGCCGGGCGGCTGCTCGGCCTGTCCACGGTCGGCGTGGTGCGCGGCCACGAACTGGCCGGCCGCCCGCTCAACGACTCGCTCGCGCGGTGCGCCGCCGACGGCATGCGCCTGCACTTCACCGACCGCTCGACGTACCGCCGCAAGACCGAGCCGGAGACCCTGGCGGCCCTCCTGGCGGCGGCCGGGGCGCCGGAGGCGTACGTGGTGCCGGAGGGCGGCAGCAACGCCGCGGCGGTACGCGGCTGCCTGGCCCTCGGCCGGGAGCTGGACGGGCGCGCCGACGTGGTCGCCGTCGCCTGCGGCACCGGTGGCACGCTGGCCGGGCTGGCCGCCGGTCTGGGCCCCGGACAGCGGGCGCTCGGCATCCCGGTGGTGAAGGGCGGCTTCCTGGACGGCGACGTACGGCGGCTCCAGGAACGGGCGTTCGGCGGGCCCCGCGGCACCTGGAGCCTGGACGACCGCTTCCATTTCGGCGGCTACGCGCGCGTGCCCGACGAGCTGGACGCCTTCGCCGCCGACTTCGAGCGCCGGCACGGGCTGCCCGTGGAGCGCCTGTATGTCGCCAAGATGCTGTACGCGCTGCTCACGCTCACCGAGGAGGGCGCCTTCCCGCAGGGCACGACCCTGGCCGCGGTGATCACCGGCCGCCCGTGCCCCGAGCCCGCGTGCCCCGGGCCCGCGGTTGCCGAGCACCGGTTCCCCGAACACCCGTGACCGCTCACGACGCGGTTTCCCGGTACGCCGCCGCCTCCTCCAGGTCCAGCCTGCGCAGCAGCGTGCGCAGCATCTCGTCGTCGATGTACCGGCCGTCCCGGAGCTTGACGAAGACCTCGCGTTCGGCTCCGATCATCTCCCTGGACAGCCGTCGGTAGGTGTCGTCGACGGTCTCCCCGGTGACGGTGTTGACCTGGCCGAGCCGTTCCCAGACGGCGTTGCGGCGGCGTTCCAGGACCGAGCGCAGCCGCTCGGCGAGCGGTCCGGGCAGGGCGTTGCGCGGGTCGGTGAGCAGGTCGTCGAGGCGCTGCTCGGCGGCCCGGGACGCCTGGGCCTGGGCGTTGGCCTCGGCCAGGGTCTCGGCCTGGACGTCGTGGCCGGGGAACTTCAGCAGGCGGATCAGCGGCGGCAGGGTCACGCCCTGGACGACCAGGGTGCCGATGACCGTGGTGAAGGTGAGGAAGAGGATCAGGTTGCGTTCGGGGAAGGGTTCGCCGCCGTGCACGGTGAGCGGGATGGAGAAGGCGATCGCCAGGGAGACCACGCCCCGCATGCCGGCCCAGGCGATGACGAAGGGCTGTTTCCACGTCGGGTTCTCCTCGCGCGCGCGCACGCGTGCCGAGAGGACGCGGGGCAGGAAGGTCGCCGGGTAGGACCACACGAACCGCGCCGCGACCACCACCAGGAACAGGGCGAGCGCGTACCAGGCGGCCTGGACGCCCTCGTACGCGCCGAGTCCCTCGAGGACCACGGGGAGCTGGAGGCCGATCAGGGCGAAGACGGACGACTCCAGGACGAAGGCGACCATCTTCCAGACCGCGTCCTCCTGGAGGCGGGTGGCGAAACCGACCTCCCACGCGCGGTGGCCGAGGTGCAGTGCGACGACGACCACCGCCAGTACCCCGGAGGCGTGCACCTGTTCCGCCGCCGCGTAGGCGACGAAGGGGATCAGCAGGGAGAGCGTGTTCTGGAGGAGCGGTTCCTTCAGGCGGGTGCGCAGCCAGTGCAGCGGCACCATGAGGATCAGTCCGACGCCGACGCCGCCGACCGCTGCGATCAGGAACTCGCCGATCCCGCCGGCCCAGGTGGCGCCCTCGCCGACCGCCGCCGCGAGCGCCACCTTGTAGGCGGTGATGGCGGTGGCGTCGTTCACCAGGGACTCGCCCTGGAGGATGGTGGTGATCCGGGACGGCAGTCCGACCCGGCGGGCGACGGCCGTGGCCGCGACGGCGTCCGGCGGTGCCACCACCGCGCCGAGCACCAGGGCGGCGGTCAGCGGCAGGTCCGGCACGATCAGGTAGGCGGCCCAGCCGACGACGAAGGTCGCGAAGAGCACGTAGCCCACGGAGAGCAGGGCGACGGGCCGCAGCTGGGCGCGCAGGTCCAGGTAGGAGCTGTCGGTGGCCGCCGTGTACAGCAGCGGGGGCAGCAGCAGCGGCAGCACGACGTGCGGGTCGAGGGTGTAGTCGGGCACGCCGGGGACGTAGCTGACCGCCAGTCCGGCCGCGACCAGCAGCAGCGGCGCGGGCACCGGTGTGCGCCGCCCCGCCGCGGCGACCGCCGCGCTCCCCGCCACCAGCAACAGCAGCGGCATCACGTCCATGGTCCCTGCCCACCCTTTTCCTCCGCGCGGTTCTCCGCACGCCCGTCGTAACCTGGCAATCATGAAACAGTGCACGCACGCCGACGCGCTGCCGCACCCGGAGCCGGAGCCGCTCAGCGAGACCTGCCCAGAGTGCCTGGCCGACGGCACGGACCCGGTACAGCTGCGGCTCTGCCTCACCTGCGGTCATGTCGGCTGCTGCGACTCCTCCCCGAAACGCCACGCGACAGGGCATCATGAACAGACCGGGCATCCCGTGATGCGCACCTTCGAGCCGGGCGAGGACTGGCGCTGGTGCTTCGTCGACCACGTGCTCGTGTAGGGACCGGAAGGGCAAGAGGAAGGTACGGTTCGACCGCCTGACGTGTGGGTACGTCAACCCGGCGCGCGCTCTTCCGATTTGGTCCCGCCCAACCCCTAGCCACTGTGCGTGTTCACGTGTTTACTATGAGTGACAGCAAGGGGTTGGGGTCTCGGGGACAGGAAAGCACGGAGCGCGATAACGTCACCGCTGAACCACTGAACCACGTATCGCGTCACCGCGTTACCCGAGGGGTGACCCTCGGCCCTGAAACGCTTGTACCACCTTGGAGGTGAGGGTGTCCCAGTTCGCAGGCGAGCCCGCGACCCAGGACTTCGTCGAAGTCCGGCTGCCGGCCGCGGGGGCCTACCTGTCGGTGCTGCGTACGGCGACGGCCGGCCTCGCGGCCCGTTTGGACTTCACCCTCGACGAGATCGAGGACTTGCGCATCGCGGTGGACGAGGCCTGCGCGATCCTGCTCCAGCAGGCCGTGCCCGGCTCCGTGCTCAGCTGTGTCTTCCGCCTCGTCGACGACTCGTTGGAGGTCACCGTGTCGGCACCGACCACCGACGGCCACGCGCCCTCGCGGGACACCTTCGCCTGGACCGTCCTGTCCGCACTGGCGGGCAAGGTGTCCTCCGCCGTGGACGAGGACGCCACCGTGTCGATCAGCCTCTACAAACAGCGCGGCGCGGGACCCGGGCCGGCGTGAGGGAGGACGGGCCGGTGCGGGACGAAGAGCGCGGCACACGGGGGCTGCCGGCCGAGGGCGCACGTCCTGCGAGCGGGGCCCGGGGCAGGGCGGGCGGTATCGACGGCATCCCCGAGCAGGCCCGTCCGCACCCCGAGGAGGCCGGTGTCCAGTCCGGCGTACCGGGCGGCGGGCAGCGGGCCGGGGAGCGGGACGGCGCCGTGCAGAGCGTGCCTTCGGACGGGCGGAGCGGGGGCGATCCCGTCCTGCCCGGCCGATCGGAGGCAAGGGCTCCGGAAAGGGCTACGGGCGGGACGATGAGCGAGCACGAGCGACACTCCGAGGACGAGGTGCCCGGTGCGCGGAGCGTGCCGGAACAGCACGGCCGGCACGACCCGCAGGACCGCAGCGGGGCCCGTGCCCTCTTCGCCGAGCTGCGCCGCATGGACGACGGCAGCCCCGAGTACGCGGAGCTGCGCAACCGGCTGGTGCGCATGCACCTGCCGCTCGTCGAGCACCTCGCCCGCCGCTTCCGCAACCGCGGCGAGCCCCTCGACGACCTCACCCAGGTCGCCACCATCGGCCTGATCAAGTCGGTCGACCGCTTCGACCCGGAGCGCGGCGTGGAGTTCTCCACGTACGCGACCCCGACGGTGGTCGGTGAGATCAAGCGGCACTTCCGGGACAAGGGCTGGGCGGTGCGGGTGCCGCGCCGGCTCCAGGAGCTGCGGCTGTCGCTGACCACGGCGACGGCGGAGCTGTCCCAGCTGCACGGCCGCTCCCCCACGGTGCACGAGCTGGCCGAGAAGCTGGCCATCTCGGAGGAGGAGGTCCTGGAGGGCCTGGAGTCCGCCAACGCGTACTCGACGCTCTCGCTGGACGTCCCCGACACCGACGACGAGTCCCCGGCGGTCGCCGACACCCTCGGCGCGGAGGACGAGGCGCTGGAGGGCGTGGAGTACCGGGAGTCGCTCAAGCCGCTCCTGGAGGACCTGCCGCCCCGGGAGAAGCGCATCCTGCTGCTGCGGTTCTTCGGCAACATGACCCAGTCGCAGATCGCGCAGGAGGTCGGCATCTCCCAGATGCACGTGTCCCGGCTGCTGGCCCGCACCCTGGCCCAGCTGCGGGAGAAGCTGCTGGTGGAGGAGTGACCCGGGGGCCCGCCGCCGCTTGCGCCGCTTCCCCTCCTTCCGTTCTCCCTACTTCCGTTTCCCTACTTCCGTTTCCCTACTTCCGTGAGTCCCCGGGTGTCCTGATCCCGAGGGCCCGCGTGGTCTCGGGGTTGACGATCAGGACGAGCGCCGCGACGGCCACCACGGCCAGCACGATCCCGGCGGGGATGGCGACGCTGTCGGTCTGGAGCAGGTTGTAGGCCACCGGCAGCGCCATGATCTGCGTGATCACCGCCGGGCCCCGGCTCCAGCCGCGCCGGGCGAGCAGACCTCGGGCGGCCAGCAGCGGCAGCAGGGCGAGGACGATCAGGGTGACCCCGCCGGTGACCGCCTGGGTGCGGTCGTCGGGGTGCCCGGTGAGACCGCCGACGAGCATCCAGGCCCCGCCGACGACGAGCGCGAGGCCCTCCAGCCCGGTCAGTGCGGCCGCGACGGTCAGCCGGGTGGGACGGGGCTCCGCCGCTCCGGCGGGGGCGGCTCCATCGGTGCTGGGGGTCTGGTCACTGCTCACCCCAGCAGGGTAGCCCGCACGGCCCGCCCACCCGTGGCGAGGTACACGCCGCCGACCGACCGCCCCGCCACCGGGGCCCACCACCACAGGCACCACCGGGCACCTCGCGGACAGCACCCCTGACCCGATCCCCGGCGCCCCCGACGCCCTCCCCCGCAACGCGATCCCCGCCACCACCGCCGCACCTGCAACGCGACCCGCGTCGCCAGCCCCATACCCCGCAACCCGACCCACACCACCGCCCCCGCACCCCGTGGCGAGGTTCACGCCGGCCGCGCCGCCTGATCCACGGATCGGTCTGGGCCCGGTACCACCCAGTAGGTACGCTCGGACCCATGCGTGCACTTCTCGTGGTCAACCCGGCGGCAACCACCACGAGTGCGCGTACGCGCGACGTACTGATCCGCGCGCTCGCCAGCGAGATGAAGCTGGAGGCGGTCACCACCGAGTACCGCGGCCACGCGCGCGACCTCGGCCGGCAGGCCGCGCAGAGCGACGACGTCGACCTGGTGGTGGCGCTCGGCGGCGACGGCACGGTCAACGAGGTCGCCAACGGCCTGCTGCACGCCGGCCCCGACCCGGACCGTCTCCCCCGCCTCGCGGTGGTCCCCGGCGGTTCCACCAACGTCTTCGCCCGCGCCCTCGGCCTGCCCAACCACGCGGTGGAGGCGACCGGCGCCCTGCTGGACGCCCTGCGCGAGGGCAGCGAGCGGACCGTCGGGCTCGGGATGGCCTCCGGCACCCCGGGGACGGAGGACGAGGCGGTACCGGCCCGCTGGTTCACCTTCAACGCCGGGCTCGGCTTCGACGCCGGCGTGGTCGGCCGGGTCGAGCAGCACCGCGAGCGCGGCAAGAAGTCCACCCACGCGCTCTACGTCCGTCAGGTGCTGCGCCAGTTCTTCGGCGAGGCGCACCGCCGCCAGGGCACGATCACGCTGACCCGGCCGGAGGCGGAACCGGTGACCGGTCTGGTGCTGTCCATAGTCTCGAACACCTCGCCGTGGACGTTCCTGGGCAATCACCCGATGTACGCGTCGCCTAAAGCTTCGTTCGACAAGGGCCTCGACGTCCTCGGTCTCAGCCGGATGACGACGACCGCGGTTGCCCGGTATGGCACCCAGTTGCTCACTTCGTCCCCCGAGCGCGGACCCCACGGCAGACACGCGGTCTCACTGCACGACATGTCCGAGTTCACCTTGCATTCGAAGGTGCCGCTGCCCCTCCAGATGGACGGTGACCACCTGGGGCTGCGGACGAGCGTGACGTTCACAGGCGTACGCCGTGCACTGCGTGTGATTGTGTGAGCAGAAGCAGCGAAAGTCCTTTCACTCGAACGTTTAGACCAGGGTCCACCCCCTGGAAGTACGGCTGTGACCTAGTCGACACCGAAGAATCAAAAAAAACTTTCCGGAAGGGGTTGTATCCGCCGCTGAGGTTTGCGAGTCTCTACGTGGCGATCGGGACGGCCCGCAACACCGGCCTCCACAGATCACCGGAACCCCTCTTCAATCCAAGGACCCCGCCAGGGAACCTGACGGTCGGCCCTTCCCTTGTTGAGGGATTCGTGAAAGCGTTCACATTCACAAGCAATCTGCATGTAATACCAAGGAGAGGTAGCAGCCATGGACTGGCGTCACCGCGCCGTTTGCCGCGAGGAAGACCCCGAGCTCTTCTTCCCCATCGGCAACACCGGTCCTGCGCTGCTGCAGATCGAGGAAGCCAAGGCCGTCTGCCGCCGCTGCCCCGTCATGGAGCAGTGCCTGCAGTGGGCGCTCGAGTCCGGTCAGGACTCCGGCGTCTGGGGTGGTCTCAGCGAGGACGAGCGCCGTGCCATGAAGCGCCGCGCCGCCCGCAACCGGGCCCGTCAGGCCTCCGCCTGACACACCCGCCCCGCGACAGCCTGAGCTTGGCGGCGCGTGCAGCGAGTACGCATCCCCCGCCCCCGAGCCGCAGCGCGCAGTACCCCGCAGCGAGCACTGGCCCCGGATCACCGTCGATCCGGGGCTTTTTGCTGCGCCCGCCCCATCCCCCTGCTTTCTACGCCCGCCCCGTCCCTACTTCTGCGAGCGCACCGGGATGTCGAAGATCACCCGGGTGCCGCCCCCAGGGGCCGGGACCATGTCGAAGGAGCCGGTCAACTCGCCCTCCACCAGCGTGCGGACGATCTGGAGGCCCAGGTTCCCGGAGCGGTGCGGGTCGAAGTCCGCGGGCAGACCGACGCCGTCGTCCTGGACGGTGACCAGCAGCCGTGACTCCTTCGAGGTGCCGCCGCGGACCGCGGAGACCTCCACCGTGCCGGTGTCGCCCTCACGGAAGCCGTGCTCCAGGGCGTTCTGCAGCACCTCGGTCAGCACCATGGACAGCGGGGTCGCCACCTCCGCGTCCAGGATGCCGAAGTGACCGGTGCGCCGGCCGGCGACCTTGCCCGGCGAGATCTCGGCGACCATCGCGAGCACCCGGTCGGCGATCTCGTCGAACTCCACCCGCTCGTCCAGGTTCTGGGACAGCGTCTCATGCACGATGGCGATCGAGCCGACCCGGCGCACGGCCTCCTCCAGGGCCTCGCGCCCGCGCTCGGACTCGATGCGGCGGGCCTGGAGGCGGAGCAGGGCGGCCACCGTCTGGAGGTTGTTCTTCACCCGGTGGTGGATCTCCCGGATGGTGGCGTCCTTGGTGATCAACTCGCGCTCGCGGCGGCGCAGTTCCGTGACGTCCCGCAGCAGCACCAGCGAACCGATGCGGGTGCCCTTGGGCTTGAGCGGGATGGCGCGGAACTGGATCACGCCGTCGGCGGCCTCGATCTCGAACTCACGCGGCGCCCAGCCGCTGGCCACCTTGGCCAGCGCCTCGTCCACCGGCCCGTGGGTGGGGGCGAGTTCGGCGGTGGTACGGCCCAGGTGGTGGCCGACCAGGTCGGCGGCGAGCCCCATGCGGTGGTAGGCCGACAGGGCGTTCGGGGAGGCGTACTGGACGATCCCGTCCCCGTCGACCCGGATCAGGCCGTCGCCGACGCGGGGCGAGGCGTCCATGTCGACCTGCTGGTTCTCGAACGGGAAGGCGCCGGCCGCGATCATCTGGGCGAGGTCGGAGGCGCTCTGGAGGTACGTCAGCTCCAGGCGGCTCGGGGTGCGCACGGTGAGCAGGTTGGTGTTGCGGGCGATCACGCCGAGGACCCGGCCCTGGCGCCGTACCGGGATCGACTCGATGCGGACCGGGACCTCCTCGCGCCACTCCGGGTCGCCCTCGCGCACGATCCGGCCCTCGTCCAGGGCGATGTCCAGCATGGGGCGCCGGCCGCGCGGGACCAGGTGGCCGACCATGTCGTCCTGGTAGGAGGTGGGGCCGGTGTTGGGCCGCATCTGGGCGACGGAGACGTACCGGGTGCCGTCGCGGGTGGGGACCCACAGGACCAGGTCGGCGAAGGAGAGGTCGGAGAGCAGCTGCCACTCCGAGACCAGCAGGTGCAGCCATTCCAGGTCGGACCTGTCGAGGGCGGTGTGCTGGCGTACGAGTTCGTTCATGGAGGGCACGTGGTCGAGCGTACCCGGCGGTGCGGACAGCACCCGGAACCAGCCGTTCCACGACCGCGGACCCCCGATGCCCCGGGGACACCCGCGGGCCGCGGCGCCTGGGAGGGACCCTCAACCCTCCCGGCACCGCAGCCCGGAGCAACAACGGCCGTGGGGTGTGCGGTCCCGGTCGGCCGATGGCCGAGGAGCCGGGGCAGTCAGGGCAGAGAGCTCCGGTTCCTCGGTCCGCCCTCCTGTGCGGGGAGAGCGGAAGTATGACGCCCATTGTGGACTGGACCACTATCGGTGTCCATGCACAGGAACGGGTTCGCGTTGTCGCTTCCCCACGACTGCTCGGACGTCCGAGCAGTCGGCAGCAGCCTAGCCCGGACGGGTCGTGCGTGGGGCCGGTAAGGGGGCGCTCTGTTAAATTGTTCCGAGGATTGGTCTAAACCACAGGGCACCACACCGGACCACCACACAGCCCTTCCCGGGTGTTCTCGAGTCCCCTCTTCGAAACGGCAGGCCAGCGTGGAAGTTGTCATCGTTCCGGACGCCAGGGCGGGCGGCGAGCTGATCGCCGAGGCCATGGCACAGCTGCTCAAGCGCAAGCCCGACGCCCTGCTCGGGGTGGCCACCGGCTCGACGCCGCTGCCGGTGTACGAGGCGCTGGCGGCGAAGGTGCGCGCGGGTTCCGTGGACACCTCGCGGGCGCGGATAGCCCAGCTCGACGAGTACGTGGGGCTGCCGGCGGAGCACCCGGAGTCGTACCGGTCGGTGCTGCGGCGTGAGGTGCTCCAGCCGCTGGGCATCGGGATGGAGGCGTTCCTGGGGCCCGACGGCACGGCGGCGGACGTGCAGGCGGCCTGCGAGGCGTACGACCGGGCGCTGGCCGGGGCCGGCGGGGTCGACCTGCAACTGCTGGGGATCGGCACCGACGGGCACATCGGATTCAACGAGCCGTGCTCCTCGCTGGCCTCCCGGACCCGGATCAAGACGCTGACCGAGCAGACCCGGGTGGACAACGCGCGCTTCTTCGACGGTGACATCGCGCAGGTGCCGCACCACGTGATCACCCAGGGCATCGGCACCATCCTGGAGGCCCGGCACCTGGTGCTGCTGGCCACCGGCGAGGGCAAGGCGGACGCGGTCGCCGCGACGGTCGAGGGGCCGGTCGCGGCGGTGTGTCCGGCCTCGGCGCTCCAGCTCCACCCGCACGCCACGGTCGTCGTCGACGAGGCCGCCGCGTCGAAGCTGAAGCTGGCCGGCTACTTCCGGCACACGTACGCCAACAAGCCGGAGTGGCAGGGCATCTGAGACACGTACGGGAAAGGCGCCGGTCCCCCGCGAGAGGGGACCGGCGCCTTTCTCATGCCCGCACGCCCGCGACGACCTCCGCCGCCGCCCGGCCGCAGACCCGGGCCGCGCCGTGGGTGGCCAGGTGGAGGGCGCCGCGGGGCGGGGACTGGGGGACGCCCATCTCGACCACGACGGTGTCGGGGCGGGCGGCCAGCAGGGCGTCCAGGGCCGCCGCCATCCAGGGGTGGCGGTGCTCGTCGCGGACCACGGCGACGATCCGGCGCTCCCCGGCCGCCCGCAGCACCTCGGCGCCGGCGTCCGGGCCGGTGAAGCCGCCCGTCTCCGTCCCCGGGAGCAGCCGGCACAGCTCGGCGGCGACGCCCCACGGGGTCTCGTCGCCGACCGCGATGTTCGGGGCGGGGGTGAGCTGCGCGACGTAGGGCGGTGCGGTGAGGGGGGTGAAGGAGGCGGCGCCGGTGACGCGCAGGGCGCGGCGGGCGGCGCGCAGGCCGACCTCCTCGTCGGGCGCGGTCGACGGCCCGGCGGCTCGGGCGGCCGTCGTCCAGCGGGCCAGGGCGCGGACCCGCTCGGCCGCGTCCGCCAGGCGTTCCTCGGGCAGTTCACCGGCGCGCACGGCGGCGACCAGGGCGTCCCGCAGCCGCCGTACGGTGTCCTCGTCGGACAGCCCGCCGCCCACGCAGATCGCGTCGGCGCCGGCCGCGATGGCGAGGGCGGTGCCGCGTTCGATGCCGTAGGTGCCCGCGATGGCCCGCATCTCGATGCCGTCGGTGACGATCAGGCCGTCGTAGCCCAGTTCCTCGCGCAGGAGTCCGGTCAGGACGCGGCGGGAGAGGGTGCCGGGGAGGTCCGGGTCCAGGGCCGGGGCGAGGATGTGGGCGCTCATGATCGCGCGGGTGCCGGCGGCGATCGCGGCGCGGAACGGGACCAGGTCGCGTGCGGCCAGCACCGTGGCGTCCACGTCGACGCGGGGCACCGCGTGGTGGGAGTCGACGGCGGTGTCGCCGTGCCCGGGGAAGTGCTTCGTGCACGCCGCCACCCCCGCCGACTGGAGGCCGGTGACGTAGGCGGCGGTGTGCCGGGCGACCAGGGCGGGGTCGGCGCCGAAGGAGCGTACGCCGATCACCGGGTTGTCGGGGTTGGCGTTGACGTCGGCCGAGGGGGCCCAGTCGAAGTCGACGCCGCAGGCCGCGAGGCGGCGGCCCAGTTCGGCGGCGACCGCCCGGGTCAGGTCGGGGTCGTCGACCGCGCCGAGGGCGTTGTTGCCCGGGAAGGAGGAGCCGGTGCGCACCTCCAGGCGCGTGACGTCGCCGCCCTCCTCGTCGATGGCGATCAGTACGTCGTCCCGCTCGGCGCGCACCTGGGCGGTGAGCGCGGCGACCTGCTCGGCGGTGGCGATGTTGCGGCCGAACAGGGCGACGGAGGCCAGCCCCTCGCCGAGGCGGCGCAGCAGCCAGTCGGGGGCGGTGGTGCCGGTGAAGCCGGGCTGGAGCACGGCGAGGGCGTCGCGGGTGAGGGTGTCGGTACCGCTGGTGAGTGTCGTCATCGGTGGCCTCAGCCCTTCACGGCACCGGCGGTCAGGCCGCTGACGGCCCTGCGCTGGAGGAAGACGAACAGGATCAGGATCGGGACGGCGAAGAGGGAGGAGGCGGCCATGGTCGCGCCCCAGTCGTTGCCGAAGACGGTCTGGAAGCTGGACAGCCACAGCGGCAGGGTCTGCGCCTCGGCCTCCTTGTTGACCACCAGGACCAGCGGGAACTCGTTCCAGGCGGTGATGAAGCCGAACATCGAGGTGGACATCAGGCCCGGCGCGAGCAGCGGCAGGATGACCCGGCGGAACGCCTGGACGCGGGTGCAGCCGTCGACCATCGCGGACTCCTCCAGCTCCTTGGGCACGGCGGCGACGAAGCCGCGCAGCGTCAGGATGGTGAAGGGCAGGATCATCATCGTGTAGAAGAGCGTCAGCGGGACCAGGCTGTTCAGCATCGAGGCGTCCCGGACGATCATGTAGATCGCGATGATCATGACTTCCCAGGGTGCCATCTGCGCGCACATGAAGGCGATGATGAAGCCGCGCCGCCCCCTGAACCGCATCCGCGCCAGGGCGAAGGAGCCGAGCAGCGCGACGACCAGCGAGAAGACGACCGCGAGGACGGTGACGATCAGCGAGTTGGCGACCATCGTCCAGAAGTTGTCGGCGTCGACCGCCGTCTTGAAGTGCTGGAAGGTGACGTCGGTCGGGAACCAGACCGGGTTCTCCGAGATGATGTCGCCGGTCGGCTTGAACGCCGTGGCGAACATCCAGTACACGGGGAAGACGAAGCCGATGAACAACACGACGGCCGTGACGTTGGGCCACAGCCGGCCGAAGAGCGAGCGCTTCACGCCTCGTCCTCCTCTTGCTTGAGCACGATCCTGAGGTAGTAGGCGGTCAGGCCGAGCATGATCAGGATGGTCAGGACGGCGATCGCCGCGCCCATGCCGTAGTGCTGGTTGCCGACGCCCTCGACGTAGGCGTAGACCGGCAGGATCTCGGTGAGCCGGTCGGGGCCGCCGCCGTTGAAGCTGAAGACCTGGACGAACGCCTTGAAGACCCAGATGATCTCCAGGAACGTCGTCGCGTAGAGGAACGGCCGCAGGAACGGCATGGTGACGGTGGTGAAACTCCGCCAGACGCCGGCGCCGTCCAGGGCGGCGGCCTCGTACAGCTCGCCGGGGATGGTGGTGGTCGCCGCGTAGAGGTTGATCGCGACGAACGGGATGGACATCCAGACGATCAGCAGGGTGACGACGAAGAACGTCGACATCTGGCTGCTGGTCCAGGAGTAGTCGGCCATCGAGTGCCAGCCGAGCTTGTCCAGGACCCAGTTGACGACGCCGAAGCGCTGGGCGAACAGCCACTGGTAGACGGTGGTCGCGGCGACCACCGGCATGGCCCAGGCCAGCACCAGGCCGATCAGCAGGGTGACCCGCATCCGCTTGCCGAGGCGGGCGAGGAGGAGGCCGACCAGGGTGCCCAGGACCATGATCAGGGCGACGTTGACCGCCGTGAACAGGATCGAGCGCAGGGTGACCCGCCAGAAGTCCTCGCCGGTGAGGACCTCCTTGTAGTTCTCGATGCCGTTCCACTCGGTGACGTGCTGGATCAGCTGCGCCATGTTGAGGTTCTGGAACGACAGCAGCAGGTCCTTCACCAGCGGCCAGCCGAGCAGCAGCACGGTGGCCGCGACGGCGGGCAGCAGCAACAGGTACGGGGTGAGGGCGGCGGCCCGGGGCGTGCCTTTCGGGGCCGGTCCGCCGGCCGCCCCGGCCGTCCTGCGGACGCCGGCCGGGCCGGAGGGCGGCCGTTCGGTCTGCACGGTCATGCTCGCGAATCTCTCTACTCGGCCGGTACGACGCCGGGGGCGGGGGCCGGTGGCCGGCCCCCGCCCCAGCTCCTACTGCTGCTGCGCCAGGCGCTTGTTGAACTCGCCCTCGACCTGCTTGGCCGCCTCCGCGGGCGACTTGCCGTTCAGTACGGCGGTCATGTACGTCTTGATCGGGTTGGGGGCGTTCTCCACCGCGGCCCACTCCGGGATCAGCGGCGTGGTGCCGCCGACGGCGGCGGCCGGGGCGGCGGCCTCGGCGGGGGCGTTGCCCTTCAGGTTGGTCTGGAGCGACTCCTTGTTCGGGATGACGCCGTTCTCCTTGGCGAGCTGGCCCTCGAACTTGTCGGACAGGGCGAGCTTCAGGAACTCCTTGGCCAGGTCCTGCTTGGTGGAGCCGGCCGCGACGGCCAGGTTGGAGCCGCCGAGGAAGACGCCCTCGGGCTTGTCGGCCGTGGCGCCGGGGATGGTGAAGTAGCCGATGTCCTGCTCGATCTTCGGGTTGGCCTCGATGGCGGTGGCGGCCTCCCAGCCCATGCCGATGAAGGCGCCGACGTCGCCCTTGGCGAACACCTCGGCCTGCTGCGGGGTGGCCTCGTCCTTGTCCTTGGGGGCCTCGGAGAGCGCCTGGAACTTCTGGTAGGTCTCCATCGCCGCGGTGACCTTGGGGTCGGCCAGGTTGGAGACGTACGTGTCGCCGTCCTTCTTGACCAGTTCGGCACCCTCGCCGATCACCAGGCCGACGAAGTGGTACCAGTTCTGACCGGGCAGGTAGATCGGCTCGGCGTCGGTCTTGGCGCCGATCGTCTTCAGGTCGTCGTAGAACTCGTCCCGGGTCTTGGGGGTGTCCTTGATGCCCGCGTCGGCCCAGACCTTCTTGTTGTAGACGACGACGCGGTTGGCGAAGTACCAGGGCGTCGCGTACTGCTTGCCCTCGTAGACGGAGGAGGCGTTGAGGGACTCGGTCCACTCGCCGCCGATCTCCTTCTTGAGGTCACCGAGGTCGGCGAGGCCGCCGGTCTTGGCGTAGGCGGGGGTCTGGGTGTTGCCGATCTCGAAGACGTCCGGCGGGTTCTCCTCGGAGAGGGCGGTGGTGAGCTTCTGCTGGATGCCGTTCCACTGCTGGATCTCGAACTTGACCTTCGAACCGGTCTGCTTCTCGAAGGCGGCGCCCAGTTCCTTCTGCCACTGGTCGGGGGACGATCCGTCCATCACCCACACCGTGAGGGTCTGGCCCTTCGTCCCGGCCTCACTGTCGCCGCCGTCGCCGCCCCCGCACGCCGCGATGGAGACCATCATGCCCGCGACACCGATCGCGGATATCAGCTTGCGCTTCACGCCACCCTCCTCAGGGATGCCACAACCCCCCTGCCTCCCCGCGGTAACTCGCCGACGCGTGACCGCCCTTGGGGCCGGGACTGGACCAATGGTGTAGACCAGTACGGGGAGACTGGCCCAGACCAATAAGACTGTCAAGGGTGTGCAACCGGCCGCCCGGCCTCCGTGATGCGACCGAGATATGCAGGGACCTTTCATTCCCCGAGGGGCGGATCGGACCCCCGTCGGATGCCCGTACCAGACACCCGGCGGCGGCCGTGCGAAGGGGCCCGGCCGGTGCGTACCACGCGGGCTTGACGGCGCGGTGGACTAGACCAACGGTGGCCCCAGAGGTATACAGAGGGGGTCACGGAGCGTGCGGGACCAGCCCGCGGTGAGCCGTGCCACGATGTGAGCCGCGGCCGGCCGGGGACGTCGGCCGCTTCGGCATCCGGAGCCGGGAAGGCAGCGATGAGCACCGACGTCAGCAGTGCGGAGAACGAGGGTGGGGCGACCGTCCGTACCGCGCGTGTGCCCAAGTACTACCGCCTGAAGAAGCATCTGCTCGACATGACGCGGACCCAGGCGCCCGGCACACCGGTCCCGCCGGAGCGCACGCTGGCCGCCGAGTTCGACACCTCCCGCACCACCGTGCGCCAGGCCCTCCAGGAACTCGTCGTCGAGGGCCGCCTGGAGCGCATCCAGGGCAAGGGCACGTTCGTCGCCAAGCCGAAGGTCTCGCAGGCGCTGCAACTCACCTCGTACACCGAGGACATGCGTGCCCAGGGGCTGGAACCCACGTCCCAGTTGCTGGACGTCGGCTACATCACCGCCGACGACCGGATCGCCGCGCTCCTGGACATCGCGGCGGGCGGCCGGGTGCTGCGCATCGAGCGGCTGCGCATGGCCAACGGGGAGCCGATGGCCATCGAGACCACCCACCTGAGCGCCAAGCGCTTCCCGGCCCTGCGCCGCTCCCTGGTCAAGTACACGTCCCTCTACACCGCCCTCGCCGAGGTCTACGACGTCCATCTCGCCGAGGCCGAGGAGACCATCGAGACCTCGCTGGCCACCCCGCGCGAGGCCGGCCTGCTCGGCACCGACGTGGGCCTGCCGATGCTGATGCTCTCCCGGCACTCGCGGGACCGGGACGGTCAGCCGGTGGAGTGGGTGCGGTCGGTGTACCGGGGGGACCGGTACAAGTTCGTGGCCCGGCTGAAGCGGCCGCGGGACTGACGTTCCCTCCCCCTGAGCTGCTTTCACGGGGACATGCCGGTCTTCGGGACCGATATGCGGACGGGGTCTTCCGCTGTCGTGTAACCGTCACCTAGATTGCCTCCGCATTACAGGGGTGACCACTAGGGGACGGAGCCGCCGCATGTCGCAAGCCTCAGGAACGAGCTCGGGGCCGGTGGTGACGCCGGTGCGCGTGATCATCGGGATCTGCCTCGTCGCACCGTTCGTGGCCATGCTCTGGGTCGGGTCGTACGCGAAGACCGACCCGGCGTTCATCGGCATCCCGTTCTTCTACTGGTACCAGATGGCCTGGGTGCTGATCTCGACGGCGCTGACGATGATCGCGTACAAGCTGTGGCAGCGTGACCAGCGGGCCCGGCGCGCTCCTGAGGGGGGTGCGGGCAGGTGAACGACGGCGTCAACGGCGTGGCACTCGCCGTCTTCGTCTTCTTCTTCGTCCTGGTCACCGCGATGGGCTTCCTGGCCGCCCGCTGGCGCCGGGCCGAGAACGAGGCCAGCCTCGACGAATGGGGCCTGGGCGGACGCTCGTTCGGCACCTGGATCACCTGGTTCCTGCTGGGCGGCGACCTCTACACGGCGTACACCTTCGTCGCCGTCCCGGCGGCGATCTACGCGGCGGGCGCCTCCGGCTTCTTCGCGGTGCCGTACACGATCCTGGTCTACCCGCTGATCTTCACCTTCCTGCCGCGCCTGTGGTCGGTCTCGCACAAGCACGGGTACGTGACGACCTCGGACTTCGTGCGCGGCCGGTTCGGCTCGAAGGGACTGTCGCTGGCGGTCGCCGTCACCGGCATCCTCGCCACCATGCCGTACATCGCGCTCCAGCTGGTCGGCATCCAGGCCGTGCTGGACGTGATGGGTGTCGGCGGCGGTGAGGACACCAACTGGTTCATCAAGGACCTGCCGCTGCTGATCGCCTTCGGCGTGCTGGCGGCGTACACGTACTCGTCCGGGCTGCGGGCGCCCGCGCTGATCGCGTTCGTGAAGGACACGCTGATCTACCTCGTGATCGCGGTCGCCATCATCTACATCCCGATCAAGCTGGGCGGCTTCGACGACATCTTCGCCGCGGCCGGCGACAAGTTCGAGGCGGCGGGCGCGGGCGGCGTGACCCCGCCCGACACCGGCCAGTGGACGTACGCCACGCTGGCCCTCGGCTCGGCGCTGGCGCTGTTCATGTACCCGCACTCGATCACCGCGACGCTGTCCTCGCGCAGCCGCGAGGTGATCCGGCGCAACACCACGATCCTGCCGCTGTACTCCCTGATGCTGGGGCTGCTGGCCCTGCTGGGCTTCATGGCGATCGCGGCCGGCATCAAGGTGAGCAACGGCCAGCTCGCCATCCCGCAGCTCTTCGAGGACATGTTCCCGGACTGGTTCGCGGGGGTGGCCTTCGCGGCGATCGGCATCGGCGCGCTGGTCCCGGCGGCCATCATGTCGATCGCGGCGGCCAACCTCTTCACCCGCAACATCTACAAGGACTTCATCAAGCCCGACGCCACGCCGGAACAGGAGACCAAGGTCTCCAAGCTGGTGTCGCTGCTGGTGAAGGTGGGCGCGCTGGTCTTCGTGCTCGGCATGGACAAGACGGTCGCGATCAACTTCCAGCTCCTTGGCGGCATCTGGATCCTGCAGACCTTCCCGGCGCTGGTCGGCGGCCTGTTCACCCGCTGGTTCCACCGCTGGGCGCTGCTGGCCGGCTGGGCGGTCGGCATGGTCTACGGCACGCTCGCGGCGTACGGCGTCTCCTCGCCGACGCAGGCGCACTTCGGCGGCTCGTCGGAGGAGATCCCGGGCATCGGGGAGATCGGGTACATCGGTCTGACGGCGTTCGTGCTCAACGTGCTGGTGACGGTGGTCCTGACCTTCGTCCTACGCGCGGCCAAGGCCCCCGACGGCGTCGACCAGACCCGCCCGGAGGACTACACGGCGGACGCGGGCGACCCGGGCGTGGAGGTGGAGCTGCCGCCGGCGACCGCGGGTTCCGCCCACTGACGCACCCCGTGCGGGGCGTGCGGCGGTGTGCCGCTTCGCCGCGTGGGCCCGAGCGACCGCACACACCCCGCGGCGACGCCGCCGAGGAGGCACACCTCGGCGGCGTCGCCTTCGTTCCCTCCCCCGGTCCGTCCTCACTGTGCGAGCCGCCCCGCCGACCCGGCGGACACTACATCTGGGGTCGCTTTCCTCACCCGGCACAACATGTATGCTCGTGCTCGCTGTCGCCGCAGGGGAATCCGGTGCGAATCCGGAACTGTCCCGCAACGGTGTACTCGCGTGTCCGCACGCCAGTCCAGTCCGAGTACCTGCCGACAGTGCGCCCGGCCGTCCGGTCCGGGCGCCTGACGTCCGGGCCTCGTGGAATGGGCCGGTGGACGCGACGCCGAGCGCGCTCGTGAGCTGCCCCCTGCCCTCCGCAAGGCCCCGTGCCGAGCGAGGGAGTGCTCCCCATGACCATCGCGCCAGCCGACCCGGTATCACCGGTCGGCCCGGCTCCGGCAACGCCCCCGGTGCCCGAGGACAGGCCCGGTGCCGCGCTGCTGCGGACCCTGACAGAACTGACCGCCGACCTCCCCGACGCCGACCCCGGCCGGGTCGCCGCCGCCGCGCTGCGCGGCCGGTCCGCGCGGGCCGACGAGCCCGAGCTGCGGGAGCTGGCCACGGAGGCCGCGGCCGGCCTGATCTCCGAGGACCCGGCGTACTCGCGGCTGGCCGCCCGGCTGCTGACGCTCACCCTGCGCGCCGAGGCCGCCTCCCAGGGCGTGACCACCTTCACCGAGTCCGTCGCCACCGGCCACCGCGAGGGCCTGATCGCCGACCGCACGGCCGAGTTCGTACGCCGGCACGCGGACCGCCTGGACGCGCTGCTCGACCCCGCCGCCGACGACCGCTTCGGCTACTTCGGTCTGCGCACCCTGCACAGCCGCTACCTGCTGCGGCACCCGCACACCCGCAAGGTGATCGAGACGCCGCAGCACTTCCTGCTCCGCGTCGCCGCCGGCCTCGCCGAGGACGACACACCCGGGTCCGCCGACGAGGTGGCCGCGCTCTACGGCCTGATGAGCCGCCTCGACTACCTCCCCTCCTCCCCCACCCTCTTCAACTCCGGCACCCGGCACCCCCAGATGTCGTCCTGCTACCTCCTGGACTCCCCCAGGGACGAGCTGGACTCGATCTACGAGCGCTACCTCCAGGTCGCCCGCCTCTCCAAGCACGCCGGCGGCATCGGCATCGCCTACTCCCGCGTCCGCGCCCGGGGTTCACTGATCCGCGGCACCAACGGGCACTCCAACGGCATCGTCCCGTTCCTCAAGACGCTCGACGCCTCGGTCGCCGCCGTCAACCAGGGCGGCCGGCGCAAGGGAGCGGCGGCGGTCTACCTGGAGACCTGGCACGCGGACATCGAGGAGTTCCTCGAACTGCGGGACAACACCGGCGAGGACGCCCGCCGCACCCACAACCTGAACCTGGCGCACTGGATCCCGGACGAGTTCATGCGCCGCGTCGAGGCGGACGCGGACTGGTCCCTCTTCTCCCCCGCCGACGTCCCCGGACTGACCGACCTCCACGGCGCGGAGTTCGACGCGGCCTACCGGGCGGCCGAGGCCAACGGCCTGGCCCGCAGGACGCTCCCCGCCCGCGAGCTGTACGGCCGCATGATGCGCACCCTCGCGCAGACCGGCAACGGCTGGATGACCTTCAAGGACACCGCCAACCGCACCGCCAACCAGACCGCCGAGCCGGGCCACGTCATCCACTCCTCCAACCTCTGCACGGAGATCCTGGAGGTCACGGACGACGGGGAGACGGCGGTGTGCAACCTGGGCTCCCTCAACCTGGCCGCCTTCGTGACCGGCGAGGCCATCGACTGGGACCGCCTGGACGCGGCCGTCCGCACCGCCGTCACCTTCCTCGACCGGGTCGTCGACATCAACTACTACCCGACCGGGCAGGCGGCCCGCTCCAACAGCCGCTGGCGCCCCGTCGGCCTCGGCGTGATGGGTCTCCAGGACGTCTTCTTCAAGCTCCGGCTGCCCTTCGACTCCGCCGAGGCCAGGGCCCTGTCCACCCGCATCGCCGAACGGATCATGCTGGCCGCCTACGAGACCTCCGCGGACCTCGCCGAGCGCGGCGGCCCGCTGCCCGCCTGGGAGAAGACCCGTACCGCACGCGGGGTCCTGCACCCCGACCACTACGACGTGGAGCCGGTCTGGCCCGACCGCTGGACCGCCCTGCGCGAGCGCGTCGCCCGCACCGGTCTGCGCAACGCCCTGCTCCTCGCCATCGCCCCGACCGCCACCATCGCCTCCATCGCGGGCGTCTACGAGTGCGTCGAGCCGCAGGTGTCCAACCTGTTCAAGCGCGAGACGCTGTCCGGCGAGTTCCTCCAGGTCAACTCCTACCTGGTGGCCGACCTCAAGCGGCTCGGCGTCTGGGACGCCGGCACCCGCGAGGCCCTGCGCGAGGCCAACGGCTCGGTCCAGGACCTCGACCGGCTCCCCGAGGACGTCCGCCGCCTCTACCGCACCGCCTGGGAACTCCCGCAGCGCGCCCTGATCGACCTGGCCGCCGCCCGTACCCCGTACCTCGACCAGGGCCAGTCCCTGAACCTGTTCCTCCAGACGCCGACCATCGGCAAGCTCTCCTCGATGTACGCGTACGCCTGGCAGCGGGGCCTGAAGACCACGTACTACCTGCGCTCCCGCCCGGCGACCCGCATCGCCCGCGCCGCACAAGCACCAGCACCAGCACCAGCACAGGCGGCCGTCGCCTGCTCCCTGGAGAACCCCGAGTCCTGCGAGGCCTGCCAGTGACGACCCACCCGGCGAACCCGACCAAGAACCTGCTCGACCCCGGCTTCGAGCTGACCCTGCGCCCCATGCGCTACCCCGACTTCTACGAGCGCTACCGGGACGCCATCAAGAACACCTGGACCGTGGAGGAGGTCGACCTCCACTCGGACGTGGCCGACCTCGCCAGGCTCACCCCCGCCGAGCAGCACCTGATCGGCCGCCTGGTCGCCTTCTTCGCCACCGGCGACTCGATCGTGGCGAACAACCTCGTGCTGACCCTCTACAAGCACATCAACTCCCCCGAGGCCCGGCTCTACCTCTCCCGCCAGCTCTTCGAGGAGGCCGTCCACGTCCAGTTCTACCTGACCCTGCTGGACACCTACCTCCCCGACCCGGACGACCGCGCCGCCGCCTTCGCGGCCGTCGAGAACATCCCCTCGATCCGCGAGAAGGCCGAGTTCTGCTTCAAGTGGATCGACTCGGTGGAGTCGATCGACCGCTTGGAGACCAAGTCCGACCGGCGCCGTTTCCTCCTCAACCTCATCTGCTTCGCCGCCTGCATCGAGGGCCTGTTCTTCTACGGGGCCTTCGCCTACGTCTACTGGTTCCGCGGCCGGGGCCTGCTGCACGGCCTGGCGACCGGCACCAACTGGGTGTTCCGCGACGAGACCATGCACATGTCCTTCGCCTTCGACGTGGTCGACACCGTCCGCCAGGAGGAACCCGACCTCTTCGACGACGACCTCCGCCGCCAGGTCACCGACATGCTGCGGGAGGCCGTCCAGGCCGAGCTGCAGTTCGCGCGCGACCTGTGCGGTGACGGCCTCCCGGGGATGAACACCGACTCCATGCGGCAGTACCTGGAGTGCGTCGCCGACCAGCGGCTCGCCCGCCTCGGCTTCGACCCGGTGTACGGCTCCGAGAACCCCTTCTCCTTCATGGAGTTGCAGGGGGTCCAGGAGCTGACCAACTTCTTCGAGCGGCGCCCGTCGGCGTACCAGGTGGCGGTGGAGGGTTCCGTCGACCTGGACGAGGACTTCTGAGCCCTCCGGGGCACCGCCGCCGGTTCACCCCGGTACGGGACGCCGCCCCGCACGCCCGCCGGCGCGCGCGGTCAGGGACCCTCGGGCCGCCTGAACGCGCGCGCCGCGTCCGTCAGCGTCAGCGGGGCAGCGCCCGCAGCCGCAGCCGGCGTGGCCGCAGCGTGATGCCGATCCGCGGCCGGGTGTCCGACCCCGGCGCGTGCTCGAACCGGAAGGCGGCGGCGATCACGGCGGTGACCAGCGTCAGTTCGGCCATGGAGAAGTGGTCGCTGGGGCACTTGCGGTTGCCCACGCTGAACGGGGCCATCGCGTACTTGGGCACCTCCCCGCCCCGCCCGTCGAGCCACCGGTCGGGGTCGAACTCCGCGTGCCGCTCGAAGGAGCGCCGGTCGCGCTGGACCGCGTAGGGGCTGTAGATGACGTCCGCCCCGGCCGGGATGCGGTACCCGCCCAGCTCGGTCTCGGCCACCGTCCGGCGGGTCAGGATCCACACGGCGGGATACAGCCGCATGGTCTCCAGGACCACGTTGGCGGTGTGCGTCAGCTGCCGGACGTCCTCGAACGCGACCGGCCGGTCACCCACGACGTCCCGCACCTCGTCGCGGATCCTGTCGCCCAGGTCCGGGTGCTCGGTGAGCACCAGCAGCAGGGACATCAGCACGGAGCCGACGGTTTCGCTGCCGGGGGTGAGGATCGCGATGACCTGGTCGTGGATCTCCTGTTCCCCGATGGGCTCGCCATTCTCGTCCGTCGCGTCCAGCAAAGCCGTCAGCAAATCGTCCGGTTTCTGACTACTGGCCCGGCGGTCGGCGACGATCTCGTCCACCAGGAGATGCAGATCGGCCAACGCCCGGTTGAATTCGCGGTTGCTCGGCACGGGTATCCGGTAAAGCGGCCCGAGGGGGACGACCATACGCTGGTACATGCCGCTGAACAGGGTCGCGAGGTCGGTGCATATCCGTTCGGCACGGTCATCCATGTAAGTGCCGCGCATCAGGCAGCGGGCGGAAATCCGGACGGCCACCCGGAAGGACTCCGAGGTGATGTCGAGGACCTGGCCGGAACTCCAGCGGCGCACCAGCGCGTACGCCTCCTCGGCCATGACCGGCCCGTAGGCGGGGATCGCGTCGAGCCGGAACGCCGGCTGGATGGTGCGCCGCTGGCGCCGGTGCGTCGGGCCGTTGGCGGTGGCCACCCCCTCCTTGCCGAGCAGGCTCTCCAGGGATTCCCAGAGCGGGCCCGCGATGACGTAGTCGGGGCTGAGCGCCAGGGCGCCGGTCAGGTGCGGGGCGGTGACGGCGTACACCGTCTTGGGGCCGAGACGGATGCGGACCACGTCGCCGTGGTCGCGGAGCTGGTCCATGAAGGCCAGCGGGTCCCGGACGAGCTTGAGGCCGTGGCCGAGCAGCGGCAGGCCGCCGCCGGCCAGCGGCGGCTCGGTCGCCGCCCCGGTGGTGCGGGAGTTCACCGACTCGACGGTCATTTCTCACCTGCCGCTGTGTCGAGGACGTCTCCGACGTCTCCGTTGGTGACGTACGGGGGTGTGGACCGGTCGTCCCAGCTGTCGACGGCGTACCGGCCGGACTCGTGGTGGAACCAGTAGACGGAACTGAACCAGTTCCGCATATTGCCCACACAGGTGTGCACGGCATTGCTGAGTTCTTTTCCGCGTACGGTCCCGTCGTCGAGCCCGTCGGCGAACCGCAGCGCGTCCCGCTCGACCGCGATGAATTCCACGACGCATTCCCGCACGCGCCGCCTCAGTTCCTCCATCGCCTCTTCGAGGGTCAGCCCTTCATGAGCGATGAGACTGATTCCGAGATTGTGCACCTCGGCTCCGGCCAATTCCTTCGGCAATGAGCAAAGGTCGTTGTACCAGGCGGCGAATTCCTGGCTCAGCAGCGCCGCCCGCCGGTATGCCGGGTGTTTTCGCACGGCGTCCGGGAGTTCGAGGCCCGCGCTCGGCTCCAGCAGGTCCGTCCAGATCCAGTGTGCGAAGGTGAGCCGGCGCAGCTCCAGGTACGCGTCGACGCGTGGCACCACGCCGTGCGTCCGGTTGTGGAACTCGCGGTCGTAGGCGTCGATCACCGCGTGGAAGTGCCGGGCGAACCGGGCGTTCCACGTCCCCGGCAGGAACGAGTACAGCCGCGCCACGCTGTCCGCGAACCCGGCCAGCAGGGCGTCCTCGTGGTGCAGGTGGTCCCAGGGGGAGTCGAGTGCCGTGTGCAGCCGGTCCCGCAGCCGCCGCCAGGCGGCCGCGCGCCCGTGGACGATGTCGCGGTCGTGCCGGTCGTCCCAGACGAAGAACCAGGCGCTGTAGTCCGCTATCGCCTGGAGCACCTCGTCGGGCGCGCCCAGGTAGTACCCGGCCATGAGGTCGGTGTAGCACAGGCCATCGGCATATTCCGCGACCTTGTCCGCGGGCATCAGCCGCTTTTCCAGGAGCCACCCGCGGGTGTTCTCCTGAAGCTTTGGCCAATACTCGTGGAGGCGCCGGGGAAATGCCGCTTCGACCAGGGGAAGGGAGAGTGAGGGTGGGACCGCCACCTCGGTCGGTGTCGATGTGGTGCCGGTTGGGAAAGCAAGCACGAACTGGCCCCTCTCAGCCGCCGGAGGCGCGCGTCTCCCGCATGCCGAGCGCGCGCCCTTGCGTATCACCGCACTACCATTCAGCCCTAAAACTGACCGGGTTGGGAACGGATTTGCCTCATTCGCCACCCGCGGCGCCGGAATTCTCCTGGTGTGTGGCGGCTTCAGGGAACACGCGCGCGAACGGCGCCTGTTCCGGGGGATGTTCCCGAACAGACGCCGTTCGAAAGGTCCGACAGATCCGAAAGGTTCGCGAGGACCGGAGGGATCAGAAGGATCGGAAGGCTCGGATGAGCGTACTGGGACGGATGGTGGTCCGTTTCAGTCGTTCGCGACCACGGGGTAGCGCGGCTCGTTCTCGGCCATCTGCCGCAGCGCGTCCTTGCGCTCCCGCTTGGACAGCCGGTCGATGTACAGGTACCCGTACAGGTGGTCGGTCTCGTGCTGCAAACACCGTGCGAAGTAGCCGGTGCCGCGCACCTTGACCGGGTTGCCCTTCTCGTCCTGCCCGGTCACCTCGGCGTAGTCGGGGCGGGCGAGCGGCGCGTAGGCGGTCGGCACCGACAGGCAGCCCTCGTTGCTGTCGTCCAGGCGGCGCCGCTCGGCGGGCAGCTCGACGAGCTTCGGGTTGCAGACGACGCCGACGTGCCGGACGCCCTCGTCGTCGGGGCAGTCGTAGACGAAGACCTTGAGGTCGACACCGATCTGGTTGGCGGCGAGGCCGACGCCCTCGGCGGTGCGCTGGCTGGCGAACATGTCCGCGACCAGCTGCTGGAACTCCTCGCCGAAGTCGGTGACGTCCCGGCACTCCTTGTGCAGCACCGGGTTCCCGACCACCGTGATCGGCCGCGAGGTCCCGCGCTCCCGCCAGGCGGCCTCACGCTCCTCGCAGTCCTCCGTGTCGACGACGTACCCCTCGTCATCCACGGGGAGCACGCCCACGTGCTGCTGATCGGTGTCCTGCTGCGCCATGACGGACGTACGCCTTCCTCAGTGAAACCCGGGTTCGATGCTCGATACAGGGTAAAGGGCGGCGCGCCCCGACAGGGGCGCGGGACTGTGTCCGTGTGCGGCTCCGCCGCGCGGGCTCGACAAGCCACGACGCACCCGCGGCTAACAGACTTCCTCAAGATCCCGCCAGTCCCGGGACTCCGGACTGTCGGCAACCCACCCGTCCAACAGCCCCCGCACCAATGAAGCCGGCGCCGCCACTCCGCACTCCCGCTCGGGAACCCACAGCTGCCCGTCCGTCCGGTGCCCCAGCGGCCCCGGATGCCCCGGCTCGCTGTGGTCGTGCGGGTCGAGGTGCTCCCCGTCGCCCTCGTCGGACGGCATCCGGGACTCCGAGCACATCCGGCACAGCAGCCGCACCGACGACGACCAGTCCTCGGCCGCGAAGCCGGCGTCGGCGGCGAGCTGCTCCAGCGCGTCCCGGTCGGCCTCGGTGGCCGCCTCCAAAAGCACCACCCAGGTCGGCACGGGCGACGGCGCCCACAGCTCGATCTCGTCGAAGACGGGGTAGGCGTGCCCGGCGGCGGTGGTCCGCTCGCCGTGCGGGACGCCGTCGTGCAGCACGACCTCGCCCCAGCGCCGCCCGGACGACGGCAGCGGGATCGACAGCACCTCGATGCGGGCGGGGTCCAGCCGCCGTCCCCACACCACCTCGGCCTCGCCCTCGGGAGAGAGCCGTACGGCGGCGCTGCCCAGCTCCATGCCGAGCGGTTCGCCGGCGTCGGTCGCGTCGCCGGGGAGCCGCAGGCCGTACGCCTGCCAGGCCCGGCGGGCCAGCGGCCAGTCCTGCAGGGCGGTCGCGGCGATGCCGACGTTCCACCAGTCGGGAGCCCCGGCGTCCCGGTCCAGGAGGGCGACGGCCCTGAGGCCGGCCGTCCGGGCCTGCTCCCAGTCGTGCCGGAACTTGTGCAGCAGGGCGAGGTTGAACCACGACTCCGACAGCCACGGCTCCAGGTCGGCGGCCCGCGTCAGCAGCGCCCCCGCGTCCTCGTACCTGCCGTCACCGATCAGGGTGAACGCGCGGTCGGTGGCCTGCCGCCAGGAGGCGGAGGGCCGGTGCCGTCCCTTGCCGAAGATCCTCACGATTCCCGCCTGCCAGTTCCGTTCTGTGGGCTGGCTGTGCCTTTTCCGCCCCCCGGACACCCTCTCCTGCGCATCAAACCACGTACGGCTGGAGAGGCGCTCATTACCCATGGGTTACCCAGCCGCGCGGGAGGTAAGACCGCGGCGGGACACGGCGAGCGACCTCGCCATGTCCCGCCGCTTAACTCGATCGAGTGACGCCTGCGTCGGTCAGGTTTCCTGCTCCTGGGGCCGTGCGACCGCCACGTCGTGCTCGGGGACGGACTCCCCGGACCGGATCAGCTCGATCCGGCCCATGACCTTGGAGCGCAGGTCGCCGGGGACGTCGTCCTGCCCGCAGCACCGCTTGACCAGCTTCTTCACGGCCTGCTCCAGGCCGTACTTCTCCAGGCACGGCGAGCATTCCTCGAAGTGCGTCTCGAACTTGGTGCACTCCGTGTCCGGCATCTCCTTGTCGAGGAACTCGTAGAGATGATCGAGGATTTCGCTGCAATCCGTCTCGTGCGGCTCTCCGCAGCTCATGACCCCGAGCCTTTCGCTTCGTTCGACTCTCCGGCGCCGGCCGGGACCAGTCCGCGGTCACGGGCGTAGTCCTCCAGCATGCCGCGCAGCTGACGGCGCCCCCGGTGCAGCCGTGACATCACGGTCCCGATGGGTGTCCCCATGATGTCCGCGATCTCCTTGTAGGCAAAGCCCTCGACATCCGCCAGATACACGGCGATGCGGAATTCCTCGGGGATCGCCTGGAGCGCCGACTTCACGTCCGAGTCGGGCAGGTGGTCGAGCGCCTGCGACTCGGCGGAGCGCAGACCGGTCGACATGTGCGACTCGGCGCGGGCGAGCTGCCAGTCCTCGATCTCCTCGGCCGCGCTGCGCTGAGGTTCGCGCTGCTTCTTGCGGTACGAGTTGATGAAGGTGTTGGTGAGGATCCGGTAGAGCCATGCCTTGAGATTGGTGCCCTCGCGGAACTGGTGGAAGGACGCGTACGCCTTGGCGTACGTCTCCTGCACCAGGTCCTCCGCGTCGGCCGGGTTGCGCGTCATGCGCAGCGCGGCCGAGTACATCTGGTCGAGGAACTCGAGCGCGTCCCGCTCGAAGCGCGCGCTGCGCTCGGCGGTCGTCTCCGTGCTCGCACCACCCCGGCCCTCGGGCTGCTCCGCCTGGCCGTTGTCGGTCCCTGCGTCGGTACCGGTGACCGGACCCACCTCCTCCAATGCCGTCACGGAACCGAATCCGGTCCCGCTCGAATCGGAGGATAGACGACTTCCCGGTCCGCCCGCCGCCCGGACGGGGGCGGTCTTCGCCGCGTGCAGCACGGACCACTCCAGGTCGGGGCGGCTGCCACGGGCGGGGCAGAAGGTCGAACCCATGCGGCGGACTTCCTCTCCTACGGCTGCGGTGCTGGGGCACCAGCACGTACGACCCTCACAACAGCCGCCGGCCGCCGGTCATTCCCTGGAGTTCACTCCAGTGAGCCGGTCCACTTCACGGCCGCGTCCGTGATCACCGCGAGTGCCTCGTCCTGGGTGAGCGGGGCCCGTTTGGGGACCGCGAAGCCGTGATCGCCGTAGGGAACCTCGGTCAGTGCGTACGGGCCGTCCGGGAACTCCGCCGGCCTGCCGAACGGGTCGTTGCCGCCCTGGACGACGAGGACGGGCACCCCGGCGCCGAGCAGTTCGCCGGCGCGGGACTTCTCCGGCTTGCCCGGCGGGTGCAGCGGGAAGCCGAGCGCGAGGACCGCGCGGGCGCCCAGTTCGGCGGCGGTGCGGCAGGCGACGCGGGCGCCGGCGCTGCGGCCCCCGGCGACCACCGGCGGGCCGGGGCGGGTCAGCGCGGGCCACAGGCCCCGCCAGCCGGTGTCCAGGGTCTTCGGCGCGGGCGCCAGCTTCTTGCCGGCCACCCGCCAGGGCTGCTCGACGAGGGCGACGGTGACGCCGTGCGCGGGGAGGGCGGCGGCGAGGGCCGCCAGGTCGCGGGCCTCGATGCCGCCGCCGGCGCCGTGGCCCAGGGCGAGGACCAGCCGGGCGTCGCGCGCGGGGTGCCAGGTGATGCGGGCGGTTCCCGCTTCCGTCTCGGTGGTCTCTTCCGTAACCGTCACATCAGGAGTCACATCAGGAGTCACATCAGAAGAGTGTGCCCTCCTCCGGTCCCTCCAGTTCCTTCAGCAGCTCCGGTCCGTTGTTGCGGACGTTGCTGACGGCGGTGGTGACCGGGTAGGCGCGCATCAGGCCCTCGGGCGGCGGGGCGAGCAGCGCGCGCAGGTCGTCGGGGTCGGTGCGGGCCGGGTCGAGCCAGGCGTCCCAGCGGTCCGGGGTCAGCATCAGCGGCATCCGGGGGTGGATCTCGGCGAGCGCGTGCGGGCCCTCGGCGGGCGCGACGGCCAGCGGGGCCGTCTCGGCCTCCGTGGTGATCACCGAGCAGGTCACCCACCAGGCCGACGGGTGGTCGTCCGGCAGTGTGCGGTCCCGCCAGAACTCGTAGAGCCCGGCCATCGCGAAGACCGATCCGTCGGCCGGGGTCACGAAGTAGGGCTGCTTGCGGGGCCGCTTCTTCTTGCCCTCGACCTCCAGGTCCCGTTCCTGCTTGCCGGTGACCCACTCGTAGTAGCCGTCGGCGGGCAGGACGCAGCGGCGGGTGGCGAAGGCGCGGCGGAAGGACGGCTTCTCGTGCACGGTCTCCGCGCGGGCGTTGATCATCCGGGCCGCGCCCTCGGGCGTCTTGGACCAAGAGGGGACCAGCCCCCACCGCAGCTTCCGCAGCTGGCGAACCGGCCGGGGGTCGGCGGCGTCTTTGAGGGGGCGGTCGAGGACGGCGTAGACCTCTTTTGTAGGGGCCACGTTGTAATCGGGCTCCAGATTGGTCTCCTCCGGCTCCCACTTCTCGATCTCAAAGACTCCTGCGAGATCCTCGGGTCCACGACTCGCCGCATACCGTCCGCACATATGGACACTCCATCTGACCTGCGAAAACGTGCTTTAGTCAGCACCAAGTCAGCACGGTGCTGGTGAGCGCCATATCCATCGCCTTGACCGCCAGCGGCAGGCCATTGCTGGCGAGGTCGTGGCGTACCAGTGTCGCAGGTCGTGAGACGACCAACCGTAACGGACCGCATGCTCACCCACGGCGGCGGACAGGTTCATTGTGATGTGCAGGGCAACTGAGCCCTTGCGCCATGGCTCCGTGGCCTTGATTCGGGGGAAGGAGAAATGGAACGGCGCCCTGCCGGCAGCCACCGGCGGCAGGGCAGGTGCGCTACTCCGCCCGGGATCCGGCGGAACGGCTGCGCACAACGGCAATGCCGGCGGCTGCCAGGCCCAACGCCGCGACCAGCCTGGCGATGTCGGGGCCACGGTCGGTCGATTCGCTGGCCGAGGCGGTCGACCCGGCGCTGTCGAAGCCCTTCGTACTCGCCGCCGAGGCAGTCGAAGAGCCCCCGCCCTCCTCGCGCCCTTGGCGGTGAGCCTGAGCACGGGTGCCGGGTTCTCCAGCTCCTGGCCGCCCTGGGCCTCGATCCAGCGGACGATCTTGCCGTCTGAGTACGTCTGCAGGGTCTTGAAGGTCAGCTGGCCCGTGTCGTCGGGCAGCTGGCCGAAGGCGACGTTGAAGTCCTCGTACTGCCCCGGGGCGATCTTTCCGCCGCTGAGGTGATCTCGGAGACGGCGTCGGTCTTGACGGCCGTCTTGAGCTTGGTGGTGGTGACCTGGGCGGTCCAACCGTCCTGTGGAAGCCGGGATCGTCCAGCTCGAGGCAGAGCTAGTACCTGAAGTCAATGCGGCACCGCACGGCCTCCGCGGCAGCGCGGTCGGACAGGCTCAGGAGGAACTGCAACACGCTCACCGTGGCCAGTTGGGCGGGTGAGAGGCCCGGGCGCCCGTCGCGCGGGTACTAGTCGGCAAAGTCGTCGTCGTGCCACAGTCCGTCCAAGCGGTCCCGCACCCACATCGCCGTCGTTGCGTTCGGGTTGCGCACCTCACCACTGGGTTGACCTGCACCACCGTCACGAGGCTGCCCACTGAACACGCTCGTCAGCCCGAGCCCATCAAGATCACCGACAGAGTCAAGCTCAGACAGATACCTGCGCGATCTGGGCCAGGCGGCGGGCGCCGAGGACTAGAACCCCTTGCAGTACGACGTCATCGTCCGCTGGCACGCCCGATGCGCGAAGTTCGCTCTGGACATACGCTTTCGCAGCATTTCGATATTCGATACATGCCTGTCGGGTAACGCCAGCCACAACGCCCGGCGCCCGACCACGACCGATTGTTTCGAATTGTTGTGCAAGCCAGCGATACGCCGCAAACTGAAGACTTGATTCTGCGGCGTCCACCATCACTCGATCGTCTCGCAAGTAAGGACTATCTGGATCTGAGATCATCTTCCAGGCCAGCTGTTCAGAGGTTGTCAGGGCCTCTGAAGGGATACCCCCATCGGCGAGCACCGCCGCATTCTCTCTCAGCTCGACAATCGGGCACATGACCGAAAGAGAAACCAAGCCCTTGACGCCGTTGGCACCAACCTTAGTGTAGTTGACATTTCGGTCGCCCTTAATTCCGGTTCCAAGCCAGAAGTCAGGGTTGGCGAGATAGGGAGCAACCCGCGCGTTCATTCGTTCGATCCAGCGTTCAAGGACTGCGAACCTATCCGATGAACATTCCCACTCGCCCGCAAATTCAGACCGGGCGATATCAAACCTGACCGCCGAGAGAAGGATGCCGCGCTGAAAGATCACGGCAAATGCGTTATCGCCAGATTTCACATTCTCGGCGATGCCGCGGGCAAGATCACTCGGATCATTCCCGGTGCGAGTCTGAAAAGCCTGCTTTCCGTACTTATCGAAGCCAAGCCAGAGCTCCAGAGGGCCGCCGATTAGCCCTTCCGCCTGATAGTCCTCCCTCAGCTTTTTGTAGGGCTCCAACTGTAGGAGGGGGCGCACGATCGCCTGTCCGACACCACTCGCGAAGGCATCCGCAACTGCAGAGACTTCTTCGGCAGAAAATATGAACGGCAATGCGTCGTCTTCATACTTACTCAGCCTATTGCGCAGGGCGAGCTCCGACCAGCGTGAATCACCTACCGGGCCGATGAGCGCACTTACCTTGGTGATATATTCACGTAGGCCCTCATAGTCCGTCTCGTCGCAACGATTCGGATATATCTGCCGGATGGTCTCATGCAATCCGAGGACACTTGTAAGATGCAGGCCCCGATCGAATTTTGCCTGATCCGAATGCCAATCGACGAGCGCCAGCGGGATTCGATCAATCGAATCTTGACCGTTGCGACCGTCTCCGACTTCCGACGTCAAAAGACGACGCATACTTACGGACACGATGTCCTGATCATCAAGCAGATATGTGCGCGTCTTTGAGACCGCCACGGCGTGCTTATTTAGGGCGACAAAAATGCTCCTGCAGGCATGGAGTAGCCTGTCCTGATCTCGAGCAGGAACGAATCCAGCTCTCTCGTCAAGAACCAAGAGTAGTACAGGAATCTTCGTGGTATCCGGCTTGAGCAGATTGGTCTGCGGTGAGTCGAGGATCTTTTTCAAGGCTAGGAAGCGGTGTTGGCCATCGAGAATCACGGCACGAGCACGCTTAGTACTCCACCGGATGAACCCGATATCCGTTCCGGGCAAGCTGTCGATTTGGACGGGACCGATCGGCGTACGTTCCAGATCACCATCTGGAGTTTCAGCCGGGGCGGCCGAGTCTTCAACGTAGCTTTCAGCGACCGTGTCAGCCTTATCTGGATCGACCGGCAAGAGAACGACGGTGAAGGCGTTGAAAAATTTGAGCGAGCCGGATTGCCTCAAGTAAGTAGCGATCGGGCCGGCAGCACGGTCCTCGTCTACCGTTCGCTGAAACAGTTCCTCGAGGTTTACGGGCTCGTCGTCACTAAACGCTAGCTCCCGGGCCAGGCGCAGGTACTGATCTGCTTCCCTGATGGTCATCGAGATAGAGAAATAGGGGACTTTCTCATCACCGATGGCGTATTCGCCTCGGACGTAAGAGTACTGGTCGGTATAGGCTGGACGACGACGGCTTAGTGATGAAAGGCTCATGAGCTAGTCCATCTTCATATTCAACAAAGGGTGGGCGGCACGAATGGTCAGCGACTCAGCAAAACGCACCAGCTGATCTGCTTGCCTCAACTCAGGGGCTGCCGCGGCGTCAAGTTCGGAGTCCGAGAAGAGAGTGTCATCGTCTTCGGCGTCCAAATCGTTACCCCCGCCATCGTCCTCGTCTGCGCCGCCATACTCTCCTGCGCTGAGCATATTTCTTGCCGTCGGTTCCGCCGCGCCGGCCGCCCGCAAGGCGCGAGCACGTTCTTCTTCAGCCGCCACAAGGTCCGCGATATTGTCGGGGGACGTAACAGGGAGCATGAGCACCGCACAGTCATTGACAGTCAGCCCCAGACGCTCAAGCTCGCCACTGAGATGCGAGTCCGGCTTCATATGCGCCTTTAGGCGCACCGACAAATTGACGGCCTTACCCACGTACAGCGGCCTCTGAAACAGAGTGGCACACAAGAAAGCCCATTCAAGATGCAGGTTTCGAGCCTTTATCATCTCTTCCACCCGGACAACTGACGCACGTGTAAGCCCAGGCGGAGCATCCTGAATCAGGACATTTCTATATCGTCCAACCATTCCAACTTCGAGCGGCTCGCCACGGGGCGCACTGATTCGCGTCTGAACGAGAGAAATTACGTCTTCCGGTTCGCGCTCGAGTGCCGTCTTTCCGATATCAGTGAAGTCAAGTGTCCATATATAGATGCCGGGCACTCTTGGTATCAGCTCGGAACGTTCCCGTCCCATCGCCAAGTACTCGCGAACGTTCAGCACGCGCGTTTCAAACGCAGTGAACACCCATCCCCCCATGGTGCACGGACGCGCGGATCCGCTCGCTCTGCCGGAAGTTGAGCCCATACCCTAGCAGTAGGCCTCTTCAACTTGAGTGGGAACTTGCCGACTTGGTGGCGGATGAAGGTCGGCAAAGGGATGACTGCCAAAGACTCCCGGACACCGGCTCCGGGATCCACATGGGCTGGCCGTTGACGTTCGCCCCGCCCAGTTCGGCGCTTCGGTGCCTGCCTCCCTCCAGCCCGACTGGCGCCCACAAGCTGCCTCATCGCGCAGAGCGACAGCCAGACGAGCAGTGGTCCTGCTACTGGTTCCGCAGCCGTCTGACTGGCCTCTCGCAGCCCCGGGGCACAGGCGCGCGTTTCGGGCGCAAACTACCCGGAAAACGCACTGGCCCGGCTCGGTGTACCGTGCCGGGCCAGTCACTTGTATGTACGTCTCAGAGGTGGCAGACGGAGCAGCCTGCCTCGTCGTCGTCGGAGTCAAGCGCGTCCGAAAGTACTTCCAGGAGGGGCCGGTTGGGCTTGATGCGCTTGGCCGCGCGGTCAAGGGCGGCCTGGTGCTTAGCCTCGATCTCGTCCTTGCGCTCTATGAGCTCCGGGAGCGACTCGCCCTGTGACCAGGTGTAGTTGCGGCCTTTCATGGCGGTGTGCCGGTAGCGGACCTTCTCCTCGTATTCGACGGCCTTGTCGTAAAGGTCGGGGTGGCGCTCCTTGAGGCCGACCCACTCGTGCTTGCGCTGGAAGAAGCAGAAGTAGCAGCCCGAACGCGTGCGCCACTCGTAGTAGCCGGGCAGGCCGATGCCAGCCTCGTCGAGGATGCGCATCACGCCGTCCTTGTCGATGCCGTCCTCGCGGAAGGGGAAGACCGCCTCGATGTTCGGCTTGGTGCTGACGTAGCCGAGGCGGTTTTCGTCGGCCCGGATGGCCACATAGGAGATGACCTTGTCCTCGCCGACCCACTCCTCCAGGGGCTTGATCTTCAGATTTTTGGTGCACCAGCGCATCTGCGGGCTGGGCAGGGTGCCCTGGTAGACCTCCATCCAGTGATCGAAGTCCCGGTCGGCGTTGAGTCGCTCGATGGGCTTGCCGAGGGCCGCTTCTAGCCGGTTGAGGTACTCGTACGTCTCCGGGAGTTCAGCACCGGTGTCGCAGAAGAAGTACTCCATCTCCGGCACGCGATCCCGCATGTAGATGGCAAGCGCCGACGAGTCCTTGCCGCCTGAGATACCCAGGACGTGGCGAACCTTCTCCTGGGTGACTGGATCCGTCATGCCCCCTCCTTCGTTTCAGTTGCTGTGGCAGCGGGTCCATCGGCAACGCGTTGCGCAAGAGCGGCGAGCAGGATCCGTGCGCCGTCGGGTCCGAGGGCCTGCTCAGCCTGCTGCAGTACGTCGGCCGCAAGCTGGTCGGCCTGGCCTCGGGACTGTTCCGGCACGTAGATCAGCGTCCGCCGTTCCGCTCCTGTCTTGTCCGTCAAGGTCAACAGCCGAGTCTCCAGATTTACTTCCTGCTCGCGGGACTCGCCGCTGTCCTGGTAGAGGTGTGCAACGCGGTCGAGGGATGCGGACATCTCGCGTGCAAGGCGGGGGAACATGCCTGCGTCCCGGTCATCCCAGTCTCCGAGTGCCTTGTTGCTGAGGCGGACGACGATTGGGTCGAGCCAGTCCTCGTCAGCGAGGCTCTCGCTGAGCGCGAAGTCGACGAAGCCTCGCAGCTCCGGGTTCAGTGACACCGTGGCGAAGCCACTCAGCCGTGCGGCGAGCGTCGACCGCAGCTCGGGAAGAGTCGCGGGCAGACGGAACTCCTCGGCAAGCACCGCGACCACCTCTTCTCGCAATGTGCGGTCGATTCCGGTGATCTCGTCTGCCGCTGCGGTCAGCCTGTTGACATACTCCGTGGCCGCCTCCGCGTTCGCGCGGCTACCGGCTTCGAAGGGGGCGAGACCCAGCGCCTTGGGCAGAGCCCGGAAGAGCAGATCGTCCGGATCCTGAGAGTCTTCCAGGGTGTTGCGCACGGCGAGTGCATCCGGAGAGATGCGCTTGGTCTTGCGGGCGTAGCTGTTCAAGACCATGACGCGTTCGAGCAGCGCCCTGGCCACGGACAGCAGATCGGGGTTGCGCAGCGCCTGTGAGCGTGGTGGTTCGACCTTCAAAGACACCAGGAGCTTCTTGATCACGCTGGCGCGCTGGCCCTGCCCGACCGGCGTGTATTTCACCTCGAAGCGGACGGGGGCGGCGAGGATGCGGTCGACGACGTCCGGCGTCAGCCGGGGCAGGTAGGAGCCTTCTTCGAAGAGGGCTACATCGTGTCGGCGGATCACCAGGGCGGTGACGACCAGCAGCGGCCAGACACCGGCCTTCACCCCGTAGGGCGGGCTCATCAGGACCCGGATGATGTGATCAAGGCTGGTACGCCGGGTTGCCGCGTCCAGTGCCTTCTGCAGCGCCTCCCAGACAGGCTGAGCATGCTCGTGGCCCTCGCCCGGAGCGGAGAAGCCGTACGGCAGCAGGCTGTTGGGGGATTTCTCGGCCTGGATGGTGCTGTTGGCCCGGTGCAGGCCAAGGTAGGCCAGCGCGCCGCTGTAGATGGCTCGTTCCGGGCCGTATCTGCCGGCCGTCGAGTCGAAGCCCAGGTACTGCTCGCCAGAGCGGGTGAGCATCGCGTCCAGCACATCGCTTCGGGCACGGGCGGCGTTGCTGGTGAGTGAGTGCCGTCCGAGCATCTCGTTGCGGATGTGCGGGGTGTGCCGGTAGACGTTTTCGCAGGCGAAGGAGACCAGGCCGCTGAGGCTTCGGGCCGGCAGACTTGAGCTGTCGGCGGCCGTTCCAGGGGCCAGTCCGGCGTTCCACAGGTCCCAGGTGGCGTCCTGAGTCGGCGGATAGAAGGCCGCCTGGATGACCTCCCGCAGTTCGGCCTCCGCCTGGACGGCGCGGTCGGTGACCTCCCGCCGGGCGACGTGATCGAGTTCCTTGTCCTCGAGCAGCTCTCTCAGGGCGATGAGGTGCGTGGCGGAGCTGAGCACCACGTCGGGGTGGGCGGTTGTTCCGAGGATCACCGGCAGCGTCGAGTCGACCGTGGGCAGCTGGTCCCGGGAGCCGAGGTGGAAGACGAGGAGGCCGTCGGCCGGGTCCTTCAGCTCGTCCGGCGCCGGGATTTCGCGGGTCTCGGGGCCGCTGACGGCAGTGAGGAACACCCGCATCATCCCGGTGACCTGACTGTGGCGGCCGGCAACCACCGCACTGGGGAGGTGTGCGCCAAGGCGCTGGACGACAGAGGCATCGTCGAGGTGACTGATGATCTCCTTCAGACGGGCGTCGATATCGAAGTCTGTGCCCTGCCAGACGCGGTATTCACCGCTGAATTCCCGGTGGACAAGGAAGCCCCGGCGGACGAGGTCGGCGAGCTGCTCCTCAAGGCGGGCGAAGGCGCCTGCATCGTCCAGGTCGGTGGGGTCGTGGAGCGCGAGGTGGATCACGTCGCTGGTGGCGCTGAGCGCGCCGTCGGCGTCGATGAGGTTAAGCACGCCGATGGTCTTCAGCAGCCACTGGTCGGCCTCGGGCAGCCCGTTGGCTTCCTTGATGCGTGCGTCGACTTCGATCCAACGGCCTGCGTTGGAAGCCGCGAGCAGCGAGGTCCGGCCGGAGTTGAGGAAGTAGTCATACAGCTGTGGCAGCTGCACGGTGCTGGCACGTTCGGCATCCGGCCGGGAGTGTGCGGCCAGCGAGTCGCGGACGGTGTTGGGCTCTCCGCTGTTGAGGAAGCCCGACAGGCTGCGGTCGTGCTGGCCGATTTGCGCCGCCAGGATCGGCGCAGCGATCGCCGTCAGAGGGTGCAGCGGGTAGAGGTCGGCGAAGTCGTCGCTGGCCAGCTCGGTAAGAACGTTCAGGCCGTGGTTCTTCCACGCGAGGGCTGATGCCTGGGCCGAGGCGCGGATGAGGTCCTGACCCGCTGCGTCGACCGCGGAGTGGTCCAGACGCCGGCGCAGGAGCTGTAGGGAGTCGCCGTGGTGCGGGACGAAGGTGACGTCTTCGAAGCGGCCCTGGATCTTTGCCCATTCGCGGATCTTGAGCTCACTGGACCGTGACGCGTAGTCCATGAACGACAGGTGCTGCAGGGTGACCAGGAAGACGGGCATGCCGTTGGGCCCGGCGCTGTGCTCGGCGAGCTCCTGCAGGAGGAAGAGATCGTTCTCGGCGCCGGAGAATTCGTTGTGTCCGGCGAGGTGTTCCAGGGTCTTGCCGAACTCGTCGATGATCAGCAGGAGCGGCTGCTGATTGTCGGTCAGGGCCTTGATGGCGGCCATGACCTGCTTCGTCTTCGTCCCGGTCGTCGTCGGGTCTTCGCAGGCGGCGAGTGCTGCGGCGATGTTCTTCGGGATGCGCTTGCCCCAGCGGCGCTTTGCCGCGGTGTTCAGCGCACGGGTCACGGTGGCGACCAGCGGTTCCCGCCGCGCGGTGGCCACGGCCCCGAGGAACCCGGTTCCGGTGCGCTCGGCCCGGGCCGTGGCGAGACGTTCGGAGAGGGCTGGGCTGGTGTCCGCGAGGATCTGGTGAGCCTCGTCGCGGCGGTCCTCATCGCGGCCGAGAAGCGCGTCGATCAGGTTGGCCAGCGTGGACTTCCCTGAGCCGTAGGGTCCGGTGAAGGACCAGGCGCGGGGACGCCGCAGGTCGCTGACAGCGTTGGTGAGGCGCTCCAGTACGTCGACTGCCCGCGCGCCGACATACGGTTGGTGCAGTTCGTCCTCGACGTCGCGTTCGAGGTTGGTCGAGCGCATCTGGGAGCCGACCAGTTCGATACCGGCCGGGAACTGAGGGGTTACCTCGTCCTGCGGGGTGCGAGAGGTCCGCGTGGGAGCTGCGGTGGTCACGCGTTCTCCTGAGTCGTGAACTGCTGCTGGTGGTCCTGGGGCTTGCGTTCAGCCTTCTCAGCTTTCTCGGCCTTCTCGGCCTCCTCTGCTTCGGCCAACTGCGGGTACTGCGCGCTCCATTCGGCCCGGGTGGGAAAGCCGGGGCGCCGGGTGACGTGGTCGTACTGCTCGTCGAGGATGTCCCAGGCGAGCGCCATCGGATCGCCCGAGAAGGACATGGTCCGCTGGCCGACGGCGTCCACCCGGTTGAGTTCCGGGCGACCCGCGGCGACCTTGTCCAGGGCGGCGACGATCTCAGGCTCCCGGACCCGGAAGGCCCGGCCGGGCGCTCCGGGCTCGTTGGCAAGCCGCGCCAGGGAGATGGAGCCGGAACCCTGGTTGTCGCGGGCGGCGTAGTCGAGGCAGGCGTAGACCAGAACGTGAGCCGGGAGAGAGGTGCGCGTGCCAGTGGTGAACTGCCACTCCTGCTTTCCCCGAGTGCCCACGGAGGTCAGCAAGTCCAGCTCACGGAAAGGGCAGGCCAGGAGGTCTTCATAGGTGGCGCGGGAACCGCTCTGTTCGACCGGCGTGCGCGCATACATCTTGGTCAGGCACTCGACATCCCGGGTGATGGACGCCTCAACCGGTCCATCATTGAAGGAGAAGTTGACATGCCGCGTCACGACCTGCGTCATATCCGCGATGGTGAAGCGAGAGAACGGGGCAAGGTGAAACGCCGTGTACCAAGCGGGGGCCCAGCATTTGGCGCCCGGCCGCGACGACACGAGCCACCAGTGCAACAGCCACAGGCTGCCAGGTTCCTCAAGGTAGGGATCGGCGCCATGCTCGTCGAGCAGCCACCGTGCTTCCCAAGTGGGGGAAGCGTACTGGGCCTTGGTCTTACCGGCCGGGTCGGCGTGCTCGCGGGTGAGCTTGAACGCCTTTGACCAGTACCGCATGGCATGGACCATGTTCTTACCCACGCCGAGCAGGACCGGGGCATCTTCGGCAAGGAAGGCTGCCGGATTGTCCTTGACCTGCAGGTACGCCTTATGCAGCCAGCCGAAGCGGGGGGCGAAGGTCTCATGGCGCGCGAAGCTGGAATGTGCGGCTTCCGCGAGCCTACTGTCTGCCATACGAGGGCCTCTCAATACACGAAGAGATAAAGGGAACTGCTGAAGTCAGTGAGCAGCGGCTCCGGCTGTCGCTGCCAAGGCGGCGCGCACCTGGTGGACCGCGCGGACCACCGCCTCGGCAGCTGCGGCGGTCTCATCTGCGGTTGTGGCGTAGCCGAGGGAGAAGCGCACAGTGCACTCCGCTTCCTCCCGGCTCAACCCCATGGCGAGCAAGACGTGGCTGGGAGTTGGGGCTCCCGAGGCGCAGGCGCTTCCGTCGGATGCGGCTATGTGCGGCATGGCGGCCATGACTGCGTCAGCGGGGGCGCCTGCGAAGGTGATGCTCGTCACGCCGGGCAAGCGGGGGGCTTGTTGTCCGTTGATGCGGCATCCGTCCACAGTCGTGGTCACCATGTGCTCAAGCTGATCGCGCAGTTGGGTCACGCGGGCGACGTCATCGACAAGGTCACGGCTGACGGCCGCAGCGGCAGCTCCGGCACCGGCGATCCCGGGCACATTGAGCGTGCCGGCCCTCCACCCCTTCTCCTGCCCACCACCGGTGATCAGCGGCCTGAACGGCAGCGGTGTACCACGTCGTACGAACAGTGCGCCAACACCTTGAGGGCCGCCAAACTTGTGGGCCGACAGCGACAGAAGGTCAACGTCCACTTCGGATAGGTCCAGGGGCAGCCGGCCGATCATCTGCGTGGCATCCGTGTGAACCAGCGCACCTGCGGCATGCGCCGCCTTGACGACCGGAACAAGGTCGGTGAGGACCCCGGTTTCATTGTTGGCCGCCATCAGGGAGACGAGACTCACACCGCCCCGGTCAAGCTCTTCCTCCAGGGCCCCGGTTTCCACCAGGCCGTCTGCCCGCATCGGCAGGACAGTCAGTGATCCCGGCTCGTATTGGGTCAGATCCCGGGCGGTCTCCAGCACTGCGGGGTGCTCCGCACCGCTCGTCACGATCCGGGCCCCGCCGCGGTGAGCCGCGCGCAGGGCCAGATTATTCGCCTCGGTTGCCCCTGACGTGAAGATGATCTCCCCGGGCGAGCAAACGAGCAGGTCAGCAAGGTGCCGACGAGCAGTCTCCACACGATGGGCGGCCTCCCGGCCGGGATGATGCACACTCGACGCGTTACCGACGGCCTGCAGGGCCTCCAACACTGCCGCCAACGCTTCGGGCCGGATCGGGGCCGTCGCATTGTAGTCGAAATACGCCGAAACCGTCCCCTCGGACTCACCCCTCATGCCCCACCTCGTCTCGCTCAGCACCGCACACAATCTACTCCTGGTGGAACCCGGACGTGTGCACCGGGGGCACCACCAGGAGTGAGTCGCGATCGTAGCGATCGAGATCGATCAGTCAGCGAAACCGACACTCAGCCCGGAACGCAAACTGCAACTCGAACTAATGTTCCCTATTGCTTGGGTGCCTGCAACCCATATCGGGAAAGGGCATCGACGCAGAGGCCGTACGAGAACCTCGGCGGAGCCTGCCGCACCCGCATCAACACCTCTGAGCTGCCAATATCAGTCGCTGAGACCCGAGTGTCAGTGCGTGGGTTTATGGTGATCAGGCACTGTAACCCTGAGGCGACTCAGAGTTGCGGGCTGCTCTGCATGCACAGAACTGAGGCGGGGGCTCCGCGTGTTGACGGCCATTCAGACATCGAGGGGAAATCTCCCCTGTTCCGCAGGGGTGGTGAATCGATGACAGCGTGGTCGCCCGGCCTGTCCTTCCAAGCCGTGCTGGACAGCGCTCCGTTGCCGTACATCCGCGAGCGGCTCGGCACGCACATGTGCGCTCTGCTCGACCTCATCGACGGCGGAAGCGCCAGCGATGAGCGGCTCCGAGCAGTCGCCGCCGTGACGGTGGACGCCGAGAAGCTCGTGTCCGATCACACGGACCGCGAGGAGCTGCTGCGGCTCCTGCCCGCCGACAAGCAGACAGAGCTTGCCCAACGTCTTGGAGCGGACGGCGCGGGCACCGATGCCCTTCTCTACCTGAACGGTCTGAAGTGGGCGAGTGAGCAGCAGCGGCAACTGCTGGAGTTCTTCGGCTTCAGCGTCGACAGGGCGCCTGCGCTGCCCCCGCTTTTTCGGCAAGACGCCGAACCCGAGTACGGGCTGTTCCCCCACCAACGGCGCGCAGCCGCACGCGTGAAAGAGTTGCTGTACGACGGACCGCGGCGGGTTGTCCTTCACCTGCCGACAGGCGTGGGCAAGACCCGCACCGGAATGAACCTGATCGCCGACCATCTGCGGCAGCACGAGCCCACCCTCGTGGTCTGGCTGGCGCGTGGGCAGGAACTGCTGGAACAGGCGGCTGCGGAGTTCGAGCGCGCGTGGTCCAAGCTCGGCGACCGTCCGATTACGGTCGTCCGGATGTGGGGCGAGGCGCCCACCGATGTGCAGGCGCTGACAGACGGCCTTGTCATCCTGGGGCTGGAGAAGGCCGTCTCCGCGGACAAGAGCGATCCGGAGCTTCTCCGCAAACTCGCATCGCGCAGCACCCTCACCGTCTTCGACGAGGCTCATCAGATCATCGCGCCGACCTACCAGCGAGTGGTGGACGCCCTCACCATCCGCCCCGATGCCAGCTTGCTGGGCCTGACGGCCACCCCCGGCCGAACCTGGGCGGACGTCACGCAAGATGAGCGACTGTCGGACTTCTTCGCCCGCCAGAAGGTCATGCTGCAGATCGACGGATACAGCAACCCGGTAACCGCCCTCATCGAACAGGGCTACCTGGCCAAGCCCATCATGAAGACCGTCGCCTCCGAAGCCGGCCTGCATCTGTCCGCGCGCGATCAGCAACTGCTCGCGAAGTCCTTCGACATCCCGTCGGACATCATCGCGTCGCTGGCCCGCGACGAGCAGTGGAACCTCAAGGTCGTCCAGACCGTGCTGGAGCTACTGGAACGCCAGCACCGCAGGATCCTGGTATTCGCGGCCTCCGTTGACCACTGCCGCCTGATCGCCGCCGTCCTGTCGGCGCTCGGCCTCGATGCCGACTTCGTCACCGGCGAGTCCTCTCCCCGGCACCGGAACGACGCCATCAGACGCTTCAAGGGCGCCGGCCGACGCCCCATGATTCTGTGCAACTTCGGGGTCCTGACCACAGGCTTCGATGCCCCGGCGGCCAGTGCTGCCATCATCGCCCGACCGACCAAGTCGCTGGTCCTGTACAGCCAGATGGTCGGCCGCGTCATCCGCGGCCCCAAGGCCGGCGGAACCACCACCTGCGAGATCGTCACCGTCGTCGACCCGGAGCTGCCCGGGTTCGGAGACGTGGCCGAGGCATTCACCAATTGGGAAGACGTATGGGAGACCGCGTGACCGGCGAGGGAAGCAAATACCGGATCGTCAGCCCTTCGCTGACCGTCAAGGCCATGCGCGACAGCGGCTACAAGAACACCGCCTACGCGCTAGCCGAGCTGATCGACAACAGCATCGACGCGGAAGCCACTCTGGTTCAGGTCTTCGCCTGCGAGAGCCCAGTGCAGGGCGCCACGCAGACGAGGCACCGGGTGGACACCATAGCTGTCCTTGACAACGGCAGGGGGATGGACGCCGAACGCCTGCGGCGCGCCTTGAAGTACGGCGACGGCCTCGGGGGTGACCGCAACCGCATCGGACGCTTTGGCATGGGTCTGCCCAACTCCAGCATGTCCCAGTGCACCAAGGTCGAGGTCTGGTCATGGACCAATGGGGCCCCGAACGCCATGTACACCTACCTCGATCTTGAGGAGATCAACGGCGGACTCGACGACGTCCCCAGTCCCGTACACCACCCCGTGCCAGAGTACTGGAGCGACCTCAGCGAGGCACCGCTGGGAACCACCGGCACCCTCGTGGTCTGGTCAAACCTTGACCGGGTCAAATGGCACGGCGCCGGCGCCACCCTGCGCAACACTGCCGAGCTGATCGGCCGTGTGTACCGGCACTACCTCCACGACGGCAGGGTGGAGATCAAGATGGCGCCGGTCCGCGAAGCAAAGGTCCTCGAAGGAGACAACGGAGCGTACTTCGCCGAGCCCAACGACCCCCTGTACCTCATGGACTCAACGGGGACGCCGCCCCCATTCGGGAACAAGCCCATGTTCGAGCCCTTCGACATGGGCAACGAGAAGGAACCCGGGGTCGCCTACTTCCCGATCACGGTCGATGGGACGAAGCACAACGTGAAGGTGCGGGCATCCATCGCCCGGCCCGAGGCCCGCCGCGCCGATGTCGAAGGTCACCCGTGGCCCGACAACGCGAACCCCAACGGGAACCCCGGTTTCCAGCCGTGGGGTCAGCATGCTCGTCGGAACATCGGGATTTCCCTGGTCCGGCAGGGGCGCGAACTTGACCTCGATTCCAAGTGGGCCATCGGGTACGACCCCGTCGAGCGCTGGTGGGGCGTCGAGGTGGAATTCCCCCCGGAGCTCGACGACATCTTCGGCGTCACGAACAACAAGCAGACCGCCACGGTCTTCTCGTCTCTCGCCCACTTCGACTGGACGGCCGAGGCCGAGGGGGACGAGACGCCCAAGGCGTTCAAGGACCGCATCGCCGAGTTCGGCGACCCGCGCCTTCCGTTGATCGATCTCGCGGTCTACCTGGAGAAGAACCTCCTGCCCGCAATGCGGCGGAAGCTGAGGCAGCAGACGCTGGGCAACCGGGGAGGCAAGAAGCGCCACGACGACGTCGTCACGTCCAAGGCCACGGACGCGGTGAAGCGCCGACAGGAGGACGGTCATACGGGAACGACCGACCGCCTGGCAGAGGAGGCCACCGAGAAGGACAAGCGCCAGGAGCAGTTCGCGGCGCTCACCGAGCGGCATCACCTCGACGAGCACACCGCCCAGTCCATGGTCGACGAGGCACTGGAGAAAGACTGGCGTGTTCGCTGGATCTCCAGCCCGCAGGACTCCACGGCGTTCTTCAACATCGACCTCATGGCCGGCATGCTGCAGGTGATCTTCAACACCGAACACCCGCTGCACAGCGAGCTGATGACCGTCCTTGAAGACGTGCCCGAAGACGCGAGCGAGACCGAACTCCGCCAACGTCTCGCCCGCGCCTCCGACACCTTCAAACTCCTCGTCTTCTCCTGGGCCCGCATGGAGGACGAGATCCCCAACAAGCGGGACCGCGCCAGGATCTCGGACGCCCGGCGCGACTGGGGCCGCTACGCCCGCGACTTCATCGAAGACGGGAGCGATGACGAGTGACGCAGCCGGACCACGTCTGGCAGCAGATAGCCGACCTGATGAAGGGTGCCACGACGCGAGTCGCCCTTGTGGCGCCCTTCATCAAGAAGACCGTCTTCGAGGAGACCCTCGCCTCGGTGCCGGCCTCGGTGGAGAAGATCGAATGCGTCACGCGCTGGACTCCGGCGGAAGTAGCCGCCGGAGTCTCCGACCCCGAGATCATCGAGGCGGCGGAACGGGACGAACGCGTCAAGATCACTCTCTGCCCGTCGCTGCATGCCAAGATCTACGTCGCCGACGACCGATGCCTGGTCGGATCCGCGAACCTGACCGGCAAGGCCACCGGCCGAGTCCCCAACGCCAACGTGGAGCTCTTGCTGGATGTACCCCTCACCCATCCCGAAGTGCAGCGCGTTCTCAGCCAGATCGAGTCCCGCTCGACAGCTGCAACACCCGTGGTGGCCGCCCTTGTCCGGCAGCAGGCAGAACTTCTGAAGGAGGAACGCATCCCGCCTCCGGCCGAGGGTGAACCCGCCCCCCTCTGGTACCCGGAGACGAGGCGCCCGGAGAACGTGTTCGCGCTGTACAGCGGGCGAACGCGATTCACCTCGCCGGTTGAGGCCGGCATCATCCAGGACCTTGCCATGCTCGATGTCCCGGCAGGTTTGGCGGAGCACGACTTCAATGCGGCGGTCGAAGCTCGGCTGCACGCCATCCCAGAACTCCACAAGCTGCTCGTCGGCGAGCGCCTCAGCAACATCGAGCTCCAGAAGGCCATCGTGGAACGGACAGGAGACCCCGAGGACCAGGCGCGCAGGACGACGGAGACCCTCGCGGCCTGGCTACAGCACTTCGGCCGCTATTACACCGAGGTGGGCTCATGGGAGCTGCGCCCCGGCATCGAGCACGCCTAAGATCACAGCCACGGCGTGGCCTGCCAGCACGTCGCCGACGAACACGGGCACAGGGTGATGGGGAAGGCCGTTTCATGGCACAGGTACGCGTCCCGTTCCTCCTCGGGCACGCCGAGATTGCCTTCCTCTTCCACGTGGAGCCGCAGACGTCCCAACGGTGGCGGACGGAGGGCAAGCTCGACGAGCCCGATCTGATCGCGTCGGGCAATCCATACTGGCTGCTGAGCACGGTCATGCGACTTGACGGCGAAGGCGACCGCAAAGTCGACCGGGAACGGCTCGCCCGGCATAAGGCTGGTATCCCGCTCGGCTACGACCCGGAGGACAAGGAGCACCTCCCGGTCGTCGTCGGTATCCAGGAGGCAGCACGTGTTCTGGGACGGGACGCGCAGGCCATCTCTCGGTGGCGCAACCGGCAGCGGATCGCCGAGGCCGATCTCCTCCTCTCCGGTTCTCCGCTGTGGCTCCTTGAGACGATCCTGGACGACGCACGACAGCGGCAGCGACCCATCGTCGCTGCCGAAGTCGCTGCACTGCGTGCAGGACAGCGCGCTCCTCAGAAGCCTCGTGGTCGAAGACTCAAGGCCCCGACGGCGCGCCCACCTCGACAGCCACCGCCTGCTGCTCAGACGTTCGCAAGCGCTGACCATGGCGCCGCAGCCGAGTTCCTGACGTCCGTCCTGGCTCAGGGATACTCCGTCACCATCAAGCCCCAGCCCTAGCCCCCGGTCTTTGGACGCCAGCAGCAGTGACCAACCTCCGCGTTCGCCGACAGCAGTGAGAGAAACACTTGCTTCTTGATCACTGTATCCATACTGTCTCTCATATGTCGATCTTGCAGCAGAGCCCCGGAGCCCATCACGCCGATCCCACCGACTCCATCTCCCCGGCCGCTACCCGTGAGCCCAACCGTCCTCGGATGAAGGTCGTTTCCTACGGAGGCGGTGTCCAGAGCACCGCCCTGCTCGTGCTGGCAGCTCGCAAAGAGATCGATTTCCGCGCCTTCCTGTTCGCCAACGTTGGCGACGACAGCGAGCACCCCGCGACCCTTGCCTACGTCCGTGAGATCGCCATCCCGTACGCCGCACGTGCGGGACTGGACATCCACGAACTCAAGCGGCGCCGACGCGACGGGGCCACGGAAACGCTCATGCAGCGGCTGAACCGGCCGGACACCCGGTCGATCCCCATCCCCGTCCGCATGGCCAACGGCGCTCCTGGCCGCCGCAACTGCACCGCCGACTTCAAGATCAAGGTGGTCGGGCGGTGGCTTCGGGAGCACGGCGCCACCGCAGAGGCCCCGGCGGCGGTCGGTATCGGCATATCGGTCGACGAAATCCATCGCGCCAACCGTCGGCGGAGGGAACCTCACGAGGTCATCGAGTACCCCCTCCTCGACCTCGGGCTGCGCCGGGACGACTGCGAGCGCATCATCGCCGGGGCCGGCCTGCCGGTACCGCCCAAGAGCTCCTGCTTCTTCTGCCCCTTCCGCACCGTCGACGCCTGGCGCCACCAGCGTCGGCACGAGCCCGAGTTGTTCGCCCAGTCGGTCCGGCTGGAGGAGACGATTAACCATCGGCGGGCCACACTCGGGCGGGATGCCGTGTATCTCACGAGGTACGGCATCCCGCTCACCCAGGCCATCCCGGATCAGAACCCGGGGGAAAGTGACGTCGATGAGGATGAGGGGGCGTGCGACTCCGGCTGGTGCATGACCTGATACGTGCCAGGCAGCCGCGATGGGTGGGGCCCGAAGCCATGCTTCGGGCCCCACCCATCGTTTGTGAGCCCTGGGGTGCCGACATGGCCACCGCAGGGCACTGCTGGTGGCGGAAATCAGAGCTCGGGCGGCTCGCCGGGCTGAAGGTGGAGGACTGAGAGGTACTCGCCGTAGGGCATCTCTTCATCCACCCAACGGCTGCCGCCGGAGGAGTCGGGAATCCACATGCCGTCGAGAAGGTACTTGTCGTCGAAGACGGCGACGCGGTCCTCCTGCACCGCTGCCGCCATCAGCATCTGTATCCCCAGCAGCAGAACCGTGGAGGCTTCCTTCACCGCGCAGACCTCGGCGTGCCCGGTGGGAAAGACCTTCGCGTCCGCGTCGCTGCCCGGCTCGGGGACGGCAGCACGACCGTGAACGGCCATCTCGTGCAGGGCAATCGCTTGGGTCACCGCTGCCGCCACCGGTGTGCCGACGCCTGGCATCTCGTCCGGGATGTGCGTCCGCAGATGGTCGGCGACCGCGCGAGCGTGCACAGGCCATGCGTCGCCGTGGTGGTGCAGCCGCCGTTCCGCGGCCTCGACGGCCAGTCCAAGCTCCGGGGTGTCCGGGTGCAGCAGCCGGACGCATCCTTCAAGCGCTGCGCGCAGGTAGCCAAGGCGCACCTGGTGCTGCTGCCACTCCTCCATCATCTCGGTCCAGACGGCATCGAAGTCAAGGCCCGCCGAGCACATGCCGCCGTCGTCGTAGGACATGTCGAACGTCACCGTGCGCAGGCCCTGGGCGAGGCGCAGCCACTTGTAGGCCGTGTCCCAGCTGTTCTGCGCCCCAGGGGCTGCCGTGACGGCGGAGGCGTGCTCCACCCAGTCGGTGAGTTCACGAACGTGGTCCTCGGGCTCGGACAGCGCGAGGGTGGACAGCGTGCGGTACGAGGGCAGGCAGGGGCCCTCCATCCGGGTAGTGGTCATGCGTGGAGCGTGGCACACGGCACTGACAATCGCTCCGGTGCCGAAAGCCGGTGCGACGCTCAGGTGCTGGTGGTGCGGCGTACAAGCCGGTGGCCTCGCAACTCCCGCTCGCAGCGTACGAGTTCGCGCTTCCATCCCTCTTCCGTGCCGATCAGGTGCGGACTCTCGTAGAGGCCAGCGCGCACCTCGGCCTCCGTGAGCCTCCGGTACTTGGGTGCGTCGGGATCGTCCTCAGCAAGGAATTCGTGCTTACGGTGCAACAGAGGACGGTTGGTGGAATCTGCGTACGAAGTGAAAGAGGACTTGAGGGTCAGGTCGACGGCGTACGAGGCCGCGATCCGCGGGTGGGGATCCGTGTCGAACTCGGGGTAATCGAGCCAGCTGACCCCTCGGCCCTGATGGCGGAGCTTGACGACGGACCACTCGCCAGGGCGGCCGGCAGCGATACTCGCGCACTGCTCGTACAGTCGCAGCACGGCCGGGATCCGGTGAAGCGCACGACGGTGCACGTACAGGGCGGTTGCAGTGAACTTGCCGGCGATCGATCCGTTCATCGCCCGACGGACGTATGCGTCGTCACGCAGCTTGAACAGCAGCCGATCCGCTCGCTGGCACGCCTCGGTGTACGAAGGGAAGAAGGCACGGATGTCCAGTTGAACCGGCAGGGGCAGACTGGTTACCGGGCCTCGGCCATGAAACAGCTCCAACGCGAGGAACAACAGAGTGTCGAGGGCTCCACGCTCGGCGCTCCGCTCGACCTTCACGGGGTCGGCTTCCTGCTCGGCAAGGCGTTTGAGCTCAGCGGGACGCAGGTGGCCGAGGAGGCTGATGATGGGCTGCGGCATTTCCTCCAGCTGAGGCATCCTGCCGCGTTGTTCGAGATGATCGACGACCGAGGTGATCGCCGAGGCGGTGTCCTCGGACGCCAGCCATCCCCCTTCGGGGGCGACCTGGCGGGCTAGGTAACTCAGGCGGGCCGCATCGTCCTTGAATGCGTAAACGATGCCGGGCGCCGCCGACACGCAGCGGACACCGGTGGCTTCCTCGACGTAGTCGCGCAGCTCGCCGGCGGCGTAGAGGTGCTGGAAGGTGCGGCGTTGGGTGAGGATGCCGTCGCCGTACTCGGTGCCGTTGATCTGGTTGCGCTCCCACCTCAATCGCGCGGACACCACGAGTACCGACTTGGCGAGGTCCCAGGCCCGTAGGAGCGTCTCGCGTCGTTCGGCGGGATTCTCAATGACGTTCAGAACATAGGTCAGAAGGACCACCTCGGCCGACTCACGCCGCCCGTCCGGAAAGTGCACCGGGTCCCACCCCTCGACATCGAAGCCGAGGTTCTGCAATGCCCGCACATCGCCGCCACGTCCACACCCGTAGTCCAGCACTCCCGTGTCGGGTTCCAGCTGAAGGTCGCCAACGGCGCGACGGGCCGGCAGCGAGAGGCCGATTCGGCCGATCGCGGTCTGATGCCTCTGGCTGCTCCACAGCTGCTGTGTCATCGGCGTCCCCAGATTCCACGGACAGGCCAGCATGCGACAGCACCGAACCTTAACTGACACTCGATCCGGTGACCGGCTTACGGGGAGTCACACTCCCCAGCTGACCTCGGGTGACGCTGCTCTTCGCCACGATTGCAGGCGTGGCGGGTCGTCCAGGTGACGACGGACGCCGAAGAGTTCGCCCGGGCCACGCCTCAAGCGGATAGGAAGGCGCGGCTTCCAGGCACGGTAGCCCGGATTCTCCGAAGAGGTATGCCGATCGCTTCAGCTCAAGGTGATGGGGCACTTGGGCACGCCGTCGGCAAGTAGCCCGGTAATTAAGTCGACGAGGCCGGCGGGATCGATTTTGAGATCCGGCCCCGCGTGCTTGCTACGGTCCCGCACATGACGCTGCCTGTACCTCGTGCTGCTGATCTACGCCGGGAATCGCTCAGCGGACTGCTGGACCGTGTGGAGCGGTCGCTGCAGGTGCGTCTCGACCGGGAAACGGTGGTGCGCAAGCGCCGGACCATGGGGGCACGAACGGACCGGGATACCTGGGTCCGCACCGAACTGCGGGGGTTCGGCCGGATCGGCGCCCAAGGGTGGAATAGACCCGAAATCGCTGCCGACCTCAGCGGGGTCGCCATGCCTTCGTGGCACGCAGGGTTCGCATGATGCGAGCCGAGTGAACGAGTGATCTGGCGAGCGGATGAGATGGAACTGGTCAACGCCGCGCCGGTCGGGCAAGCCGCTCTTGTGATCGAAGACCCTCGTCTCCCAGATGCATGGTGGTCCGCGCTAAGCGCTTCACTGGACGCGCTCGCTGTCTCGGCGACGGCCCAAAGCGTTTCAGCCGCCGCCGACAACCCCTCTGGCCAGTCTCACCGATTGGACCAACGCCGCACGTTCATCACAACCGCCCGCCTGCGAAACGCATCCCACCGGCCATCGGGTCAGCGCAGAATCAGCCGGACCGGGACAAGGCAGCGTCGAGGGTGTCAGCGCCTGTACGGCTTGCGGGCAGACAGCCGGCTGTTCCGTCGGGTGACTGCCCCGCTGCGCCGAGGGGCCCGGGCCGCATGGCGTCCTGCAGGGTCGCCCGGCAGCGATGCCAGGCGCGAGGCACAAGGTGTCCGTAAATGTCGATCGTGGTTTTGACCGATCGATGGCCCATCCAGCGCGAGACCTCGTGGATCGGGACCCCGTGGGCCAGCGCGGTCGAGGCGAAGAAATGCCTCAAACTGCCAGGCGTGTACTTCGCCTCACCGTCCGCATCAACCAGCCCGGCCGACCGGCATGCCTTCTTGAAGTGGTAGCCATAGGTACAGGCAGTAGGCATCGCGCCCTTGCCGCGCGGACGCGGGGCGAAGAAGACATCAAGCCGCCGCCGTTTCCCCCTGCGCCCCGTGAAGACCACCGGCACCGGTTCCCACCTCGACAGGTGAGCGTCGATCTCCTGATCGACGAAAGGGGCGGTCGGAACGTCCCTGTACTCGCCCTCACTCCGGTACTTCAGGGGCACGAATACCGCACGGCAATCCGCCCGGTGGGCCTGAGCACTGACCTGCCAGCGGATCCTGACGAAGCCGGGCCGCCGACTCTCGACGGAAAAGGCCAGGGCTTCGCTGGGACGTTGGCCGGTACCCGACTGGAGGTAGATGGTGAGCCGATACTGCGGCGCGATGTGCGCGGCGATCAGATCGACCTCACCCGGCGTCGGGATCTCGTCCCCATCCACTGCCGGCGCAGCCGCTCGGGGCATCCGCACGCCCCGTGCCGGATTGTCCGGGATGCGTTTGTCGACGACGGCCGCCTCCAGCATGGCGGCCACCATCATCATGCGGACCTTGACCGTGGAGGCCGCCAGCCCCGTACCGGAACCATGGATGTCCTTGGCGAACTTCTCAAAATCGCGCCGCGTCAGTCCGGCCAGTGTCCTCCGGCCTAGACGCGGCACGAGATGGTTGCGAACGAACCCCTCATAGTTGCGGCGTGTCGACTCACCGATGGCCCGCCCGTCGAGCCACTCCTGCGCCCAGACCTGCAAGGCCAAAAATCCGCGCGCAGGATCCACCTCCGCGACGGCACCCGCCTTCTTATGGTTCTCAACATTGACGGCGAAAGCGTCCGCGCCGTCCGGACCCACCCTTCGCGGAAACGACTTCTCCCGTTGCCGACCCCGCCTGCCGCCCGGCTCCCGATACCGCACCGTCCACCCATGACCGCATCTTGAACGCTCGCAGGGATAGTTCCGATCCCGGACATCCCGCTTGCATTTCTGAAAGACACTCGCCACTCAAGCCCCCTCCCCGGTTCCACTCGCACCGGAATTCGAGACATGTCGTCTCATCGCTGCCTGAAACACAACCGCCGAGCGGCTCTCTGCGCCAGCAAGCGCCGTACCTGGCACCTGTTCTGCACCGTGGCCTCACTCACCCTCAGGCGCACGCTCCGCCATCTCGGCCACAGCCAGAGGGTGATATTCCCCCTGCACACCCAGCCCCCGATATTCCACCAACCCCCGTAACCGAACCGTGCAACAGCGTCTGCCAGCCAGGCAAGACATTCAACTCCGATTCCCCCTTTCCAGCGAACGTCGGAGAAGAACACTTTAAAGCGCGTTACACACGGGAGATCAGAGAAATTCTCTGCATGACCAGGGCACCGAGGCCGAGCAAGCATCGAAGGAGACGGCCCGGTGCGAGCAGCCACGTCTACCCCACAAGGGCGCGCCAGCATTCCCACGACCCTCGCGCTCACAGAGTGGGACACGCTCTCCCGACACCAGCGGCGTGGCGCGATACGTCCGCGACGACGGTCCGCTGCACAGACGCAGTGATCGACCCCACGACAACGCGACGCCCGAACCGGGACAGCATGAGGTAACCAGCACCGACCCAGCACAGGACAGGTTTCCCGGGGTGATCACAGGTGTCTCCAGGTCAGCACCCAGTCAGCACGGGTAAAGCAAGAGCCCCGGAGCGATCCGGGGCTTTAAGGCCGTGACCTGCATGTTTGCCGTCAGGAACGATCGCTGCTACGTCAGCGTCTCAGATACCGTCCGCACATACGTGCAACACTGCCAGATTCCGCCGGACCGGAGGGGCCCTCACCGCACATGGACAGCACCACAGCCACCTCGCTCTGGGACGAGATCACCGGTACCCAGCCCGACCCCGACCTGTGGGTGGTGATCGCCACCCTGGTCGCCGCGCTGGTGGTCGTCGTGCCGCACCGGCCGTGGCGGATAGCGCGCAACGCCATCACCATCGCGCACGAGGGCGGGCACGGGCTGGTGGCGCTGCTCACCGGCCGGCAGCTCACCGGCATCCGCCTGCACTCGGACACCAGCGGCCTCACCGTCAGCCGCGGCAAGCCGACCGGGCTCGGCATGATCCTCACCGCGGCGTCCGGCTACACCGCTCCCCCGCTGCTGGGCCTGGGCGGCGCCGCGCTGCTGGGCGCGGGGCGCGTCACGCTGCTGCTGTGGCTGGCGACCGCGCTGCTGCTGGCCCTGCTGGTGATGATCCGCAACGCCTACGGGGCGCTGACCGTGGTCCTCACCGGCGGTCTGTTCGTCGTGGTGTCGTGGCTGGCCGGTCCACAGGTGCAGGCGGCGTTCGCGTACGCGGTGGTGTGGTTCCTGCTGCTCGGCGGGGTGCGCCCGGCATTCGAACTCCAGGCGAAGCGGTCCCGGGGCGGCGCCGGGGACTCGGACGCGGACCAGCTGGCCCGGCTCACGCACGCCCCGGCCGGGGTGTGGTTCTTCCTGTTCCATATGGTGTCGCTGTGCTCGCTGCTCGGCGGGGGCCGCTGGCTGCTGGAGCTGTGAGACGGTGCCTGACGTGCCTGACGCGGTGAGACCGGATGCATATATGCATGGCACGTACCATGACGGTGTTTCGGTCTGGTTTCGCCACTTTTGATCAAGATCTCCGATCGCTCTCAGCCACTAAAGTGGGCCCCATGACGCTGAACCCCGCGCACACCGCCCTCTGGCCCGCCCCGCACGCGAGCGGAGCCGTCGACGCGACCGTCCACGTGCCCGGGTCCAAATCGGTCACCAACCGCGCCCTGGTGCTCGCCGCCCTCGCCTCCGAGCCCGGCTGGCTGCGCCGCCCGCTGCGCTCCCGGGACACCCTGCTGATGGCGGGCGCGCTGCGCGAGCTGGGCGTGGGCATCGAGGAGGGCGTCGGACCGGACGGCACCGGCGAGTTCTGGCGGGTCATCCCGGCGGGCCTGCGCGGCCCGGCCACCGTCGACGTCGGCAACGCCGGCACGGTCATGCGGTTCCTGCCTCCCGTCGCCACCCTCGCCGACGGCCCGGTCCGCTTCGACGGCGACCCGCGGTCCTACGAGCGTCCGCTGCACGGCGTGATCGACGCGCTGCGCGCCCTCGGCGCCCGCATCGACGACGACGGCCGCGGCGCGCTGCCGCTGACCGTGCACGGCAGCGGTGCCCTGGAGGGCGGCCCGGTGGCGATCGACGCCTCCTCGTCGTCGCAGTTCGTCAGCGCCCTGCTGCTCTCCGGCCCCCGGTTCAACCAGGGCGTCGAGGTCCGGCACACGGGCTCCGCGCTGCCCTCGATGCCGCACATCCGGATGACCGTCGACATGCTGCGCTCGGTCGGCGCCCAGGTCGACACCCCCGAGTCGGGCGGCGAGCCGAACGTGTGGCGGGTGACGCCGGGCGCGCTGCTCGGCCGGGACCTGACCGTCGAGCCCGACCTGTCCAACGCCCAGCCGTTCCTCGCGGCGGCGCTGGTGACCGGCGGCAAGGTCACGATCCCGGACTGGCCGGCCCGTACCACCCAGCCCGGCGACCGGCTGCGGGAGATCTTCACCGAGATGGGCGGTTCCTGCGAACTGACCGACTACGGCCTGGTCTTCACCGGATCGGGTGCCGTGCACGGCATCGACGTGGACCTCTCCGAGGTCGGCGAGCTGACCCCGGGCATCGCGGCCGTCGCCGCCCTCGCCGACTCCCCCTCGACCCTGCGCGGCGTCGCCCACCTGCGCCTGCACGAGACGGACCGGCTGGCCGCGCTCACCAAGGAGATCAACGAGCTGGGCGGCGACGTCACCGAGACCGCCGACGGCCTGCACATCCGCCCGCGCCCGCTGCACGGCGGGACCTTCCACACCTACGAGGACCACCGCATGGCCACCGCCGGCGCGATCCTCGGCCTGGCGGTGAAGGACGTGGTGATCGAGAACGTGGCGACGACGGCGAAGACCCTGCCGGACTTCCCCGACCTGTGGACCGGGATGCTCGGGGCGTAAGGGACGCGGGACAAGCCATGCGCCGTTACGGCAAGCACACCGACGAGGACGACATCCGCACCCGGCCGGGCCGACGCAACACCCGGCCCAGGACCAACATCCGCCCCAAGCACGAGGACGCCGCCGAGGGCATGGTCCTCACCGTCGACCGGGGGCGGCTGACCTGCCTCGTCGAGGGCCGCACGGTCATGGCGATGAAGGCCCGTGAACTGGGCCGCAAGGCGGCGGTCGTCGGCGACCGGGTCGCCCTGGTCGGCGACATGTCCGGAGCCAAGGACACCCTGGCCCGCATCGTCCGCATCGAGGAGCGCACCTCGGTGCTGCGCCGCACCGCGGACGACGACGACCCCTTCGAGCGGGTGGTGGTCGCCAACGCCGACCAGCTCGCCATCGTCACCGCCCTCGCCGACCCCGAGCCCCGCCCCCGCCTCATCGACCGCTGCCTGGTCGCGGCGTTCGACGGCGGTCTCACCCCGCTCCTGGTGCTGACCAAGTCGGACCTGGCCCCGCCGGACGACCTGCTGGAGCTGTACGGCGCCCTGGACATCCCCTACGTGGTCACCAGCCGCGAGGAACTGGCCGCCGGCGACGCCGCCGACCGGGTCCGCGACCATCTCACCGGCAAGATCACCGCGTTCGTCGGCCACTCCGGCGTCGGCAAGACCACGCTGGTCAACGCGCTGGTACCGGACGACCGGCGGCGCTCCACGGGCCATGTGAACGCGGTGACCGGACGCGGCCGGCACACCACCACCTCGGCACTGGCGCTGCCGCTCGCGGCCCCCGACAGCTGGGTCGTCGATACCCCGGGCGTACGGTCGTTCGGGCTGAACCACGTCGACCCGTCGCGCGTGATCCACGCCTTCCCGGACCTGGAGCCGGGGACGGAGGGCTGCCCGCGCGCGTGCAGTCACGACGAGCCCGACTGCGCCCTGGACGCCTGGGTGGCCGAGGGCCACGCGGACCCGGCGCGGCTGTACTCGCTGCGCCGGCTGCTCGCCACGCGGGAGCGGAAGGAAGGCGACTGACCTTCGCGTTGTTTGCGGGGGCGTGGTGCAGGTAAGTGCATAATCGCACCCAAGCCGGAACCAAGCACGGACAAAGCGGTCACGGTACCTGGGACCACGGGACGACGGGGACTAGTGGAGGACGACACATGGCGTGGCTGCTGGTCATAGTGGCCGGGTTGCTGGAGACCGGGTTCGCCGTGTGTCTGAAGCTGTCCCACGGCTTCACACGACTGTGGCCGACCATCGCCTTCGCCGCCTTCGCGCTGGGCAGCTTCGGCCTGCTGACCCTCTCCCTGAAGAAGCTCGACGTCGGCCCCGCCTACGCCGTGTGGACCGGCATCGGCGCGGCGGGCACCGCGATCTACGGCATGGTCTTCCTCGGCGACCTGGTGTCGACCCTGAAGATCGTCTCGATCAGCCTGGTCATCCTCGGCGTCATCGGACTCCAGCTGTCGGGTTCCTCGCACTGACCCTCTGCTCCCGGCGGGCCGTCACACCGTCAACCGCCGCGGCAGCGCCATCCGTACGAGGTCGGCCACCTGGCCCTCGGCCGGCGGCGCGGTGACGCAGGACAGGGCGAGCCGGACGACGAGTTCGCAGACCCGGGACAGGTCGGCGGCGTCCGTCCGAGCCTTCGCGGGGGTGCTCCCGGCCAGGGTCGCCGCCGCGCGGTCGCGCACCAGCGCCACGAGGTCACCGGGCGAGGGCAGCGGCCCGTCCGCCCGGCGCTGGGCCGGGGCCGGGGCGGTGGAGGCCACCGCAGCCGGCGCCGGCGACGGCAGCCGCGCCTCCCAGCAGCCGGTGAGCAGGGCCCGTACCAGCGCGTTGCGGCGGGCGGCCGCGGTGGTCCACTCGGCGGCGGCGGTGAGCCGCGCGTCGGGGCCGCCGGGGCAGGCGAGGGCACGGTCCACCCCGGCCAGGAAGCCGTCCGCCTCCCTGCGCACCAGCGCCCGCGCGAGCCCCTCCTTGCCGCCGAACTCGTTGTACAGCGTCTGCCGGGACACCCCGGCCGAGGCGGCCACGTCCACCATGCGCACCGCGGACCAGGGCCGGCGGGCCAGCGCCGCGCCGGCGGCGTCGAGCAGGGACTCCCGCGCTGCGGGCATCGTCGCCTCCCCAGGAGCGAGCGGCTCTGCGGCACAGGTTCGACGCGGCCCCGGGCACTGTCAAGGGTCCGCGCACCCGTCCTCGGGACGCCCCGGGCGCACCCGGTGGACCGGCGGCCCTGTTGGCCCGTTCCGGCCCCCGGCCGATACGGTTGCCGCATGCCCGACTACCTGGACGACCTCCGCCTGGCCCACGTCCTCGCGGACGCCGCCGACGCGACGACCATGGACCGCTTCAAGGCCCTCGACCTCAAGGTCGAGACCAAGCCGGACATGACGCCGGTCAGCGAGGCGGACAAGGCCGCCGAGGAGCTGCTGCGCGGCCACCTCCAGCGGGCCCGCCCGCGGGACGCGGTGCTCGGCGAGGAGTACGGCGTGGAGGGCACCGGTCCCCGCCGCTGGGTGATCGACCCGATCGACGGCACCAAGAACTACGTCCGCGGCGTCCCGGTCTGGGCCACGCTGATCTCCCTGATGGAGGCGGGTGAGGGCGGCTACCAGCCCGTCGTCGGCGTCGTCTCCGCGCCCGCCCTGGGCCGCCGCTGGTGGGCGGTGAAGGACCACGGCGCCTTCACCGGCCGCAGCCTGACCTCGGCCACCCGGCTGCACGTCTCCAAGGTGTCCGGGCTCTCCGACGCCTCCTTCGCGTACTCCTCGCTCAGCGGCTGGGAGGAGCAGGGCCGCCTCGACGGCTTCCTGGACCTGACCCGCAAGGTGTGGCGCACGCGCGCGTACGGGGACTTCTGGCCGTACATGATGGTCGCGGAAGGGGCGGTCGACCTGTGCGCGGAGCCGGAGCTGTCCCTGTGGGACATGGCCGCCCCCGCGATCGTCGTCACCGAGGCCGGCGGCACCTTCACCGGCCTCGACGGCCGCCCGGGGCCGCACAGCGGCAACGCGGCGGCGTCCAACGGACTGCTCCACGACGAGCTGCTGCGCCACTTGGAGGGCCGGCACTGACCGAGGGGCGGAAGCTGGGGCGGCAGCAGGAGAGGGACCGCACCCTTGTTTGCCTTCGCTTTACCTGCCACTCTGAGGGTCCCCCCATTGTGAACTTGTGAATCCATGAACTGTCTCATGGGTGCACGAGGAGTGGCTCACCAGGAGGTGGCTCCGCCCATGCTCGTCCGCGACGCCATGAGCACGGTCGTCCTCACCATCGGCCCCGACCACACGCTGCGCCAGGCCGCCGCCCTGATGGCCGCCCGGCGCGTGGGCGCGGCCGTCGTCCACGACCCCCACGCCGAGGGCATCGGCATCCTCACCGAGCGCGACATCCTCAACTCCGTCGGCCGGGGCCAGGACCCGGACGCCGAGCGCACCCACGCCCACACCACCGGCGACGTCGTGTTCGCCGCGCCGTCCTGGACGCTGGAGGAGGCGGCACTGGCGATGACGCGCGGCGGCCTCCGCCACCTCATCGTCCTGGACCGCGGCGAGCCGGCCGGCATCGTCTCGGTCCGCGACATCATCCGCTGCTGGACACCGGCCCGCGTACCCGCCTGAGACGACGAAACGGGCCGGACCCCCCGCAGGGGTTCCGGCCCGCCGCTACGACAAGCGGTCCAGTGCTGTCAGCCGCGCAGGGCCTGGACCGCGGCCTCCAGCCGCTTGCCGAAGTCCTCGTCCGCCTGACGGAAGTTGTTGATCGCGCGCTCGGCGATGTCGTCGCGCGTGACCCCGGAGATGGCGTTCGCCAGGTTCTTGACCAGGCGCTCCTTCTCGTCCTCCGACATCAGGCGGTACAGGTTGCCCGCCTGGACGAAGTCGTTGTCCTCGGCGTGCACCGGGGTCACGGTCTCGCCGGTGACACCGGTGACCTGCACGCCCTGCCACAGCGCGCGGCCCGTCTGGAACGGGCCGCCGAAGCTGTTCGGCTCGTAGTTCTTCGCGCCCTTGTGGCGGCCGTCGTACAGGTAGCCGTCACGGGAGTGGGTGCGCGCCTCGGTGGCGTGCGGGCGGTTCACCGGCAGGTGGTCGGCGTTGATGCCGACGCGGTAGCGGTGGGCGTCGCCGTAGGCGAAGAGGCGGCCCTGGAGCATCTTGTCCGGGGACGGACCGATGCCGGGCACGAAGTGCGCCGGGGAGAAGATCGACTGCTCGACCTCGGCGAAGATGTTCTCCGGGTTGCGGTTGAGCTCCATCTTGCCGAACCAGACGATCGGGTAGTCCGCGTGCGGCCACACCTTGGTCAGGTCGAACGGGTTGAAGCGGTAGGTCGCCGCCTCGGCCACCGGCATGATCTGCACGCCGACGGTCCAGGACGGGAAGTCACCGCGCTCGATCGCCTCGCGCAGGTCGCGCTGGTGCGAGTCGGGGTCCTTGCCCGCGAGGACCTCGGCCTCCTCGGCGGTCAGGTTCTTGATGCCCTGGTCCGTCTTGAAGTGGTACTTGACCCAGAAGGCCTCGCCGGCCTCGTTGTTCCACTGGTAGGTGTGCGAACCGAAGCCGTCCATGTGGCGGTACGAGGCGGGGATGCCGCGGTCGCCGAACAGCCAGGTCACCTGGTGGGTGCTCTCCGGGCTCAGACCCCAGAAGTCGAAGACGTTGTCCGCCTCCTGCGAGCCCGTGTACGGGTCGCGCTTCTGGGTGTGGATGAAGTCGGGGAACTTGATCGCGTCCCGGATGAAGAAGACCGGGGTGTTGTTGCCGACGAGGTCGTAGTTGCCCTCTTCGGTGTAGAACTTCACCGCGAAGCCGCGCGGGTCGCGCACCGCGTCCGCCGCACCCAGGTTGCCGGCCACGGTGGAGAAGCGGAGGAAGACCTCCGTCTCCTTGCCGACCTCGGAGAGGAAGGCGGCACGGGTGTACTTGGTGACGTCCGCGGTGACCTTGAAGGTGCCGTAGGCACCGGCGCCACGGGCGTGCACGACACGCTCCGGGATGCGCTCGCGGTTGAAGTGGGCCAGCTTCTCCAGAAGGAGCTGGTCCTGGACGAGCACCGGGCCACCGACACCGGCCGTCTCGCTGTTCTGGTTGTCGGCGACCGGAGCGCCGGCCTCCGTAGTAAGCGGTCCCTGAGTCACGTGGGCCTCCTGGCCATTCTTGCTGTTCCTGTCCCTTGGCCGAAGCCGTTGCCGATCCTACAATGGACAATGTCTAAGTCAAGTAAGACTCCAAAGTCACACTGGTTCGGGATCTTGTCCCCCTGGCTGTTAGGCTGGTTCGCATGAGTGACCTACTGGAACGGCTGCGCGGACGCGGATGGCGTATGACCGCCCAGCGGCGCGTGGTGGCCGAGGTCCTGGACGGCGAGCACGTCCACCTGACGGCCGACGAGGTGCACGCCCGTGCCGTCGCGAAGCTCCCGGAGATCTCCAGGGCCACCGTGTACAACACCCTGGGCGAGCTGGTCACGCTCGGCGAGGTGCTGGAAGTCGCGACGGACAAACGCGCCAAGCGCTACGACCCGAACGCCCACCAGCCCCACCACCACCTGGTCTGCGCCCAGTGCGGCGCCATACGCGACGTCCACCCGGCGGGCAACCCGCTGGCCGACCTCCCCGACTCGGAGCGCTTCGGCTTCACGGTGTCGGACGTCGAGGTGACCTACCGCGGCATCTGCCCCAACTGCGCGGCGGCCTGACCGTCCGCTTTCCCCCGGCACCTGTGGGGTGCCGGGGTTTTTCACGTCCGTACGCCCGGTCTGGGGCGGGGAACGCGCCGAGGGCCGGAACCCTTTCGGATTCCGGCCCTCGACCACCAGTAGCGGGGACAGGATTTGAACCTGCGACCTCTGGGTTATGAGCCCAGCGAGCTACCGAGCTGCTCCACCCCGCGGCGATGAATGCAACGTTACGTCAAGGTCGCGGACGGAAGCAAATCGGGTGGCGTGGACGCGGACGGCGTACAGGCCCGCGCCTGACGTCTCACCGCGCGCCTGCCTCACGCCCCGCGCCTCACCGCGCACCCGCCTCACGCCCCGCGCCTCACCGCGCACCCGCCTCACGCCCCGCGCCCCGTCCCTCACCCCTACGTCCCACTGCTCACGCACACCACAGGCCCCCGGCCTCACGCCGACAGCTCCTCCCGCAGCGCGTCCCGCAGCCGTGCCGCCCGCTGGGCGACCTCGCGGGGGCCCAGGGTGACCGCGCGGTCGGCCCAGCGCTGGCCCTCGGAGAGTTCCCCGCGGCGGGCGTAGACCAGGGCGAGACGCAGCGCCGCCCGGCCGTGGCCCGCGTCGGCCGCCCGGGTCCACCACAGGGCCGCCTCCGGCTCGCTGCCCTCGCGGGCCAGCAGCAGCCCGAGGTTGAAGGCGCCGTTGCGGGAGCCCGCCTCGGCCGCCGCCCGGTACCAGCGGGCGGCCTCCGCGACGTCGCCGCGCGCCGCGGCCAGCATCCCGACCCGGACCTGGGCCCGGCGGTGGCCCTGGCCGGCCGCCCGCTCGTACCACTCCTCGCACTCGGTCTTCTCGTGCGCCGGCTCGCCCAGTTCGTGCGCGGGCTCCGGCGGCCGGCGCGCGTCGAGCAGCGTGGCCAGCCGGTACGCGGCCTCCGCGCTGCCGCCCCCGGCCGCGCACCGCAGGTGCCGCTCGGCCTCCTGCTCGTCCCCGTCCCGCAGCCGGGCCATCCCGACCTGGAGCGCGGCCTCGGCGTGCCCGGCGGAGGCGGCCCGCTCGTACCAGCGCAGCGCCTCCTGGTCCGCCCCGCGTCCGGCGTACAGGATGCCGAGGTTGAAGGCGGCGTCGACGCTGCCGGCCTCGGCGGCCTTGGAGAACCAGGGCTCGGCCCCGGTCCGGTCGCCGCCCTGGAGCAGCAGAATGGCCAGCGCGTTGGCGGCCTCCCGGTGTCCGGCGTAGGCCGCACGCCGGTACCACTGCTCGGCCTGCTGGGTGCGGCCCTGCTCGGCGCAGAGCAGCCCGAGGTTGTACGCGCCGTTGTCGTCGCCCGCGTCCAGCGCCGCCCGGTACCAGCGCTCGGCGGTCTGCGGCTCGCCCCGCTCGGCGTGCAGCGCGCCCAGCGCGTTGGCCGCGTTGCCGTCGCCCTCCTGGGCGGCCCGCAGCCACCACACGGCGGCGCTCTCGGTGTCCCCGGCGTCGCGCAGCAGGAAGCCCAGCGCGCAGGCGGCGCGCGCCTCTCCGTCCTTGGCGGCGGTCAGGTACCAGCGCCCGGCCTCCTTCAGCTCGCCCCGCCGCTCCAGGATCGTTCCGAGGTGCAGCGCGGCCCGCCGGTGCCCGCGGGCCGCCGCCTGCCGGTACCACTGCTCGGCCTCCTCGGCCGCCCGCTCGGCGTCCTCGCCCCCGGGCCCCTCGGTGCTCCGCCGGTCCAGCGTCCGGGCCAGCCGGTACGCGGCCTCCCGGTGCCCCCGCTCGGCGGCCACCCGCATCCAGCGCTCGGTCGCGGTGTCGCCGCGGTGTTCCAGCAGGTCGGCGAGGGCGTAGGCGCCGAGGACGTGCCCCTGTTCGGCGGACTGGCGCAGCCAGTACTCCGCGGCGGGCTCGTCGCCGCGCTCGCGGAAGTGGCGGCCCAGCGCGTGCGCCGCCGCGGCGGATCCGGCGACGGCGGCGATCCGCCACCACCCGGCGGCCTCGTCGGCGTACCCGCGCTGGTGCAGCAGGACGCCCAGGTTGTTGGCGGCGGCGCGGTCACCGGCCGCGGTGGCGGCCCGCAGGTGCGGCTCGGCCCCGTCGAGATCACCGCGGCGCAGCAGCATGGACCCCAGAACGCTCATCGCTTCGACATCGCCGGCCTCGGCGGCGAACCGCCGGCGCACTTCTTCGGCCGCCTCGTCGGCGGCCTCAACGGTCTCGTCCCGGACCCCATCGGGACCGGAAGACTGCGCAAATCGCCCCGTCTCGAACAGAGTTGCCATGTCCCCCATAACGTCCATCGTCGCACCACCTGCAACCTGCGTACACCCGGTATACCGCAGTCAGTGAGGTCACTTCAGCGTTTTGTCGACATGCCCACAGAGAGACAAGTCAAACACATATCGCTCAACTCCCGCCGCAGACACGGCCGTCACCGGGACCGTCACCCGCGTCCGCCTGTGTCGATCTGCGTCCACCTGCGTCCGCACATGACGAAGGCCCGGATCCCTGATGGGATCCGGGCCTTCGTCGTCAGTAGCGGGGACAGGATTTGAACCTGCGACCTCTGGGTTATGAGCCCAGCGAGCTACCGAGCTGCTCCACCCCGCGCCGTTGTGTTCTCAACCTATCACGGCGCGGGAGGGAGCCCGACCAGCGGCCGGTCAGCCGCTGTCCGCGGAAGCGGTGTCGCTCGCGGTCGGGGACGGACTGGTCTTGTCCTCGTCCCCGTTCTTGCCACCGCCGCTTCCGCTGCCGCTCTTGTCGGCCTCGGCCTGGGCATCCTCGGCCCGGGTCAGCGCGTCCTCCAGGTCCTTCTGGGCCTCGCCGTACGCCGTCCAGTCGTTCTCCTTCAGGGCCTTCTGACCGGCCTCGAAGGCTTCCTGGGCGTCGTTCAGCGCCTCCTGGACCGTGGGGTCGCTCGACGTCGGCGGCGGATCGGTGCTGTCATCGCCCTCGTCCGGCGGCTCGGTCGTCGTGCCTCCCTCACCGAAGACCTTGTCGAGCGCCTCCTCCAGGGTGTCCTCGAAGGCGGTCTGGCCTCCGTAGGTCACCAGCACCTTGCGCAGCAGCGGGTACTTGAGGCCGCCGCCGCGTACGTAGACCGGCTCCACGTAGAGCAGTCCGCCGTCCAGCGGCACCGTCAGCAGGTTGCCGTACTCCACTTCGGAGTCGCCGCCTCTGAGCAGCCTGATGGACTCGGCGATGTCCTGTTCGGAGTTGAACTGGCTCTGCACCTGTTTGGGACCGTCGACGGTCGTGCTCGTCGGCAGTTTCAGGATTCTGATCTTGCCGTAACCGCTGGTGCCGGCCTCGGCGTCGACCGCCATGAACGCGCTGAGGTTGTCCCGCCCGTTGGGCGTGAACGTGGTCGTCAGCGAGAACGCCTGCTGGTCCTGGTCGGGCATCTTCATGCTCAGGTAGTACGGCGGCACCGCGTCGCCCGACTTGTTGGTCGGGTCCTCCGGCACCTGCCACACCTCGCTGCCGCTGAGGAACGTCTCCGCGTCGTCGACGTGGTAGCGGCTGAGCAGCTCGCGCTGGACCTTGAACAGGTCCTGCGGGTAGCGCAGATGGGCCATCAGGGCGTCGGAGATCTCCGCCTTGGGCTGCACCGTGTCCGGGAACGCCTTCATCCAGGTCTTCAGGACCGGGTCCTGGGTGTCCCACTGGTAGAGCTTGACGTCGCCGGTGTACGCGTCGACGGTCGCCTTCACCGAGTTGCGGATGTAGTTGACCTGGTTCTGCTGGGCGACCACCGCGCGGTTGTCGTTGGCCGCGGTCAGCGAGTCGGCCGTGGTGTCGCCGAGCGTGGTGCGGGAGGCGTACGGATAGCCGTTGGTGGTCGTGTAGGCGTCCACGATCCACTGGATACGGCCGTCCACCACCGCCGGGTAGGCGTCGCCGTCGATGGTCAGCCAGGGCGCGACGGCCTCGACGCGGTCCTTGGGCGTGCGGTTGTACAGGATGCGCGAACCGTCGCCGATCGCGCCCGAGTACAGGATCTGCGGCTCGTTGAACGCCACCGCGTACGCGGCCCGGTTGACCGGGTTGGAGAGATTGACCCCGCCGTCGCCCTTGTAGCTGGTGGTCTTCTCACCGCTGTCGTCGGAGTAGTCGATCTCCTTCTGGGGACCGCCGACGATGGAGTAGGTGCTGGTCTTCTCGCCGTAGTAGATCCGCTGTTCGTACGTGCCGAGGTCGCCCTTGGAGGGCAGGTTGGACTCGGTGAAGACCGGGCGGCCCTCGGAGTCGACCTCGGTGCCCTTGGCGGCGACCACGCCGAAGCCGTGGGTGTAGCGGAAGTGGTTGTTGATCCAGTTCTGCTTGTCCACGCCGGCGAGGTTCAGCTCGCGCAGGCCGATCACCGTGTCCTGGTCGGCGCCGTCCTCGGTGCTGTAGCGGTCGACGTCCAGGTTGGTCGGGAAGGCGTAGTACTTCCGCATCTGCTGGAGCTGCTGGAACGTCGGCGAGACGATGTTCGGGTCCATGATCCGGATGCTGGCGGCGTCGGAGACGTCGTCGCGCAGCTGGGTCAGGTCCTCGGTGTCGCTCTTGCCGTCGTACTCGGTGACCTGGGTGCCGTCGATGCCGTAGGCGTCCCGGGTGGCCTTGAGGTTCTTCTCGACGTACGGCGCCTCCTTGGCCTGCTCGTTCGGCTGGACCTGGAACTTCTGCACGATCGCCGGGTAGAGGCCGCCGATCAGGATCGCGGAGAGCACCATCAGGCCGAAGCCGATGACGGGGAGCTGCCAGGTGCGCCGCCAGAGGGTGGCGAAGAACAGCAGGGCGCAGATGACGGCGATGCAGAACAGGATCGTCTTGGCCGGCAGGTAGGCGTTGGCGTCGACGTACCTCAGGCCCGTCCAGTTGTCCGTGGCCTTGAAGTCGCTGGACTTCACCGCCAGCCCGTACCGGTCCAGCCAGTACGCGACCGCCTTCAGGGCGACGAAGGTGCCGAGCAGCACGGAGAGGTGGCCGGTGGCCGCTCCCGTGGCGCGGGCACCCGGGCTGGTGACGCGCAGCCCGCCGTACAGGTAGTGGGTGAGCGCGGCGGCGATCACGGAGATGATCACGGCGGCGAAGCCGAAGCCGAGCAGGAACCGGTACCAGGGCAGGTCGAAGGCGTAGAAGGCGACGTCCAGCTTGAACTGGGGGTCCTTCTGGCCGAACGGCACGCCGTTGACCCACATCAGCCAGGTGCGCCACTGGCCGGCCGCCGAGGCGCCGGCGATCAGGCCCACCAGGGCGGTGATGCCGAACAGCAGCCACTTCTTGTAGGGCGCGATGCCCATCCGGTAGCGGTCGAGGTTCTGCTGCTCCATCGACATGGCGCTCAGCGGCGGGCGCATGCGGTGGGCGAGCCAGATGTTGAACCCGACGGCGAGCGCCATCAGCAGGCCGAAGACGAAGAAGAGCCCGATCTTCGTCCACAGGGTGGTGGTGAACACCGACGAGTAGTCGACCGACCGGTACCACAGCCAGTCCGTCCAGAAGCCCGCGAACATGGTGAACGCCATGGCCAGTACGGCCAGGACGCCCAGCGTCAGCAGCAGGGTCCGGACACGCCGGGAGGGGCGTCCCACTCTCATCCGTGGCCCTGTCGGGCCTCCTCCGCCGCGGTCCGGCATCTGGAAAGCCAAGGTGAGCACCTCGAAGTTCGCTGTTGTAGGTCCGTCAGGCCCTCGGGTTCGCGGGCCCCTCGTGCGCCCCCGTGCCCGTGGGCCCACACTTATGCAACTTACTCATCGTTTACTCGGTTCCCGATTCCGGCCCCGAACGAGGCAGGATTGTGACCATGTCCAACACCCCCATGGCGGCCAGCCCGCTGACCCGGTCCGTTCTCGAGATCGACGAGTACGTCGCCGGTCTCGGCTGGGACCAGCCCGCCCGCCTCTTCGCACTCGTAGACACCGCACGGCTCCAGGCCGAACAGCCCACGCTCGCGGACCGGCTCGGTCTCGGGGACGAAGGCGAGTCGGCCGGCCTCACCCCGATCGAGCAGGACGAAGTACCAACGGACCGGCCGCTGGACGAGTTCCTGGGCACCATCGCCTGGCCGGACGCGGTGGCCGGCTGCGCGCTCTCGGTGGAACGGCTGATGCTGCCTCCGTCCGCCGAGGCGCAGGTGCCCGAGGGGCTGGGCGAGGCAGAGCTGACCAAGTGGGTGGCGGACCACCCGGACCGGCAGGAGGTCCGGATGACGGTGGCCGTGCTGCGCGACGGGGCCCGCGAGTCGGCCCTCAGGCTGCGCGAGAAGGACACGCCGACGGAGGTGCTCACCGGGTCCGACCTGGTGCCGGGGCTGGCCGAGGCACTGGCGGCGACGTTCGCCGAGTAGGCGCTAGCCGGCGGTGCAGGAGGGCAGGGCGTCCGTGTCCCCCGAGCGGATGTCCTTCAGCGCGTCCAGGGCGTCGTCGATGGTCTTCACCTTGACCAGGGTGAGTCCGTCGGGGGTGTCCTCGGCCGCGGCGGCGCAGTTGTCGGCGGGCGTCAGGAAGTACCGGGCGCCCTTGTCGCGGGCGCCGACGGTCTTCATCTCGATGCCGCCGATCGGGCCGACCGTGCCGTCGTCGTCGATGGTTCCGGTGCCCGCGACGAACTCGCCGCCGGTGAGGTCGCCGGGCGTCAGCTTGTCGTAGATGCCGAGCGCGAACATCAGGCCGGCGCTGGGGCCGCCGACGTCCGCGAGCTTGATGTCGATGCTGAACGGGAAGGTGTGGTCGGTCCCCGCCGAGATGCCGACGATGGCGCGCTTCTCGCCGGTGTCGTCGGAGGCGGTGGTGGTGATGGTGACCTTCTCGGTGGTGGTCGCCGTCCGGTTCTCCTTCTCGGCGGCGGCCTGCTCCTTGGCGGGCACCACCGTGAAGACGACGTCCTCACCGGGCTTGTGCTTGGTCACCAGTTCGGCGACATCGGCGGGCTGCTTCACCGTCGTACCGTCGACCGACTTGATCACGTCTCCGGCGTGCAGCTCGCCCTCGGCCGGGGAGTCCTTGACGACGGTGGAGACCACCACCCAGGACCGCACCGGGATGTCCAGTTCCTTGAGCGCCGCGACCTTGGCGCTCTCCTGGGACTGGCTGAACTCCTCGGCGTTCTCCTGGGTGGACTCCTCCTCGGTCTTGCCGTCCGGGTAGAGCGTGTCGTGCGGCACGACCTTGTTGTCGTGGGCGAGCCACCCGTAGACGGCCTCGACGAGGTTCATCTTGTAGTCGGCGCTGGTGACGCGGACGGTCGTCATGTTGAGGTGCCCGCTCGCCTCGTACGTCTTGTGCCCGGAGATCTGCAGCACCGGCTCGCCGTCGTGGTCGCCCAGCGTGTTCACCGTCGGCCCCGGGGACATCTCCGAGTACGGCACGGGGATGAACACCCCCGCGCACAGGAGTGCGATCAGCATCAGGGTCGAGGCGAGCATCGTCGCGGTGCGGCGTGGCATGGAACGACAGTACGGGACGGTCCTGTCAGCGCACCGTCAGGGGAAACACCCTAGGTGCGGGTGTGCTGCTTCTCCATGGCCTCGCGAAAGCGCGCGTAACCGTCGAGTTCGGGGCCGTCGCTGCGTACCTTGCGGGTCCGGTTGGCCCAGCTTCCCCACAGACCCGCGACGATCGCGGCCACCAGCGGAATGAGCAACCAGGCGAGCGCAGCCATGCCGACCTCCCGACCCCATGTACGCGACTGACTGATCAGCAGATTAACCATCCGCAATGTCAACGGTCGTGCCGGGGGTGCGGTTACGCAACCGGACGGGGGCCGGGCGCCCCGGCGGGCGGCTCAGCAGGCAGATCAGCAGGCAGCTCAGCAGGCGGATCAGCAGGCGCCCACCCACTCCTCCGTACCGTCGGCGAACGTCTGGTGCTTCCAGATGGGCACCTCGTGCTTGAGGTCGTCGATGAGCTTGCGGCACGCGTCGAACGCCTCGCCCCGGTGCGGGCAGGAGACGGCCACGACGACGGCGAGGTCACCGACCTGGAGGTCGCCCACGCGGTGCACGGCGGCCAGGGCGCGCACCGGGTACTCGGCGACGACCTTCTCGGCGATCCGCCGCATCTCGGCCTCGGCACTGGGGTGGCAGGAGTAGCCGAGCCGGTCGACGTCCGCTCCCCCGTCGTGGTCGCGCACGGTGCCCACGAACAGGGCGGTCCCGCCGGCCGAGGTGTCCCCGACGGCCCGGAAGACCTCGTCCACGGAGAGCGGGGTGTCCCGGATCGCGATCAGCTTCACGGGGTCGGGCGCGGCCTGCTCGCCGGGGTGATCGTTCATGGCTGCCATGGGTCCATCGTGCCGCACGGCACTGACAACGGGGAACCGTGCTGCCGGCCGGTAGGCGCGCGTACCGGTCCGGAGGGTCCTACGAGCATCCGCGCGTGGCTCAGATCCGCCGCCGGGCCTTGCGGGCCCGCCGTACCACCGCCGCGGCGCCCAGCAGGGCCACCGTCGCGCCCGCGGCGCCCGCCGCCGTGGCGTCCTTGCGGCCGAGCCGCCGGCCGGCGACGGTGTGCCGCCCGGACACCTCGTCCAGCAGCTCGGCGAGGACCTCCTCGTTCGTGTACTTCGGCCGCCACCCCGCGTCGTGCAGCCGGCTCCCGCTCACCACCCACGGGTACATCGTGTAGGCGAGGTCCCCGGCCGGAGAGGGGGTGAGCCCGATGCGGTGCAGCCGGGCCGCGGCGCCCAGGGCGACCGCGGAGGGCAGTTCCATGCGCCGGATGCCGCTCAGCTCCTCGACCTCCTCCTGCTCCAGCCAGCCGTCGCAGCCGACGGCCAGCTCGCCGTCGACCTTCTCCAGGGCGGCGTACTCCAGCGCCCCGCACAGGTCGTCGACGTGGCAGAACTGCCAGGCGGGCCGCGACCCGGCCACCACGAGCAGCCGGGGCGACTCGAAGTACCTGGTCAGCGCGGTGTCGGTGCCGCCGACCAGAACGGCGGGGCGCACGACGGTGACGTTCAGGCCGGGGTGCGCGCGGGGCGCGCGGCGGGCGAGGCGCTCGATCTCCAGCAGGTCGCCGACGCCGGTGGCCTCGGCGGTGGCGCGCAGCTCCGCGTCCTCCGACAGCGGCAGCTCGTTGTCCGGCAGCGCGCCGTAGACCATCGCGGACGTGCACAGCACCACGCGGTGCACACCGGCCGCCGCGGCGGCGGTCAGGACGGTCTGCGTCCCCCGGACGTTGTAGGCCGTCCGGGCGGCGGCGTCGGTCTCCAGGTCGAGGTCGAGTGCGAGGTGCACCACGACGTCCGCGCCGCGCAGCTTGTCGGCGATGGCCGGGTCCCGCACGTCCAGGACGTGCCAGTGCGCCTCGGCGCACTCGCCGCGCCGCTCGTCGATCGCCACGACCCGCTTGACCTCGTCGGACGCGGCGAGCCGCGCGGTGAGCAGCGCGCCGGTCCCGGACGCGGCGCCGGTCACCGCGACGACGGGGCCCCGGGCCACGGGGCCGGCGGGACTGGTTGACTGGTTTCGCGCTGCGCGAACCTGCGGATCTGGGGAACTCACCGGGCGTCTCCAGCGGTTGTCTTCAGTACGGACGCGCGTGACGCGTACGTACCAGGTGGCATCCATCCTGCCGCAGGCCGTCAGTCGGCGAAGCACCGAGGCCCGATCCGCCCCGGGTGTCTACGCTGGGTGGTGAATGTCGGGCAGCCGTGCCGCCGGAGAGAACCGGCGGCCTTACCAGCCGAGGAACCCCGTGAGTGACACCCCATTCGGATTCGGCCTTCCGCCGGAGGAGCCGGACGACGGCGACAAGGGCAAGAAGAAGGACCAGCAGAGCGGTGGTGGTCAGGGACCGGCCAACCCGTTCGGTTTCGGCGGCCTGCCCGGGGCCGGAGGCCTCGGTGGCCCCGGCGCCGACAACCCGTTCGCGGCCATGTTCGGTTCCATGAACCCCAACGACCTGGGCGCCGCCTTCCAGCAGCTGGGCCAGATGCTCTCCTACGAGGGCGGCCCGGTGAACTGGGACATGGCCAAGCAGATCGCCCGCCAGACGGTCGCCCAGGGCGCCCCGGACGGCACCAAGGACGCCAGCGTCGGCCCCGCCGAGCGCAGTGCCGTCCAGGAGGCCGTGCGGCTGGCGGACCTGTGGCTCGACGACGCCACCGCCCTGCCCTCCGGCGCGGGCACCGCGGTGGCCTGGAGCCGCGCGGAGTGGGTCGAGGCGACCCTGCCCGCCTGGAAGGAGCTGGTCGACCCGGTCGCCGAGCGCGTCGGCAACGCCATGGGCGACGTCCTGCCGGAGGAGATGCAGGCCATGGCCGGCCCGCTGATCGGCATGATGCGCTCCATGGGCGGCGCCATGTTCGGCACGCAGATCGGGCAGGCCGTCGGTGTGCTCGCCGGTGAGGTCGTCGGCTCGTCCGACATCGGCCTGCCGCTGGGCCCGGCCGGCAAGGCCGCCCTGCTGCCGGCCAACGTCGAGCGGTTCGGCAAGGACCTTGGCGTGCCCCAGGAGGAGGTGCGGCTGTACATCGCCCTGCGCGAGGCCGCCCACCAGCGTCTCTTCGCGCACGTCCCGTGGCTGCGCTCGCACCTGTTCGGCGCGGTCGACGGCTACGCGCGCGGCATCAAGGTCGACACGGCGAAGCTGGAGGACGTGGTCGGCCAGTTCGACCCGCAGAACCCGGAGCAGCTGCAGGAGGCTCTCCAGCAGGGCATGTTCCAGCCGGAGGACACCCCGGAGCAGAAGGCGGCCCTGGCCCGGCTGGAGACGGCCCTGGCGCTCGTCGAGGGCTGGGTGGACGCGGTGGTGCACGCGGCCGCCAAGCCGCGGCTGTCGTCCGCCGACGCGCTGCGCGAGACGCTGCGCCGCCGCCGTGCCTCCGGCGGCCCGGCGGAGCAGACCTTCGCCACGCTGATCGGCCTGGAGCTGCGCCCCCGCCGGCTGCGGGACGCCTCCCGGCTGTGGGCGTCGCTGACGGACGCGCGCGGTGTCGACGGCCGGGACGGCCTGTGGGCCCACCCGGACATGCTGCCGACCGCCACCGACCTGGACGACCCGGACGGCTTCGTCCACCGCGAGCAGCTGGACTTCTCCGAGCTGGACAAGATGCTCGGCGAGGCCGCCGACAAGCCGGACCTGAAGAAGCGGAACCAGCGGGACCAGCGGGACGAGGGCGACGGAGCGGAGTGAGCCTTCACGACGACGCGGTCCTCGTGCTCAAGGGGTACGAGGGCCAGGACGAGGCCCAGGACGAGCTGCGCGGGCGGTATCTGGACCATCTGGCGGCCCACCCGGACGGCCTGTGGAAGTCCTGCGCGGACGGGCACATCACGGCGAGCGCCCTGGTGGTCGACCCGTCCCGGGGCCGGGTCCTGCTGACCCTGCACCGCAAGCTGCGGATGTGGCTGCAGATGGGCGGCCACTGCGAGCCCGAGGACGCCACGCTCGCCGCGTCCGCGCTGCGCGAGGGCACCGAGGAGTCCGGCATCGCCGGCCTCGCCCTGCTGCCCGGCGGCCCGGTGCGGCTGGACCGCCACCACACGCCGTGCGCCTGGCACCTGGACGTCCAGTACGCGGCCGTGGCCCCGCCGGACGCGGTCGAGGCGATCAGCGACGAGTCCCTGGACCTGCGCTGGTTCGGCTACGACGAGGTCGCGGAGGTGGCGGACGAGTCGGTCGTCCGGCTGGTGGCGGCCACCAGGGCGAGGCTCTGAGAGCTCCCGGTGCTCTGAGGGCCCGGTGTACTCCGGGTACTCCGGGTGCTCTGCACGGCGTACAGGCAAGGGGCGAGCACCCATGGTGATCGCCCCTTACGCCTGCGCCCGGGTTCAGCTCCAGACGTTGCCCTGGTTCTGACCGCGCGCCCCCTGCTGGCCCACGCCGTACTGCGCGCCCAGGCCCGACCCGATCGCCGCGTTCTGCGGCGGCAGCAGCTCACTGGGCTGTACGAGGGCGAAGCCGTCGCCCATGAAGCTCAGCTCCCAGCCCTCACCGGTGTTGCCGCGGCGCCGGAACACCCCCGAGGAGTGCGTCTGGGCCTGCATCTGCACCCGCAGCCCCGTGGACCAGGCCACGATCGCGTCGGCGTCGCAGTTGACGTACGTGTCGGGCGTCACCCGCATCAGCAGCGGGGTGCCGGAGGTCATCAGCGCGACCCGGCCGCGCCCGGTGATGTTGAGCTGGTACTTCCCCGAGCCGGAGATGCCGTACAGGCTGTCCACGGCGATGACCTCGTGGTGCAGTGAGGAGTCCATCGCCAGCACGTAGGAGCTGTCGACGGTGAGCCCTTCCGGCTCGACGTCCATCACGTGGATCCGCTGGGCGAGGTTGGCGAAGTAGACCGTGCCCTGTCCGTGGCAGCGCATCAGGTCCAGTCCCTCGCCCGTGTGCGCACGCGCGCGTGTCTGGCCGCGGCTCTGGAACTCCGCGTCGAACTCGACGAGCCCCTGGTAGGCGACCATCGTGCCCTTGCGGGCGAGGAGGTCGTCGTGTCCCTCCAGGGCGACGCGGAGCATCTGCGGGTTCTGCAGGCTCCAGCGTTCCTGGGTCTGCTGGTCGTTGTAGGCGAAAAGCGGGCTCTGCATGGTGTTTCTGATCCCCCCTCAGCCCCGGACCCGGAGGCGGTCGGTGCTGTCCTCACTGGGCTGGACGACGACGATGCCCTGACCGGAGAAGGCCATCTGGTAGGCCTCGCCGCTGCCGCGGCCGATCAGCGACCCCGCCTTGAAGCTGCGCTTGCCCTTCACCTTCAGGTTCGGCGACCAGGCGACGAGCGCGTCCGGGTCGACGTAGGTCTCGTCCTCGCCGCCACCGCAGTCGACGACGATCGGCTTGCCCCGCGAGGTGAGCGCCACCCACCCCTGTCCGGAGATCCTGGTGTTCCACAGCCCCTGGCCGGCGAACTTCGCCAGCCCCTTGACCCGCTCCACGCCCCAGGTGAGATGGGCGTCGAAGGCCAGCAGGTTGGTGGCGTTGACGGAGATCCCCTCACCGTCGAGGTTGATGACGACGACATCCGCGCCGTAGTCGGCGAGGTAGAGCAGGCCGTCGCCGGAGCACTTCATCAGGGGCGCGCCCTCGCCGGTCATCCAGTCCTTGGCGATCTGGCGGACCGCGGGCGGGTTGGGCTCGTACTGCACGAATCCCTCGTAGGCGACCATCGAGCCCACGCGCGCGAAGAGGTCGTTACCGGTCTGCACGGCGACCTTCAGCATGTGGTCGCCGTGGTTCTCCATACGGGCGGTGACCGGGGCGGGGGCGTAGCCCGCGAGCGGCTGGTCCATGTCGGGCTCTCCCTCAGATCTCGTACGGCTGGACGACGATGAAGTTGCCGGGCGCTCCCCGGAACTGGAGGTTCACGCTCTCGCCGGTGTCGCCGGGGTAGCTGTTGCGCCGCATCCGCACCTGGCTGGAGACGATGACCTGGGCGGCGGCCGACCAGGCGACGACCGCGTTGCAGTCGGCGAACGTGGTGGGCGTGACCGGCAGGACCACGGGCGTGCCGTGCGTCTTGACGACGATCGTGCCGGTGCCCTGGAACTGCATCGTGAACAGCGCGCCGCCCGGGATGCCGTGGCCCTCGATGCGGCGGATCTCGTACTGCAGGCCCTCGTCGAACGCCAGGACGTTCTCGGCGGAGACGCAGACCGCGTCGCCCTGGAGCTCGATGGGGTGCAGCATCGTGGACTGGTCGGCGAAGAAGACCTGCCCCTTGCCGGTGCAGCGCATCAGCTGCATCTCCTGGCCGGTGGCGTTGCCGACGACGCGGCCGGCGAATCCGGCGCCCTTGTAGCTGAAGTCGACCTTGCCCTGGTAGAGCACCATGCTGCCCTGCCGGGCCAGCACGGGCTGGTCGCCGAGGCCGAGGTCGACCCGGACGAGCTTCTCGTTCTGCTGCGTCCAGCGCTGACCGGTGGGCGTCTCCCGGAACTTCTGCAGCGCGGCGGCCACACCGGCGGGCTGGGACGGGTTCTGGGGGATGCCCTGGGTCTGGGGGACGCCCTGGGGCGGCACGCCCGGAGGCGGCTGCATGCCGCCCTGCGGCGGTACGCCTTGAGGGGCGCCCGGAGCGCCGTAGGGGGCCTGCTGACCGTACCCGGGCGGCGGGGGCGGGGCCTGCGGGGCCTGCGGGGCCTGCGGCTGGGTGTAGCCCGGGGGCAGCGGGGCGGTCTGGTCCGGTCGGCCGTACGGCGGGGTCGGCGCGGGAGCCGCGAGGGTGGGCTCGGGCACCGGGGGCGGCGTCGGTACGGGCGGAGGCGCGAAGTGCTGGGCGGCGGGCTGGGCGGCGGGAGCCGGGGCTGAGGCAGGGGCCGGTGCGGTGGGCACCCCGAAGGCCGGGGGCTCCGGGGCCGGGGCGGGCGCGGCAGGCGGGGCGAACCCCGGAACCGCACCGGCACCGGCGGCCGGCTGCTGCGGCTCGGGCGTCTCCTCCTCGGCCACCTCACCGCCGAAGTTCCGCAGCAGCGCGTCCAGACCGCCGTCGAAGCCCTGTCCGACGGCCGCGAACCGCCATACGTCCTTCAGGTAGAAGTCGCCGAGCATCACGGCCCGCTCGGTGGAGAACTCCGAGCCGTCGAACGGGTAGCGGGCCACCTCCTCGCCGCCCGCGACGATCCGGATGTATCCGGGACCGATCTGCGACATCTGCCCGGCGCCGTCGAGTGTCGCCGTGAAGGACAGCTTCTGGATCTGCGGCGGGATCCGGTCCAGCGTGACCCGGAAGGACTCCGTGTCGCCCGCCTGCGCGCCCAGGAGCTGAATGGCCTCCTCAGGGGACTTCGGCTGGTTGAAGAAGACGAAGTACCGGTCGTCCGAGAGCCGTTCGTCGGCGTCCAGCCCGAAGCAACTGATGTCGAAGGTCAGCCCGGGCCCGGAGATCTGCACACCTACGTACAGATCCGTGCCCGCGGTGAGATCACTGATCCTGGCCTTGTGGCCGCGTTGGAATTCCCTGGCCATGCGTACGACCGTCCCCCATCCCGAATACAAGTGCGTCGCGCCAGGCTAACGGCAAAGCCTGACACGGCCCGAAGTCGGTACGGACCCGGTGCAGACGCCGGGGGGTTTCAGCGACCCCGCGCGCCGGGCACGTGCGGAAGCCGGTCGGCGGCGACCACCCCTTCGAGGTACCCCCGGGCCCGCTCGGTGCGGGGGTACGCCTCCAGCAGGCGCCAGAAGCGGGGGCCGTGCCCGGGGACGAGCAGGTGCGCCAGCTCGTGGAGGAGGACGTAGTCGACGACGTACTCGGGCATGCCCTGGAGGCGGTGCGAGAGCCGGATGCTGCCCTCCGCCGGGGTGCACGAGCCCCAGCGCGTGTTCTGGTTGGTGACCCAGCGGACCGAGCTGGGACGCGCGCGTGACTCGAAGTACTGGGCGGACAGCCGCTGGGCGCGCTCCGCCAGCTCCGTGTCGCCGAGGACGCGCTTGCTCTCCTGGGCCTCCAGTTTGTCGAGCATCACGTTCACCCAGCGCTGCTCCTCCGCCTCGGACATCCGGGCGGGGATCAGCACGACGGTGCGGTCGCCCTCGCGGTACGCGGAGACCGTCCTGCGGCGACGGCTGCTTCTGCGGACCTCGATCGCGCGCGCTCCTGAGCCGCTGGGCGGCGGAGTCGTCGGCAGGCGGTGTGGCGTTCCGGCGCGGTGCAGTGGGTCGGCGGAGGACACGCCCCGACGTTACCCGCTGCACACGGGGAAGTCCCGGTTCCGGGACAGTCCGATGCGGCCGGCCCTCGCGTCCTCGACCACGCTCGCATCTCGTATGACCAGTACGACGAATACCCGCTGCCTGTGGACAACTTTCGGCACCCCGTGACGGGACCGGGCATGCTGGCACTCGCCGGCCCGGTCGTGACCACCGAGCCGGCACACGGGGAGTACCGGAACGTACGGGGGCCTGGCATGCATCCGATGGTGAAACCCGCGCTGCGGCGCGGCTGGCGCGACCTCAACACCGTGCAGTTCGGGATGACCCCGGCGCACGCGCTCACGCTGGGGCCGGTGGACACCGCGACGGGCAGTTTCCTCGAACTGCTCAACGGCACGCGAGGACTGCCGCTGCTGCGCGAGGAGGCACACCGGATGGACCTGCCCGACGGCCATGTCGACCTGCTGGTGAAGCGGCTGGCGCGGGCCGGGCTCCTCGACGACTCCCGTGGCGGCGGACCCGCCGCCGACGCCCTCCGCCAGAACAAGCAGGCCCTCGACCGGCTCCGCCCGGACCTGGCCTCCCTCTCCCTGACCACCTCCGGGCCGGGCGACGCCATCGGCCGGCTGGCTGCCCGCCGCGCCCAGCGTGTGCAGGTCAGAGGCGCGGGCCGGGTGGGCGCCGTCCTGGCGTCGCTGCTGTCGGGTGCGGGGGTCGGCGAGGTCGACGTGCGCGACGGCGGTCACGTCGAGCCGTGGGACGTCGCCCCCGGCGGGCAGCCCGCCGAGGCGGTCGGCGACCGCCGGGACGAGGCGGCCCGCCGTGCCGTCCGCCGGGCCGCTCCCGACCGCGCACCGCGCCGCGGCCGCACAGCGCAGCCCGAGGACGGCGGCCCGGGCTTCGCCCTGGTGATCATCGCCTCGCGCGACGACATCGCCGTGCACGCGCCCCAGGCGTCCGCCGCCGAACCCCTCATGGCCTCCGGCACGCCTCATCTCTACGCCGGCGTGGTGGAAGGCACGGGAGTCGTCGGCCCCTTCGTACTGCCCGGCGAGACGGGCTGCGCGGGCTGCCTCCACGAGAGCCGCACCGACCAGGACCCTGCCTGGCCCCGGCTGATCACCCAGTGGCGTTCGGGTTCCCAGCGCCGGGTACGGCCCTGCGATCTCGCCCTGGCCACCACGGTCGCCGGACTGGCCGCCGCGCACGCCCTCGCGTTCCTCGACGGCCACGTCCCCTCCAGCGCCGGCGCCCGCTGGGAGGCCGCGCTGCCCGGTCTGCACTGGCACACGCGGCCGGTCCCGGCCCATCCCGCGTGTCCCTGCGCGGCGGCAGGCACGGGCGAGGAGAAAGGTGAGCGGGAACACCCCTCCGAGGAGAGGGAGCGGCGCGAGACAATGGCGGAGCAACGGCCGTCAGCACGAGTACGACGCGGAGCGCGGGCGGCGCGGTCGGCTGGGACTTGGAGGGCGCATGTCTGATCTTCCCCGGAAGGCGGTCACCCGGACCGCCAAGCTAGCCGCGCTCCCGCTCGGCTTCGCCGGGCGGGCGACCTGGGGGCTCGGCAAGCGGATCGTGGGCGAGTCCGCGGAGCTGGTCGGCCAGCAGTTGCAGCAGCGCACCGCCGAGCAGCTCTTCAAGGTGCTCGGGGAGCTGAAGGGCGGGGCCATGAAGTTCGGCCAGGCCCTCTCCGTCTTCGAGTCGGCCCTGCCCGAGGAGATCGCCGGTCCCTACCGGGCGGCCCTGACGAAGTTGCAGGAGGCGGCCCCGCCGATGCCGACGCGCACGGTGCACACCGTGCTCGGCGAGCGGCTCGGCGAGGACTGGCAGGAGCTGTTCCTGGAGTTCGAGGACAAGCCCTCCGCAGCGGCCTCCATCGGCCAGGTGCACCGGGGGGTGTGGCACGACGGGCGCGAGGTGGCGGTCAAGGTCCAGTACCCGGGGGCCGGCGAGGCCCTCCTGTCGGACCTGAACCAGCTCGGCCGCTTCGCCCGCCTGCTGGGCCCGCTCATCCCCGGCCTGGACATCAAGCCGTTGATCATGGAACTGAAGGACCGGGTCTCGGAGGAACTCGACTACGGTCTGGAAGCACAGGCCCAGCGGGCACACGCCGAGGAGTTCGCGGACGACCCGGACGTCCTGGTGCCGGGCGTGGTCCATCAGTGCGAGCAGGTCCTGATCACCGAGTGGATCGACGGGGTCCCGCTGTCCGAGGTCATCACGGACGGCACCCCTGAGCAGCGCGACCGGGCCGGCCAGCTCCTGGCCCACTTCCTGTTCGCCGGCCCGGCCCGCACCGGCCTCCTGCACGCCGACCCGCACCCGGGCAACTTCCGGCTGCTGCCCGGCGGCCCGGACGGAGAGGACGACTGGCGGCTGGGAGTGCTGGACTTCGGCACGGTCGACCGTCTCCCGGGCGGTCTCCCGGTCACCATCGGCACCTGCCTGCGCATGACCCTCGACGGCGCGGCCGAGGCCGTCTACGAGGAGCTGCGCGCGGAAGGCTTCGTCAAGGAGACGGTGGAGCTGGACCCCGACGCGGTCCTCGACTATCTCCTGCCGATCATCGAACCGGCCCAGGTCGATGAGTTCACGTTCACCCGTGGCTGGATGCGCAGCCAGGCCGCCCGCATCGGTGACATCCGCTCCCCCGCGTACCAGCTGGGCAAGCAGCTCAACCTGCCGCCGGCGTATCTCCTGATCCACCGGGTGACGCTGAGCACGATCGGTGTGCTGTGCCAGCTGGGTGCGACGGTGCGGCTCCGCGAGGAGCTGGAGGCGTGGCTGCCGGGGTTCGCGGCGCCGGCAGAGGAGTCGGCGGCGGAAGCTTAGGACCAGGGCCGGGGCCGGGGCGGGGGCCGAGGCCGGGGCCGGGGCCGGGGCGGGGGCCGGGGCCGGGGCGGGGGCCGGGGCCGAGCGCAGATGCAGAGGCAAAGGCAGACGCGGACGCAGACGCAGACGCGGACGCGGGGATGACGCAGCCGGGGGGATGACGCGCTACGGGGGCCGGTCCGTTCGGACGGACCGGCCCCCGCGAGGAGAGCTTCGCCTCCCCGGCCGGGGAGACCATCGCTTCGGGTGGGATCGGTTACTGCATCACGGCCATGGCGAGCGCACGCCGGGCACGCATCGAGGCGCGCTCCGCCCTGCGCTGCATCCGGCGGGCGGTCACCAGGCGCACGGCCCGGCGGTCCCGCTCGGCCTCCCGCAGTCGCTCTTGCATATGCGCACGAGCCAGGGCTTCTGGGATGAGTTGCATCTCTCGGGTCCTGTTCTGGCGCGAGTCGTTCGCACCACTGGTGGTGAGGTCTTCGGGTGCGGAGCCTGCGGGCTCGTGGGTGGACGGCTTCATCGGGGCCTGCTTCGTGGGGTCGTACGTGAGGGGACGGTCGATCGTGCCTACGGTGTTCATGCCGTGACCGGGTTCTTGCGCGGGCGGCCACGGGGCCGCTTCCGGGCGACGACGACACCCTGGACGAACAGTTCGCCACCCCAGACGCCCCAGGGCTCACGCCGCTCCTTGGCGCCGGCAAGGCAGGCCTCGACCAGCGGGCAGGTGCGGCAGAGGGACTTGGCGTACTCGACGTCCGCCGGCGACTCGGCGAAGAAGACCTCCGGGTCGTAGGAACGGCAGGGGACGGGCACGCCGAGGTTCTCGATGGCGTCGTCGAGCGCGGTGAGCGCGGTGAGCGGGGTCAAGGTCGGGTCCTCCGTGGAGCCGGGCTCGGGGATGGTGCCGGAAGGTGGTACGGACGGGGCGTGCGCTTCGAGTTGCACGGTTCGTCTTCCTCGTCTGATCGGTCCGGCCGGTCGGCCGGGGCGGCTTGGTACCGGGTTCTCTGGTTGTCCCGAGGCCCTTCGCTCTGTCGTCCCCGTTCGGGACAAACAGAAGGGCCGCGGATCCCGGGTGGGGTTCCGCGGCCCTGAAGGCGCCGGCCTGATCGAATCAGGCTGGATCACTCCAGGGTTCTGGCCCACGGAAGGCCCACATCAGGTGGTGCTGCGTCGTCTGCTTCCGGAATCCGGCACCGGCCGCCGCAAAGGCATAGGCGTGCGCCTGTGCCACTACTGCCGCTTCCAGTGCCTTGGTCGGTCGCTCATCGCGCTCACGGACGGGCAGGCCCGAGAGAGCGAGGGGGGACGCCGGACGGACGGCACGAATGCCGGACAGACCGGTGCCCGGGTTGGAGGCGCCGAGCATGGACGAGGAGACGGTCGGGCGATCGGTCAGTTTGCTGACAGAGCTGACGTTGCTGATGTTGATGCTGATCACTGGACTCGCCTCCTCTCGGCGTCTCGGGGGATCGGTGCGAACCGGTCCACGGATATGCAAGTACAACACGGATTCAGGGCCTTCGGGAAGGCCGCTGCTCCCGTGTCCAAGAACCTATGGGGATTGCTGGGGCATGCGCAAACTATTTTTTCGACGAGTTGGGATCAATCGTCGCCGCCCGCTGCGTCGACGTCCTGACCGGCGCAGATGGCCAGGACATCGGCTCCGTAGCGGGTGAGCTTGCGGGCTCCGACGCCCGGGATCCGGGCCAGCTCCCGTTCGTCCTCCGGGACGGACTCGGCGATCGCCATCAGCGTCTTGTCGGTGAAGACGCAGAAGGCGGGCTGTCCGCTCAGCCCCGCCTGCACCGCTCGCCAGCTGCGCAACCGCTCGTAGACGCCCTCGTCCATGTCGGAGGGGCAGTCCTCGCAGCGCATCAGTTTCATTTCACCGGCGTCGGTGAGGGTGCGCCCGCAGACCCGGCAGCGGGCCGGGCCGCGCCGGGTGCGCCGCGGAGCCGGGGTGAACGCGGAGCGGCTCGTGAGGCTCGCGAGGCCGTGCTCCACTCCCCCGGCGCCACCGGCGGCCGCCACCCGACCGCCCGCACCGGCCGAACCCGGGCGCAGTCCGTCGAGGAACCGGCTGGGACGGCGGCCGGCCCGGCCGCCGGGCGAGCGGGCCAGCGCCCAGGAGAGGTGCAGGCGTTCACGCGCGCGGGTGACGCCTACATAGAGGAGGCGGCGCTCCTCCTCTATCTGTTCGTCGGTCTTCGCATAGGTGATCGGCATCATCCCCTCGGCCAGGCCGACCAGGAAGACGACGTCCCATTCCAGGCCCTTGGCCGAGTGCAGGGAGGCGAGGGTGACGCCCTGCACGGTGGGGGCGTGCTGGGCACCCGCCCGTTCGTCGAGTTCGGCGACGAGGTCGCCGAGGGAAGCGCCGGGCCTGGCCGCCGCGAAGTCCTGGGCGAGGTTCACCAGGGCGGCCAGCGACTCCCAGCGCTCGCGGACCGCGCCCGATCCGGCCGGGGGCTCGGACGTCCAGCCTTCCCCCGACAGCACGGCACGGACCTGGGACGGCAGGTCGACGGTGTCGTCGAGGAGGGCGTCGTTGCCGCCGAAGCGGGCCGCGGCGCGCAGTGCCGCGCCCGCCTTGCGCACCTCGGGGCGGTCGAAGAACCGTTCCGCGCCGCGCAGCTGGTAGGGCACGCCGGCGTCGGCGAGGGCCTGCTCGTAGATCTCCGACTGGGAATTGGTGCGGAACAGCACGGCGATCTCGGCGGGCCGGACGCCCGAGTCGATCAGTTCGCGGATGCGGCGGGCGGCGCCCTCGGCCTCGGCGGGCTCGTCGGCGTACTCGGTGTACACGGGCTCGGGGCCGGCCGGGCGCTGGGAGAGCAGCTCCAGGCGGTGGTCGGCTGCGCGGCCCCGGGCCTGGGCGAGCAGGCCGTTGGCAAGGTGGACGACCTGGGGCGTGGAGCGGTAGTCACGGACCAGCTTGACGACCGTGGCTCCGGGGTGGCGGATCCGGAAGTCGAGCAGGTGGTCGGGGGTTGCTCCTGTGAACGAGTAGATCGTCTGGCTGGCGTCACCGACCACGCACAGGTCGTCGCGGTCGCCGAGCCACAGGTCCAGCAGCCGCTGCTGAAGGGGGCTGACGTCCTGGTACTCATCGACCACGAAGTGCTGGTACTGGGCGCGGACCTGCTGGGCCACGTCCTGCCGGTCTTGGAGGATCCCCACCGTCAGCAGCAGCACATCCTCGAAGTCGATCACCCCGCGCCCGCGCTTGAGCTCCTCGTAGGCCACGTAGAGACGGGCGATCTCAGCGGGGTCGCGGGGCGTCTCACGGCCGGCCTTGGCCGCCGAGAGGGCGTAGTCGTCCGGAACGGTCTGGGTGACCTTGGACCACTCGATCTCGGCGGTGACGTCCCGCAGCTCGCCCCGGTCGAGGCGGATACGGCAGGCCGCGGCGGCGTCGGCGACGAGCTGGATCTTGCGGTCGACGATCCGGGGCAGGGAACCGCCGATCGCTTTCGGCCAGAAGTACTGGAGCTGGCGCAGTGCCGCCGAGTGGAAGGTACGGGCCTGGACGCCGGCGGCGCCGAGCTGACGCAGCCGGCCGCGCATCTCCCCTGCGGCACGGTTGGTGAAGGTGACGGCGAGCACGGTGCTGGGCTGCAGGATGCCGGCCCGCACCCCGTAGGCGATGCGGTGGGTGATCGCCCGGGTCTTGCCGGTGCCCGCGCCCGCCAGTACGCACACCGGGCCGCGCAGGGAGGTGGCCACTTCGCGCTGCTCGGGATCGAGTCCGTCGAGCACCGCGTCGGCCGAGTCCGGTACCTGCGGGAAGAGGGTGGAGTGCGTTGCTGCTGTCACACAGCCATGCTGCCAGGTCGGGCGGGACGGGAGCGCCGGTTGTCCACAGGCGGGGCCTCGCAGTCGTACTAATGCGGGCTTCCTGATGCGGGCTCCCTGATGCGGGCTTCGGCTCGTTCTCCGTCTCGTTCTCCGTCTCGTCTCGTCAGGTGGGTCTCGTAGGGGAAGCTCGTACAGGACCTCGTACGGGAATGGGGACGCCGTCGTGGGCGTTGCCGCAGTGCGAGTGAACGCACCCCCGAGCCGTTGAAGGAGCACGAGAGACATGCCGGGCACTGTGACGATGTACAGCACCACGTGGTGCGGCTACTGCCGCCGGCTGAAGAGCCAGATGGACCGTGAGGGCATCGCGTACACCGAGATCAACATCGAGCAGGACCCGGAGTCGGCCGCGTTCGTGGAAAAGGCGAACGGCGGGAACCAGACGGTTCCGACCGTGCTCTTCCCCGACGGCTCGACGCTCACCAACCCGTCGCTGGCGCAGGTGAAGCAGAAGATCGGCGCGTAAGCGGGTCGCACGACACGGCTGAGGGGCCGTCCCGGGCGGGACGGCCCCTCAGCCGTGTCCGGCGCTGTCTCCGGCCGTAGAGCCTCAGACGAAGCCGCGGGTCGGCAGCGGCTTGCCGTACCAGAGTTCGATCAGGCGGGCGGCGATCGAGATGCCGTAGGGCGGCAGGACCTCGCCGGAGTCGAAGGCGGCGCCCAGCTCGTCGCGGGAGAACCAGCGGGCCTCGTGGATCTCGTCGCCGTCGACGGTGATGTCGGTGGAGACGGCCCGGGCCATGAAGCCGAGCATCAGGCTGGACGGGAACGGCCAGGGCTGGCTGGCGACGTACTCGACCGGGCCGACGGTGATGCCGGCCTCCTCCTGGACCTCACGGCGCACCGACTGCTCGATGGACTCGCCGGGCTCCACGAAGCCCGCGAGCGTCGAGAAGCGGCCCTCGGGCCAGTGGACCTGGCGGCCGAGCAGGATGCGGTCGCTGTCGTCGATGACGGCCATGATCACGGCCGGGTCGGTGCGCGGGTAGTGCTCGGCGCCGCAGGCGGGGCAGCGGCGGATGTGGCCGGCGGCGGCGATGGCCGTGCGTTCTCCGCAGCGGGAGCAGAAGCGGTGGGTGCGCTGCCAGTTCTCCAGGCCGACCGCGTGCACCATCAGGCCCGCGTCGCGCGGGGAGAGCAGCAGGCCCGCCTCGCGCAGCCCAGCCGCGCGCGCGGACTGGTCCATGCGGCCGGGCAGCGAGTCCTTCTGGAGCGCGAAGTAGCTCACGCCGTCCTCGTCGATGCCGAGGAAGTAGCGGTGCGCCTCGGTGAGCGGGGCTTCGAAGGAGGGTGTCATGACGAGTTCGGTACGCCCGTCCGGCGTCTCGTCGATGAGGACCTGACCGCCGGAGACCACGAAACAGCGCGTGGAGGGGTGGCTCCACGCGGCGGCGAGCCAGGCCTCGTCGAGGCGGTGGTGCGCAGCGCGGTCGACACCGCTCGGTGCGGTGAGCGAGATGGGACGTTCGGCGGTGCGGTCGGTCCAGGTGGTCACAGGTGCTTCCAACTCCCCCGGTACGGCGGTCAGTGGTTCGGCGGACGGTTCGGCGGGTTCTGGGGCGGCGGGTTCCGGGGCTGCGGGCGGCGACCGGGAGCGCGCCGCGGTACGGGCCCTTCCAGTGTGCCCCGCGCCGGAGGCCGGTCCGGACGGTGCGGCGGCATCGGTCAGGGTCCGTGCCGCCAGTGCGCCGCGAGGTCGCTCCAGAGGTGTGCGGAGGTCTCCACGCCCTTGAGGAGGAGGTCGAGCTCGACCTTCTCGTCGGGCGCGTGCCAGCCGTCGGACGGGACGGAGATGCCCAGGAAGAGCACCGGGGCCCCGAGGACGTCCTGGAGGTCGGCGGCGGGTCCGGAGCCGCCTTCGCGGGTGAAGCGGACCGGCTGGTCGAAGGCCCGCTCCATGGAACGGACGACGGACTGGAGCGCCGGGTGGTCCAGGGGTGTCAGGCACGGGCGCGTGGCGGCGCCGAACGCGATGTCGCAGCGGATTCCCGGGGGGACGCGCTCCGCGACCCAGCCGCGGACTGCCTTCTCCACCTGGTCGGGGTCCTGGCCCGCGACGAGGCGGAAGGAGAGCTTCACCATGGCGTCGGACGGGATGATCGTCTTGCTGCCGGGGCCCTGGTAGCCGCCGCCGATGCCGTTGACCTCGGCGGTGGGGCGGGCCCAGACACGCTCCAGGGTGGTGTACCCGGCCTCGCCCTGGGCGGCGTGGGACTTGGCCGTGCGCAGCCACCGCGGCTCGTCGAAGGGCAGGTCGGCGAAGAGTTCGCGTTCGCGGTCGGTGAGTTCGATCACGCCGTCGTAGAACCCGGGGATCGCCACGCGCGCGTGCTCGTCGTGCAGGGCGGCGACCAGGCGGGCGGCCTCGGTGGCCGGGTTGGGCACGGCGCCGCCGAAGGAGCCGGAGTGGATGTCCTGGTCGGGGCCGTGGAGGCGGATCTCGCACTCGGCGAGGCCGCGCATGCCGGTGCACACCGTGGGGGTGTCCTCGGACCACATGCCGGTGTCGGAGACGATCACGGCGTCGGCGGCGAGCCGTCCGGCGTGCTCCTCCGCCAGCGCGCGGAAGTGCGGGGAGCCGGACTCCTCCTCGCCCTCGATCAGCAGCTTCAGGGTGACGGCGGGGGCGGTACGGCCGGTGGCGGCGAGGTGGGCGCGGACGCCGAGGGTGTGGAAGAACACCTGTCCCTTGTCGTCGGCCGCCCCGCGCGCGTACAGGCGGTTGCCGCGGACGACGGGCTCGAAGGGGTCGCTCGACCAGCCGTCCTCGCGGGCGGCGGGCTGTACGTCGTGGTGCCCGTAGACGAGGACCGTGGGCGCCGCGGGGTCGTCGGCCGGCCACTCGGCGTAGACCGCGGGGGCGCCGGGCGTCTCCCAGACCTCGGTGGTCGGGAACCCGGTCTCCTTGAGCTTGGCGGCGAGCCAGTCGGCGCTGCGGCGCACGTCCTGCGCGTGGTGGGGCTGGGCCGAGACCGAAGGAATGCGCAGCCACTCGGCCAGGTCGTCGAGGAAGGCGGCGCGGTGGCGCTCGATGTACGCGCGGACGGCGCTGACGGCACTGTCAACGGGCTTGCTCATGCCTCCGAGCCTACTGGCCCGCACCGACACCCTGGTCGTGCGGTTCGTCACCGTACGCTCCGTCGAGCAGCAGCCGCTCCAGCGCGGCGCGGTCCGGGAGGCCGTCCGGGCGCACCACCTCGCCGGTGCGCACGTACAGGAACGCGGCCGTCACCGAGGTGAGCGGCACGCCCTGCTGCTCGGCCCAGGCCAGGCGGTACACGGCGAGCTGGAGCGGGTCCGCGGAATGGGTGCGGGACGTCTTCCAGTCGACGATCTCGTACGTGGCTCCGTCGCCGTCGCCCTGCTGGTAGACGGCGTCGATACGGCCCCGTACGACGCGGCCGGCGATCGCGAACTGGAAGGGGGCCTCGACTCGGTACGGGGTGCGGTGCGCGTACTCGGTGCGCTCGAAGGCCTCCTTGAGGGCGGCCAGGTCCTGTTCGCCGGTGATCTCGGCGTCGCCTCCGGGCAGTTCGTCGGGCTCCAGCAGAGGGAGGGTCAGCTCTTCGAAGCGGGACTCGACCCAGGCGTGGAAGCGGGTGCCGCGGCGGGCGGCGGGCCGGGGCGGCTGGGGCATGGGCCGGGCCAGCTCCTGGGCGAGGCCGTCGGGGTCGGCGGCCAGGCGCAGCAGCTGGGTGGCGGTGAGGGAAGCGGGCAGCGGCACCTCGGTGACGGCTTCCCGGGCGCGCAGCAGCTCGCCCGCGAGGGCGTCGAGATCGCGGTCCCAGGAGGCTACGGTGCGGGCTTCCTCCGGCGTGAGGAACGTCTCTCCGCGCGGGGCGTCGTCCTGGGGGTGGGGGCGGGGGGTGTGGGGGCCGGTGGACAGCTCGTGCGGCTCCAGGGGTGCGGCCTGGTGGGGGACGGTGGGGCCATCGGGTGTCCGGGGCTGCGCCTGCGGCGGCTGCCCGTCCAGGAAAGGGTCTTCGTCGTAGGGAGGCGTGTCGTAAGGGTCCTCGCCGTAGGGAGGCGTGTCGTAAGGGTCCTCGCCGTAGGGAGGCGTGTCGTAAGGGTCCTCGCCGTGAGGAGGCGCGTCGTGAAGAGGGGCGTCGTGAAGACGGGCGTCGTGAAGAGGCGCGTCGTGAAGAGGCGCGTCGTCCTCCGGTGGCGGTGGCCAGTCGGGGTCGTCGTAGGTGTCCGGGTCGTGGACGGCTGCGGGGCGGGCGTGGTCGGGGCCGTCTGCGGAGGCGAGCTGCTCCAGGTGGGCCAGGACCGTCTCGGCGGCCTTCCGGCGGCGGGCCAGGGCCGTCTCGTCCAGGGGCAGCGGCCATGCCTGGTCGGCGTCGGCCGCCCGGTGCAGGGCGGGGTTCTCCTCGTCCTCGGCGGGTTCGTCCGCCCAGGCCTCGATCTCGCCGTGTCCGGCCGCGCAGTGGTCGTACAGGGCCTGGAGGAAGCCGGACGGCCCCCGGGGCTTCTTCTGGGTGGGTCCCCACCAGTGGCCGGAGCCCAGGAGCAGGGAACGGGGGCGGGTGAAGGTGACGTAGCCGAGGCGGAGCTCCTCGGTGTGCTGGTGCTCCTTCATGGCCTCGTGGAAGTCCTTGAGCCCGCGCGAGTCCCAGGAGCCGACGTCGGGGAGGGTGTCGGCGTCGCCGCGCAGGCGGTGCGGGAGGACCTTGCCCTGGGCGGTCCACTTCTCGCGGCCCTGGGTGCTGGGGAAGGTGCCGGTGACCAGTCCGGGGACGGCGACGACGTCCCACTCCAGGCCCTTGGACTTGTGCGCGGTGAGCACCTTGACGGTGTTCTCGCCGCCGGGGAGGGCGTTGTCGAGTCCCTTCTCGTACTGGGCGGCGGTGCGCAGGAAGCCGAGGAAGGCGAGCAGGGACGCCTCGTTGTCCCCGGCGGCGAAGGACGCGGCGACGTCCAGGAAGTTGGAGAGGGTCTCGCGGCGGCGGGCGGCCAGCGCGTTCGGGGACGCCGACAGTTCGACCTCCAGGCCGGTGACGGCCAGGACCCGGTGCAGTACGTCCATCAGCGGGTCGGCGAGGGAGCGGCGCAGGTCGCGCAGTTCGGTGGCGAGGCGGGCGAACCGTACGCGCGCGTCCGGCGAGAACGGCAGTCCGTCGTCGTCCCCGCCGCCGTCCATCGGCGTCTCCAGGAACGTGTCCAGCGCGTCCGCGAGCGATATCACCTCGGACGGGTCGACGCCCTCGACGGCCTCCGCGAGCCGCCGGTCGGGGTCGTCGTCGCCCGCCACGCGCGCGTGGGCGACCAGGCGGCGGGCGCGGCGCCCCAGCAGGGCGAGGTCGCGCGGGCCGATGCGCCAGCGCGGGCCGGTGAGCAGCCGCACCAGGGAGGCGTTGGCGCCGGGGTCCTGGAGGACCTCGCAGACGGCGACCAGGTCGGCGACCTCGGGCAGGTGCAGCAGGCCGGAGAGGCCTACGACCTCGACGGGGACGTCGCGGGCCACCAGGGCGCCCTGGATCTCGGCGAAGTCGGTCGCCGTGCGGCACAGCACGGCGATCTCACCGGGCGCCGTACCGGTGCGTACCAGGTGGGCGATGGAGTCGGCGAGCCACACCAGTTCCTCGGCGTGGGTGGGCAGCAGGGCGCAGCGGACGGTGCCGTCGCGTTCGGCGCCGGGGGCCGGGCGGAGGGCCTCCACGCCCGCGTGCATGGCGCGCAGCGGGGTGGCGAGGCCGTTGGCGAGGTCGAGGAGGCGGCCGCCGCTGCGGCGGTTCTCGCTGAGCGACTGGCGGAGGGCGGGGCCTCCGTCGGCGCGGGCGAAGTGCTCGGGGAAGTCGTCGAGGTTGGCGACGGAGGCGCCGCGCCAGCCGTAGATGGCCTGGCAGGGGTCGCCGACGGCGGTGACGGGGTGGCCGGTGCCGCCGCCGAAGAGGCCCGCCAGCAGGACGCGCTGGGCCACCGAGGTGTCCTGGTACTCGTCCAGCAGCACGACCCGGAACTCCTCGCGCAGCAGCCGCCCCACCTCGGGCAGCTGGGCGAGCTGGGCGGACAGGGCGATCTGGTCGCCGAAGTCGAGGAGGTCGCGGTCGCGTTTGGCGGACCGGTAGCGGATCACCAGTTCGGCGAGTTCACGCCGGGCGGCGGCGGCCTCGGGGACCTTGCGCAGGTCGGCGTTGGTGAGCTTGGCGCCCTGGAGGCTCTCCAGGAGGTCCGCGTCCCAGGTGCGCAGCCGCTCGGGGCGTACGAGGTGCTCGGAGAGCTCGGAGTCGAGGGTGAGGAGGTCGCCGACCAGGTCGGGGAAGGAACGGGTCAGCGCCGGGTAGGACCCGGGGGCCTCGCGCAGCACCCGTGCGGCGAGCTGGTAGCGGGTGGCGTCGGCGAGCAGCCGGGAGGACGGTTCCAGGCCGATGCGCAGGCCGTGGTCGGCCAGCAGGCGGCCGGCGAAGGCGTGGTACGTGGAGATCACCGGCTCGCCCGGCGGATCGTCCGGGTCGATCACGTCGGGGTCGGTGACGCCGGCCTTGATCAGCGCCTTGCGGACGCGTTCGGCCAGCTCACCGGCGGCCTTGTTGGTGAAGGTGAGGCCGAGCACCTGTTCCGGGGCGACCTGGCCGGTGCCGACCAGCCAGACCACGCGCGCCGCCATCACCGTCGTCTTGCCGGAGCCGGCTCCGGCCACGATCACCTGCGGGGCGGGCGGCGCGGTGATGCAGGCCGTCTGCTCCGGGGTGAAGGGGATGCCGAGGAGCTCCTTGAGCTGCTCGGGATCGGTGATACGGGCGGGCATGTCGAAAGGCTAGCGGCGGCCACTGACAGCCGGGGCCGGACCGGCCACCCGAGACGGAAGAAGCGCAGGTCAGCGCCTGTGGTGCGATGGGTCACTCGACCACGTGCCGGCCCTCCGGGCGGGCGCTGCACGAGGCCCGGAAAGCGCAGTGCGCGCAGTGCTGGCCCGAGGCCGGCGTGAACCGTTCGTCGAGGACCTTGCCCGCGGCCGTGGCCAGCAGGTCGCCGACCCACTCGCCGTCCGGTCCGTCGAGCGGCTCCTGGGCCTGCACCTTGGGCAGCGTCTCGCCGCCGTCCCGCTTGGCGGCGCCCTGGCGGAGCTGGACCAGTTCGGCGCCGCCCGGTTCGGGGCGTACGCCGTCGAACGCCTCGTCGACGGCGCCCTCGCGGACGGCGAGCTGGTAGACGGCGAGCTGCGGGTGACGCGCCACCTCGGCGGAGCTGGGCGTCTGTTTGCCGGTCTTGAAGTCGACGACGTAGGCGCGGCCGTCGCCGTCGGCCTCCACGCGGTCCATCTGGCCGCGGATGCGCACCTCGTAGTCGCCCGCGGCGAGTGTGACGTCGAAGTCGTGCTCGCTGGCGACGGGCCTGCGCCCGGTGCGGTCCATGACGTGCCATTTGAGGAAGCGTTCGAGCGCCACGCGCGCGTGGGCCTTCTCCTGCTCCGACTTCCACGGCGCGTCGAAGGCGAGCGCGTTCCACACCGAGTCCAGGCGTGCCATGAGCACGTCGAGGTCGGCGGGGGTGTGCCCGGAGGCGACCTCGTCGGCGAGGACGTGCACCACGTTGCCGAAGCCCTGGGCGGCGGTCGCGGGGGCGTCGGCCTTCACCTCGCGGCCGAGGAACCACTGCAGCGCGCAGGTGTTCGCGAGCTGGTCGAGCGCGCTGCCGGAGAGCACGACGGGCTGGTCGCGGTCGCGCAGCGGCACCTTGGACTCGGTCGGCTCGAACATGCCCCACCAGCGGTAGGGGTGCGCGGAGGGCACCAGGGGGCGGCCCTCGTCGTCGCTGAGCGCGGCGAGGCGGGCCAGCCGGCGGGCGGCGGCCTCGCGCAGGGCGTCGGAGACGCGCGGGTCCACGGTCGTGGCGCGCAGCTCTGCGACCAGGGCGGCGACGGACAGGGGGCGCCGCGGGCGGCCCGTGACGTCCTTGGGTTCGATACCCAGCTCGGCCAGGAACCGGGAGGGCTGGTCCCCGTCGTCCGCCGGTGCCTTGACGGCCGTGACGACGAGGCGGTCACGCGCGCGTGTGGCGGCCACGTAGAACAGGCGGCGTTCCTCCGCGAGCAGCGCCCCGGGGGTGAGCGGCTCGGCGAGACCGTCGCGGCCGATCCGGTCCGCTTCCAGCAGGGAGCCGCGGCGGCGCAGGTCGGGCCAGAGCCCCTCCTGGACCCCGGCGACGACGACCAGTCGCCACTGGAGGCCCTTGGCGCGATGCGCGGTCATCAGGCGCACCGCGTCGGGGCGTACGGCACGCCGCGCGAGGGTGTCGGCGGCGATGTCCTCGGCCTCGACCTCCTCCAGGAAGTTCAGGGCGCCCCGGCCGCCGGTGCGCTCCTCGGCGCGCGCGGCGGTCGCGAACAGGGCGCATACGGCGTCCAGGTCGCGGTCGGCGTTGCGGCCGGCGGCGCCGCCGCGCCGGGCGGCCCGTTCCAGGCGTCCGGGCCACGGGGTGCCCGCCCACAGCTCCCACAGCGCCTCCTCGGCCGTACCGCCGCCCGCCAGGCGTTCCCGGGCCGTGCGGAGCAGCGCGCCCAGGCGTTGCGCGCCCCGCGCGTACGCCGGATCGTGCACGGCCAGGCGCTCCGGCTCAGCCAGGGCCCGGGCGAGCAGCTGGTCGGAGGGGGGCGGCAGCGCGTTGCCCGCGGCCCGCTCCTCCTCGCGCAGGGCGCGGCCGAGGCGGCGCAGATCGGCGGCGTCCATGCCGGCGAGGGGAGAGGTGAGCAGTGTGAGGGCGGTCTCGGTGTCGAGCCAGCCGCCGGCTTCCAGGGTGCCGGCGGGGTCGTCTGCCGCCGGTTCCGCTGCTTGGGCGGTCTCGGCGGCCTCAGCCGCCTCGGTCACCTCATCGGCCTCACCAGCCGCAGCCGCCAAAGGAGTCCCAGCGGCCCCACTGGCCCCGGAAGCCACCCCCGCCTCAGCCATAGCCACCGCCCGCAGTGCCGTCAGCAGCGGCGCCACCGCCGGCTCGTGGCGCAGGGGCAGGTCGTCGCCGTCCACGTCGACCGGGACGCCGGCCGAGGTGAGGGCGCGGCGGACCGCCGGGAGGGTGCGGGAGCCGGCGCGCACCAGGACGGCCATCTCGCTCCACGGGACGCCGTCCTCCAGATGCGCCCGGCGCAGGATGTCCGCGACGTTGTCCAGCTCCGTACCGGCGGTCGGGTACGTGTACACCTCGACCCGGCCACCGTCCCGTACCGGCGCGAGTTCGCGGTGGGCGCGCACCTGGTCGGCGGGGAGGCGGGTGAGCGGCATGCGCCGGGTCAGCAGCCGGGTGGCGGCCAGCAGGGCGGCTCCGGAGCGGCGGGAGGTGCGCAGCACCCGCACGGGCGCCGGGCGGCCGTCCGCGCGCGGGAAGGCGTGCGGGAAGTCGAGGATGCCGCCCACGTCCGCGCCGCGGAACGCGTAGATCGACTGGTCGGGGTCGCCGAAGGCCACCAGGGTGCGCCCGCCGCCCGCCAGGGCGTGCAGCAGCCGGATCTGGGCCGGATCGGTGTCCTGGTACTCGTCGACGTAGACGGCGTCGTACTGCCCGGCGAGCCACTCGGCGACCTCGCGGCGGCGGGCGAGGAGCACCGCGCGGTGGACGAGCTCCGCGTAGTCGAGGACGCCCTGGAGGTCGAGCACGTCGAGGTACTCGGCGAGGAAGACGGCGGCGGCCCGCCAGTCGGGGCGGCCGATGCGCCGGGCGAAGTCCGCCAGGGCGTCCGGGCCGAGCCCCAGCTCGCGGCTGCGGGCGAGCACCGCGCGGACCTCGTCGGCGAAGCCCCGGGTGGTCAGGCAGGCGCGCAGTTCGTCGGGCCAGCGCACATGGGCCAGTCCGCGCCGTTCGAGGTCGGCCTGGCCGGCCAGCAGCTCACGGACGGTCACGTCCTGCTCCGGGCCGGACAGCAGCCGCAGGGGCTCGGCGAACAGGTCGCTGTCCTGCTGGGCGCGGACGAGGGCGTAGCTGAAGGAGTGGAACGTGGTCGCGCGCGGGGCGCGCGCCGCGCCGGTGCGCCGGGCCATGCGGTCGCGCAGTTCTACGGCGGCCTTCCGGCTGAAGGTCAGCACGAGGATCCGCTCGGGGTCGGCGCCGCGGGCCACGCGGGCCGCGACGGACTCCACGAGCGTGGTCGTCTTGCCGGTGCCCGGGCCGGCGAGCACGAGCAGCGGACCGGTGCGGTGGTCAACCACGGCGCGTTGGGCGGCGTCCAGAAGAGGGGGATCCACGCGCGGCGGTGGGGTACGGACCAGTCGGTAAGCGCCACGGACCCCCTGTCGCCCCGCGGGGTGCGACGGGTGTCTGGTGGAGGAAGAGGAGCTCACGTGGTTCGCCGGTCCTGGTGGGTGTGCTGGTGGGACGACCGCCGCGTGGGACGGGCGGTGGACGCGGGGTGAACGGGACGCGCGCAGCCGACGCTACGCCGGCGCCCGGGCGGGAAGCAGGGCTTCCGCTTCTTCCCTCCCTTCACCCGCGGCGCAGGAGTCCTGCGCCCCTCGAACGTACGTCATTCCACGGACGTGCCCGTTCTGCCCCGATTCCCTCATACGGATCACCGGTCACCCCTCGGGGCGTCCGATGGCGGAAGCTTTCAGGTGTGACCCTGCGCGTGCTCGCCGCCGTCCCACCGCGCTCGCCGCATGTCGACGCGCGGCAGATGGCCCTCCGCGGCCCGGCCCGCCTCCTTCAGGGGCGTGCCCTCCTCCCGGTACCGGGAGAGCGCCTCCCGTTCATGGCCCGCCAGCAGGACTCCGTCGGCGCGGACCACGCGCCACCACGGCACTCCCACCCCATAGAGGGACATCACCCGGCCGACCTGCCGGGGACCGCCCTCCTCCAGCCATTCGGCGACGTCCCCGTAGGTCATGACGCGTCCCGGCGGGATCAGCTCGGTGACCTCGAGGACCCGCTCGGCGTACTCCGGCAGCGCGTCCGCGGGCTCTGGACGGACGCGGTCCGGAAGACTTCCCTCGCTCATCCGCCCCATACTGCCGCACCCCACCGACACCACGACGCGCTCGCGCGGCCGGTCCGCACCCCTCGCCCGGGGACGGCGCTTGCGGCAGACTGTGCGGCCCGCGCGTGCGCCCTGATCCACCCTGATGCCCCCATGTGTCGGTGCGGCATGCCACCATCGTGCGGGCGGTGACCAGTGATACGAGAGCAAGAAGAGACGATGAAGCAACAGGGTGTGCGGCCCGGCGGCACGCAGGGCTCCTCCGACGCTTCGTCGCGCCCCGGTGCCGCCGGCGGCAAGGGTGACACCGGGAGCACCGCACCGGACACCGACCCCGCGGACACGGCGCACATCGACGAGGTGGAGGGCGACGAACCGCTCCTCCCCGCGCGCGTGCACCGTCCCTCCGACCTCATGCGGCTCCTGGTGGGCGTGCTGGCGGTCGGCGTACTGCTCGCCGTCGCCGCGTTCGCCCACGGCACCACCTCGGGCCTCGAACAGGACATCAACAAGGGCACCGGCCAGGCGCCCGACCTGCTGATCAAGATCGCCGGCCTGGCCTCCAGCATCGCGATCCTGCTGGTCCCGGTCGCCTTCGCGATCGAGCGGCTGATCAAACGCGACGGGCTGCGGATCGCCGACGGCGTACTGGCCGCCGTACTCGCCCACGGCGTGACGCTCGCCACCGACCTGTGGGTCGCCAAAGCCGCCCCCGACTCGATCCAGGAAGCGCTCACCCAGCCCTCGCCGGGGGACATCCACGCCCTCACCGACCCGGTGCACGGCTATCTGGCGCCGGTCATCGCGTACATGACGGCGGTCGGCATGTCCCGCAGACCGCGGTGGCGCGCCGTGCTGTGGATCGTGCTGCTGCTGGACGCGTTCTCCATGCTCGTCACCGGCTACACGACGCCGTTCTCGATCATCCTGACCGTGCTGATCGGCTGGACCGTGGCCTACGGGACGCTGTACGCGGTCGGCTCGCCCAACGTCCGGCCCACCGGGCGGACGCTCATGGCGGGCCTGATGACGGTCGGTTTCCGCCCGGTGACCGCCTCGCGCGAGGAAGTGCCGGCCGACACCCTGGAGACCGGTGACCGCGGCCGGCGCTACTTCGTCACCCTGGAGGACGGCCCCCCGCTGGACGTCACGGTGGTCGACCGCGAACAGCAGGCGCAGGGGTTCTTCTACCGCGCGTGGCGCAACCTGACGCTGCGCGGCTTCGCCACCCGCAGCAGCCTCCAGTCACTGCGCCAGGCGCTGGAGCAGGAGGCACTGCTGGCCTACGCGGCGATCGCGGCCGGCGCCAACGCGCCCAAGCTGATCGCCACCTCGGAACTGGGACCCGACGCGGTGATGCTGGTCTACGAGCACACCGGCGGCCGCTCCCTCGACTCGCTGCCGGACGAGGACATCACCGACGACCTGCTGCGCGACACCTGGGAGCAGGTACGGGCGCTGCAGTCCCGGCGGATCGCGCACCGCAGGCTGGTGGGTGACTCGATCCTGGTGGATCGTTCCGGCACGGTGAGCATCACGGACCTGCGCACCGGCGAGATCGCCGCGGGCGACCTGCTGCTGCGCATGGACGTCTCCCAGCTGCTGGTGACGCTCGGACTACGGGTGGGGGCCGAGCGAGCGGTGGCCTCCGCGGTGGATGTCCTCGGCCCGGACACGGTGGCGGACTGTCTGCCGATGCTGCAGCCGATCGCGCTGAGCCGCTCCACGCGCGCGACACTGCGCAGACTCGCCCGGGAACGGTCCCAGCGCGAACGCGAGGCCGTCCTGGAGGCGTCCCGGCAGGCCAAGCAGGCCCGGGTGGAGGCCGCGGCCGGCGACGGCTCCGGCGCCACGGCCGTCCGGGTCGACAAGCCCGGCAAACCGGACAAGAAGAGTGAGCGTGCGGAGCAGCGGGCCGAGAAGCGGGCCCTCGACGAGGCCATGGACGAGGCGCGCGAGGAGGACCTGCTCACCCAGATCCGGCACCAGGTACTGCGGATCAGGCCGCAGGCCCCGGTCGAGCCGGCCCGCCTGGAACGGGTCCGGCCGCGCACGCTGATCAGCTTCATCGCCGGCGCGATCGGCGCGTACTTCCTGCTGACACAGCTCACCCACATCGAATTCGGACCGCTGATCAGCAACGCCGAGTGGGGCTGGGTCATCGCGGCCGTGCTGTTCTCGGCGGCGAGCTACGTCGCGGCGGCGATGTCCCTCCTGGGGTTCGTGCCGGAGCGGGTGCCGTTCCTGCGGACCGTGGCCGCGCAGGTCGCCGGGTCCTTCGTGAAGATCATTGCGCCCGCAGCGGTCGGCGGCGTCGCCCTGAACACCCGCTTCCTCCAGCGCGCCGGGGTGCGCCCCGGGCTCGCGGTGGCGAGCGTCGGCGCGTCGCAGCTGTTCGGGCTCGGCTGTCACATCCTGATGCTGCTGTCCTTCGGCTATCTGACCGGCACCGAGAAGACGCCCTCCCTGTCACCGTCCCGGACGGTCATCGCGGGTCTGCTGACGGTGGCGGTCCTGGTGCTGGTGGTCACCTCCGTGCCCTTCCTGCGGAAATTCGTCGTCACGCGCGTGCGGTCGCTCTTCGCCGGTGTCGTGCCGCGCATGCTCGACGTGCTGCAGCGCCCGCAGAAGCTGGTCACCGGCATCGGCGGCATGCTGCTGCTCACGGCCTGCTTCGTGATGTGCCTGGACGCCTCGATCCGCGCGTTCGGCGACGAGACGGCGTCGATCAGCCTGGCCAGCGTCGCCGTCGTCTTCCTCGCGGGAAACGCGCTGGGTTCCGCCGCTCCGACCCCCGGCGGGGTGGGCGCGGTGGAGGCGACCCTGACCCTCGGTCTGATCGCCGTGGGCCTGCCCAAGGAGGTCGCCGCACCGGCGGTGCTCCTCTACCGGCTGCTCACCTTGTGGCTGCCGGTGCTGCCGGGCTGGCTGGCCTTCAACCACCTGACCAGGAAACAGGCGCTGTAGCACGCCGTACCTCGTACGGCCCGCGCCCCGAGCGTCCCGTCCCGCGTGCCCGCACGATGGGGACATGCCGAATCCCGCCCGGCTGCGTGCCGCCGCCCCCGCCGCCACCGTCGTCGTGCTGTCCTCCCTGCTGGCCGGCTGCGGTGACAGCGCGGCGGACGGGAACGGGGACGTGACACGGCAGAAGCTCTCCTGGCGGGACTGCCCGGCGCCGTCCCAGGCGCAGGGCGGCGGCGCCGCGCCCTCTCCCCTGCCGGACGGCGGCACCTGGCAGTGCGCCACGATGCGGGCCCCGCTCGACTGGGACGACCCCGACGGCGACACCATCGGCATCGCGCTGATCCGGGCCAGGGCCAGCGGCGCCGCCGACCGGCGGATCGGGTCGCTGATCTTCAACTTCGGCGGCCCGGGCGGATCGGGCGTCACCACGCTGCCCGCCTTCGGCGACGACTACGCCAAGCTGCGCACCCGCTACGACCTGGTCAGTTTCGACCCGCGCGGCGTCGGCCGCAGCGCCCCCGTGGAGTGCCTGGACGACCAGCGGCTCGACGCCTACTTCCAGCAGGACGCCACCCCCGACGACGCCGCCGAGCGCACGGCACTGGTCGACAACACCGAGGAGTTCAACGCGGCCTGCGAGAAGAACTCCAAGAAGATGCTTCCGCACGTCACCACCACCGACGCCGCCCGCGACATGGACCTGATGCGCCAGGTCCTGGGCGACGACAAGCTGCACTACTTCGGCATCTCCTACGGCACCGAACTCGGCGGCGTCTACGCCCACCTGTTCCCGAAGAAGGTGGGCCGCGCCGTCTTCGACGCCGTCGTCGACCCGACGCAGGACTCGGAACAGGGCTCGCTGGGCCAGGCCAAGGGCTTCCAGCGAGCCCTCGACAACTACGCCGAGAACTGTGTCTCCCAGACCGAGGACTGCCCCGTCGGCGACACCGCCGAGGACGTCAAGAACCGCATCGCGGCCCTGCTGAAGAAGCTCGACCGCGAGCCGATCCCCGGCATCTCCCCCCGTGAACTCACCCAGACCGCCGCGACCAGCGGCATCGCGCAGTCCCTGTACTCGAAGGATCTCTGGGAGTACCTCACGGAGGGCCTGGAGCAGGCGTACGACGGTGACGGCAGGATCCTGATGGCGCTCGCGGACGCTTTGAACGGACGCGGCGAGAACGGCGAGTACAGCAACATCACCGCGGCCAACGTCGCCATCAACTGCGCCGACGACAAGCCGCGCTACGACGCCGCGTACGTGCGGAAGAAGCTGCCGGAGTTCCGCGCCGCCTCGCCCCTGTTCGGCGACTATCTCGCCTGGTCCATGGTCAGCTGCACCGACTGGGCGGTGGCCGGCGCCGCCGACCACCCCGACGTCAGCGCCCCCGGCGCCCCGCCGATCCTGGTCGTCGGCAACACCGGTGACCCGGCCACGCCGTACGAGGGCGCGGGCAGGATGGTGGACGCCCTGGGCTCGGACGTCGGTGTGGAGCTGACCTACGAGGGCCAGGGCCACGGCGCCTACGACAGCAAGAACGCCTGCGTGCGCGAGGCGGTCGACGGATATCTGCTCGACGGACGGACACCGAAGGCCGGGACGGTCTGCTCCTGACTTCTCCGCACCACCCCGGCATCGAGCGAATCAGCAGGTCAAAGCGTTATCCACAGGCCCCAGCGGTCATCGTGCGCCCGCCCTACCATGGCATGACAGCCATCCGCCGTTCGGCGCGGACGGCCGGTCTGGGGGGAGTGCGCATGGGGCGGTACGCACGGTCGCGGAACGTACGGTGGCTGGCTTCGCTGGCTGCCGCCGGACTGCTGCTGTCAGGGTGCAGCGGCAGTCCGTCCGAGGGCGGCACGGACGGAGAGGACGGCAAGGACAGCGGGGGCGGCGCGACCGCGGGGAAGCCGCTGACGTCCCAGCGGCTGGACTGGGGCCGCTGCAAGGCCACCGACGACGCCCCGGCGCCGGGCGGCGACTGGCAGTGCGCCACGCTCCAGGTGCCGGTGGACTGGGCGAAGCCGGACGGGGAGCGGATGGGGCTGGCACTGATCCGCGCGAAGGCCACCGGGGACCGGCGGGCCGGCTCCCTGCTGTTCAACTTCGGCGGCCCCGGCGGCTCGGGCGTCTCCACGATGCCGTCGTACGCCTCCCTCACCTCCTCCCTGCACGAGCGGTACGACCTCGTCAGCTGGGACCCGCGCGGAGTGGCCGCCAGCGAGGGCATCCGCTGCCGCGACGACAAGGAGATCCAGGCGGCCGAATCGACGGTGGACGCCACACCCGACACCGCGGCCGAGGAACAGGCGTACCTGAAGGACGCCGCGGACTTCGCCGAGGGCTGCGAGCGGACCGCCGGGAAACTGATGGCCCACGTCTCGACCACGGACACCGCCCGCGACATGGACCTGATGCGCCAGGTCCTGGGCGACGCCAAGCTGCACTACTTCGGCATCTCCTACGGCACGGAACTCGGCGGCGTCTACGCCCACCTGTTCCCGGAGAAGGTGGGCCGCGTGGTCCTGGACGCGGTCGTCGATCCGACCGCCGACACCATCGGCCACGCCGAGCACCAGACCAGGGGCTTCCAGCGCGCGCTGGAGGACTACCTCCGGTCCACCGGACAGGTCCCCGAACGGGGCTCACAGGAGATCGCCGACCTGCTGGAGCGGATCGACACCGAGCCGCTGCCGACGTCGTCGTCGGGCAGGAAGCTGACCCAGACCCTGGCGCTCACCGGAATCGTGCTGCCGCTGTACAGCAAGGACAGCTGGCCGGCGCTGACCAGCGCGCTGTCGGCGGCCGAGGCGGGCGACGGCTCGGAGCTGCTGGCGCTCGCCGACGGCTACAACGAACGTGATCCGTCGGGGCACTACGGCACGAGCACCCACTCCCAACGGGTCATATCGTGCTTGGACGACAAGCAGCGGCCGACCCTGGAGGAGACGAAGAAGCTGCTGCCCGAGTTCGAGGAGATCTCCCCCGTGTTCGGCGCCTTCCTGGGCTGGGACACCGCGGGGTGGTGTCACGAGTGGCCGGTGGCCGGGCAGTACGAGACGCCCGAGGTCAGCGCGGACGGAGCGGCACCGGTGCTGGTGGTCGGCAACACCGGCGATCCGGCGACACCCTACGAGGGGGCCCGCAAGATGGCGGACGAGCTGGGCGAGGACGTCGGTGTGATGCTCACCTGGAAGGGCGAGGGGCACGGTGCGTACGGCAGCGGGAGCGACTGCGTCGACTCCACGGTGAACGCCTATCTCCTGGACGGAACGGTGCCGAAGGACGGCAAGGTCTGTTCGTAACGGCGATCCTGCCCGCGGCGGCGGCCGCGGTCCCCGCCCCGGCTCCGTTCATGACGACGGCGGGGGCCCCGGGCACCCATGGTGCGCGAGACCCCCGCCGCTCGGGAGATGTGGCCGGCCTCGACTCCGGCCCCGGCTCCAGCCTCGGCTCAGTAGACCGGCTTCTCCGGCTCGATCTGGTTGACCCAGCCGATCACGCCGCCGCCGACGTGCACGGCGTCCGAGAAGCCCGCGGACTTCAGGACCGCGAGAACTTCCGCACTGCGGACACCCGTCTTGCAATGCAAGACGATCTTCTTGTCCTGCGGGAGGTTCTCCAGGGCGGTGCCCATGAGGAACTCGTTCTTCGGGATCAGGCGCGCACCGGGGATGGAGACGATCTCGTACTCGTTCTGCTCGCGGACGTCGATGATCTCGATGTTCTCGCCGTCGTCGATCCACTCCTTGAGCTGCTTGGGAGTGATCGTGGAGCCGGCGGCCGCCGCCTGGGCCTCCTCGGAGACGACGCCGCAGAAGGCCTCGTAGTCGATGAGCTCGGTGACGGTGGGGTTCTCGCCGCAGACCGCGCAGTCGGGGTCCTTGCGGACCTTGACCTGGCGGTACTGCATCTCCAGGGCGTCGTAGATCATCAGGCGGCCGACCAGCGGCTCGCCGATGCCCGCGAGGAGCTTGATGGCCTCGTTGACCTGGATGGAGCCGATGGACGCGCACAGCACGCCGAGCACGCCGCCCTCGGCGCAGGAGGGGACCATGCCGGGGGGCGGGGGCTCCGGGTAGAGGCAGCGGTAGCAGGGCCCGTGCTCGGACCAGAAGACGGAGGCCTGGCCGTCGAAGCGGTAGATCGAGCCCCAGATGTACGGCTTGTTCAGCAGTACACAGGCGTCGTTGACCAGGTAGCGGGTGGCGAAGTTGTCCGTGCCGTCGACGATCAGGTCGTACTGGCTGAAGATGTCCATCACGTTGTCGGCTTCGAGCCGCTCCTCGTGAAGGACCACGTTGGTGTACGGGTTGATGCCCTTGACGGTGTCACGCGCGGACTCGGCCTTGGAGCGGCCGATGTCGGACTGGCTGTGGATGATCTGGCGCTGCAGGTTCGACTCGTCGACCTCGTCGAACTCCACGATGCCGAGGGTGCCCACGCCCGCGGCGGCGAGGTACATCAACGCCGGCGAGCCCAGGCCACCGGCGCCCACGGCCAGCACCTTGGCGTTCTTCAGCCGCTTCTGCCCGTCCATCCCGACGTCGGGGATGATCAGGTGGCGGGAGTACCTGCGGACCTCGTCTACGGTGAGCTCGGAAGCCGGCTCGACCAGGGGTGGCAGCGACACGGGGACTCCGTTGGTCGGTCAATCATTACGGTTGTTCTCCCAGTAACACTGCCACGGCCTTTTTCATTCCGAGACACCCGTCCCGATGCGCGAGACGATGTCGTCCCAGTAGCCGGGCATCGTCTCCCAGGGGCTCGGGGCGACGCGGCCGCGGTGGTCGGTGTGGTCGGTGAACCAGACCGTCGCGGCGCCCTGCCAGCGGGCGATGCGCAGGGCCTCGTCGAGGTGCGGGCGGGGCACTCCGTGGACGAGGTGGCAGAAGCGCTCGGGCGGATGGTCGGCGGTCCACTCGGCCACCTGGGACCAGCGGTAGTCGCTCCAGGAGCCGCGGAAGGTGACCAGTTGGTCGGCGTTCTCGGCGTAGCCGGGATACGGGTGGGTGTCGTGGCCGAGGACGATGTGGCCATCGTCACGGACCGTCCGCAGCGTGGTGACGGTGCGGCGGACGGTGGGGAGCGCGTGCCGTTCGCCGGGGCAGTGGTCCAGGAGGAAGCCGTCGGTCCGGTACCAGTCGGCATACCGGTGGGCGTCCGCGACCAGTTCACCGAGGGGGCGGGCGCCGTGCGCGGCGTCGAGCCGGCCGAGCACGCGGTGGCCCGCGTTGTGCAGCCGGCCGGCCGCCTCCAGGCAGTGCGGGTCGGGGGCGGTGCCCGGGCCGTCGGCGACGTCCAGGACGGCCCAGTGCAGGGGTGTGCCCGGGCGGGTGAGTTCCGCCCACTCGGCGGGGGCGACGAGCGGATGGGCCAGTCCGGGGGCGCCGAGGCCGGTACGGACGTCGGTGCTCGCGGTGCCCGTTCTGGTGCTGGTCAGATACGGCACGCGGCCTCCATCCAGATGTCGGCGAGGGACTCCTCGAGGTTGATCCGGGGCCGCCAGCCGAGCCGGTCGCGGGCGGTGCGCACGTCGGCCTGCTGCCAGCTGCCGCAGCCGTCCGGGTACGGGTAGGCGACGGGGGCCGGGTGGTCGGCGTCGCCGCGGGGGCCGAGGCCGTCCACCCGGTGGGCCACGGCGTCGGCACGGTGGTGGCCCGTCGGCTCGGCGCGGTGACCGAGCGCGTCGGCACGGTGGACGACGGACTCGGCCCGGGGGTGGCCGATGACCGGGCGCAGGGCGCCGGGCGGGCCGTCGAGTTCGTGCAGGGCACCGCCGTAGCCGGCCACGCGGGCGAGGGTGGTGGCGGCGTCACGCAGCCGGACGGCGCGGCCGGAGCCGATGTTGATGACGCCCTGCGCGGCGGAGAGGGAGGCGGCGTGTACGGCACGGGCGACATCGCGGACGTCCACGAAGTCCCGCTGGGCGCCGAGGCCGCCGAGGCGCAGTTCTCCGTCCCCGGACTGCATGGCGCGGCGCATGGCCTCGGCGAGGCGGCCCAGCGGGGAGCCCGCGGGGGTGCCGGGCCCGGCCGGGGAGAAGACCCGGAGCACCACGGCGTCCAGGCCGGAGCCGAGGACCAGTTCGGTGGCGGCGAGTTTGCTGACGCCGTAGGGGCCGCCGGGCCGGGGGACGGCGTCCTCGGCCGTGGAGGACCCGGGCTGGCTGGGGCCGTACTCCGCGCTGCACCCGATCTGCACCAGGCGGGCGCCGCATCCGCTGCGGCGCAGGGCCTCGCAGACGGTGGCGACAGCGACGGTGTTGTGCCGGGTGAGTTCGCGGGCCCCGCCGCGGGTGGCGCCGGCGCAGTTGACGACGACGCCGGGATGGACCGCGTCGAGGAAGCGGGTGAGAGCGCCGGGACTGCCGCTGGCGAGGTCGAACCGGACGTCGGCGTCGTCGCCGCGGCCGAGCGCGGTGAGCTGGACGGCCGGGTCGGCGAGCAGGCGGTCGGCGACGAAGCGGCCGATGTAGCCGTTGGCTCCGATCAGCAGGACTCTCATCGGACGACTCCCGGGGCCGAGGCTTCGGGTCGGGAGGTGGTCATGTCGGGTTCTCCTTCGAGGGTGGTGCCGGGAGGGTGTTCCGCCACGGCTCGTGCGACGGCCCGTGCCGCGGTGCGCGCCACGACTCGCGCTGCCGTCCGTGCTGCGGCGCGGGGCTGGATCGGGGGACGTCGGATGCCCGGGCGGGCGGGCCCCGGCGGGCCGTGGGCGGCGGGGGATCCGCCGGACACGGAGGCGTACGTACGGGGGCCGTGCCGGGACGGGGTTGCGGGGGCGCCGTCGGCACTGGGGCCACGGCCGCAACTACGGCTACAGCTACGGCTACGGCTACGGCTGGGGCTGGGGCTGGGGCTGGGGGCGGCGTACCAAGGAGAGTTCATCGGCGGGGCTCCGGGTGGGCGTGGGCCGAGGCTTTCGTCAGACGGCGGACCGTGTGCGGCAGCAGGACCAGCGCTGCGATGCCGCACGCCAAGGTCGGGACGCTGCCGCTCCCCCAGGCGGTGACCAGTTCCTCCACGGGGACGGCAAGGACCTGGCAGCCGGGAAGCCGGCTCGCGAAGAGGCTGGCCAGGGCGGTGACCTCGGCGGTCGCCGCCGCGGTGAGGACGAGCGCCGGCGCGTACGCGGCGCCGTGGGCGGTCAGGAGGCGTGCCAGCAGCAGGAGGGCGCCCAGGGTGAGGCCTTGGGCGTAGGCGGCGGGCTGGTCGAGGACCGCGCCGGTGAGAGCGAGAAGGGCCGAGAGCGCGCCGAGGAACAGTGCGAAGACGCCGAACAGCAACGGCCGTACGGAGGCGGCGAACTCCTCCAGTCCGCGGCTCGTCTCCAGTCGGCGACGGGCGTGGACCGCGAAGAGGCGGGTGCACCAGAGCGCGGGCGCGCAGGCCAGGGTCAGGGCCAGCACGGGGGCGACCGTGACGGGCCAGGGCCCGTCGGCGGTGCCCGTGGGCAGACCGTCGGGGCCACCGCCGAGCGCGGCGCCGAGGAGCCCGTCGCCCAGGAGGGCGTAGCCGACGAGGCAGTGCACCCAGACGCCGCTGTGGTGGTTCGCGGCACCCGGCAGCCGTTCCCGGCGAAGGAGCACGCGCACGGCCAGGGCGACGGTGAGCGCCCCGACGGCGGCCGTGACCAGGCGCGGCTGCCCGTGGGCAAGACGCAGACCGGCGACCGTCGCCGCGCCCAGGACGCCGGGGAGCAGGGTGAGGGCGAACCAGCCGACGCCGGGGCGGGTGGCGGAGACAGCTGCGGGGTTCGCCGAATCGGAGGAACAGGGGGTACGGGAGGAACCGGCGGGACTGGTGGGGCTGGCGAAACCGGTGGGACTGGTGGGACTGGTGGGACCGGCAGCGGCGGGGTCCGGGAAGCCGCCGGGCCGGTCGCCGTCGCGAGGGACGCGGGCGTACATCTCCTCGGCCAGGGCGAAGACGTCGCGGTGGCGGAAACGGGCGGCGGTCCGGTCGGTGACGCCGTGGGCCTCCAGACCCGCCGCGATCTCCAGGGGGTCCACGGCCCGTTCGCACAGTTCCCGGTGGCGGCGCATCAGGGCCTTGACGGGGTCTGCACCGGTCCGGATCCCGTGTGCGGTGCCCGGGCCGTTGCCGCTGTTGACTTCGTTGATGTCGTCGGCGTCAGTGAGGTCGTCGAGGTGGCTCATCGGGCCCCCCCGGCGGTGACGGAGACCGGCGCGTCCGTCGCCCAGCCGGGGCCACGGCCGGGGGCGGCGGCGGTGGCGGCGGCGGTGGCGGTGGCGGTGGCGGTGACATGGGCCTCGGCCGGCACGGCGAACGGCAGGGGCGTGCCGGCCCCGTCGAGGAGATCCCGGCGGAGCGGTGTATGCGAGAGAACCTCCAGGTAAATGCCCTGAAATGCCGCGATGTTCTGTTCCACGGTGAACAGTTCGAGTGCGCGGGCGCGCGCGGCGGCACCCAGGCGCTCACGGCGCTCGGGGTCGCGCAGCAGTGACACGCACGCCTCGGCCAGCGCCCGCGGATCGCGCGGCGGCACGACCAGCCCGGTACCGCCGATCACCTCGACCACCGCGCCGGCCTCCGTGGACACCGTCGCGCGACCGCAGAGCATGGCTTCGACCAGACTGACCGGGAAACCCTCGACCACGCTGGAACTGACGACCAGGGCACCCGCGGCACAGGCGTCGGCGACGGACGGCAGGTCCGGCCCGCCGAGCTCTTCGAAGGACACCGGGTTCCGGCCGATGGCGTGCGGGTCGTCGGCCCCGGCGGGGAAGAGCCGGTCGGCCAGGCCCCGGCAGTGCACGAGGTAGGCCGCGTCCCCGGAGGGACCGGGGGCCCCGAGCGCGCCGGGAGCGGACACGATCCGCAGGCGGGACCGGGGCCGCGCCCGGCGGACCTCGGCGAAGGCGTGCAGCAGGGACACCAGGTCCTTGACGGGTTCGACGCGGCCGACCCAGACGAGGGTGTCCGGGTCGGCACGGCCCGGCGCCTCCCCGACCTCGGCGAAGGGCGCCGCGTCCATACCCGGGTGGACCGTGCGCAGTTTGGCGCGGTCGGCTCCGCAGCGCTCCTGCCAGCGGCGGGCGTGCGCGTTGCCGTGCGTGACGACGGCGGCCCGGCGGTAGGTCTCGGCGGCGAGCCGGCCGTGGAAGGCGGCGAGCAGGGTGCGTATCGCGGGCGAGGAGTCGGGAGCGGTCAGGTAGTGCGTGCGCAGCCGCACCCCGTACTCGGTGACCAGCAGGGGGACGCCGAAGAAGTGCCGGGCGAGGAGGCCGGGCAGGGCGGCCGCGCCGCCGGACGTCGCGTGGCACAGGTCGACCGCGCCGAGACCGGCGTCCTCGTACCAGTCGAGCGAGAGGGGGCGCAGGGCGCGTTCCAGGTGGTCCGCGACGGCGAGGAGATCCGGGACGCGGGCCTCGCGCGCGGGGCGCTGGGCGCCGGGGGCGCGACAGGCGTGCTCCAGCGCGCGTACGGCGGCTTCGGAACGGAGCGCGCCCACCAGGCCGCCCTCGTCCCGGGCCAGCCCGGCGAGTCCGTACAGGGCGCTGGCGAAACGGTCCGCCTCGACGGCCCGGGCGGCATCCGCCGTACCGGACGGGTCCCCGGGGCGCGTGGCGCACAGGACGGCGACGAGTTCGCCGTAGTGCTCGGCGAAGCGCCTGCGCGCCCGTCGTCCGTACACCACGCCGTCGTCCTCGGCCGTCCACAGCGGCGCGGTGCGCACCCGGCTGACCTGCGGCGGAAGCGGGACCCAGCCGTCGTCCTCCTGGTGCTCACCACGGCTGAGGGCGTAGACGTCGAACTCGTGCTGCCCGAGCCCGCGCACGAGCCGGTCGCACCAGAGTCCGGCGTCGCCGCTGACGTACGGGTAGCCGCCCTCCGTCAGTAGTCCGATACGCACGTCCACTCCATCTCCCGTGTGGGGAGCCGCCGTTGGTCCAGCGGCTCGCAGCGGGGACGAACGTATGCGGACAAGGCGGTGGCGCGACGGACGGTTGTCCATCGCGCCACCAAAAGGGGTGAACGGGCGTAACTTTCTCGCGCGGGACGCGTTCGACCCCGCTAAGGGTTCGAACAGGCCCCGAACGTCATGCGACGGGGCGGCCGGATCAGCCGGACGGGTAGGCCCAGGCGTTGGGACGGCACCGGATCCCGTTGTACTCCAGGAACTTGGTCTGCTGCTGCATGACGGGAGCGAGGTCCCCGTCCTTGTCGCAGGTCACGTGGTTGTAGCCGAGACGGTGACCGACCTCGTGATTGATCAGCATCTGCCGGTACGGGTAGATCTTGTCGTCGCCGTACGTCTCCGCGCCCTGGGCCCAGCGGTAGGCGTTGATCATCACGCGCTCGGTGGCGGCCGAGTCGCAGGAAACGTTGTCGACCGTGGTGTCCAGGCCCGACTTGGCGCACCAGTCGGCGGTGGTGCCCGGGCTGGCCAGCGTGATCACGAAGTCGACCTTGCCGGAGTGGACGCGCTCGAACGTACGGGCGCCGTTGTGGGCCCAGCTCCGGTCGTCGTTGATCGTCTTCTGCACGGCCTCCGCGAACAGTTCGCCGTCGAGGTCCAGCCCTTGCTCGACGTCCACCCGGTAGGTGTACTTCTGCCCCTTCCCCGGCGCCTTCGCGATGCCCTCGATCGCGTCGAACTTGCCGGAACCCGTGAGCGTGGGGCTGAGCGGGTAGACCTTGCCCATCTGCTGCGCGTACGTGAGCGGCGCCGAGGCGCCCGACCCGGTCCCGGAACCGGGATCCGACCCCGACCGGTCCTGCTGTCCGTCCGCGTCCGCGGTGGCTTCCCGGGTGGCACGTGCCTGGTCGGCGGCCGACTGGGACGATCCCGCGTCCGAACCGATACGCCCGTCGGTGACCTGTCCGGCCACCACGATCGCCAGCACGGTGGTGACCGCCGCGGCGGCGACGCCCACGAAGGCCCGCCCCTTGGCACCCTTGGGCGCCTCCGGCTCGTCGGCCGCCTCGGGCTCGTCGGCGAGCGGCGCGTCACCGTCGGCGCCGCCGTCGGCGCCGCGCGCGCCGTCCACGGTGCGGACGGGGCCGGCCTCGGCGTTCCAGTCGGTGACGGAGGCGTACGAGGCGGGCGCGGGCGCGGCGGCGCGGGTGCGCGCCGGCGCATGAGCCGCGAAGGCGCCGTCCTCGCCCTGGTCGAAGGCGTCGAGGTAATCCTGCCGGGGCCCACCCGCCGGCACACGTGGTCCCTGCGGCGCCTGTGGCACTTGCGGCATCTGCGACGCCTGCGGCCCGTGCGGCACTTGAGGCGCCTGTGGCGGTTGCGACGCCTGCGGCATCTGCCGCTGCCGCGGAAGGGGGACACCGGCGCGGCCAGGAGCGGCACCGGGCCGAGGGCCTGCCCCGGACGCGGGAGGCCCAGGAGGCCCGGGAGCCACGCCGGGCGGCGTACCACCGCGTCGCCCGAACGGGCCCCATCCCCCACCGGGTTCCCGCTGCTCAGGGTGTCCACCGCGCACCTGGGCCGGTGTCCCGGCGACGGCGTCCGACGCCCCGTAGGACGGCGTTCCGTATGCCGGAGTCCCGTAGGCAGACGTCCCGTAGGCAGGCGTCCCGTCGGCAGGAGTCCCGTAGGCCGGAGTCCCGTATGCCGGAGTCCCGTACGCGGACGCGCCACCCCCGGGCCCGGCTTCGGGCACCGTCCGGCGCCCCTGCCCCGGCGGCACGGCCGGACCGCCCCTCTCCCGCGGCCGTCCGCCCCCCTCCTGCCGCTGTCCGTTCCTCTCCCGCGGCTGTCCGTCCGTCTCCTGTGACCGGCCGCTCCGGCGTTCCCGTGCTGCGGTCGCGTCCGCGGTGTCGCCCTTGGGCGCCGGTCCGCGGCGGCTGTGGCGTCCCACGTCGCGCCTCAGCCTCCTGTGTTGTCGTCGGTGTGCAGGTCAGCGGCGGCGCCTCGGGCGTCGCCGTCGGGCGCCAACCCGGCTGTGTCCGCGAGGAGTTCCCGGAAGGCCGTGGCGACCGTCTGCGGATACTCCATCATGGCGACGTGGCCCGCGTCCGGCAGGGTCAGCAGCCGCGAGTCGCGGAAGGCGCGGGCCGCCCGCTGGGCCATGCGGTAGCCGACGAGTTTGTCCCGGCCGCCGTAGATGAGCAGGGTGGGCGCGAGGACCCGTTCGGCCTGGCGCCACAGCCCGTGCTGGCCGCCCACCGTGTAGGCGTTGACGATCCCCCGCGCGGAGCGCGCCATCGCGTCCCAGAAGTACGGCAGCCGCTGCCGCCGCTCCATCTCCTCCACCGCGTGCCGGAAGCCCTCCTCGGACACCTGCGCGGGATCGCCGTAGCACAGCGCCATGACGCCGCGGACCCGTTGCTCGGCCGTCCAGTCCCGGCTCAGGCGGGTGAACAGGGAGGCGACCCCGGGCAGCGCCAGCAGTCCCGTCGGTACGGCGCTGCGCTGGACGCGGATCTCCGGGAGCGCCGGCGAGATGAGGGTGAGCGTCCGGACGAGGTCGGGGCGGGCGGCGGCGACGCGGGTGACGACGGCGCCGCCGAGCGAGTTGCCCACCAGGTGCACGGGGCCGCGCCCGGTCGAGTCGAGGAGGCGGATCACCGCGCGCGCGTGCCCGGTGATCGAGTAGTTGCCGTCGTCCGGTGGCGGGGAGTCGCCGAAGCCCGGCAGGTCGACCGCCTCGTTGTCGACGACGTCGTCCAGCAGCGGCATCAACGCCGACCAGTTCTGGGAGGAGCCGCCGAGGCCGTGGACGTACAGGGCGGGCGGGAGCTCCGCACGGGACGGTTGTCGTGACCGCACCGTCAGGGTGATCCCCGGCAGCCGGACCGACCTGAGCCGCTCCCCTTCCGCGACCCTGACGGCCGCCGCCTTCGGCAGCACGTTGGCGGGCGGCACGGACGGCAGCTCGGTCGAAGACATGCGCCAATGTTACGAGACGATCACGCGGGGGTTCATGTGTTCGGCATCACAGGAGAGACGCATCTGTCCGACGACCCGCACGCACCCCCTGCACCCCCTGCACCCCCTGCACCCCCCGACCGCCCGACACCCCCTGCACCCCTCGGCTCCTCCGCCCCCTCGTACGGCACCAGATCGCACAGCATCAGAATCGGGTGTCTCCTAGGCTCGTACAGAGGGCACCCGCACCTGACCCCCCGCCTCCCGGCGGGACGTTCACAGAAAGGGAGCCGGCATGGCCATCGACCCCAGCGACCCCGAGACCTTCGAGGACGACGCGGCACAGGACACCCAGGACGTCGGCGTCGAGGCCCCGGACGCCGACGCGGCCGAGCAGCAGACGGACATCGCACCGGTCCGGGACGACCCGCTGACCGGCGTGGACCCCGACCGTGCCAACGAGGCGGATCTCGCGGAGCAGGCCCGCGTGGTCTCCCTCGACGAGGACGACTACCGGTGACGTGCGCCGAGCAGGAAGGAGACCACGACTGCCCGAACCACACACGTTCAAAACATTTTGTGACCTTTTCACCACCGTCCGGTCCATGAAATTCTCAGCTCGCACCGCGCACACCACGGTTACCGAAAAGTACGATGGCCGCGCGGCGCACACCGCACAGGACGACTTCGGGAGGCGGCGTGACAGCCATCGAGCAGACAGAGGCGACACGCCCGCGGGGCACGCGCCTGCCGCGTCGCGCCCGACGGAACCAGCTGCTGGGCGCCGCGCAGGAGGTGTTCGTGGCGCAGGGCTACCACGCGGCCGCGATGGACGACATCGCCGAGCGGGCCGGCGTCAGCAAGCCGGTGCTCTACCAGCACTTCCCGGGCAAGCTGGACCTCTACCTCGCCCTGCTGGACCAGCACTGCGAGTCCCTGATCCAGTCCGTCCGCAACGCCCTCGCGTCGACCAGCGACAACAAGCAGCGCGTCCGGGCGACCATGGACGCCTACTTCGCGTACGTCGAGGACGACGGCGGCGCGTTCCGGCTGGTCTTCGAGTCGGACCTGACCAACGAGCCGGCCGTGCGCGAGCGCGTCGACAAGGTCACCAACGAGTGCGCCGAGGCGATCTGCGACGTGATCGCCGAGGACACGGGGCTCTCGCGCGCGGAGTCGATGCTGCTCGCCTCCGGCCTGGGCGGCCTCGCCCAGGTGGTGGCCCGCTCGTGGCTGCACAGCGACCGCAGCGTGCCGCGCGACCAGGCGGTGCAGCTGCTCGCCTCGCTGGCCTGGCGGGGCATCGCCGGCTTCCCGCTGCACGGCAGCGAACAGCACGGTGGCGAACAGCACTGAGACGGTCGGCTGAGACGGTCGGCTGAGACGGTCGGCTGAGGCGATCAGTGCATGCCGTTGTCGTTTGTTCCCGGTGACTGTTCGCTCCTGGCGTTCTCGCGCCGAGCGTGTACGTCCCCTCCCCGGGCTAATGTGTGCTGGGTACGGCGCGGAAGATCGCGCACATCACTGACCGTCGGAGGGACAAAGCCGTGGAGGTCAAGATCGGCGTGCAGCACGCGCCCCGCGAGATCGTTCTGGAGAGCGGTCAGAGTGCCGAGGAGGTAGAGCGCGTGGTGTCCGAGGCACTGGCCGGCAAGTCGGCGCTGCTCAGCCTCGTCGACGAGCACGGCCGCAAGGTACTGATCCCGGCCGACCGTCTCGCCTACGTCGAGCTGGGCGAGCCGGCCCCCCGCAAGGTGGGCTTCGGCGCGCTGTAGCCGAACCGGCATGCGGAAGGGCCCGGCGGTACGTGACCGCCGGGCCCTTCCGCATGCCCTGCCGCCCTTTGACACACCACTGCACGAACGGAGCACAACTCCCCCACAGGGAAGGGTTGCATTCCGCAGGTCAGGGGTATGACGGCTACGACCGTTCGAGCAGGCCGGCCGTGTGGGAGGGACCCCGACATGCTGTTGGAAGCGCTCAGCGCCGCGATCCTCGGGCTGGCTCTGGCGTGGGCCGCCGCCCACCGCCTGCCGCACCGCCTGCCGGCGCGCGCCCTCGTCCTCCCGACGGGCGTCACGGGCGCGCTCTTCGGCGCGTTCGTCACGCACAGCGCGCTGGGTGCCGGGAACCTGCTGCCGATCCTGCTGGGCTCGGCGGCCGTCTCCGCGGCCTCGCTGTCGCTGCTGCTGCGCCCGGCGGGGAGACTGCGCGGCCGGTCGGCGACCGCCTGACCGGCCGCCGCCCACGACTCCACCGGACGTCCGGCCGCTGACCCTCGCCGGTCATCGCCGGACCGGACGAGCCCACATGGAATCAGGCCGGACAAGGCCGCCCGAGCAGATCAAGTCGAACCAGGCCGCCCGACCAGATCGGGTCGAAACAAGCCGCCGGCCAGATCGGGTCGAATCAAGCCGCCCGACCGCATCAGGTTCAAGCGGCCCGACCGCATCAGGTCGGATCAGGCCGCCAACCCCAGCGCGGCCATCCGCTTGGTGTGCGCCTCGGTGATCCGGGAGAACATCCGGCCCACCTCCGCCAGGTCGAAGCCGTCCGCGACCCCGCCCACCAGCATCGTCGACAGGGCGTCCCGGTCGGCGACCACCCGCTGGGACTGCGACAGGGCCTCGCCCATCAGCCGCCGCGCCCACAGCGCCAGCCGGCCGCCCACCCGCGGGTCGGCGTCGATCGCCGCGCGCACCTTCTCCACGGCGAACCCGGCGTGCCCCGTGTCGTCGAGCACGGCCAGCACCAGTTCCCGGGTGTCGGTGTCGAGGCGGGCCGCGACCTCCCGGTAGAAGTCACTGGCGATCGAGTCACCGACGTATGCCTTGACGAGTCCCTCCAGCCAGTCCGAGGGCGCCGTCTGCTTGTGGAAGCTCTCGTAGGCGGTGACGAACGGGGCCATCGCCTCCGTCGGCTCCTCACCGATCTCGGCGAGCCGGCCCCGCAACCGCTCGAAGTGGTGGAACTCCGCCGAGGCCATCTTGGCCAGCTCCGCCTTGTCCGACAGGGTCGGCGCCAGCTTGGCGTCGTCCGCGAGGCGCTCGAACGCCGCCAGCTCGCCGTACGCGAGCGCTCCGAGCAGGTCCACGACGGCGGCGCGGTAGTGCGGGTCGGCGGCAGCCGCCGACCAGTCCTGCTCCGCGACCGCGGTACGTTCGGCGGGGGCTTCCCCGGTGGCTTCGACGGGGGCGTCGGCGGCGGTGCCAGGCTTGTCAGAGCTCGTCATGCAGCGCACAATAGCTCGCCCGCCGACGCCCGTAAGGGCCTGGTCAGTCAGTGTGACGACGACTACGTGACCGAATCGGCCATCGCGTGTGCGCGAATCCGGGGTATGGTGGTAATGCGCCTGCCGAGTGTGTGACGTACGAGTACGTGTCGTACGGCTACGTGACGTGTTCGTCGGGCCGCACGCATGAGGATGCCCGGTCGGTGGCCCGATCGGCTCCGCCCGACAGCCCTCCCGGCCGTACGCCACTGTGTACGGCAGCCCGGAGGGGGACCCTCAGCGGTTCGAGCGCTAGAGCGTCGGCAGAGGTCCCGTGTCTACGGCTCGCCCGTAAGGCAGCCGACGTCCCCGGCACGGTCCTGACACGACCCCCGCGCTCGCCTCGCACCGCGCACACAGAAGAGGCAGCACCCTGACTACGACGTTTCGTTCCCTCGGAATCCTTCCCGAGACCGCCGAGGCCCTGGAGGCCGTCGGCATCACCACCCCCTTCCCCATCCAGGAGCTGACGCTCCCCGTGGCCCTCTCGGGCACGGACATCATCGGCCAGGCCAAGACCGGCACCGGCAAGACGCTGGGCTTCGGCCTCCCGCTCCTGGAGCGCGTCACCGTCCCCGCCGACGTGGAGGCCGGCCGCGCCGCTCCCGAGGCCCTGACCGACGCCCCGCAGGCCCTCGTCGTCGTCCCGACGCGCGAGCTGTGCCAGCAGGTCACCAACGACCTCCTGACCGCCGGCAAGGTGCGCAACGTGCGCGTCACCGCGATCTACGGCGGCCGGGCCTACGAGCCCCAGGTCGAGGCCCTGAAGAAGGGCGTCGACGTGATCGTCGGCACCCCCGGCCGGCTCCTCGACCTCGCCGGACAGAAGAAGCTGAGCCTCAAGCACGTCAAGTGCCTGGTCCTCGACGAGGCCGACGAGATGCTCGACCTGGGCTTCCTGCCCGACGTCGAGAAGATCATCAACCTGCTCCCGGCCAAGCGCCAGACCATGCTGTTCTCGGCCACCATGCCGGGCGCGGTCATCGGACTGGCCCGCCGGTACATGTCGCAGCCCACGCACATCCGCGCCACCGCGCCGGACGACGAGGGCCAGACGGTGGCCAACACCAAGCAGTTCGTCTACCGCGCGCACAACATGGACAAGCCCGAGATGGTCGCGCGCATACTGCAGGCCGAGGGCCGTGGGCTGGTCATGGTCTTCTGCCGCACCAAGCGCACCGCGGCCGACCTGGCCGACCAGCTCCAGCAGCGCGGTTTCGCCTCCGGCGCGGTCCACGGCGACCTGGGCCAGGGCGCCCGTGAGCAGGCGCTGCGCGCCTTCCGCAACGGCAAGGTGGACGTGCTCGTCTGCACCGACGTCGCCGCCCGCGGCATCGACGTCGAGGGCGTGACGCACGTCATCAACTACCAGTCGCCGGAAGAGGAGAAGACGTACCTGCACCGCATCGGCCGCACCGGCCGCGCGGGCGCCAAGGGTACGGCGATCACCCTGGTCGACTGGGACGACATCCCCCGCTGGCAGCTGATCAACAAGGCGCTGGACCTGGGCTTCAACGACCCGCCGGAGACCTACTCCACCTCCCCCCACCTCTACTCCGACCTCGGCATCCCCGAGGGCACCAAGGGCGTCCTGCCGCGCGCGGCCCGTACGCGCGCCGGGCTGGCGGCCGAGGAACTGGAGGACCTGGGCGAGCCCGGCGGCCGGGGCGGCCGTGACCGCGGTCGCGGCGGCCGGGGCGGCCGTGACGAGTCCCGTTCCGCCGACCGGGACCGCGAGGGCGAGCGCTCGGCGCGTACGCCGCGCCGCCGTCGCCGTACCCGTGGCGGTACTCCGCTGGACGCGGCGGCCTCGCCGGCCACCGAGGCGGCTCCGGCCGTGCCCGGCGGCGGTGCGCCGGAGGACGGCGACGCCGCTCCCCGCGTACTGCGCCGGCGCCGCCGCACCCGCGGCGGGGCCCAGACCCGTCAGCCGCTGCCCGCGACGACGCGGTCCGGCCCCTCCGACACGGAGACCGTGGCGACCGCGAAGTCCGCGGACGCCGCGCTGGCCACGGCTGAAGGCTCGGCCGTGGCGACCACCGAGACCACCGACGCCGCTACGGCGGTGGCGGCACCGGCCGTCACCGAGGCACCGGAAGCCCCGGCGACCCCGGAGGCCCTGGAAACCCCCGCCGAGAAGCCGCGCCGCCGTCGCACCCGCAAGTCGGCGGAGACCGCCGTGACGGTGGAGGCCCCGGCAGACACCGCACCGGTGACCACCGAGCCCGCGCCGGTCGCCGAGGCCGCGCCGGCCGAGGAGGCCCCGGCCGCCAAGCCGCGCCGCCGTACCCGTAAGACCGCGGCTGCCGCCGAGACGGCGGTCGAGACCGCCGAGGGCGCCACGGCCACCGAGACCAAGCCGCGCCGCACCCGCAAGACCGCGGCAAAGGCCACCGAAGCCGTACCGGCACCGGCCACCGAGGAGGCGGAGCCCGAGGCCAAGCCGAAGACCCGCCGCACCCGCAAGACGGCAGCCACAGCGGCCACCGCCACCGAAGCGGCCGAAGCTGCGACCGACACCGCCGAAGGCACCGAGACCAAGCCCAAGGCCCGCCGCCCCCGCAAGACCACGGCGGCCACCACGAGCCCGGCCACCGCCGATATCCCGGCCCAGACCGCACCGGACCCCGAAGCCGAGGTCAAGCCCCGCCGCACCCGCAAGACCGCGGCGAAGGCCACCACCCCGGCCACCGAGCCCGCGGCCGAAGGCGCCACCGCCACCGCCACTGCGACCAAGCCGCGCCGCACCCGCAAGACCGCGGCAAAGGCCACCGAAGCCGCACCGGCACCGGCACCGGCCACCGAGGACGCGGAGCCCGAGGCCAAGCCGAAGACCCGCCGCACCCGCAAGACGGCAGCCACAGCGGCCACCGCCACCGCCACGGCCGAACCGGCGACCGAAGCCACAGAGGCCGAGACCAAGCCCAAGGCCCGCCGCACCCGCAAGACCACGGCGGCCACCACGGCCACCACGGCCACCACCGCCGGCATCCCGGCCCAGACCGCACCGGAATCCGAACCCGGAGCCGAAGCCGAAGCCGGGACCAAGCCCCGCCGCACCCGCAAGACCGCGGCGAAGGCCACCACCCCGGCCACCGAGCCCGCGGCCGAGGACACGGAGCCCAAGCCCAAGACGCGCCGCACCCGCAAGACCGCGGCGGCGGCCACGGCCCCGGAGTCCTCGAAGTCCACGGAGTCCCCGGAGTCCCCGGAGAGCTGATCCCCACCCCTCCCCCCGTCGGCCCGGTACCGCCCCGCGCGGTGCCGGGCCGACGGCGTCACCCCCGCCCCGGCACCCGCGGCACCCCGGATACCCTCACCCCGTGAGCAGGAACGCCGCCTTCGCCCCGCCCCCCGGCGCCCGCACGTACCGGCTGCGGACGGCGCGCGGCGAGTTCGCCGCCGTCGACTCACCCGTGGCCGAAGGAGTCGAGCCGCACGGCGTCGTGCTGATGCTGCCCGGCTTCACCGGCAGCAAGGAGGACTTCACCCTGCTGCACGAGCCGCTGGCCGCACGCGGGTACCGCACGGTGGCCGTGGACGGGCGGGGACAGTACGAGTCCGACGGCCCCCGGCACGACGAGTCCGCGTACGCCCAGCGGGAACTCGCGCGGGACGTGCTCGCCCAGGCCGCCGCCCTCGGCACCCGGGTGCATCTGCTCGGTCACTCCCTCGGCGGTCAGATCGCCCGCGCGGCCGTCCTCCTCGACCACAGCCCGTTCCGCTCCCTCACCCTGATGTCCTCGGGTCCGGCGCGGATCTCGGCGCCCCAGCGGCAGCGCGTGAAACTGCTGCGGGACGCGCTCGCCGTGCTGACGATGGCGGAGGTCTGGGAGACGATGCAGGCGATGGGACCGCCCGAGGAGGTCGGCGGGCCCGTCCGCGGCCCGGTCGACGAGGAGCGGCTACGGCTCCGCTGGCTGGGCACCGCCCCCGCGCAACTCCTGGCCGGAGGGGGGCAGTTGTGCACCGAACCGGACCGCGTCGCGGAACTCTCGGCCGTACCGTTGCCGTTCCACGTGCTCTCCGGGGAACGCGACGACACCTGGCCGGTGCCGCTCCTGGACGACATGGCCGTACGGCTGGACGCGCACCGGACCGTGATCGCCGGCGCCGAGCACTCCCCCAACGCCGATCAGCCGCTGCCCACCGCCACGGCCCTCGCCGACTTCTGGGACCGCACCACGGCCCGGTGAACCCACCGCACCAGCCACCCCACCCGGACCGCCGGGATCACCCACCTCACCCCCGCCCCCCGTCAGCCGCCATCGGAAAGCTGTCCAGGCGCAACGCGCTCGGCGGGGGCAGCGTCGCGCGGGCCGGGCGGGCGCGGAACGCCTCCAGGAAGTAGGCCACCAGCCGCCGCGACGCCGCGGCGTCGTCGGGCAGCGCGGTGACCATGCCGCAGTGCGCCAGCAGGGCCACCCCGAGGTCGGAGGGGTGGAAGTCGGGCCGCAACGCGCCCGCCCCCTGCGCCCTGCGGATCAGGGTCATGAGCTGCCGCTCGGCCTCCGCGTACTCCCGCACCCGGTCCCGCGAGCGGTCGGGGAAGGCCGCGACGAACGCCGCGGGAAACCCCCGTTCCTCCCGCTGCAACCGGCAGACCGTCTCGACCAGCCGCCGGAATCCGTGCCAGGGGTCCGGGTCGGTCACGGCCTCCGCGAGGACTTGGCGACAGGCGCGCACCTGGTCCTCGAAGGCCGCGTGCACCAGGTCGTTCCGGGTCGGGAAGCGCCGGTAGAGCGTGGCGACGCCGACGCCGGCCCGTCGGGCCACGGTGGCCATCGGCGCGTCGATGCCGTGCTCGGCGAACACCTCACGGGCGGCCACCAGAATCCGCCGCCGATTGCGCCGCGCGTCCACCCGCAGCCCACCCGCCTCCCCGAACCGAGAAGCTTCGCCCCCCACTGTCTCTCACCTCCGCCACAAGTGGACGCTGCCGTCCACTTGTCACCCTACGCTCGGCCACACCCCCGCCCCCCACTCCCCGCTCCCGCATCCCCACATCTCCGCAGAGGTCGAGGTAGAGAACGATGAAAGCCGTACTGTACGACCGCTTCGGCGGCCCCGAGGTGCTCTACGTGGGTCAGCTGCCGCGTCCGGAGCCCGCGCCCGGCGAGGTACTGGTCCGGGTCCGCGCCTTCAGCGTGAACGGCGGTGAACTGCTGGCCCGGTCCGGCCGCACCCGCCTGATCACGGGCTCGAAGTTCCCGCAGCGCACCGGCATCGACTTCACCGGCGAGATCGCGGCACTCGGCACCGACACCGGCACCGGCACCGGCACGAGCGCGTACGCGGTCGGCGACCGCGTATGGGGCACCGCCGGCCGCTCCCCGAAGGGCACCGCCGCCGAGTACGTGGCGGTACCGGCCGACCGGATCGGGCGGGTGCCGGACGGACTGGACCTGGTCGAGGCCGCCGCACTCCCGGGAGTGGGCACCACCGCCGTCACCGCGCTGCGCGACAAGGCCGCGCTGCGCCCCGGCGAACGCCTCCTGGTGCGCGGCGCGGCCGGCGGGGTCGGCAGCGTCGCCGTCCAGCTCGGCCGGGCGCGTGGCGCCGAGGTGACCGGCCTGGCCCGCGCCGCCAACCTGGACTTCGTCCGCGAACTGGGCGCCCTGGAAGCCGTCGACCACCGGACCGTGCGGCCCGCGGACCTCGGCCGCTTCGACGTCGTACTCGACACCGTGGGCACCGAACTGCCCGCCTACCGGGCCCTGTTGCGACCCGGCGGGCGCATGGTCACGATCACCGTCGACCCCGCGCGCGTCGCCGTGACGTTGGGATACCTCGCGGCCAGTGCCGTCCTGCACGGGCGCGGCCGGGTGCGAGCCTTCAGCGGCAACCCGAAGCGTGCCCTCCTCGACGACGTCGCCCGCCATGTCACGGACGGCGCGCTGCGCCCGGTGGTGGACACCGTCTTCCCACTGGAGGAGACCGCGGCGGCCCACCGGGCCCTGGAGGCCGGCGGAGTACGCGGGAAGTTCGTCGTGCGGGTCGGCCCACCGACCGCCGAAGGCGACAAACACCGCGCCTGACCGGCTAGTACTGCGTCTGCACGTACTCCCAGAACCCGTCCCGCAGCGCCCGCCGCAGGTCGGGCTGGCCGCGCAGGGAGTACTGGAGCAGCCCCTCGGCCTCGACCAGCAGGTCCTGGTCGACCGGGCCGGGCAGGTACGGGTGGCCGTCGAGGAGTTCCACCAGCGCCTCCCGGCCCCGGGACGCCAGCCATTTCGCCGCGATCTGCGAACCGACGAAGCGGACGTTCTCCCGGGTCGGCCGGCCCGTGCCCGTCGCCTCGTAGACGGGCAGGGTGCGTCTGGAGACGTACGGCTTGAAGAAGTCCAGGTCGAAGGTGCGCTGGCTGTCGACCTCCCAGAGCAGCGGGTCGGCCTGGTTGCGCCCCTCGGGGGCCTCGACGCCCCAGAGGTGGACGCGGGCGCCGTACCCCTGGGCGGCCTCGACCGCGGAGACCAGGTCCTCGTCGCCGCCGAGCAGGGCCGCGTCGCTGATCGCGCGGTGCCGGGCGAGGGACTCCAGGTCGCTGCGGATCAGGGAGTCGACGCCCTTCTGCTGGTTGTTGGCGTTCAGGTTGCCCAGCCGTACCTTCACGTCGGGCAGCTCGGCGATGGACTGCTGCTCGGCGGTGTGGATGCGGCGCCGGGCGCCGTCGTACCAGTAGACCCGCAGCAGCCGGCTGTCCGCGAAGATGGTGCGCGCCCGGTCGATGAGCGCCTCGATCAGTCCCTCGGCGTCCAGGTCGAAGGCCCGGCGGTCCTCGGTCCCGGCGACCAGTCGTCCCGCCGCCGCGTACAGGTATCCCGCGTCCACGAAGATCGCGTGGGTGGAGGGCGTCTTCGCCACCTCGGCGAGCATGCGCTGGAGCAGCTCGTTGGTGCGTTCGATGCGGTCGGGCAGGGATGCGAGGTCGTCGTTCATCACCTCCATTGTCCCGGCGGTCACGCAGCGAACACAACCGGTCCCGATCAGTCTTGTACCAGCCGGTAATTAGTCTTTCGAAAAATTTCTTTAGCGTAGGGAATGTTTGTAACATCCGGCCCGTTGACTAGCTGTGGAACCCCGGGCACCGATGACCCTTGGGGATCCCCTCAGTAGTTCTCCTCAGGAGGATGACCAGACGAAGGGAGAGGCCATGCGCTTTGAAGTCATGCGACTCGACGACATCGACGGCACGCCCGTGGACAGCACAGTCGTGGACGCCGCCTCCGTCAACCGGATAGTCCAGCAGGCCGCCGCCATCGGGCAGCGCCTGTGGATCCGCCCGGCCGAGACCACGGCCTCGTAGCGGCGGATCGTTCACACCGCTCCGTCCGGGCCCCCGCGTACGCACGTCGTACACGGGGGCCCGGTCGCGTCCACCGCCCTTGAGACCCTGCGGCCGGCCCCGCGGCCGGCCCTGCGGCCGGCCCCGCGGCCCTCACGCCCCCTGGATCACCTGCGTGACGCCGTTGATGATCTGCTGCACGGCGATCGCGGAGAGCATCATGCCCGCGAGCCGGGTCACCAGGACCACACCGCCGTCCTTGATGACCCGGATGATCAGCAGCGAGTACCGCATCACCAGCCACAGCACGACATGGATGGCGAGGATCGCCGACCACACCGACAGCTGACCGCTCACCCCGTCGGCCTTCTGCACCGCGAGGATCACGGAGACGATCGCGCCCGGCCCGGCGAGCAGCGGCATGCCGAGCGGTACGAGGGCGACGTTGACGTCCTTGGTCTGCTTGGGCTCGTCCGTCTTGCCGGTGAGCAGGTCCAGCGCGATCAGGAGCAGCAGCAGTCCGCCCGCGATCATCAGCGCGGGCACCGACACGTGCAGATAGTCCAGGATCTGGTGCCCGAGCAGCCCGAACACGGTGATCACGCCGCCGGCGACACAGACGGCCTGGAACGCCATCCGCTTCTGCACCTTGCCGGGCCGACCGGCGGTCAGGGCCAGGAAGATCGGGGTGATCCCAGGGGGATCCATGATGACAAAAAGGGTCAGGAAGAGAGAACCGAAGACGGCGATGTCGAACATGGGTGAGCTACTGACCTTGCGGAGGTACGCGCACGGGTGCGCGGCGGGAGTACGGGTCTCGGGACGGAGGTACGGATCTCGGAACGGAGGCGCGGACGGACGCGGGCCTCAGGCCCCGCCGGCCCCCGGCACCGGGAACGCCCCGAACGCACGCCGCGTGATCTCCCCGTAGACCTCGGGGTCGGTCGTGTACTCGCCGAGCACACAGGTCTTCCGGCTGCCGTGGTAGTCGCTCGACCCGGTCACCAGCAGCCCCAGCTCATCGGCGAGACCGCGCAGCCGGACCCTGGTCCCGGCGTCGTGGTCCATGTGGTCGACCTCGATGCCGTCGAGCCCGGCGGCGGCCAGCTCGGCGATCGCCGACTCCGGCACCGTACGCCCGCGCTTGGCGGCGGCCGGGTGCGCGAACACCGCGACGCCGCCCGCGCCCTTGATCAGCCGGATGGCCTCGAAGGGGTCGGTCTCGTGCTTGTCCACGAAGGCCCGGCCGCCGTCGGCCAGCCAGTCCTGGGTGAAGGCGTCGCCCACGGTCGGTACGACACCCAGCTCGACGAGGGCGGAGGCCACGTGCGGACGCCCGACCGAGCCGTCGCCGGCGATCCGCGCGACCTGCTCCCAGGTGACGGGCACGCCCAGCTCGTTGAGCTTGGCGATCATGCCCTTGGCGCGCGGCACCCGGTCGTCCCGGACCAGCTCCCGCTCGGCGAGCAGGGCCGGCTCCTCGGGGTCGAAGAGGTAGGCGAGCATGTGCATGCTGACGCCGTCGATACGGCAGGACAGCTCGGCGCCGGTGACCAGCGTGAGCCCCGCGGGCAGCGCGTCGATCGCCTCGGCGTGGCCCCGGGTGGTGTCGTGGTCGGTCAGCGCGACCACGTCCAGCCCGGCCGCGGCGGCGTTGCGCACCAGCTCGGCCGGGGTGTCCGTACCGTCGGACGCGGTGGAGTGGCAGTGCAGATCGATGCGCACGGCGGGCTCCAGACGGCGACGGAAGAGAAGCGGACGAAGAAAGGATAACCGGATTCCCACCGTCCCCCGTCACACCCACTGCCCCTGAGAGCCCCCTACAAGCCCCCTGTGCGCTCACGCCACCAGGGAGCAGCCAGGCGCCACGCCACCCAGGTACTACGGCTGCCCCCAGGGGCTACGGCTGAAGCAACCGCGGTGACAGCGCCCCGCACGGCACCAGCTCCACCTCCGCCCCCGCCTCCCGCAGGTCCGCCAGCACCAGTTCGTCGTACATCAGCAGCCCGGACTGCTCGGGCCAGACCACGGCCCACAGCCACATGCCGAGCGCCTCGCCCGCGAAGACGGCCCGGTCGACGGGCGCGCCGGAGACGTGCCAGAGCGGGGTCGGGCGGCCGGCGGCGAGCACCTTGGCCTGCGGCGGTTTCTCGACGTCCAGGGAGGGTCCCGGGTCCGGCCCGTCCAGACCGGCGTAGTACGCGCCGAGTCCGACCCCCAGTTCCTCGGCCACCAGGATCAGCTCGCCGACGCCCCCGAGCGGTCCGGGCCCGGAGCAGGCCACGGCCGTCGCGCGTCCGCCGCTGCGGTCGTCGCCCGCGCAGGCCACGCCCGTGAACAGCCAGCCGACCGGCAGCGGCCACGGCATCCACACCGGCACCTGGGTGCGGTGGACCACGACCTCCAGGGCTTCGACGCTCGGCGGTATCACGGGCTGGACCGGGTGGACCGCGCCGTGCACATCGCACTGCCAGGAATCGGCGAAGAGACCGGGCGCCCTGACCCGGCCACCGCACTTCGGGCAACTGGGTTCGCCCCTCATAGAGCCCCACGGTCCTACCCCGGCCCCGCCGCGTCAAGGACGATCACCCGTCCGGAGGCGCCGGCGAGGGCCGCCCTGACGCCCCGCTGACCAGCCAAAAGTAGATGTAGTTTGCATCATTTAGCTGACCTAACTTATTGTATGTAAACACCAACCATCTCTGCGCATTGGAGCCAGCATGGACCCCTTCGAAGCGGGGGCCGGCAGTATCCTCAGGCAGCCCAAGGCCGTCTGGGCGACCGCCGGCGCGTCCGTCGTCGCCTTCATGGGCATCGGCCTGGTCGACCCGATCCTGCCGTCCATCGCGACCGGACTGCACGCGAGCGCCAGCCAGGTCTCCCTGCTCTTCACCTCGTACTTCCTGATCACCGCGATCGCGATGCTGGTCACCGGCTTCGTCTCCAGCCGGATCGGCGGCAAGAAGACCCTGCTGCTCGGCCTCGCCTTCGTGGTGGTCTTCGCGGGCCTGGCCGGGACCTCGGACACGGTCGGCCAGCTGGTCGGCTACCGGGCCGGCTGGGGCCTGGGCAACGCGCTCTTCGTCTCGACCGCCCTCGCGGTCATCGTCGGCGCGGCGGCCGGCGGCAGCGCCGCGGCGATCCTGCTCTACGAGTCCGCCCTCGGCCTCGGCATGGCCTGCGGCCCGCTGCTGGGCGCGGTGCTCGGCGACGCGAGCTGGCGCTACCCGTTCTTCGGCACCGCGTTCCTGATGGCGGTCGGCTTCCTGTGCATCGCGGCGTTCCTGCGGGAGCAGCCGAAGCCCGCCCGCAAGACCTCGCTGCTCGACCCGGTCAGGGCGCTCGGCCACGGCGGTCTCGCCTCGGCCGCGATCTCGGCGTTCTTCTACAACTACACGTTCTTCACCGTGCTGGCCTTCACCCCGTTCGTGCTGAACATGACGCCGTACAAGTCGGGTGCCGTGTTCTTCGCGTGGGGCGTGCTGCTGGCCGTCTTCTCGGTGCTCGTGGCGCCGCGCATGCAGCAGCGGTTCGGCTCGCTGAAGGTGCTCGGCGGCTCGCTGGTGCTGCTGGCGGCGGACGTGCTCGTGCTCGGCTACGGCAACCACACCGCGGCGGTCGTCTGCACGATCCTGTCCGGCGCCTTCATCGGCGTGAACAACACCGTCTACACGGAACTGGCCCTCGGCGTCTCCGACGCCCCGCGTCCGGTGGCCAGCGCCGGCTACAACTTCGTGCGCTGGTTCGCCGCCGCCGCGGCCCCGTACTTCGCACCGAAGATCGAGGAGTGGACCGACATCCACGTCCCGTTCGTGGTGGCGGCGGTCACCGCGGTGCTCGGCGCGGCCGTGGTCGCCGTACGCCGCCGGTCCCTCACCCACAAGGCCGAGGAACTGGAGCCGAAGCACGCCACCGAGGACGGCGTCTCGGCGTTCGCCGGCTGACGCCCCCGCGGGGTGAGTCAGGTCACCCCAGCGGTACGGACCCGCGGGCCGGGTCGCGCAGGTCCGTACCGTGCGTCAGCCAGCGTTCCTGGAGCGCCTGTCCGCCGTGCACCCGCTTCCAGGCGGCCTCGTTGGGCGTCATCGGCAGCAGCGGCAGGAAGCGCACGGGGTCCAGCGGCGCGTCCAGTTCCAGGTCCGCCACCAGACCGCCCGGCTCGGCGACCAGGACGGAGGTGAACGGCGCCCCGGGCCACAGCGGCTTCCCCAGGTCCAGCGAGGCGCCGGGAGCCAGGACCACGCCCTCGACCTGCGGGGACGCGGCGAGCACGGCCAGCGGACGGAGCACCTTGTCGGTGTCGGCGAGGCCGGCGCGGACGGAGAGGACCAGCTCGGCGCGGGGCCCCTCGACCGGGTGGGCGAGCACCGCCGTGGGGTCCGCCATCGGCTGCGCGGACATGCCCAGGGTGGCGTAGCGGACGACGCTCCCGTCCTGGCCCGAGGCATGGAAGCGGAGCACCTCGATACGGTCCGTGCCGAGGAAGGTGACCCCCGCGCGGGCGTCCGGTTCGCCGAGCGCGCTGCGCAACCGGGCCTCGACCAGAGGAAGAACATCTGTCATGCCGCGAGCATAGAACTCGTCAGTACGAGGCAAAGCGGCACCTTGACACAAGCGGCGGCTGGTACTCTGGGCCGGTCGTCGGGCAGCCCGCACAAGCGCGGAGCGCAAGTCCCGTCGCTGCGTTGGAGACTCCCCTACGGGGAACCCCTCTAAACGAGGGAATGGACGTCCCTTACGAGGGACCGGCCGGAGGAGGTGGGGCTGGCATGGACCGAAGTCGACCGTGCAGTACCACCCGCTCTTCCGGCCGCTGACGTCGCCGCCTCCGGAATCCCGCCGGTCGCCGCCTTCCGTCAGCCGCGCGCTTTCCTGCGGAAGAGCACTTCGTCTCACTCATGAGAACTCATGTGAACCAGCAGTGAAGACACGCCACCGCGACGGTGGGGTGCTCCCCGCTTTGTGGACGCGCCGGGCACGCGTACGTACCGGGCTCGCGTAAGTACAGGACGTCCTCATTCCGGGTGGTTCCACCCGTCGCCCCGGCCGCCGTTCGCTGCCCGTAGCGAAGGAGCCTGCCATGTCGATGATCCGTGACCTGCGAGCCGCGGTCCGCCCCTCCCGCGTGCCGCCGCGCAAGGACAGCGGCGCCTACGACACCACCCGCGACCCGGCCTCCGCCTCGGCCGTGGTCGACTGCGCCGTCTACCGCGACGGCCGCCGCGTCCACACCGACGCCCCGCTCAGCCCGCACGAGGCGATGCGCCAGGTGCGCCGCGACGGCGGGTTCGTGTGGATGGGGCTGCACGAGCCCACCGAGGACGAGTTCGCCGGGATCGCCGGCGAGTTCGGGCTGCACCCGCTGGCCGTGGAGGACGCCGTCGTCGCCCACCAGCGGCCCAAGCTGGAGCGGTACGACGACTCCCTGTTCACCGTCTTCAAGACCGTCCACTACGTCGACCACGACGAACTGACCGCCAACAGCGAGGTCGTCGAGTCCGGCGAGGTCATGTGCTTCACCGGGCGGGACTTCGTCATCACCGTCCGGCACGGCGGCAAGGGCTCGCTGCGCGCGCTGCGCCACCGCCTGCAGGACGACCCCGAGCTGCTCCTCAAGGGCCCCTCGGCGGTGCTGCACGCCATCGCCGACCACGTCGTCGACGGCTACATCGCGGTCGCCGACGCCGTGCAGGACGACATCGACGAGGTCGAGACCGAGGTGTTCTCGCCCGGCCGCAAGGGCTCCCCGCGCGGCACCGACGCCGGGCGGATCTACCAACTCAAGCGGGAGGTCCTGGAGTTCAAGCGGGCGGTCTCCCCGCTGCTGCGGCCCATGCAGCTGCTCAGCGAGCGGCCGATGCGGCTGGTCGACCCCGACATCCAGAAGTACTTCCGGGACGTCGCCGACCACCTCGCCCGGGTGCACGAGCAGGTCATCGGCTTCGACGAGCTGCTCAACTCCATCCTCCAGGCCAACCTCGCCCAGGCGTCCGTCGCGCAGAACGAGGACATGCGGAAGATCACCTCGTGGGCCGCGATCGTCGCCGTACCGACGATGGTGTGCGGGGTGTACGGCATGAACTTCGATCACATGCCCGAACTGCACTGGCGGTTCGGCTACCCGATGGTCCTCGGCGTCACCGTCGCCATCTGTTTCGGCATCCACCGCACGCTGAAGCGCAACGGCTGGCTGTGACCCCCCTCGGGCGGGTCTCGTTAGGCTGGCGGGCATGACAAGCGAGCTGCTCGACCAGGCCCTCGTCGAGGAGGCCACCAAGAAGTCCGGCCTCATCTGGGTCGCGGGCCCCGGGAGCCCGGCCCGCGCGCTGTGGCACGTCTGGCACGAGGGCGCGGCCTGTGTCGTCGGCGACGGGCCCGGCGAGCAGCCGCTGCCGTCCCTGACCGACGGGGCCACGGCCGAGGTGACGGTCCGCAGCAAGGACAAGGGCGGCCGGCTGGTCGCCTGGACGGCCCGGGTCGCGGAGCTGGCGGCCGGCTCCGAGGCGTGGCAGGGGGCCGTCGACGAGCTGAAGGGCAAGCGGCTCAACGCCCCCGACGCCGAGACGATGCCCCAGCGCTGGGCGCGCGAGTGCCGCGTGCTGCGGCTGGAGCCGACGGGGACGACGACGCCGCTGCCCGACGGCTCCCTGGCCGAGGCGCCGCTGCCCACACCGGCGACCACGCGGGAGCCGGTACCGGCGGGGCTGCCCCGGCTGCTGTGGAAGCGGCGCAAGCGGTAGGAACCCCGGCGGAGTCAGGACGTCGGCAGCTGCTTGCCGTAGTCCAGGGTGTCGTCCTTGTCCGGTTCGGTCAGGGCGAAGTCCTTGTTCCAGTCGGAGAAGGTCAGCGTGCCCGCGCTGCCCGCCCGGACCAGGCGCAGCGGATACGGCTTGCCCTCCAGGGAGACGTCCAGCGAACCGCCGTCTCCCCCGTCCCCGCTGATGCGCACGGTGCGGGTGCCGTTCTGCTCGTGCCGGCCCTCGGTCTCCACGGTGCCGTGCAGCGCCAGCAGACCGTCGAGGAGCACGTCCTTGTCCGTGAACCCGCTGAACTTCTTGTACGAGGGGTCGCCCTGCGGCACCTTCACGTACTTGCCGGCCAGCTTCTCGGCCGCGGTGGCGTCCGCGTCGCCGGTGTCGTGGCTCCAGAAGTCGGCGTCGGCCTTGAGGAAGAGCTGCTCGCCGACCCGCAGCAGCCCGAACGTCGCGCCCTCCGCGGTGACCGACCCGGTGCCCCCGTCGGACTTCAGGCGCATGTCGAGCGCGTACGTACTGCCGCTGGTGACGACGGTCCCGTGCAGCCGCACGGTCTGGGCGGCCTCGGCGACGGTGCGGGTCTTGCGCTGGATCTGCGCCGCGGACAGCTTGCCGACCCCGTTGGTGCCCGCGTCGGGGTCCTCGCCGCCGCATCCCGTCAGCCCCGTCCCCACGGCCAGGACACACGCGGCGCCGGCGAGAGCGGCCCGGGGATTTCTGCGCCGGGGAGTCACAGTCACGGGTGGGGCTGCCTTTCTCGCGGGAGACCGGTGCGGCGTACGGCAGCGTACCGGGGCCGGACGCGGGCGGCGGAGCCAGTCCGTCCGGACCGGCCACCAGGGCGGACGGGTTCCGGACGGGCTAGCCTGAAGGGCGTCCGAGCGGGCATTTCGGAAAAGGGACAGAGCACGACGACGCAGCACGCCTGCACACGCCGGCGTGAGGAAAAGGAGCCGCGGCCATGGCAGCCGGCGCCCCCCGGATCTTCGTATCGCACCTCTCCGGTGTCGCCGTCTTCGACCCCAACGGCGACCAGGTGGGGCGGGTGCGTGATCTGGTCGTCATGCTCCGCGTCGGACAGAAACCCCCGCGGCTGCTCGGCCTGGTGGTCGAGGTCGCCACCCGCCGCCGGATCTTCCTGCCGATGACCCGGGTCACCGGCGTCCAGTCCGGCCAGGTGCTCACCACCGGCGTGCTCAACGTCCGCCGCTTCGAGCAGCGGCCCACCGAGCGCCTCGTCTTCGGCGAACTGCTCGACCGGCGCGTCACCCTCGCCGAGACCGGCGAGGAGGTCACCGTCCTGGACCTGTCGGTGCACCAGCTGCCCGCCCGCCGGGACTGGGAGATCGACAAGATCTTCGTCCGCCGGGGCCGCCGGGGCGGCGCGTTCCGGCGCAGCAAGGGCGAGGCGCTGACGGTGGAGTGGTCGGCGGTCACCGGGTTCTCCGCGGAGGAGCAGGGGCAGGGCGCGGAGAACCTCCTCGCCACCTTCGAACAGCTCCGCCCCGCCGACCTCGCCAACGTCCTGCACCACCTGTCCGCCAAGCGCCGCGCCGAGGTCGCCGCCGCCCTCGACGACGACCGGCTGGCCGACGTCCTGGAGGAGCTGCCGGAGGACGACCAGATCGAGATCCTCGGCAAGCTGGCGGAGGAGCGGGCCGCCGACGTCCTGGAGGCGATGGACCCCGACGACGCCGCAGACCTGCTGGGCGAACTGCCCGAGCAGGACAAGGAGCGGCTGCTGAGCCTGATGAAGCCCGACGACGCCGCCGACATGCGGCGGCTGATGGCGTACGAGGAGCACACGGCCGGCGGTCTGATGACGACCGAGCCGATCGTGCTGCGGCCCGACGCCACCGTCGCCGACGCCCTGGCCCGCATCCGCAACCCCGACCTGTCCCCGGCGCACGCCGCGCAGGTCTACGTCTGCCGCCCGCCCGACGAGACGCCGACCGGCAAGTACCTCGGCACGGTCCACTTCCAGCGGCTGCTGCGGGACCCCCCGTACACGCTGGTCGGCTCGATCATCGACGACGATCTGCAACCGCTGGAGCCGGACGCCGCGCTGCCGGTCGTCGCCGGGTTCTTCGCGACGTACGACATGGTGGCGGCGCCCGTGGTCGACGACTCGGGGTCGCTGCTGGGCGCGGTCACCGTGGACGACGTACTGGACCACATGCTGCCCGACGACTGGCGGGAGACCGAGTACCACCTGGAAGAAGCGGACGCCGAGGGGGTGCGTGCCGATGGCGCCGGAGCGTGAGACGCCCGTGCGGGAGCGCGCCGTCTCGGGCGCGACGGCCGCCTCCCGGCACCGCGGGCCCCGCCTCGACCAGCCGCGCGCGCCGCGCCGCCGGCTGCTGCCCGAGTACGACCCGGAGGCGTTCGGGCGGCTGTCGGAGCGGATCGCGCGCTTCCTGGGCACCGGGCGGTTCATCGTCTGGATGACGGTCGTCATCATCGTGTGGGTGGTGTGGAACATCTCCGCCCCCGCCGCCCTGCGGTTCGACGAGTACCCGTTCATCTTCCTGACGCTGATGCTGTCCCTCCAGGCGTCCTACGCCGCCCCGCTGATCCTGCTCGCGCAGAACCGGCAGGACGACCGGGACCGGGTCAACCTGGAGCAGGACCGCAAGCAGAACGAGCGGTCGATCGCCGACACCGAGTACCTGACCCGCGAGATCGCCGCCCTGCGGATCGGCCTGGGCGAGGTCGCCACCCGGGACTGGATCCGCGACGAACTCCAGGAAATGATCAAGGAACTGGACTCCCGGCGCGACGGCCACCACCCCGGGACCGACGTAAACCTGGCACTCCCGGCGGAACCGCCGCGGGGACGTGACGCAGACGACCGCTGACGGGCTTTCCGCCGCCCGCGCCGGGCGCCGTACCATCGGTGCCATGGCTACGGAAGACGCGGTGCGCGAAGCACTGGCGACGGTGAACGACCCCGAGATCAACCGGCCCATCACGGAACTCGGGATGGTCAAGTCGGTGGAGATCGGCGCGGACGGGGCGGTCGCGGTCACCGTGTACCTGACGGTCTCCGGCTGCCCGATGCGCGACACCATCACCCAGCGCGTGACCGACGCCGTCTCGCGCGTCGACGGCGTCACGCGGGTCGACGTCACGCTGGACGTGATGAGCGACGAACAGCGCAAGGAGCTGGCCAGCGCGCTGCGCGGCGGCCAGACCGAGCGCGAGGTCCCCTTCGCCAAGCCCGGCAGCCTCACCCGGGTCTACGCGGTCGCCTCGGGCAAGGGCGGCGTCGGCAAGTCGTCGGTGACGGTCAACCTGGCGGCGTCGATGGCGGCGGACGGCCTGAAGGTCGGCGTGGTGGACGCGGACATCTACGGCCACTCCGTGCCGCGCATGCTGGGCGCCGACGGGCGGCCCACCCAGGTCGAGAACATGATCATGCCGCCGTCAGCGAACGGCGTGAAGGTCATCTCCATCGGCATGTTCACCCCGGGCAACGCCCCGGTGGTGTGGCGCGGCCCGATGCTGCACCGCGCGCTCCAGCAGTTCCTGGCCGACGTGTACTGGGGTGACCTGGACGTCCTGCTGCTCGACCTGCCGCCGGGCACGGGCGACATCGCGATCTCCGTCGCCCAGCTGGTACCGAACGCCGAGATCCTGGTCGTGACGACGCCTCAGCAGGCGGCGGCCGAGGTGGCCGAGCGGGCGGGTGCCATCGCCGTACAGACCCATCAGAAGATCGTCGGCGTGGTCGAGAACATGTCCGGGCTGCCCTGCCCGCACTGCGGCGAGATGGTCGACGTCTTCGGCACGGGCGGCGGTCAGATGGTCGCCGACGGCCTGACCCGCACCACCGGCGCCTCGGTCCCGGTCCTCGGCTCCATCCCGATCGACGTCCGCCTGCGCGAGGGCGGCGACGAGGGCAAGCCGGTGGTCCTCACCGACCCGGACTCCCCGGCGGGCGCGGCCCTGCGCTCGATCGCGGGGAAGCTGGGGGGACGGCAGCGGGGTCTGTCGGGCCTGTCGCTGGGGATCACCCCGAAGAACAAGTTCTGAGTACTGCCTCAAGGGTCATGCCCCAGGGGCTCGGGGAACCGCGCGAGCGACCGCGACCGACCCGCGGTCGCCCCACAGCGGAGCTCCCCTCCGCGGCGAAGGGGCGCCGAAGACAACCGGCGCCCCACCGTTCACGCGTACGCGGCGATGTCCTGCACCGCGGCGAAGGCCAGCCCGTACACGCTCATCCCCCTGCCGTACGCCCCCAGGTGCACCCCCTGCTCGGTGGAACCGGCCAGCACCCACCCGAACTCCGACTCCCGGTAGTGGAACGGCGTGGGCACGCCGTCCACCGGCAGCGACAGCGTCGACCAGTCCTCGCCGTCGAGATCGTCCGCGAGGACCCACGCCGTCTCGGTCTGCTGGTCCAGCCAGTCGTCCCGCAGCGAGTGGTCCATCTGCCCCGGCCAGGTGAAGGAGAGCAGCCCCACCCCGGCCAGCCACGCCGCCGAGGACACCGACGTGGCCTCCAGCATCCCCGTACCGTCCGCGCTGCGCCGCACCGGGTTGGCCGCGACCGTCACGACGACCGCGAACTTCTCCGTGGCGTCCTTCTCGTCACCCGCCACGTGCTCGTTGCGCACCGACGGCTCGTCCCCGTGTCCGAGCGAACCGTGTTCCACCGCCCCGTCGGCGGCCGCGCCGACCTGCATCAGCCAGCGCGGCCCGGTGAACGCCTCGTCGAGGCCGTACCAAGGAAAGGGCGCACGCAGGTAGCCGTCGACCGCACTCCGGGCGGAAGGGGACTCTTCTCCGCCCTCCGCGGCCGGCGTCTGCGCGACTGCCCGACTCGTCGTCTCCATGTGCCCGGACGCCTCCTCGCTCTAGTCGGACCGGCACGGCCCGCCCCCCATCGGGCGTACTCGTACGATCCGTACAACAAGTCGGCAGCATAGCCACACCGGTCGGGGCGGCCGGGAAAGCGCCCGGCGCGTGGAGCGCGCGGGCGACGGGTTCAGGCCGTGCGCCACCGCAACGGAGTAGGACGAGACGCAGGCGTCAGAGCGTCAGGTGGCGTCCGCGTCGTAGGGCGGGCGCTCCTCGCGCACCGTGGTCTCCGGCTTCTTGGTCATGTCGATCCGGCCGGAGGACGAGGACGAGGACCCGGACGACGAGGAGGTCTCGGACTCCCGGCCCTGGACCGCGTCGGCGACCTCGGCCATCTCCTTCTTCAGGTCGAAGCCGTTGCGGATCTCCTTGAGCCCCAGGTCGTCGTTGTCCAGCTGCTTGCGGATGAACGTCTTGGGGTTGAGGTCCTCGAACTCGAAGTCCTTGAACTCGGGGCCGAGCTCCTGCCGGATGTCCTGCTTGGCGCTCTCCGAGAACTCGCGGATCTTCCGGATCGTGCGCGTCACGTCCTGGATGACCTTGGGGAGCTTGTCCGGACCGAAGACGAGCACGGCGAGGACGACGAGCGTGACCAGCTCGAGTGGTCCTATGTCATTGAACACCTGAAGCTCCTTGGGATGTCCGGGCCGCCTCCACGGTACCCGCCCATCCCATGAGACCGGTACAGTCCCGTCCGCTCCCCGTGCGCCGGGTCCGGTCGCTTTCCGCGTTGTTTGCCATCCGGTTCAGTCTCCGTCCGAGGAACCGAGCGTCAGCGAGACCTTCCTCACCTCGCCGTCCCGTTCCAGGGTGAGGGCGAGACGGTCGCCGGGGCGGTGGGCGCGGGTGCGGACGATCAGTTCCTCTCCGGAGTGGACGCGGCGGCCGTCCACGGCGGTGATCACGTCGCCCGCCTTGAGGCCGGCCTTGTCACCGGGGCCGCCCTCGGCGACCGCGGGGCCGCCGTCGCCGCCCCGGGTGCCGACGCGGGCGCCGTCCCCGGCGTAGTTCATGTCGAGGGTGACGCCGATGACCGGGTGGGTGGCGTGACCGGTGTCGATCAGTTCCTCGGCGACGCGCTTGCCCTGGTTGACCGGGATGGCGAAGCCGAGCCCTATGGAGCCGGCCTGGCCGCCGTCCGGGGTGGTGGAGCCGTCGGCGGAGCGGATGGCGGAGTTGATGCCGACGACGCGGCCGGCGGCGTCCAGGAGGGGGCCGCCGGAGTTGCCGGGGTTGATGGGGGCGTCGGTCTGGAGCGCGTCGACGTAGGACACGTCGCTGCCGTCGGCCTCCTCGCCGCCCGCCGTGATGGGCCGCTCGGTGGCGCTGATGATGCCGGAGGTGACCGTGCCCGCCAGGTCGAAGGGGGCGCCGATGGCGACGACGGGGTCGCCGACCCGGACGTTGTCGGAGTTGCCGAGCGGCACCGGGCTGAGTCCGCGCACGCCTCGCACCTTGACCACGGCGAGGTCGTATCCGCTGTCCCGGCCGACGACGGTGGCCTCGGCGCTGTCGCCGCTGTGGAAGGTCACCGTGATGACGCCGTCGGCGCCGGCGGGCGCGACGACGTGGTTGTTGGTGAGGATGTGGCCGCGGGTGTCGAGGACGAAGCCGGTGCCGGTGCCTCCCTGCTCGGCGCCGCTCGCGTGCAGGGTGACCACGCCGGGGAGCGCCTTCGCGGCGATCCCGGCCACGCTGTCCGGGTCCCGCCCGGCGGGTTCCTCGGCCGCCTGCGGAAGCTCTACGGCGCCGAGGCCGCCGTTGCGCTCCAGGTACGTCCCGACGACACCGCCGGCCAGGCCGGAGACGACCGCCAGCAGGACCGCCGGCCCGACCAGCGCCTTCCGCGCCCGGCTCCGCCGCCGGCTCTCGCCCACGGAGCCCACGGAGCCCTCAGCCTCCACAGGGCCCACAGCACCCGCAGCACCCGTCGCGCCGTTCTGCCGTGCCGCCCCGCCGGTCCGCGCCACGGCCCAGGGGTCGTAGCGGGCCCAGGGGTCAAGGGCCGGGGCCCGGTCAGGGGCGGGGGCCGGATCGTGGGCGGGGGGCGGCACCGCGGGGGTGGGCGGGGGAACGGTCGGCGAGACCGCCCCGTGGGCCGGAGGGGTCGGCCGCGGTGGAACGCCGACGGCGAGCGGCGCCGCCGGGGGCAGGACCGGAGGGGTCGGCCGCGGTGGAACGCCAGAGGCGGGCGGCGCCGCCGGGGGCAGGACCGGAGGGGTCGGCCGCGGCGGGACGCCAGAGGCGGGCGGCGCCAGCTGCGGCGGGACGCCAGAGACGGGCGGCGCCGGCTGCGGCGGGACGCCAAGGGCCGGCGGGACCGTCCGCGGCGGCACTCCGGAGGCGGGCGGCGCCGCCGGATGCCGGACCGGCGGTGCCGGAGCCCAGGGGCCGGGCTGACCGTACGGCGGGGTGTCGTACGGATCCGGGTCGGAGCCGGAGTCGGAGCCGGGGGTGGCGTCGGAACCCGGGACCGAGCCAGAACCCGGGGCCAAGCCGGAACCCGGGGCCGAGCCAGAACCCGGGGCCAAGCCGGAACCCGGGGCCGAGCCGGAACCCGGGGCGGATCCGGGACCCGGGGCCGAGCCGGAGCCGGGGGCGGGGCTGATGCCAGGGGCGGGCGGGTCCGTAGGCTCGGGGCGGTCGGCCGCGGCCGGCGCAGGCGCCGCCCCAGGGCCGTCACCGCCCTGGTCCCCCTCCGGCTCCCGGGGCCGGGCCGGCTCGAAGCCGCCGTCGGGCTTGCCCTCGTTCATGTTCTCCCCACAGCTGGCCGCCGCGCGGCCCGTCGACTGCGCGCCACCCCGGATTCAATCAAACCCGGTCGCCGGCGCGCAGCGGCCGGTCAGGGAGCGGAAGGGAAGGAGGACGCGGCCGGAGAGGCCGACGGAGCGGTGGACGGGGACGCGTACGGATCGGGGACGGGCGCGCTGAGCAGGCCGGGCGCCGTGACCTCGGGCGTCGTCGGCCAAGCGGACAGCGCGACCGGCACAACCGCCTCGAAGGGACGTATCAGCGGGGACATCGCGACGGCACCGGCCATGACGGGCGTGGTCAGGGGGTGACCGGTCTGGTCGTCGGGCCCCGCCGAAGGCGCCGGCAGACCGGGCAGCAGCGGCGCGGAGAGCGCGGTGGACGCCACCGGGGCGTCACCGGGCGATCCCTGGCCCGCGGCCTGGCCGAGCAGCGGCCCGATCAGGCGGCGGCGCTGGGTCTCGGGGGTCGTCGACGATCCCGCGCCCTGGGTGCGGGCCGGGGTGACATTGCTGCCGGTCCCGGAGCCGCCGCGCGCCTCCGTGGTGCTGTCGGGGAAACCGGCCGTGACGCCGCCGAGGGCGACCGCGGCCAGCGACACCGCTCCGGCGGCGACGAACGCGAATCTCAGTCCGCGCGAGGCCGCCCGGTCGGACTCGTGCCGACCGACGTCGTGGATGCGGAAGCCGCGGCCCGGCGCGGAGGGCGCCAGCACCGACGAGGCGTGCGACCGGGAGGGCGCGTAACCGAAGGCGAAGCCCCCGCCCCGCTCGACCCCGAACGCCCCGGTGGTACCGAACCGCCCGGTCAGGTCGGAGAACCCGGACAGCGCGTCGCCGCCAGGCGACGAGCCCGACGAGCCGTCACCGCCGGGGAGCCCCTGGAGGCGTGCCAGGAGGCTCTCGGAGGGGGCGGGGCCGGAGGCCTCGGCGAAGACGTTCTTCAACCGGCGCTGCGCGTCCACTTCCGCCTTGCACTTGGGGCAGGTGGCCACATGCGCCAGCACGCGCTCCCGCGCGTCATGACCGAGCTCGCCGTCCACCAGGGCGGAGAGTCGGTCTCCCAGATGCTGCTCTGCGAGGTGTCCCTCGGATTTCGGCCGTGAACCGCTCACGCGCTCGCGCCCCCTCCTCCCAGTGCGGGAACGCGGGCCATGAAGGAGCGGCGCTCGGCACGCGCCTGAGGCGAGCGGTGCGCGAGGGCCTTGCGCAGCTGGGAGCGGCCCCGGTGGATACGGGAGCGGACCGTGCCGAGCTTGACGCCGAGCGTGGCGGCGATCTCCTCGTAGGACAGTCCCTCGATGTCGCACAGGACGACGGCGGCGCGGAACTCGGGCGCGAGGGTGTCCAGCGCCTGCTGGACGTCGGCGTCGAAGTGCGCGTCGTTGAAGACCTGCTGCGGGGTGGGCTCCCGGCTGGGCAGCCGCTCGGCGGCGTCCTCGCCGAGGGCGTCGAAGCGGATGCGCTGCTTGCGGCGGACCATGTCCAGGAAGAGGTTGGTCGTGATGCGGTGCAGCCAGCCCTCGAAGGTGCCCGGCGTGTAGGTCGACAGGGAGCGGAAGACGCGGACGAAGACCTCCTGGGTGAGGTCCTCGGCGTCGTGCTGGTTGCCCGTCAGGCGGTAGGCGAGCCGGTAGACCCGGCCGCTGTGCGTGCTGACGATCTCCTCCCAGGTGGGCGGAGTCCACGCCTGCCCGTCCGCGTCGGTGGAGAAGGTCGCGGTCCGGTCCTGGCCGGCGGCGCCGGCGGCGTGGCTGTGGTCAGCAGCGGTGTCGTTCACGGATTTCGGCCTGCCCGCCGATCCGAGGAAGCGCCACAGCGCTCCCCGACGGTCCCCGGGCGCGGCCGCACCTCCCCTGTCGGCTCTGGTGGTGTCCAGTGGAGCCCCTACCATAGCCACCTCGCCCGTTAGCTCCGGATAAGCGGTTTTACGAGAATTTGATTCGGGCTGACACGGCTCGTACGGCTGCGTCATCACTTGCTCGGTGTCCCGGTCCGTTCCCTGGTCCATTGCCTGCCCCCGTCGCCGCCCCGCTCGCTCGGTCTTCTCGTCCCCGCCCCTTCAAACGACCGGTCCCATCTGCGGGTTCCCGGCGCCAACGGATACAGTCACGCCGAGGCTTCAACGGGGACAGGAGAGGGTCATTACCGGCAACCGGCAGACGAGCTGGGCGTTCGCCGACGCCTATGTCGCCGAGGACGACGCGCTGCTCTGGGCCCGTGACCGGGCTCACGAGGCGGGCCTGCGCTCGGTGACGCCCGGCACGGGCTCCGCGCTGCGGTTGCTCGCCGCCGCCGTGGACGCCAAGGCGGTCGCGGAGATCGGCACCGGCTGCGGTGTCTCCGGTATCCACCTGCTGCACGGCATGCGGCCGGACGGCGTGCTCACCACGGTCGACCCCGAGCCGGAGCACCAGCAGTTCGCCCGCCAGGCCTTCCGTGCCTCGGGATTCGCCAGCAACCGGGCGCGCTTCATCCCAGGCCGGGCCCTGGACGTCCTGCCCCGCCTCGCGGACGCCGGCTACGACCTCGTCTTCTGCGACGGCGACCGGCTGGAGTACCTCGACTACCTCGCTGAATCGTTGCGTCTGCTGCGGCCGGGCGGCCTGGTCGTCTTCGAGGGCGTCTTCGCCCACGGCCGGACGGTCGACTCCGGACCGCAGCCCACCGAGGTGCTGCGGGTGCGCGAGCTGCTGCGGGCGGTGCGGGAGAGCCAGGAGCTGGTGCCCTCACTGCTGCCGGTGGGCGAGGGCCTGCTGTGCGCGGTGAAGCGGTGAGGACACCCCGGTAGGTCCGTCATGCAGGTCCGTCATGACAGTCGCCCCGGTACCGCGTGCGGTACCGGGGCGACTGGACATGTATGGTCGCTTGCGCGTCAGCCGACGACCTTCTTGAGGGCATCGCCCAGTGCGTCGGCCTCGTCGGGGGTCAGCTCGACGACGAGCCGACCGCCGCCTTCGAGCGGAACGCGCATGACGATGCCCCGCCCCTCCTTGGTCACCTCGAGCGGGCCATCGCCCGTCCGCGGCTTCATGGCCGCCATGCTCGTTCCCCTTCCTGATACCAGTTCATCGTCCAGGCCGACGGCCCACGAGGGCACGCGCAGCCCCGTGCTAGGGACACGCGACACCGGCATCGAACACATTGCTTCCAAGCCATTATCCCGCATCGCAGGACCCGATGACCAACATCGGTCGGCATCGCTTGGACAACGCACGCGAGCAAAACCACTCAATTCGGGGACGGGACTGCGATACTGCGCGCCCGCACGCACTTCCATCGAACAAAGACGAACCGCAATTCTTTGACGGACGTCACACCGCCGCCACGGTCCGAACCCGGTGATCTCCGTCATGCTGTCCCTCGGACAGGACCAGACAGGACCAGGCAGGACCAGGCAGGATCAGGCAGGACCAGCCCAGGACCGGGCAGGACCGGACGACGCGGAGGGGACACACCCATGGCCGACACCGTGCTCTACGAGGTGAGCGACGGACTCGCGACGATCACGCTGAACCGCCCCGAGGCGATGAACGCGCTGAACATCGAGACCAAGGCCGCCCTGCGGGACGCGGCGCGGGCCGCGGCGGACGACGGCGCCGTACGGGCCGTACTGCTCACCGCCGCCGGTGACCGGGCGTTCTGCGTGGGCCAGGACCTCAAGGAGCACATCGGGCTGCTGGCCGCCGACCGTGAGACCGGCTCGGGCCAGACCATGAGCACCGTGCGGGAGCACTACAACCCGATCGTGCGGGCGCTGGCCGAGGCGCCCAAGCCGGTGGTCGCCGCGGTGAACGGGGTGGCGGCGGGGGCGGGCCTCGGCTTCGCGCTCGCGGCGGACTACCGGATCGTCGCGGACACGGCGGCGTTCACCACCTCCTTCGCGGGCGTGGCGCTCACCGCCGACTCCGGGGTCTCCTGGACGCTGCCCCGGGTGATCGGCCCCGGCCGCGCCGCCGACCTGCTGCTCTTCCCGCGCACCGTCACCGCCCAGGAGGCGTACGAGCTGGGCATCGCCAACCGCCTGGTCCCGGCCGGCGAGCTGCGCGCCGAGGCGGAGAAGACCGCCCGCGCGCTGGCCGAGGGGCCGACGGTGGCGTACGCGGCACTGAAGGAGTCGATGGCGTACGGGCTGACGCACTCCCTCGCCGAGACCCTGGAGAAGGAGGACGAGCTGCAGTCGCGGGCGGGCTCCTCGGAGGACCACGGCATCGCGGTGCGGGCGTTCGTGAACAAGGAGAAGCCGACGTACCTGGGCCGGTAGCGCCTGCCCCTCAGGTGCGCCGGGCCACGCAGTCCGCGAGGTGGTCGTCGACCAGTCCGCACGCCTGCATCAGGGCGTACGCGGTCGTCGGACCGACGAAGCGCAGGCCCCGCTTCTTCAGCGCCCTGGCCAGGGCGGTCGACTCGGGGGTGACCGGCGGGACGTCGGCCAGGGTCCTGGGGACCGGCCGGCCCGCCGGGTCGGGGGCGTGGGACCAGATCAGCTCGTCCAGCTCGCCCGGGGCCCAGCCGGCCAGCACCCGGGCGTTGGCGAGGGTCGCGTCGATCTTGGCGCGGTTGCGGATGATCCCGGGGTCGGCGAGCAGCCGCTCGCGGTCCGCACCGGTGAACTCCGCCACCGCGTCGATCTTGAACTCGGCGAACGCGGCGCGGAAGCCGGGCCGGCGGCGCAGGATGGTGATCCAGGACAGGCCGGACTGGAACGCCTCCAGGCTGAGCCGCTCGAACAGCGCGTCGTCGCCGTGGACCGGGCGGCCCCACTCCTCGTCGTGGTACGTGACGTAGTCGGCGGTGGACAGCGCCCAGGGGCAGCGCGGGGCGCCGTCCGGACCGACGGCTGCGGCCCCGGCGCTCAACTGCCCTCCTCCTCGGCCCGCTCCTCCACGAAGGCCCGCTTCTCCACGGGGACGGAGTGGCCCCCGGGAACGGAGTGGCCTCCGGGGACGGAATGGTCCCCGGACCGGGCGCCCGCGAGGGCCGCCTCCAGGTCGGCGATGCGGGCGTCGCGTTCGGCCAGCTCGGCGCCGAGCCGGCCCAGGGCGTCGTCGACGTCGGCCATGCGGTAGCCGCGGAGGGTGAGCGGGAAGCGCAGGTCGTCCACGTCGGCGCGGTGCACCGGCCGCTCGGCGGGCAGCGCGTCGACCAGCCGCTCGGGCGCGGCGTCGGGCAGCGGGCCGCTCTCACCGCCGCCGACCACGGCGAGGGTCACCGCGGCGACCACGACGGCGAGCGCGATGACGAGGAAAAGGAACATAACCACCGCTGGGGCCCCCACGGTCAGTGATCTCGGTGATCGGACGGAGCCGGTACGGAGTCGGTACCGGGTACGTACGGATCGGAGTCGGGTGTGTCAGGTCGATCGTGCCATGCGAGTCTGACAGCCGGGGCCGCAGGCGGTCCGCGACCGGACCGTACACAGGACACACGAAGACTTCCGGAGAAGGAGACACAGGGGATGCTCAGGCTGGGCAGGCGCGTATTCGAGGCGCACGAGCCGGTGATCATGGCGATCGTGAACCGGACCCCCGACTCCTTCTACGACCGGGGCGCCACCTTCCACGACGAGCCGGCGCTGGCGCGCGTGGAGCGGGCCGTCGCCGAGGGGGCCGCGATCATCGACGTCGGCGGGGTGAAGGCCGGTCCCGGCGACGAGGTGAGCGCCGAGGAGGAGGCGCGGCGCACGGTCGGGTTCGTCGCGGAGGTGCGGCGGCGCTTCCCGGACGTCGTGATCAGCGTCGACACCTGGCGGCACGAGGTCGGCGAGGCCGTCTGCGAGGCGGGCGCGGACCTGCTGAACGACGCGTGGGGCGGCGTGGACCCGAAGCTCGCCGAGGTCGCGGCCCGCTACGGCACCGGCCTGGTCTGCACCCACGCCGGGGGCGCCGAGCCGCGCACCCGCCCGCACCGGGTGACGTACGACGACGTCATGGCCGACATCCTGGAGGTGACGCTGGGACTGGCCGAGCGGGCGGTGGCGCTGGGCGTGCCCCGGGAGTCGGTGCTGATCGACCCCGGTCACGACTTCGGCAAGAACACCCGGCACAGCCTGGAGGCGACCCGGCGGCTCGGCGAGATGGCGGCGACCGGCTGGCCGGTGCTGGTCTCGCTGTCCAACAAGGACTTCGTCGGCGAGACCCTGGACCGGCCGGTCAAGGAGCGGCTCATCGGCACCCTGGCGACGACGGCGGTCTCCGCCTGGCTGGGCGCGCAGGTGTACCGGGTGCACGAGGTGGCGGAGACCCGGCAGGTACTGGACATGGTGGCGTCCATCGCCGGCCACCGTCCCCCCGCGGTGGCCCGCCGGGGCCTCGCCTAGCCCACGTCTAGCGCCCGGCCTCCTTGGAGACCAGCGCGACCGCCTCGTCCACGTCGTCCGTCAGGTGGAACAGCAGCAGGTCGGCCTCGGCCGCCTTGCCCTGGGCGATCAGGGTGTTCTTCAGCCAGTCGACCAGGCCGCCCCAGTACTCCGTGCCGAACAGGACGATGGGGAAGCGGGTCACCTTCTGGGTCTGGACCAGGGTGAGGGCCTCGAAGAGTTCGTCGAGGGTGCCGAGGCCGCCGGGCAGGACGACGAAGCCCTGCGCGTACTTGACGAACATCATCTTCCGCACGAAGAAGTAGCGGAAGTTGAGGCCGATGTCGACGTACGGGTTCAGGCCCTGCTCGAAGGGCAGCTCGATGCCGAGGCCGACCGAGGTGCCGCCCGCCTCGGAGGCGCCCTTGTTGGCCGCCTCCATGGCGCCCGGACCGCCGCCGGTGATCACCGCGAAGCCGGCCTCCACCAGGCCGCGGCCCAGGCGGACGCCGGCCTCGTACTCCGGTGAGTCCGCGGGTGTCCGGGCGGAGCCGAAGACGCTGATGGCGGGCGGGAGTTCGGCGAGCGTGCCGAAGCCCTCGATGAACTCCGACTGGATGCGCAGCACCCGCCACGGGTCGGTGTGCACCCAGTCGCTGGGCGCCCGCTCGTCCAGCAGCCGCTGGTCCGTGGTGCTCGGCTTGACCTGGTCCCGCCTGCGCAGGACCGGCCCCGTGCGCTGCTCGTCCGGCGGCTGCTTCTTGCCTTCTGGGTTGCCGGTGGGCATGCGGAGCTCCCTTGCGTCGTGCCGTCGTTCCACCTCAGCGTAGATCCACGCGGGTTACGTCCGGGGTACCTCAGCATGTCCGCCGTGCAGCGGCTCAAACCACGCCCGTGATCAGGCGGTGAGCCATCCGCGCAGGCGTTCCTCACCCGCGAGGATCTTCGCCACCTCGACGCGCTCGTCGCGCTTGTGGGCCAGGTGCGGGTTGCCGGGGCCGTAGTTGACCGCGGGGACACCGAGCGCGGAGAAGCGGGAGACGTCCGTCCAGCCGTACTTCGGCTGCGGGGTGCCGCCCACCGCCTCGATGAAGGCGGCGGCGGCCGGGTGGGAGAGGCCGGGCAGGGCGGCACCGCTGTGGTCGTCGACGACGAACTCCGTCACCCCGCAGTCCGCGAAGACCTCGCGGACGTGGGCAAGGGCCTCCTCGGGCGAACGGTCGGGGGCGTAGCGGAAGTTGACGGTGACCACGCACTCGTCGGGGATCACGTTGCCGGCCACTCCCCCGGAGATCCGGACCGCGTTGAGGCCCTCCCGGTACTCCAGGCCGTCGATCACCGGGTACCGGGGCTCATAGGCGGCCAGCCGGGCCAGGATCGGGGCGGCGGCGTGGATGGCGTTGGAGCCCATCCAGCTCCGCGCGGAGTGCGCGCGCTCGCCCGCGGTCTTCAGCAGCACCCGCAGCGTGCCCTGGCAGCCGCCCTCGACCTGCCCGTCGGAGGGTTCGAGCAGCACCGCGAAGTCGCCCGCCAGCCACTCGGGGTGCGCCTCGGCCACGTGCCCCAGCCCGTTGAGGTCGGCGGCGACCTCCTCGTTGTCGTAGAAGACGAAGGTCAGGTCGCGGTTGGGGGCCGGCACCGTGGCGGCGACGCGCAGCTGTACCGCGACGCCCGCCTTCATGTCGCAGGTCCCGCAGCCCCACAGCACCCCGTCCTCGTCCAGCCGCGAGGGGACGTTGCCGGCGATCGGCACGGTGTCGATGTGCCCGGCGAGGATCACCCGCTCCCCGCGTCCGAGGTCCGTGCGGGCGACGACGTTGTTGCCGTGCCGGTCGACCGTCAGGTGCGGCAGGGCGCGCAGGGCGTCCTCGATCGCGTCGGCGAGCGGCTTCTCGGAGCCGCTGACGGAGGGGAAGTCGACCAGCCGGGCGGTCAGCTCGGCGGCGTTCAGCGAGAGGTCAAGCGGGGTGTCGGCCATGACGTCGACCCTAACCCGCTGCCCTTCGGGACACTCCTCGCGCCTGATCGGGCATCGATCATGCCCTCCAGTACCTTGTACCCCGTGTCACAGCCGCCCCTCACCAGCAAGCGCCGCGGCCGTCTCTTCCGTTTCGGGGCGGCCCTGATGGTGCTGACCGCGCTCGCCGGATACCTCGTGGTGCAGTACCTGACCGCGGGCACCGGCGCGACCGGCTGCACCGTCGTCTCCGCGGCGGACGACGACGAGGAGTACGCGTTCACGCCGGAGCAGGCGGTGAACGCGGCGACCGTCACGGCCGTCGGCACTGCACGCGGGCTGCCCGAAAGGGCGGTGACCATCGCCCTGGCGACCGCGCTCCAGGAGTCGGCGCTGCACAACGTCCGCCACGGCGACCGGGACTCCCTCGGCCTGTTCCAGCAGCGGCCCTCGCAGGGCTGGGGCACCCCGGCCCGGATCATGGACCCGACGTACGCGGCGGGGAAGTTCTACGACCATCTGGTCGACGTGCCCGGCTATACGCGGCTGCCGCTGACCGTCGCCGCCCAGCGGGTGCAGCGCAGCGGTTTCCCCGAGGCGTACGCCAAGCACGAGCCGGACGCCGCGCTGCTCGCCGCCGCCCTGACCGGTCGGTCCGCGGCCACGCTGACCTGCGCGGGACGCCCGGGCGCCGCCCGCGCCGGCGGCCCGGAGGCGGTACGGGCGGCGCTCGTGCGGGACTTCGGGCGCGCGGTGCTGCGGCCGGACCGCGCGGCGGCGGACGCCTCGGCGGTGGCGCTGCCCGCGAAGGCCGCCCGCGCCGTGCGGCATGCGGAGGCCGGAAGGCGGGCGGCGGTGCCGGGCGGCGGTGACGGGCGGACCGTGACGCTGCCGGTGGCCGCCGGGGCCGCTCCGGACGCCGTGCGGAGCGCCAGCGTCCGGCGGCGTGGCTGGCAGCTGGCGCACTGGGCGGTGGCCAACGCCTCGGCGCTGCACATCGAGCGGGTGGTGTACGCGGGGCGGGAGTGGCGCGCGGGGATCGCCGGGAACACGGCCGGCCGGTGGCAGGCGCTGGAGGCGGCCGGGACCCGGGGTGCGGAACGGGGCACCGGGTCGGTCCGGATCGTGACCGCCCAGTAGACCCGGCCCCCAGTGCGAGTCCTCACCCGGGCGGATTATTCGGGCGATGCCCCGGCAGCCGCCCGCTCGCATTTCCTCCCAGTCGCCGGCCGAGGCGCCGAAACCCTTGGGAACACAGGACTGCAAGGGATTCAGCAGACTTTCCGACCGGGCTCTTTTGCCCGTTTTCCTCCGCACTCGATAATGCGACACATTGCCAACTCTTTACGTTCTGCCGCCGCAACCTTCGCGGCCTTCGAGCGGTAGTCACTGCGTCCGAGAGGACCCCACCACCGTTGACATTCCGTCGAAGGAGCATCATGTCCCTCCCCCTGACCCGCCGGATCGCCCGTGCCGCGCTGCTCGTCGCTGCGGGAGCGGCTGCCGGGGTCGGTGCGGCCGGCTCCGCCAGCGCGGCCCCGGAGCTGCCCGCCGCCCCGAACCTCAGCGGGCTGAGCGCCCTGGACGGGGCGAACGTGGGCAACACCGTGGACTCCGCGGCCCAGAAGGTCACCAAGACCGCGGGTGAGTCCGGCGGCAAGGCCGTGAAGAAGGCCGTGCCGGCCGCGGGCAAGACCGGTGGCTCGGTCGTCAAGAAGGCCACCCCGGCCGCGCAGAAGGCCGCCGGGGACACGGCGGGCTCCACCGGTGACCTCATCGGCGAGACCGCCCGCACCCTGCCGGCCCCCTCCGTCGGCAAGGGCCTGCCGCTGGGCGGCTGACATCCGCTTCGCGCCATGACGGAGGGGCCCGGGGGAACACTCCCCCGGGCCCCTCCGTCGTCGTTGCCGGCCGAGGCCGTCAGGACAGCCGTGCCACCGCCGCGCGGACGCGCTCGTCCGTCGCCGTCAGGGCGACACGTACGAAACGGTCGCCCGCCGGGCCGTAGAAGTCGCCCGGGGCGACCAGGATGCCCAGCTCCGCCAGGTGGGAGACGGTGTCCCAGCAGGACTCGTCGCGCGTGGCCCACAGGTAGAGGCCGGCCTCGCTGTGCTCGATGCGGAAGCCGTGGCCGAGCAGCGCGGTACGCAGGGCGGTGCGGCGGGCCGCGTACCGCTCACGCTGGACGCGGACGTGCTCGTCGTCGCCGAGGGCGGCCACCACGGCCGCCTGGGTCGGCGCGGACGTCATCATGCCGCCGTGCTTGCGGATCTCCAGGAGCGGGCCGAGGACCGCCGGGTCGCCGGCCAGAAAGGCGGCCCGGTAGCCGGCCAGGTTGGACCGCTTGGAGAGCGAGTGCACGGCCACCAGACCGTCGTACGAGCCGCCGTTGACGTCCGGGTGCAGGACCGAGACCGGGTCGGCCTCCCAGCCCAGCTCCAGGTAGCACTCGTCGGAGACGACCAGCACGCCGTGCTCGCGGGCCCAGGCGACGATCCGGGTCAGGTCGGCCTTGGAGAGGACCTTCCCCGTCGGGTTGGACGGGGAGTTGAGCCACAGCAGCCGCAGGCCCGCCGGGTCCAGCTCGGTCGGATCGTCGTAGGCGACGTACTCGGCGCGGGCCAGGCGGGCGCCGACCTCGTACGTCGGGTAGGCCAGGCGCGGGAAGGCCACCGTGTCGCCGGGGCCGAGGCCCAGCTGGGTGGGGAGCCAGGCGACGAGTTCCTTGGAGCCGACGATCGGCAGGACGTGGCGGTGCGTGACGTCCCGGGCGCCGAGCCGGCGCCCGACCCAGCCGGTGATCGCGTCGCGCAGTGCCGGGGTGCCCCAGACGGTCGGGTAGCCCGGGGAGTCGGCCGCGTCGACCAGGGCCTTCTGGATCAGCTCGGGGACCGGGTCGACCGGGGTGCCGACGGACAGGTCGACGATGCCGTCCGGGTGCGCGGCGGCCGTCTTCTTGTACGGCTCCAGCTTGTCCCAGGGGAAGGTGGGAAGGCGGTCGCGCAGCGACTCCTTGGAAGGGTGGCGGCGGGCGACGGGCGGGCGGTCGGAGACTGCGGACACGGTTACTGGCTCACTTTCGTCGTACGGCAAACGCCTCGGCCCCGTCCGGCACCGATCAGGGACGATCAGGCCGTACGGGACCGAGGCGGCGCGGGTGTGCGGGCCGCTGCTACTGGTTCTGCGGCGGCAGCGCGGCGACGAAGGGGTGGTCGCGCTCGATCAGACCCAGCTTGCTGGCGCCGCCGGGCGAACCCAGCTCGTCGAAGAACTCGACGTTCGCCTTGTAGTAGTCCTTCCACTCCTCCGGAGTGTCGTCCTCGTAGAAGATCGCCTCGACCGGGCAGACCGGCTCACAGGCACCACAGTCGACGCATTCGTCCGGGTGGATGTACAAGGACCGCTGGCCCTCGTAGATGCAGTCGACCGGGCACTCCTCGATACACGCCTTGTCCTTGACGTCGACACAAGGCTGCGCGATGACGTAGGTCACGCTGTCGTTCCTCCTCGATACGGGCGCTGGCGGGCCTCCTCAGGCTCCGCCGCCTGGCGCGCGGGAGCGCGGCGTCGTCGATGCCCGCCTCTAGTATCTCCGTTCTTGGGCATGATCCGAACAGGAGGGGTGAACCGACCCGTGGAAATCTCCGGCGCTGGGCGTCTGAAGGTCCGTATCACCACCGCTGACGTGGGGAAACGCGTCTCGGTGCGGCGGTGGACGGAAGACGACGCGCCGGGTGGGAGGTTCACGGACACGGTCGGCGTTCTCACATCCTGGGACGATGGTGTGCTGCTGATCACACGCAAGACCGGCGAGACCGTCCGGATCGGTGAATCCTCGCTGGTCGCGGGCAAAGTGGTGCCTTCCGCTCCGGCCCGTCGCCGGGGCCCCGCCGCCTCCTACGAGGAGCTGGCGCGGGTCGCCTCCCGGGGCTGGCGGCCGGTGGAGAGCGAGCGGCTGGGCGAGTGGGAGCTGCGGGCCGCGTCCGGGTTCACCCGGCGGGCCAACTCCGTGCTCCCGCTGGGCGATCCGGGACTTCCGCTCGACGACGCGCTGACCGCCGTACGGCGCTGGTACGGCGATCGCGGCCTGCCCGCGTACGTCCAGACCGCCACCGGGGCCGAGGGCACGCAGGAGGCGCTCTGCGTGGAGCTGGAGGAGCGGGGCTGGACGCGGGAGGTCAGCGCCGAGCTGTGGACCGGGAACCTGGCGCCGGTCGCCGACCGGGCCGAGGGCGCGGGGGTCACGCTCTCCCGGACGGCGGACGAGGCGTGGCTCGCGCGGTACCAGCGCACAGGTGTGAGCGGGGTCGCGCTGGAGGTGCTGGGCGCCGGTCCGTCGGTGTGGTTCGCGACCGTGCCCGGTGCCGGGGCGGGCGAGCCGCCGGCCGCGATCGGGCGGTGTGTCGTGGACGGGCGCTGGGCCGGGTTCGCGGCCGTCGAGGTGGACCCCGCGCTACGGCGCCGGGGGCTGGCCGGCGAGGTGATGGCCGCGCTGGCCCGGCGGGCGCTGGCGGAGGGCGCGTCGGCGGCCTGGCTCCAGGTCGAGACGGACAACGCCGGGGCCCGGGCGCTGTACACCGGGCTGGGCTTCGCCGCGCACCACGCCTACCACCACTACCGGGCGCCGGGCGGCTCCTGAGCGGACCCCGGCGGACCCGGACCGGTAACCGATCGCTGTGAGAGGGCACTACCCAGCCATGTGTTCCCCCACTCCCCCGTCCCCGGAACGCGCCGCCGGACTGCGGCGCCGGTTCGCCGAGGAGGCCCGGTCCGACCGGCCCGACCTGGCCACGCTGTGCCTGCTGGTGGGCGCGGTCGCGGACGGCTCCCTGGACGAGGCGGGCATCGACGCCGCGCAGTCGGAACTGGACCGGCTGGCCGGACAGCTCCCGTTCCGGCCCGGCGGGCCGCACGCCTGGGCGGTGGCGCTGCGCGAGCTGCTCGGCGAGGGCCACGGGTTCGGCGGCTCGGCCGCGGACTACCGGCGGCTGGAGTCGTCGCTGCTGCACCGGGTGCTGGAGCGGCGGCGAGGACTGCCGATCCTGCTGTCGGTGGTGTGGATCGAGGTGGCGCGGCGGGCGGGGGCGCCGGTGTACGGGGTGGCGCTGCCGGGGCACTTCGTGGTCGGGTTCGGGGCGGGGGCGGAGCTGGTGCTCGCCGATCCGTTCGGCGGGGGCCGGGTGCTGTCCGGGACGGACGCGGAGCTTCTGGTGGCCGGGGCGACGGGGGTGCCGTTGCGGCCGTCGATGCTGGGGCCGGCCGATCCGCTGGACGTCGTACTGCGGATCCTGAACAACGTACGGGCGTGGGCGGCGCCGCGGCCCGAGCGGTCGGACGTGGCGCTGTGGGCGGTGGAGCTGTCCCTGCTGCTGCCGTCGCATCCGGCGCGGCTGCGGTACGAGCGGGCTCGGCTGCTGGTGGGGCGGGGGGAGTTCCTGGCGGGGGCGGCGGAGCTGGAGGCCTACGCGGAGATCGTGGGGGCGGTGGACCCGGCCGCCGGGGAGCGGCTGCGGGGCGAGGCGGCGGCAGCGCGGGCCATGCTGAACTAGCGGCTCGGACCGTGTGGCGATCCCGCACCCCTTCCGGAGGGCGCCCAGTGGGCGCCCTCCGGACAGGTCAGCTCGGGTTGGTGTCGATCACCGCGACGCGGTCGGTCCTGCTCAGCAGGGCCTGGCGCAGGGCGCCGTAGACGTCCTCGGGGGTGACCTCGGTCTTCTCGCCGTTGGCGCGGGCGATGAGGACGCCGTCGAAGGTCTGGCCGTAGAGCTCTTCGAGCGCGTCCAGGTCGGGCTTGTCGACCAGCTTGCCGTTGACGGCCGTGACCCGGAGGAACTTCCACAGCGAGTTCTGCGGGCTCATCTCGATGGTGTGCGCCGCGTCGGTCTGCACGACCACGTTGGCCGACATGGCCGGCTCGGCGAACTCCTTCATCTCCCGGTCGACCTCGGCCTTGGTGATCTCGGGCTGCTTGGCGGTGGTGGCGACCTTCACGGCGGCGGAGGAGCCGGTCTCGACCTGGGTGCGGTACGCCTGTGTGACCGCGTCGGCCGACTTCTCCGCGTCGATGCCCTGGCCCGCCTTCGGGTACACGGCCACGGCCTTGCCGGACTTGAACTCGATCGTGCCCTCGGTCATGGAGCCGGATCCGCCGGCCGCGTCTTCCAGCGCGGCCTGGAGCTTCTCCTCGTCGACCGGCATCACGGGGTTGACGACCCGGTGGTTGCCGAAGAGCGCGGCGATCACGGTGACCGGGTTGTAGTCGCTCTGCGCGGCGATGTCGACGGTGGCCTGGGTGTCGAACTGGAGCCCCGCCTGGTCCGGCTTGAGCGAGACGGTCTCGCCGTCGACGGTGAGCTTCAGCTCCTTGTTCACCCGCTTCTCGAAGGTGGCGTCGAGCTTCTCGACGGCGTCGTCCCGGGTGCTGTCGCCGATGTCGACGCCGAGCACGGTGGTGCCCTTGGGGACGTCGGAGTGGTTCATCAGCAGTCCGGCGCCGTAGACCAGACCGCCGACGACGATCACGGCACCGACGAGCAGGGGGAGCTTCCTGCGGCCCTTCTTCTTGGCCGGCGCGGGCTTCGCGGCGGCGGCCGGTGCTGCCGCGGCGGCGGGCTCCGGACGCGCCGGGGGCGTCTGCGCCGACGGTCCGCCGACGGGGCCGCCGCCCTGGAACGGTACGGAGGTGTCGCCGGGCACGACCGGGATGCCGCTGGTGACGGTGTTGCCGGAGACGTTGTCCCGGTTGCCGAAGGGGATGCCGCCCTGGGGTTCGGGGGCCGGCGTCTGCGGGGTGAGGATCGCCGTGTCGTCGCTCAGTCCGGCGCCGGGGGCGGTGGGGGTGCCGAGGGGGTCGGGGGCCGCGGAGGTGTTCGGGCCGGTCGTCGCGCCCAGGCCGCCCATGATGCCGCCGGGGCCCGCCGGGCGGGGGCCGCCACCCGGTGCGCCGGGGGCGCGCAGGCCGCCGGGGGTGCCGGGGCCGGCGGGACCGCGGAGGCCGCCGGAATCGTCGAGGCCGCCGGGTACGCCGGGTACGCCAGGTACGCCGTGGGAGCCCTGGCCGCCGAAACCGTCCGGCCCGCCCTGGCCGCTCCGCCCGCCCGGTCCGGCCTGTCCGCCCGGTCCGGCCGGACCCGTCGCTGACGTCAGGGGTCCGTCGCCGGTCACCGGTCCGCCCGTCGGGCCCGCGGGGCCGCGCGACGCGTCGGAGCCACCGGAAACCCCGTCACCGGAACCGGGCTCGGAGAAGTACGGCAGGTCGTCGCGGCGCGGCTCCGGTCCGGCGCCCGGGCGGGAGCCGTCGCCCAGGGGGCCGGCGGCCAGCGCCTCGGTCACGTCGAAGGAACCGGTACCGCCGCCGTGTCCGGGCGCGACGGGTCCGCCGGTCGCCCCGGCGCCGCCCGTGGCGGACGACCGGGAGCCGCCCGGCGCGCTCATGGAACCGACCACACCGCCGGGCCGTCCGGCACCGGCACCCGCGGCCCCGCCGCCCGGAGCCGCGGCACCCGCGCCCGAACCACCGGGCGTACCCGCTCCCTTGCCGGCCCCGCCGCCCTGACCGCCCTTGGCCGCCGCGGACTTGCGGGGCGCGAACCAGTCACTGGTCGGCTTCTCCCGACCGGACGCACCGGACGCACCGGCCCCACCGGACCCGGTGGAGCCGCCGCCGGAACCGGCGGAACCCGCAGCCCCAACAGCCCCGGCAGCCCCGGCGGTACCGCCGAGCCCGACCGAACCGACCGGACCGGACGGACCGGACGGCCCCGACAGACCCGACGGCCCGGAACGCCCGCCGCCGGGTCGGGCGGGCTCGCCAGGGGCCTCGACGGTCCGCGTGGGCGCGTCCAGTACCGGAGCCTCGGCCTCCGGCTCGCCCGCGCCGTCCTCGGCACCACCGACCGGCTTGCGCATCACCACGGGCGGGATCGGCCGCGACCCGGGGATGTTGATCCGGATCCGGGTGGTCAGCGTCGTCTCGGTCTTGCGCTCGTCCGGCCGCGAGGCCGAACGTCCCGCGTCCGCACCGGCGTCGGGCCCCGTCGGCGTCCCGTAGGGCGGCGTACCCGACGGATACGCGGCCGAGCCGCGCCCGTGGGGTCCGGAGGACGGAGTGTCAGTTTCACGACTCAAGGCAGGTTCTCCCGGTTGGCTCCGCCGCCCGGCGCACCTTCACAGCGGGCGGCTCGGCGGCGCGCACCACCATACTGGCCGCTGTTCACGCGCATCCCGAGACCGCCGGGGAAACCCACACCGGACCCGCACCCGCGCGCGGCGGCGAAGTAGTACGTCACTTGCCAAGTCGGACGGCGCCGCCGTCCGGTTGCCGCACGGGCGCGAGGGTGGCACAGATCACAGCCACGGCGATGCCCCCGAGCAGGAAGAGGTACGAGCCGCTCCCGGCGGCGAAGACGAAGTCGCCCTCCGGTCTGCTGGCGGTGAGGAACATGACCGCGACCGCCCAGCCGGCGGCGGGCGCGACGGCCCCGCCCCGGCGGCCCACGGCACGGGCGGCGCCCACGCAGAGTCCGGCCTCGGCGACGAGGGCGAGCAGCAGCCCGCCCGGGAACCACGCGGGCTGCACCAGTGCCCCGGCCGCCCCGGTCAGCGCGCCGAGCACGAGAAGTCCCAGGTAGAGGGCGGCGGTCCCGAGGGACGGCGGGCGCAGCGGCTGGGCGAGCACCGAGGTCTGCCCGGTCCGCGCGTTCCGGTCGCTCACGACGCCTCCTCGGTCCCCGCGAACAGGTCGGTCGCGCGCCCGCCCGGCGCCCAGGCGCCCACCGGTTCGTAGTACTCCGTGGTGAACAGCGGCTGGGCCAGCGCGTTGGAGAGGGCGAAGTACGGTTCGGCGACCTCGATCTGGGTGGCGTGCGCCCGCATGGCGGCGGCCTTGGCGGCGGCGTACGGGGTGCCGTCGGCGATGATCTCGACGCCGATCCGCTCGTCCTCGACGACGCCCGGTACGTCGTCGATGGCGGCGGCCTTGTCGAAGGGGAGGCCGGGCAGCTCCTCGCCGAGCCGCGCGAAGGCGTCCTCGGCGGCCGGGCGCGGGACGCGGTTCCAGTAGATCCGGGCGATGCCGTGGCCGGCCTCGGCGGCCAGTTCGGCGGCGCGCATGGCGACGCGGTGGGCCTGGATGTGGTCGGGGTGTCCGTAGCCGCCGTCGGGGTCGTAGGTGACGAGGACCTGGGGCCGTACCTCCCGGATGACGTCGACCAGGAGCGCGGCGGCCTCGTCGACGTCCGCCTGCCAGAAGCAGCCGGGGTCGTCGTTGTCGGGCAGTCCCATCATCCCGGAGTCGGCGAACCGGCCCGGTCCACCGAGCAGCCGGAAGTCCGTCACGCCGAGCGCGCCCATCGCTGCCCGCAGCTCACCGAGCCGGTGCTGCCCGAGGGCGGCCCCGCTCAGGTGCGCCAGCTCGGGCGGGATGACCTCGCCCCGCTCCCCGAGCGTGCAGGTCACCAACGTCACGTGGGCGCCCTCGGCCGCGTACTTGGCCATGGTGGCGCCGTTGTTGATCGACTCGTCGTCCGGGTGCGCGTGCACCAGCAGCAGACGCCGGGAGGGCAGTTCCGTCATGGGCTCCACCCTACGAGGGGTTTTCCACAGGCCGGGACACGGCGCGGGCTTCTCCCTCTACCGTGCTGTGTGACTGATCGGACACGGACGGTGACCGGAGGGGTGGATGTCGGAGGACGACGAGGCGAGCTGGGCGGTGGACCCGGACGACGAGTGGGGCATGGCCGTCATCGCGACGGTCGGACGCCAGCTGAAGCTGCGGCGCGAGGCAGCGGGGATGCGGGCGGCCGACTTCGCGGCGGCGATGGGGTACGGGGAGGATCTGGTCTACAAGGTGGAGGGCGGGAGGCGGATCCCGAGGCCCGGGTACCTGGAGAAGGCGGACCGCGTACTGGACGCGGGCGGACTGGTCGCCGCGATGCGGCAGGACGTGGCCAAGGTCCGGTACCCGAAGAACGTACGGGACTTGGCCAAGCGGGAGGAGAAGGCGGTCGAGCTCCTGCTCTACGATCCCCTCCACATCCACGGTCTCCTTCAGACGCCGGAGTACGCGCGTGCACTGTTCCGCATGCGGCGACCGATGTACGCGGTGGAGGAGATGGAGCGAGGAGTGGCGGCGCGCATGGCCCGGAAGTCGGTCTTCGAGCGGGACCCCGCGCCCGACTTCAGCTTCGTGCAGGACGAGTGGGCCCTTCGGCGGCCGCTCGGCGGCAAGGAGGTGCTGCGCGGGCAGCTCGAACACCTCCTGGAGGCCGGGCGGTTGCCGACCGTGGAGATCCAGGTGATGCCGATGGACCGCGAAGAGCACGCCGGGGTGGACGGCGGCATCGAAATCATGAAGTTCGAGGACGGTACATCGGTGGGCCGCTCGCCAGGCTTCAGCTACGGCCGCCCCGTCAGCGAGCCCAAACAGCTCCGTATCCTTGAGCTGCGCTATGGCATCATCCGCGGGCAGGCTCTCACGCCGCGTGAGTCGGCCGCCTTCATCGAAGACCTGCTGGGGGAGACATGACCCGCACCGCCTCCGACCTCGCCTGGTTCAAGAGCAGCTACAGCAGCGGCGCCGAGACGGACTCCTGCGTCGAGATAGCCACAACCCCCGGCAGAGTCCACGTACGCGACTCGAAGCACCGGGACGCCATCGGCCCGTGCCTCGCCATCGCGCCGCAGGCATGGGCGGCGTTCGTCACCGCCCAAGCCTCCTGAGGCATCGGCCGGTCAGAAGCTGATGCTGCCGATCATGCCGGCGATGTTCGACGTCAGTTCGCTGATCGTGGGGGCGATCGTGGAGGAGGCGAGGTAGAAACCCAAGAGCATGCAGACAACCGCATGCCCCGCCTTCAGTCCGGACTTCCTGATCAGCAGGAAGACGATGATCGCCAGCAGCACCACCGCCGAAATCGAGAGTGCCACGGCGGCTCACCTCCAAAGAACCCAGGGACATGGGGGGATCGAACAGTCGGGACGTCGGCACGGAACCATGGGGGCAGATAAATCCACACAGCGGGCAGCAGGTTGATACCCACTATGCGCTAGTGATCATAACTATCCGTACGCGCGCATCGAGTGGCGCACAGCCGCACAAGGGGGCGCATGGCCAATATGGTCAGGGCATGACGACCGAGCCCGAGTCCTTCCCCAGACGGCACGCCCGCACCCAGCGATTCACCCTCGGCGCGCCGCGTTCGTTCTCCGTGGCACCCGACGGTTCGCGTGTCGCGTTCCTCCGTTCCGCGTCCGGCACGGACCGGGCGAACGCACTGTGGGTGCTCGACCCCACGAGCAGCGAGGAGCGCCTCGCGGCCGACCCGCGCGCCCTGCTGGGCGGGGCGGAGGAACACCTCCCGCCCGAGGAACGCGCCCGCCGCGAGCGCAGCCGTGAGGGCGGCTCCGGCATCGTCGGCTACGCCACCGACGCCGCCGTCGAGTTGGCCTCTTTTGCCTTGTCAGGGCGGCTTTTCACGGCCGAGCTGCGGGCCGGCACGGCACGTGAACTCCCGGTCGCCGGCCCGGTGATCGACCCCCGCCCCTCCCCCGACGGACGGCACGTGGCCTACGTCGCGCGCGGCGCCCTGCGGGTCACGGGGGCCGAGGGCGGCGACGACCGGGCGCTGGCCCAGCCGGAGGCGGAGGGCGTCTCGTACGGGCTGGCGGAGTTCATCGCGGCCGAGGAGATGGGCCGGACCAGGGGTTTCTGGTGGGGTCCGGACTCGGACCGGCTGCTGGTCGCGCGCGTGGACGACACGCCGGTACAGCGCTGGTGGATCTCCGACCCGGCCCACCCGGACCGTGATCCACACCACGTCCCGTACCCGGCGGCCGGCACCCCCAACGCGGACGTCCGGCTCTTCGTGATCGGCCTCGACGGTACCCGCACGGAGGTCGGCTGGGACCGTCGGCGCTATCCGTATCTGGCGCGAGTGCACTGGTCAGCGGCGGGTGCACCACTGCTGCTCGCACAAGCGCGCGACCAGCGCAGCCAGGTCTATCTGGCCGTGGACCCGGAGTCGGGCCGGACCCGGATGGTGCACGCCGATGAAGATCGAACTTGGCTGGAACTTTTCCCCGGAACGCCCTGCTGGAGCCCGTCCGGACAGCTGGTCCGGATCGCCGACGAGGGCGGCGCCCGGGTCCTGGCGGTGGGGGAACGTCCGCTGACGGGAGCCCAGTTGCACGTCCGGGCCGTACTGGACGTGTCCGGCGAGGACGTGCTGATCTCGGCGTCGGCCGGGGCCGAGGCGGCCGAGCCGGAGACCGGTGAGGTGCACGTCTACCGGGTGAACGAGCTGGGCGTGGAGCGCGTCTCCGCCGTCCCCGGCGTGCACTCGGCCGTGCGCGCCGGCGACACGGCCGTCCTGGTCTCCGCCACCCTGGACCGGCCGGGCAGCCGGGCCCAGGTCCTGCGGGACGGGAAGCCGGTGGCCACCGTCACCTCTTATGCGGAAGATCCCGGTCTGTCCCCGCGCGTGACGCTCACTCTGGGGGGCGCACGCCGCGTACCGTGCGCCGTGCTTATGCCAACGGACTACCACGGTGACACCTCCCTCCCGGTGCTCCTCGACCCCTACGGTGGTCCGCACGGTCAGCGGGTGGTGGCCGCCCACAACGCCCACCTCACGTCGCAGTGGTTCGCGGACCAGGGCTTCGCGGTGGTGGTCGCCGACGGGCGCGGCACCCCGGGGCACTCGCCCGCCTGGGAGAAGTCCGTCAAGGACGACCTCGCCGCCGTCGTCCTCCAGGACCAGGTCGACGCGCTGCACTCGCTCGCCGCCGACTTCCCCCTCGACCTCGGCCGGGTCGCCATCCGCGGCTGGTCCTTCGGCGGGTACCTCGCCGCCCTCGCGGCCCTGCGCCGCCCGGACGTCTTCCACGCGGCGGTGGTCGGCGCCCCGGTCACCGACCTGCGCCTCTACGACACCCACTACCAGGAGCGCTACCTCGGGGACCCGAACGAGCGGCCCGAGGTCTACCGGCGCAACTCGCTGATCGACGACGCGGGCCTGGTCGACGCCGCCGAGCCGCACCGTCCGATGATGATCATCCACGGGCTGGCGGACGACAACGTGGTGGTCGCCCACTCCCTGCGCCTGTCCTCGGCCCTGCTGTCGGCCGGCCGCCCGCACGAGGTGCTGCCGCTGTCCGGCGTCACGCACATGACCCCGCAGGAGTCGGTCGCGGAGAACCTGCTGCTGCTCCAGGTGGACTTCCTGAAGCGCTCCCTGGGACTGGCGTAAGCAGCAACGGGCCGGGGCGACATGGCGCGCCCCGGCCCGTTCACGGCACCCGCACGGCCGTACGCTGAAGAGCTTCCCCCGTCCGTATATCGATACGGATTCCGCGAAGTTGCCTGTGTGTTAACGACGTTCGCCCCGCTTCGCACACCTATGTCTCCGGCGGTACGACCACCTTCTCCTCCGCGAAGTGACACGCCGAGTCGTGCGCCGCGGGCCCTCCGGTCCCCCGGAACTCCGCCGGGACCGCCAGCCGCGGCACCTCCAGGGCGCAGCGCTCCCGCGCCTTGAAGCAGCGGGTGCGGAAGCGGCAGCCGGACGGAATGTCGGTCGGGGACGGCACGTCACCGGCGAGGATGATCCGCTCGCGGTGTTCGCGGGCCTCGGGGTCGGGCACCGGGACGGCGGAGAGCAGCGCCTGTGTGTAGGGGTGGGTGGGATGCTCGTAGATCTCGGCGTCCCGGCCGGTCTCGACGATCCGGCCCAGGTACATCACGGCGACCCGGTCGGAGATGTGCCGGACGATGGAGAGGTCGTGGGCGATGAAGATGTAGGAGAGGTCGAACTCGTCCTGGAGCCGGCCCATCAGGTTGATGACCTGCGCCTGGACCGACACGTCCAGCGCCGAGACCGGCTCGTCCGCGACGATGATCTCCGGGCGCAGGGCGAGGCCCCGCGCGATGCCGATGCGCTGGCGCTGGCCGCCGGAGAACTGGTGGGGGTAGCGGTTGATGTACTCCGGGTTGAGGCCGACGACGTCCAGCAGGTGCTGCACCCTGCGCCGCCGGTCGCCCTTGGGCGCGACCTCGGGATGGATGTCGTACGCCTCCCCGATGATGTCGCCGACCGTCATGCGGGGGTTGAGGGAGGTGTAGGGGTCCTGGAAGACCATCTGGATGTTGCGGCGTACGGCGCGCAGGGCGCGGCCGGTGAGGCGGGTGATGTCCTCGCCCTTGTAGCGGATCGACCCGGCCGTCGGCTGCTCCAGGCTGACCAGCATCTTGGCGACCGTGGACTTGCCGCAGCCGGACTCCCCGACGATGCCGAGGGTTTCCCCGGCGTCCAGGCGGAAGTCGACGCCGTCGACGGCCTTGACCGCGCCGACCCGCTTCTTGAAGAGGATGCCGCTGGTGAGCGGGTAGTGCTTGACCAGCCCGGTCACTTCGAGGATCGGTTCAGCCGTCGAGGCCATCGAGGCACTCCCTCCAGAAGTGGCAGGCGCTGCCCCGGGTGCCGCTCACCTCGTAGAGCGGGGGGACGTCGGTGCGGCAGACGTCCTGGGCCATCGGGCAGCGCGGGTGGAAGGCGCAGCCGGGCGGGATGCGGGTGAGGCTGGGCGGCAGGCCCTTGATGGCGTACAGCTCCCGGCCCTTCTGGTCGAGGCGGGGGATGGACTCCAGCAGGCCGCGGGTGTAGGGGTGGGCGGGGTTCTTGTAGATCTCGTGGACGGGGGCGCTCTCCACGATCCGGCCCGCGTACATCACGGCGATCTCGTCGGCGACGTCGGCGACCACGCCGAGGTCGTGGGTGATGAGGATCAGGCCCATGTCGTACTCGCGCTGGAGGTCCGCGAGCAGGTCCATGACCTGGGCCTGGACGGTGACGTCGAGGGCGGTGGTCGGCTCGTCGGCGATGATGAGCTTGGGCTCCAGGGCCATCGCCATGGCGATCATGATGCGCTGGCGCATGCCGCCGGAGAACTGGTGCGGGTACTGCCGTACGCGTTCCCTCGCGGCCGGGATGCGGACGCGGTCCATCAGCTCGACGGCCTTGGCGCGGGCGTCCTTGCGGGACATGCCCCGGTGCACGGTGAACATCTCGGCGAGCTGGTCGCCGACCGTCAGCACCGGGTTCAGGGACGACAGCGCGTCCTGGAAGATCATCGCCATCTCGGCGCCGCGCACCTTGCGGCGCTCCTCTTCCTTGAGTTTCAGCAGGTCGCGGCCCTCGAAGAGGACCTCGCCGCCGGTGATCCGGCCGGGCGGGACGTCGAGGATGCCCATGACGGTCTGGGCGGTGACGGACTTGCCGGAGCCGGACTCGCCGAGCACGGCGAGGGTGCGGCCGGCGTCGACGCCGTAGGAGACGCCGTTGACGGCCTTGGCGACGCCGTCCCGGGTGCGGAACTCCACGTGCAGGTCACGCACTTCGAGCAGCATGGCGGCCGGTCACCTCAGCTTCGGGTCGAGGGCGTCGCGGACCGCGTCGCCGAGCATGATGAACGCCAGGACGGTGATCGCGAGGGCTCCGGAGGGCCAGAGCAGCGCGTGCGGGGCGTTGCGTACGTAGGGGGCGGCGGCGGAGATGTCGATGCCCCAGGAGACGCTGGGCGGTTTGAGGCCGACGCCGAGGAAGGACAGGGTCGCCTCCAGCGAGATGTAGGTGCCGAGCGCGATGGTGGCGACGACGATGACGGGGGCCACGGCGTTGGGCGCGATGTGGCGCAGCAGCAGGCGGGAGTTGTTCGCGCCGAGGGCGCGGGCGGCCTGCACGTAGTCGTTCTGTTGGGCGGTGATGACCGAGCCGCGGGCGATGCGGGAGATCTGCGGCCAGCCGAGCAGCACGATGAAGCCGATGACCGGCCAGACCGTGTTGCTGGTGATGACGGAGAGCAGGACGAGACCGCCCAGGACGACCGGGATCGCGAAGAAGATGTCCGTGACGCGGGAGAGGACCGCGTCCCAGACCCCGCCGAAGAAGCCGGCGAGTCCGCCGAGCACGCTGCCGAGGACGGCAACGCCGAGCGTGGACAGGACACCGACCAGGACGGACGTACGGGCGCCGTAGACGGTGCGGGTGTAGACGTCGCAGCCCTGGCCGTTGAAGCCGAAGGGGTGGCCGGAGCGGGAGCCCTCCTGGGCCAGGGCGAGGTCGCAGTGGAGCGGGTTGCCGGAGGCGATGAGGGACGGCCGGATGGAGATCACGACGAGGAAGAGGATCACCAGGGCGGAGAGGAGGAAGACGGGGTTGCGGCGCAGGTCGTGCCAGGCGTCGGACCAGAGGCTGCGGGCCTTCTCCTGGGGGCCCGTCCCGTCCGGTCCCCTGGGAGCCCGTCCGCCGGAGGCGGCTGATGTCCGCTGTTCCAGGGTCACGGCCTCGCTCGCGCCCAGGTCCATCTGCCCGCCCATGCCGGTGCCGGCGATGGCGCGTTCGGGCTCGTAGGGCTCCTGTTCAGGCATAGCGGATCCTCGGGTCGAGTACGGCGTACAGGAGGTCGACGAGGAGGTTGGCGACGAGGAAGACCAGGACCAGGACGGTGACGAAGCCGACGACGGTCTGGGTGTTCTGGCGCAGGATGCCCTGGTAGAGCTGGTAGCCGACGCCGTGGATGTTGAAGATCCGCTCGGTGACGATCGCGCCGCCCATCAGGGCGCCCACGTCCGTGCCGATGAAGGTGACGACCGGGATGAGGGAGTTGCGCAGCAGGTGCCGGGTGATGACCCGGCGCCGGGGCAGGCCCTTGGCGATGGCGGTACGGACGTAGTCCGCGCGCCGGTTCTCCGCGATGGAGGTACGGGTGAGGCGGGTGACGTACGCCAGCGAGACCGAAGCCAGCACCAGGCCGGGCAGGATCAGCTCGTCGACGCGGGCCTCGGAGGAGACGGACGGGGCGATCCACCCCCACTTCACGCCGAGCAGGAGCTGGAGGAGCAGGCCGGTGACGAAGGTGGGGACGGAGATGACGACGAGGGTGACGAGGAGGACCGCCGTGTCGACGGGGCGGCCCCGGCGCAGACCGGTGATGACGCCCAGGGTGATGCCGATGACGACCTCGAAGACGACCGCGATGACCGTCAGCCGGACGGTGACCGGGAAGGCGGTGCCCATCAGCTCGGTGACCGGCTGGCCGTTGAAGGCGGTGCCGAAGTCGCCGGTGAAGACGTTGCCCATGTAGGTCGCGTACTGCTGCCAGACCGGCTTGTCGAGGCCGAACTCCCTTCTGAGCTGGGCGGCGGTCGCCGGGTCGCACTCCCGGTCGCCGCACAGCCCGGCGATGGGGTCGCCCATGACGTTGACCATCAGGAAGATCAGCAGGGTGGCCCCGATGAAGACCGGGATCATCTGGAGCAGCCGTCGGATCACATAGCGGCCCACGGCGGATCAGCTCACCTTGATCTCGTCGTACACCGGGACGCTGAACGGATTGAGCTTCACGCCGGAGAGCCGGTCGGAGTAGCCGGCGCTGCCGTTCTGGTACCAGAGCGGGATGGCGGCCATGGCGTCCCGGACGACCTCCTCGGCCTGCTGGAAGGTCCTGATCGCCGCGGCGGTGTCGGTCTGTCCGTTGGCCTGGTCGATGAGGGAGTCGAACGCGTCGTCGGACCACTTGCCGTCGTTGGAGGAGCCGTTGGTGTAGTAGAGCGGCTGGAGGAAGTTCTGGATGAGCGGGTAGTCCATCTGCCAGCCCGCGCGGAAGGGGCCGCTCATCTTCTTGCCGGTGATCTGGTTGCGGAAGTCGGCGAAGGTGCCGACCGGGTTGCCGACGCACGCCTTGTCGTTGCCGAGGGCGTTGTTGATGGAGTTGCAGACCGCGTCGACCCACTGCTTGTGGGAGCCGGTGTCCGAGTTGTACGTGATCTTGACCTGGCCGCCGGGCAGCCCGCCGCCCTCCTCGATCAGCTTCTTCGCCTCGTCCGGCTTGTACGCGCACGCCTCGCCGCACAGGCCCTTCTTGTAGCCGCCGTCCGCGCCGAGCACGGGCGAGGTCCAGTCGGTGGCCGGGGTGCGGGTGCCGTGGAAGATCGTCTTGGTGATCTGGGCGCGGTCGATCGCCATGGACAGGCCCCTGCGTACCTTGTCCGAGCCGCTCTTGTTCCAGTCCTTGTCGTAGTACGGGAAGGCGAGGGTCTGGATGATGCCGGCCGGGGTGTTGATGTACCGGTCGCCGAGGTCGCTCTCGACGTTCTTGAGCTGGGCGGCGGGGACGTCGTCGACGAGGTCGAGGTTGCCGGCCATCAGGTCGGTGTAGGCGGTGTTGTTGTCGGTGTAGACCTTGAGGTCGACGCCGCCGTTGGCCGCCTTGTCGTCGCCCGGGTAGTCGTCCCACTTCCGCAGGGACATCTGCGAGCCCCGGGCGTAGTTGTCCACCCGGTACGGGCCGTTGCCGACGGGCTTCTTCAGCCAGCCGGCGTGGTCGTCGAAGAAGGCGCGGGGCAGCGGGGCGTAGGCGGGGTAGCCGAGGGTGTCGGGGAAGGTGGAGAACTTCTGGCCGAGCGCGACGGTGAAGGTGCGGTCCCCGGTGACCTTCAGCCCGGAGAGGGTGTCCGCGCTCTGCTCGCTCCCGTCCTCCGGGTGGACCTTGTCGTAGCCCTCGATGTAGCTGAAGAAGTAGGCGTTGCGCTGGTTGTTCTTCAGGGACGCGCCGTAGTTCCAGGCGTCGACGAACGACTGGGCGGTGACCTTCTCGCCGTTGCTGAAGGTCCAGCCGTCCTTGACGGTGACGGTGAAGTGCTGCGAGTCGGTCGTCTCGATCTTCTCGGCGAGCATGTTCTCGGCCTCGCCGGTCTCCGGGTCGTACCGCTTCAGGCCCCGGAAGATCATGTCGAGGACCTTGCCGCCCTGCACCTCGTTGGTGTTGGCCGGCTCCAGGGGGTTCTGCGGGTCGCCCCAGGAGGAGCTGAGCACCGCGTCGGCACCCCCGCCCCCTCCGCCGCCGCCGCAGGCCGTCGCCGCGAGGACCACCGCCGCCGCGCACGCGGCCCGGGTGGCGTACGTCGCTCCACGCATGGGATGCCTCCTCGTGTGCGCCGCGCGCCCGTCTCAAGACGCGGAACTCGGTTCAACCCACTATCGCCCGGTATGACCGCGATGCCATCTTCATCCCCTCCGTCCGAGGGAACAGGGCGCCCTCCGGCGCGGCGCCGGCCTCGTACCAGCACGGCATCAGAGGTCTGGACCACTGGCGTGCGAAGAAACATCGACACCTGTGTTTTCCCTGGCCACACGGGCCCTGAGGGACCGTTGACGCGTGCATACGGCACTGATAGACACTCTCCTCACGCAGGTGGCGCCACTGCCGACCCGTCCGAACGATGACGCGAGGTCACCACCATGAGCACGGAAGAACAGCACGGCCCGGGGCGCTCCCGCCCATGGTCACGGCCCCCCGGGGCGTCCTGGCTCCGCGCGCTGCGGCGGGCGGCCGGTGCCGGGGCCGCGGCCCTGCTCCTCACGGCCGGCCTCGCGACCCCGCTCGACCCGGCACCCCGGCAGGCAGCGGCGGCCGGCGACGGCAAGCGGGTGCTGACGGCGGCCGTCGCGCAGAGCGTCGACTCGCTCAACCCGTTCCTGGCCACCCGCCTGGTCAGCACCAGCGTCCTGCGGCTGATGTACGAGTACCTGACCGACTACGACGCCGGCGACGGCCACGCCGTGCCCGGACTGGCGACGAAGTGGACGCCGTCCGCCGACAAGCTCACCTGGACCTACACGATCCGCTCCGACGCCACCTGGTCGGACGGGCGGAGGATCACCGCCGAGGACGCCGCCTGGACGTTCCGGACGATGATGACCGACGAGGCGGCGGGCACCGCCAACGGCAGCTTCGTCGGCAACTTCAGGAAGGTGTCGGCACCGGACCCCACCACGCTCGTCGTCGAGCTGGAGAAGCCGCAGGCCACCATGACCGCGCTGGACGTGCCGATCGTGCCCAGGCACGTGTGGGAGAAGGTCGGCGACATCGGGAAGTTCACCAACGACAAGGCGTTCCCGGTCGTCGGCAGCGGCCCGTACGTCCTCACCGGCTACCGGGCCGACAGCTACGTACGGCTGAAGGCGAACCCGGACTTCTGGCGCGGGGCGCCCCAGTTCGACGAGCTGGTCTTCAAGTACTACAAGGACGGTGACGCGGCCGTCGCCGCGCTGCGCAAGGGCGAGGTGTCGTTCGTCAGCAATCTGACGCCGGCGCAGGCCGACGCCCTGAAGGGCCAGGAGGACATCAAGGTCAACGACGCGCCGGGCCGCCGCTTCTATGCCCTCGCCACCAACCCGGGCGCCCGCGCCAAGGACGGCACCCGCTTCGGCGACGGCGACCCCTCGCTGCGCGACCTGCGGGTCCGGCAGGCCCTCTTCCTCGCCGTGGACCGCGAGACCCTCGTCGACCGGGTCTTCCAGGGCCACGCCGTCGAGGGCGCCGGCTACCTCCCGCCCCGCTTCGACACGTACTTCTGGGAGCCCTCCGCCGAGCAGGAACTCGCCTACGACCCCGAACGGGCGGCCCGCCTCCTCGACCAGGCCGGCTACCGGAAGAACGCCGACGGCGAGCGGACCGGCAAGGACGGCGAGCCGCTCAGCTACCGCCTGCTGTGCCACGCCACCGACCCCAACGACAAGGCGGTCGGGCAGTACCTCACCGAGTGGTGGGGCGACCTCGGCATCGGTGTGGAGCTGCAGTGCCTGGACAACGTGTCCGACCCGTGGCTGGCCGGCACCTACGACCTCGCCATCGACGGCTGGTCGGTCAACCCCGACCCCGACTTCGTCCTCTCCATCCACACCTGCGACGCGCTGCCCGCCACCGAGAACGACACCGGCGCCACCGACAACTTCATCTGCGACCGCCGCTACGACGACCTGTACGCCCGCCAGCTCGCCGAGTACGACCCCGGCAAGCGCGCGCAGCTGGTCAAACAGCTCCAGTCCCGGCTGTACGACCTGGGCTACATGAACGTCATGGCGTACCCGAACGCCCTGGAGGCCTACCGCACCGACCAGGTGGCCTCGCTGACGACGATGCCCGAGGACGGCGGCAACATCTACGGGCAGGACGGCTACTGGAGCTGGTGGTCGGCGGTACCGGCCGGCTCCGGGGACGACACCGGGGGCGGCGGCGACTCCACCGGGGTCGTCGTCGGGATCGCCGCGGGGGTCGTCGTACTCGCCGGGGCCGGGATTCTCTTCGCCCTGCGGCGCCGCTCGACCGCCGACGACCGCGAGTAGCCGGTGCGCCCCGCACCGCTCCGGCCGGCGCCGGGTGAGCGCCGATGACCGCGGACGCCGTCTCCCGGGCGGCACCCACGCCCGCCGCCACCGGCCGCCACCGCACCGCGTACCTCCGCTATGCCCTCGGGAAGACCGGCGGCGCGGTCGTCTCGCTCCTCGCCGTCCTCGTCACCGGCTTCTTCCTGTTCCGGCTGATCCCGGGCGACCCGGTGAAGACCATGACCGGCGGCCGTCCGGTCTCGGCCGAGCAACTTGCCGCATACCGCAGAGAGTTCGGGCTCGATCTGCCGCTGTGGCGGCAGTTCACGGACTACTGCGGCAAGGCGCTCACCGGGGACCTGGGGACCTCGTACCAGTTCCGTACGCCGGTCACCGGCAAGATCGCCGAGGCGCTGGGGCCGACGCTGCTGCTGACCGGCACGGCCTTCGTCCTGCACACCGCGCTCGGGATCTTCCTCGGCACCCGGTCGGCCTGGCGGCACGGGCGGCTCGCCGACCGGCTGCACACGGGGCTGGCGCTGACCCTGTACTCCCTGCCGTCGTTCTGGCTGGGCCTGCTGCTCATCGTCGTCCTCTCCGTCGGCGTCGGCCCGGTGCCCGGCCTGTTCCCGACCGGCGGCATGGAGTCGGGCGGGGAGCAGGGGTTCGGATACGTCCTCGACGTCGCCCACCACCTGGTGCTGCCGGTGGTCACCCTGGTCGCCGTCGAGTACGGGCAGACCCTGCTGGTGACGCGGTCGGCGCTGCTCGACGAGACGGGCAGCGACTATCTGACCACCGCGCGGGCCAAGGGACTCCGCGACGACCTGGTACGCCGCCGGCACGCCGTGCCCAACGCCCTGCTGCCCACCGTCACCCTGGTCTTCGTCAACCTCGGCCGGACGGTCGCCGGGGTGGTGCTGGTGGAGACCGTCTTCTCCTGGCCCGGCCTGGGCGGCCTCTTCTACCAGGCGCTCAGCGTGCCCGACCTGCCCCTGGTGCAGGGGCTGTTCCTCTTCTTCGCCTCGGCGGTGATCATTTTGAACACGGTGGCCGACCTGCTCTATCCGCTGCTCGACCCACGGGTGGGGCGATGACCGCGCCGCCCGCCTCCCCGGCACCCGCGGTGCCCGCCGGACCCCGGGCGCTGGCGTGGCGGCGGCGGCGCCGGGCGGCGGCCCGGTTCTGGCGGGAGTACCGCACCCACCGCGCCGGACTGGCGGGCCTGGCCGCCCTGGTGCTGCTGGCGCTGGCCGCGCTGACCGCGCCGCTGACCGTGGGCGGTGACGTGGCCGACGTGACCGGGGCGCCGGGCCGGCCGTTGCAGGGCCCGAGCGGGGAATTCCCGCTGGGCACCGACCGGTTCGGCCGCGACCTGCTCGGCCTGCTGGTCTGGGGCACGCGCGTCTCCCTGCTGGTGGGGCTGCTCGCCGCGGTCCTGTCGGTGACGATCGGCGCGGTGGCCGGCATCACCGCCGGTCACTTCCGGGGGGCGTACGCGACGGTGGTGATGCGGGTCACCGACTGGTTCCTGGTGATGCCGGCCCTGGTGCTGGCCATCGCGCTGGCGACGGTCATGTCCCGCTCGCTGGGTACGGTGATCCTGGCGATCGCCGTCACCTCGTGGCCGACCACGGCCCGGCTGGTGCGCGCCCAGACGCTGGCGGTGGAGGCCCGGCCGTACATCGAGCGGGCCAAGGCGCTGGGCGGCGGCCACCGGCACGTCATGGTCCGGCACGTGCTGCCCAACGTGATGCCGCTGGTGCTGGCCCAGACGACCCTGATGGTCTCCGCCTCCGTCCTCGCCGAGGCCACCCTCGCCTTCCTCGGGCTCGGCGACCCGACGGTGGTGTCCTGGGGCGGACTGCTCCAGGACGCGCGGGAGGCGGGGGCGGTCAGCTCCGGGGACTGGTGGTACCTGGTGCCGCCGGGGGTCGCCATCGCCGTCGTGGCGCTGGTGTTCACCCTGTGCGGACGGGCGGCGGAAGCGGTGCTCGACCCCCGGCTGGGGGTGGGGCGGTGACGCTCCTCGAGGTACGGGACCTGCGGGTGACCTATCCGGGCGGGGCGGAAGCGGTGCGGGGCGTCGACCTCACCCTGCCGGCCGGGCGGAAGCTGGGCATCGCCGGGGAGTCGGGGTGCGGCAAGTCGACGCTGGCGCTGGCGCTGCTGCGGCTGCTGCCGGGCGGCACCGAGGTGAGCGGGCGGGTCCTGCTGGACGGGGAGGACGTGCTCACCATGCGGTGGGGCCGGGTGCGGGCGGTGCGCTGGGCCGGGGCGTCGATCGTGTTCCAGGGGGCGATGCACTCCCTCAACCCCGTGCACCGGGTGGGCGACCAGATCGCCGAGCCGGTCCTGCTGCACCAGCGGGCCTCCCGGGCGGCGGCCCGCGCCCGCGCCGGTGAGCTGCTGGAGCAGGTCGGTCTGTCGGCGGCGCGGGCGGCGGCGTACCCGCATCAGCTCTCCGGCGGACAGCGGCAGCGCGTGATGATCGCCATGGCGCTGGCCTGCGCGCCCCGGCTGATCATCGCCGACGAACCGACCACCGCGCTGGACGTGATGGTCCAGGCGCAGATCCTCCGGCTGATCGAGCGGTCCGTCGCCGAACGCGACCTGGGCCTGATCATGATCAGTCACGATCTGTCCGTACTGGCACAGACCTGCGACCGGCTGGCGGTGATGTACGCGGGCCGGGTGGTCGAGGAGGGGCCCGCCGGGGCCGTCCACGAACGGGCCCTGCACCCGTACGCCGCGGCGCTGTCCGCCGCGTTCCCGCGCGTCGGCGACCCCGCCTCCCGGTTCGCGCCCCGCGGCCTGCCCGGCGACCCGCCCGACCCGGCCGCCGTACCCGCCGGCTGCGCCTTCCGCCCGCGCTGCCCGGTCGCACTCGACGCCTGCGCCACGCACGACGTCGCGCTGCGGGAGGCGGCCGGGGACCGGCGGGCCGCGTGCGTCCGCGTACAGCCGCCGGCCGCCGACGAGGATCAGGCGGCCCCGCCCGAGAAACCGTCCCCCGGTGCCGGCCGGACCGCTCCCGGCGGAGCACCGGCCGGCCCCAGCGGAAGGACCACATGACGACCGCGCCCCCTCCCCCGCTGCTCGGCGTGAGCGACCTGCACGTCACCTTCCCCGGGCGGCACGGCGCCCCGCCGGCCCGGGCCGTGGACGGGGTCGGCCTCACCGTGCGGGCCGGCGAGATCGTGGCGCTGGTCGGCGAGTCGGGCTGCGGCAAGAGCACCCTCGCCCGGGCCCTGCTCGGACTGGTGCGACCGGCCTCGGGGCGGATCGAGTTCGCCGGGCGGCCGTTGGAGTACGGCGCACGCGCCCTCAAGGCCCACCGCAAGCGCGTCCAGTTGGTGCTCCAGGACCCCAGCGGCTCGCTCAACCCCCGGCACACGGTGTACGAGGCGGTCGCCGAAGGGCTGCGCGTCCACGGGTACGCCGGTGACGAGAAGGAGGCCGTCACCGGGGCGCTGGCCCGGGCGGGACTGCGCCCGCCGGAACGCTTCCTGCTGCGTCACCCGCACGAACTCTCCGGCGGCCAGCGCCAGCGCGTGGTGATCGCGGGCGCACTGGTCCTCGCGCCCGAACTGCTGGTCGCCGACGAGCCGGTGGCCTCGCTGGACGCGTCGGTGCGCGGCGAGATCCTGGCGCTGCTGCTGCGCCTGCGCGCCGAGCTGGGGCTGGCGGCGCTGATCGTCACCCACGACCTGGGGCTGGCCTGGAACGTCGCCGACCGGGTCGCGGTGATGTACCTGGGCCGGATCGTGGAGACGGGCGAGGTCGAGCAGGTGCTGACGGCACCCCGGCACCCCTACACCCGGGCCCTGCTGTCGGTGCTGCCGGACACCCCGGGGGACCCGGTGGTGCTGTCCGGTGAGCCGCCCGACCCGTCCCGGATTCCCTCCGGGTGCCGGTTCCGCGTCCGGTGCCCGGTCCTCGCGGACGGGGAGGCCGGGCGGGCGGGGGTCGCGGAGCGCTGTCACGGCGAGGACCCGTCCCTCACGGGCGGGGCCGGGCCGAGCCGGGTCGCGTGCCACTGGGCCGCCTCACGCGGCTGACCTGCCGAGGCTCGCGAAAACGCCGGTTCCCGGCACCTGGGGCAGGTGCCGGGAACCGGGGGGCAGAACAGGATCAGGCCGCGTGCACGACGTCCTTCTCCTCGGCGAAGTGGCACGCCGACTCGTGCGCCGCCTGCGAGTTCTCGCCCTTGAACCGCTCGGGCACGGCCAGCAGCGGAGCCTCCTGCGCGCACTTGTCCTGCGCCTTCCAGCAGCGGGTGCGGAAGGAGCAGCCCGACGGCGGGTCGGCGGGCGAGGGCACGTCACCGGTGAGGATGATGCGCTCCCGGTGGTCGCGGGACTCGGGGTCGGGCACGGGCACCGCGGAGAGCAGCGCCTGGGTGTACGGGTGCGTCGGGTGGTCGTAGATCTGCACGTCGGTGCCGATCTCCGCGATCTTGCCGAGGTACATGACGCCGACCCGGTCCGAGATGTGCCGGACGATGGACAGGTCGTGGGCGATGAAGATGTAGGAGAGGTCGAACTCGTCCTGGAGCTTCTCCATCAGGTTGATGACCTGGGCCTGGACGGACACGTCCAGCGCCGACACCGGCTCGTCGCAGATGATGATCTCCGGGTTGAGCGCGAGGCCGCGGGCGATGCCGATGCGCTGGCGCTGACCGCCGGAGAACTGGTGCGGATAGCGGTTGATGTACTCCGGGTTCAGGCCCACCACGTCCAGCAGCTCCTGCACCTTGCGCCGCCGGTCGCCCTTCGGAGCCACCTCGGGGTGGATGTCGAAGGTCTCGCCGATGATGTCGGCGACCGTCATGCGCGGGTTCAGCGAGGTGTACGGGTCCTGGAACACCATCTGGATGTTGCGGCGGACGGCCTTGAGCGCGCGCCCGGACAGCTTGGTGATGTCCTGGCCCTTGTAGAAGACCTCGCCCGCGGTGGCCCGCTCCAGGTTCATCAGGAGCTTGGCGACCGTGGACTTGCCGCAGCCGGACTCGCCGACGATGCCGAGGGTCTCGCCCTGGTAGAGGTCGAAGGAGACGCCGTCGACGGCCTTGACCGCGCCGACCTGCCGCTTGAACAGGACGCCCTGGGTCAGCGGGAAGTGCTTCTTGAGGTTGCGGACCTGGAGGATCGGCTCGCCCCGGTCCACCGGCTTGTCCAGCGCGACGACCGACGCCTCCTCGGTGGCCGCGTCGACGACCTCGACGTCCGTGACGTTCGGCGTGGTGTCCACGGCCTCGTCCTTCTTGATCTCAGCCATGGATCGTCTCCTTCCAGAAATGGCAGGCGCTGCGCCGGCCCGGCAGGGCGGAGCCGTCCCGCTCCGTCACCTCGAACAGGGCCGGGGTGTCGGTGCGGCAGATGTCCTGCGCCTTGGGGCAGCGCGGGTTGAACGCGCAGCCCGACGGCGTCCTGAGCAGGTTGGGCGGCAGACCCTTGATCGCGTACAGCTCCTGGCCCTTCTGGTCCAGGCGCGGGATCGAGTCCAGCAGCCCCCGGGTGTAGGGGTGCGCGGGGCGCTTGTACAGCTCGCGCACCGGGGCCTGCTCCACGATGCGGCCCGCGTACATCACGGCGATCTTGTCGGCGACGTCGGCGACGACGCCGAGGTCGTGGGTGATCAGGATCAGACCCATGTGGTACTCGCGCTGCAACTCGGCGAGCAGGTCCATGACCTGGGCCTGGACCGTCACGTCGAGGGCCGTGGTGGGCTCGTCGGCGATGATCAGGTCCGGTTCCAGGGCCAGCGCCATGGCGATCATGATGCGCTGGCGCATACCGCCGGAGAACTGGTGCGGGTAGTCGTCGACGCGGGCCGCGGCGGCCGGGATCTTCACCCGGTCCATCAGCTCGACGGCCTTGGCCTTGGCCTCCTTCTTGCCCAGGCCCTGGTGGACCCGGAACATCTCGCCGAGCTGGTAGCCGACGGAGAGGACCGGGTTGAGGGACGACAGCGCGTCCTGGAAGATCATCGCGATCTTCGCGCCGCGCAGCCGGCGCCGCTCCTCGGCGTCCATCCGCAGCATGTCCTCGCCGCGGAACCGGATCTCGCCCTGCGGGATCTTCGCCGGGGGCATGTCCAGGATGCCCATGATGGCCTGCGCGGTGACGGACTTGCCGGACCCGGACTCACCGAGCACGGCGAGGGTCTCGCCCGCGGACACGCTGTAGTTGACGCCGTTGACGGCCCGGACGACACCGTCCCGGGTGTGGAACTCGACGTGCAGGTCGCGCACTTCGAGCAGCGGCGCGTCGTCGGCGCCGCCGTCGGCCGGTCCCGGTACGGAAGCGGTCTGGTCGATGATGGTCACGTACGCCTCCCTCAGCGCTGCTTCGGGTCGAGGGCGTTGCGGACGGCCTCACCGAGCATGATGAACGCCAGCACCGTGATGCTGAGCATGATCGACGGGTAGAGCATGATGTACGCCGCGACCCGGATCTGGTTCTGGCCGTCGGAGATGTCGTTGCCCCACGAGGCGCCCTCCAGGCCGAGACCGAGGTACGACAGCGTGGCCTCGGCGCCGATGTAGACACCGAGCGCGATGGTGGCGACGACGATCACCGGGGCGATCGCGTTGGGCAGTACGTGCCGGAAGAGGATGCGCGAGGTGCTCGCGCCCAGCGCCTTGGCGGCCTGCACGTAGTCCTGCGACTTGACCGTGATCACCGAACCGCGCATGACGCGGGCGGTCTGCGTCCAGCCCAGGAAGGTCAGCGCGAGGATGACGATCGGGATGGACCGCTCGGTGAACGAGTTCAGCATCACCATCGTGCCGAGCAGGAACGGGATGCCGAAGAACATGTCGGTGATGCGGGAGAGCACCGCGTCGATCCAGCCGCCGAAGTAGCCGGCCAGCATGCCCACCAGACCGCCGAAGACCGTGACGGCCAGGGTGGTGCCGCCGCCGACCAGCAGCGAGGCGCGGGTGCCGTAGATGGCACGGGCGTACACGCTGCGGCCCTGGGCGTCGTACCCGAGCCAGTCGGCGCCGAATATGTGCCCGTACTCGGGCTTCTGGAGGTAGTGCGCCGCGAGGTCCTTGGCGTCCGGGCTGGCGCTGGTGAACAGACCGGGGAACAGCGCGATCACGAGCAGCAGCAGGATCAGCACCGAGGAGACGATGAAGATCCAGTTGGTGCGCAGGTCGCGCCAGGCGTCGCCCCACAGGCTGCGGGCCTTCTCCTGGCCGGCCTCGGGCAGGCGCCGGCCGTCCGGGGCGGCGGACGTCGCGGACTCCTCCGCGGAGGTCTTGGTCAGCTCAGGCATAACGGATCCTCGGGTCCAGGACCGCGTACAGCAGGTCGACGATGAGGCTGGTGACGAGGTAGACGAGGACCAGGACGGTGACCAGGCCGACCAGTGTCGTTCCCTCGCGGCGGGTGATGGCCTCCGCGATCGTGCCGCCGACGCCCTTGATGTTGAAGATGCGCTCGGTGACGATCGCGCCGCCCATCAGGGCACCGAGGTCGGTGCCGAGGAAGGTGACGACCGGGATGAGCGAGTTGCGCATCAGGTGGACGCCGACGACCCGGCGCCGGGGCAGTCCCTTGGCGATGGCCGTGCGCATGTAGTCGGAGCGCATGTTCTCGGCGACCGAGGTCCGCGTCAGCCGCGCCACATAGGCCAGTGAGGCGCTGGCCAGCACGATGGCCGGCATCAGCATCTGCCCGATGTCGGTGTCGTCGTTCACCGAGGGGGCGCCGCCCGCGTTGGTGACCACCGTCTGCAGGATCAGGCCGAGCACGAAGACCGGCACCGAGATGAGCAGCAGGGTCAGGATGAGGATCAGCGTGTCGGCCGTCTTGCCGGCGCGCATGCCGGAGATCAGGCCGAGGATGATGCCGAGGGCGGCCTCGATGGCGAAGGCCAGGCCGGCCAGCCGCAGCGTCACGGGGAAGGCGTCACCGAGGATCTCGGTGACCGGCCGGCCGCTGGCGATCTGGTTGCCGAAGTCGAAGTGAAGGACGATGCCCTTCATGTAGTCCAGGTACTGGACCATGATGGGCTTGTCCAGGCCGTACTCGTGCCGCAGGGCCTGCAGCACTTCCGGGCTCGCGCTCTTGTCTCCGAAGAGTCCGCGCACGGGGTCGCCGGGCAGCGCGTAGACCATCAGGAAAATCAGCAGAGTCGTCCCGATGAACACCGGGATCATCTGGAGCAGTCGTCGTATGACGTAGCGCCCCATGGTGCCTCCATGTCAGTTACAGCGGCAGGCCCTTTTCACCGCGCACGCCTGACCGTCCTCGCGGACGTCCCGTACGTACCCGGTGAAAAGGGCCCCCCGGCCGACCGGCCGACACCGTGCCGCACCTGATGAGGTGCGGCACGGCACACGCTGTGATCAGCGGTTACTTCGTGACCTGAACGCCGGTCAGGATCGGGTCGCCGTCCTGGGCGTACTTGACGCCGGTGACCTTCTCCGAGTAGCCCGCGTTGACCTTGTAGTACCAGAGCGGGATGCTCGGCATGTACTCCGGGAGCTTCTTCTCGATCTCCTGGTAGAGCTTCTCCGACTCCTCCAGCGTGGCGGCGCTGTCGGCCTGCTCGATGAGCTTGTCGATCTCCGCGTTGGAGAAGCCGCCCTGGTTGCCGTCCGACTTGGTGCCGAACAGGTCCCGGATGAAGTTGGCGATGAAGGGGTAGTCGAGCACCCAGCCGGAGCGGTACAGCGACTTGACCTGCTTGGCGTCACGGGCGTTGGTGTCGGCCTGGAAGTCGGCCTTGGAGTCGCCCGTGCAGGCCACGCCGGTGGCGTTGGTGATGGAGCCGCAGACGGCCTCCACCCACTCCTTGTGACCGCCGTCCGCGTTGTACTGGATGGAGATCTTGTTGCCCGGGACGCCGCCACCCTCCTTGATGAGGGCCTTGGCCTTCTTCGGGTCGTACGTGGTGACGTCCCCGGCGGCGTTGTCCGTGTAACCGAGCACGCCCTTGGCGACCCAGCCGGTGGCCGGCTCGCGGGTGCCCTGGAGGACGGTCTTGGTGATGGTGTCGCGGTCGATCGCCATCGACAGGCCCTGGAGGACCTTCGGGTCGATGTCCTTCCACTGCTTGGTGTAGAAGGCGACGGCGATGGACTGGATCGAGGACTGCGCCTGGTCCACGGCGCGGTCGCCGAGGTCCTGCTTGTACACCGGCAGGTCACGCGGGGCGATCTGGCGCATCACGTCGAGGTTGCCGGACTTGAGGTCCTGGTAGGCCGTCTCCAGCTGGGCGTAGTTCTTGAAGATCACGCCGCCGTTCTTGGCCTTGTCGTCACCCTTGTAGTCGTCGTTGCGCTCGACCACGATCTGCTTCTTGTGGTCCCAGCTGACGAACTTGTAGGGGCCGTTGCCGACCGGCTTCTCACCGGCGGCGTCCGGGTCCTTGTAGAAGGACTCCGGCAGCGGGGAGAAGACCTCGTAGCCCAGCTTGTAGACGAAGTAGGGCAGCGCCTTGCTCAGCTCGATCGTGAAGGTGGTGTCGTCGACGGCCTTCAGACCGGACATCTCGTCGGCCTTGCCGCCGGAGATGTCGTCGTAGCCCTTGATGTCGGAGAACCAGAAGCTGTTGGTCTGCTTGTTGTCCGGGTTCGCGGCCCAGTTCCAGGCCTTGATGTAGGACTCGGAGGTGACGGGGGTGCCGTCGTGGAACTTCCAGCCCGCCTTCAGCTTGACCGTGAAGGTCTTGTTGTCCTTGGTGTCCACCGACTCGGCGTTCACCATGGTGATGTTGCCCTTGGAGTCGTAGTCGACCAGGCCCGAGAACAGCGAGTTGATGACGATGCTGCCGTTGGACTCCATGGTGTTGGCCGGCTGAAGCGGGTTCTGCGGCTCACCCACCTCGACGGAGAACGTGCCGTCCGGGTCGATCGCGGCCTTGCTGTCGCCGTCGTCGCCGCCGCCGCCACAAGCGGTCGCGCTCAGCGCCACAACCGCGGCTATCGCGACCCACTTGGCGCTCTTCGCACCGCGCATGGATTCCTCCTAGGAGACCAATGGTTCATCGCACGGGCAGGCCCGCGACACGACACCGTCACCGGTGCCTGAGAAGGTTGGGTGCCCGTAACTCGTGCGTCGGCGCCGCGGCTGCGGACGCCCCGCTCGATCGAGTTCTACGCGCCTAACTATCTGCCATCCCCCCACAGCCGAACCACACCCGAAAGGTCTCGGTTCGATCACACCTGGCGCTAACTTCTTCCAAAATCCGGACAAACCCTTTGCAGAAAGATCCCTGCGAAACGGACTTGTTACACATCTATCGAGGGAAGGTGTCCGCATTGCGGACACTCGGGCACAGAAATCCGCTTGCCCGAACGCGCGGAACATGCCGTGTGCGAACCGTCGGTGACCGGACGCGTGCGCACCGGGGTGTGGGGGAACTCTCGTTCCCGTCGTCTCCCCCGGATCCGTGACGCCGCGGGGGCCGTGAAACGGGGCCGGGCACCCCTGTCCGTGACAGGGGTGCCCGACGCTCGTCCGTGGTCCGGCGGCCTGTGTGAGGGCCGCCGGAGGGGGATCAGCCGTGCTTGGCGCGGCTCGCGGCGCGGGCGCGCTCGCGGGCGTCCAGGTTCACCTTGCGGATGCGCACGGCCTCCGGGGTGACCTCGACGCACTCGTCGTCGCGGCAGAACTCCAGCGACTGCTCCAGCGACAGCTTGCGCGGCGGGACGATCGCCTCGAAGGAGTCGGCCGAGGACGACCGCATGTTGGTGAGCTTCTTCTCCTTGGTGATGTTGACGTCCATGTCGTCGGCGCGGGAGTTCTCGCCGACGATCATGCCCTCGTACACCTCGGTGCCGGGCTCGGTGAAGAGCACGCCGCGCTCCTGGAGGTTGGTCATGGCGAACGCGGTGACGGCGCCGGAGCGGTCGGCGACCAGCGAGCCGTTGTTGCGCGTGGTCAGCGTGCCGAACCAGGGCTCGTGGCCCTCGTGGATGGAGTGCGCGATGCCGGTGCCGCGGGTCTGGGTGAGGAACTCGGTACGGAAGCCGATCAGACCGCGGGAGGGGACGACGAACTCCATGCGGACCCAGCCGGAGCCGTGGTTGGACATGTTGTCCATGCGGCCCTTGCGGACGCCCATGAGCTGCGTGACCGCGCCCATGTGCTCCTCGGGCACGTCGATGGTCATCCGCTCGACGGGCTCGTAGGTCTTGCCGTCGACCTGCTTGGTGACCACCTGCGGCTTGCCGATGGTCAGCTCGAAGCCCTCGCGGCGCATCTGCTCGACCAGGATGGCCAGCGCCAGCTCACCGCGGCCCTGCACCTCCCAGGCGTCCGGGCGCTCGGTGTCCAGGACGCGGAGCGAGACGTTGCCGATCAGCTCGCGGTCGAGGCGGTCCTTGACCTGGCGGGCGGTGACCTTGCGGTCCTTGACGACCGCCTTGTTGTCCGCGCCCTTGCCGGTGGCGCCGCGGCCGACCAGCGGGGAGGTGTTGGTGCCGATGGTCATGGAGATCGCGGGCTCGTCCACCGTGATCAGCGGCAGCGGCACCGGGTTCTCCGGGTCGGCCAGGGTCTCGCCGATCATGATGTCCGGGATACCGGCGACGGCGCAGATGTCACCGGGGCCGGCCTTCTCGGCGGGCTTGCGGGTGAGCGCCTCGGTCATCATCAGCTCGGAGATCCGCACGTTCTGCGTGGACCCGTCGCGCTTGAGCCAGGCGACCGTCTGGCCCTTCTTCAGCTCGCCCTGGTGGACGCGGAGCAGCGCGATACGGCCGAGGAAGTTGTCGGCGTCCAGGTTCGTCACGTGGGCCTGGAGCGGCGCGTCCTCCTCGTAGGTGGGCGCGGGGATGTGCTGGAGGATCGTGGAGAAGAACGGCTCCAGGCTGTCGGAGTCGGCCGGGACCGTGCCGTCCTCCGGCTTGGTCAGCGAGGCGACGCCGTCGCGGCCGCAGGCGTAGACGATCGGGAACTCGATCTGCTCCTCGTCGGCGTCCAGGTCCAGGAAGAGGTCGTAGGTCTCGTTGACGACCTCGTCGATGCGGGCGTCGGGCCGGTCCGTCTTGTTGATGCACAGGATGATCGGCAGCCGCTGGGCGAGCGCCTTGCGCAGCACGAAGCGGGTCTGCGGCAGCGGGCCCTCGGAGGCGTCGACCAGCAGGACCACGCCGTCCACCATCGACAGGCCGCGCTCGACCTCGCCGCCGAAGTCGGCGTGGCCCGGGGTGTCGATGATGTTGATGGTGATGACGTCGCCGCCATCCTTCGGGTGGTACTTGACCGCCGTGTTCTTGGCCAGGATCGTGATGCCCTTCTCACGCTCCAGGTCGTTCGAGTCCATCATGCGGTCGTCGACGGAGTCGAGCTGGTGGGCGGCGAAGGCACCGGCCTGCTTCAGCATGCCGTCGACGATCGTGGTCTTGCCGTGGTCGACGTGGGCGACGATGGCGACGTTGCGGATGTCGTGACGCGTTACGGACACAGCCATGTGCGGCGTACTCCCGGAGTGGTGAGGACGGCCAGGTCTGCTGCGCTGGCCTCGCCGGGCTGGTGACGCCTCGGCCTTTTCCCTTCCATGGTACGGGGCTGACGGCAGTGGCCTTGTTCGACCCTGTGGGGACGGTCACGAGGACGAGGACGAGGACGAGGACGAGGACGGGGTCGGGGTCGGGGCCGGGGTCCCGGAGCGCTGTCCGCCCTGCGCGCCCTTCTTCAGGAAGCCCATGTCCTCGTAGACCGGGGTGGCGAAGCCGAAGGCGCCCGCGTTGGCGAGGTTCTCGCGGGCCACGGTGAGCTGGGGGCGCTGGTAGAGGGGGAGCGAGGCGGCCGCCGCCCAGATCCGGGAGTCGGCCTTGCGGAGCAGGGACCGGGCCTCCTTCTCGTCCAGGGTGGCGACGGCCTGCTCGAAGAGCTGGTCGACCTGGTCGGTGCCGACCCGGGTGTAGTTCTGTTCGACGTTGAGGGAGCCGTCGGCGGCGGGGACGGGCTTGGCGTAGACGGGGCGGGCGTCGGTGGCCGGGAAGGCGGTGCCGGGCCAGGAGTAGAGCGCCAGGTCGTAGTCGCCGTTGGCGATGTGGTCCCGGAAGTAGCTCTCGTCGGGGACCTTGGTGATGTCGGTGCGGATGCCGATGCGGTCCAGCATGCGGCTGATCCGGTCGGCGACGGTGCGCAGCGTGCCGGAGCCGGGGCCGGAGGGGAGCACGAAGCGCAGGGTGAGCGGCTTGCCGTTCCTGGCCAGCGGGGCCGCGGCGCCGGCCGGGGCGGCGGTGCCCTTGGGGGCGTAGGCGCCGGGGGCGCTGCCGTTGGCCTTGTTCTTCTCGCCGTCGCCGTTCCCGTGGCCGTCCTTGTCGCCGTCCTTGTCGCCGTCCCCGGCGCCCTTGCCGCCGCCGTTCCCGTCGCCCTCGGCCTCGCCCTTGCCGTCGCCGTTTCCGTGGCCGTTTCCGTCGCCGGCGCCCTCGCCCTTGCCGTCCTCCCCCACGATGTACGTACCGTCGTCCCCGCCCGGGGAGTCGCTCTCGGACGAGCTGCCCTCGCCCTCCTCGGCGCCGGCCGCCTCCTCCGCCTCCCCTTCCTTCTCCTTGCCCTTCTTCACGGGCCCCCCGGGCACCCACCCCGCGTCCGCGAGCAGCGCCCGCGCCTCCTTGACGTCCGGTTCGCCGAGCGCGCCGCTGCCGTCGGCGTAGGCGTCCTGGCCGGCCAGCGCGAGGTGGCTGCCGAGCGGCTCCGCCGGGAGGCCGAGGGGCTTCAGCACGGCCTCGGCCAGTTCCTCGCGGTCGACGGCGCGGGCGACGGCCCGGCGCACCCGTTCGTCGGCGAGGGGGCCGTCCGCCCCGTTGAGGGCGAGCTGGGTGTAGGCGGGCTCCAGCGACTTGCGGACCTCGAAGCCGCGCAGGGCGGACCGCCGGCGTTCGGCCCGGGCGAGGGCCGCGCGCCGTTCCTCGCGGGCGAGCGTCTCCTCGTACGCGGCCTCCTCGTCGGAGCCGTGGGCGACGGCCCAGGAGCGCAGGGCGTCGGCGGCGGACCGCCCCTGGCCGCTCTCCGGGCCGGAGAGGGGTGCCGCGTCCTCGGTGTCGGTGGAGCCGAGCGGGTTGCCGGTGCCGGGCGGGGCGCCGGCCCGGCCGACCTCCCGGGCGGTGGCCGGGTCGACCTCGGCGAGGTCGAGCTTGCCGGCGGTCAGGGCCGCGGTGCGCTCGCCGCGCTCCACGGCGCGCAGCACGATCCGCGACAGCTTGGCCGGCTCGCCCCACCAGCGCGGATTGCGCCCGAGGACGACCTCGTCGGCCTCGCGGTCCACCTTCTGGACGGCGAACGGCCCGGCGGTGATCTTGAGCTTGCGCCGCGCCCCGTCGTTGAAGGCGTCCGGGGTGCCCATGACCTCCTTCGGGTACAGCGGCGTGAACAGGGAGCGCCAGTCGGCGTAGGGGCGGCGGAAGGTGACCTTGACCTCCAGGTCGTTCTTGCCCCGCTCGATCTTCTCGACGCGGTCGTAGCCGGCGTTGCGGGCGGTCCAGTAGGCGCTGTCCTTGCCGGACAGGGCACGCCACTGGGCGGCGAAGTCGGCGGCGCCGATCTCCCGGCCGTCGCTCCAGACGGCCTGCTGGTTGAGCTTGTAGAGGACGACCTGCCGGGGTTCGGTGGCGACCACCTCGGCGGATTCCAGGTAGTCGGGGTTGCGCACCGGGCGGCCGGTGGCGTCCATGCGGAACATCGAGGGCAGGACGGCCTGGGCGACCCGGGTGGTGGTGGCGTCGGCGTCGGACTGGAAGACGTTCAGCGTGTCCGGCACGGAGTCCGCCGCCCAGCGCAGGGTGCCGCCGTCGGCGATCCGGGCGCGGGCCGCGACGGCGGTGTCGGGACCGGCGAGCGGCTCGCCCGCGGGGTCCTCTGAGCTGCACCCGGCGAGGACGGGGACCGCGAGCGCGCCCGCGGTGAGGAAGGCGACCGAGCGCGTGCGGGCGCGTGGTCCGACGCCGACGTGGGACATCTGTCTACCTCCGGAGAGCCGCGGGCGTTGTGTTCACTTCTGGCGGTATATGGAGTTGATCATTTGTATTCAGACGTATGCGGCCACTGAAGAGGAATCGGTTCGGCAACGACCGGCGACACGTCGGACCCGCTCCGTAAGCTCACCCGCCCGGGGGAACGCGCGCCCGGGGGTGCGCCCGCGCGCCTCGGCCAATCGCTGCACGTCCCTTCACAGGGACAGGTGTGACGCGCGACACTCTCAGGCGCATGAACGTCGCCATCCCAGGCCGGCCGGCGTGGCCGCGTCCGACGGAAGTGAGGTCACGTCATGTCCGTGCACGACGAACTGACGACGATCCGGCGCTGCCTCGACGATCTGTCGCGGGCCGTGAGCCGGCTGGAACAGCGGATCGGCCGCGACGGTCTGGAGGTCCGGCGGGTCCGCACCGACGCCGGTCACCTGCGGGAGAGCGTCGCGCTGCTGCACGCTGCCGCCGCCGCGGGGGACGCGCCGATACCGCGGCCGGACCTAGTCACCATCTCCGACGCCCCGTACGACCTCACCCTGTGGACGGACTCGGACGACGAGGGACTGGGCGCCCGCGACCGGCGCGCCCCCTGACCCGACCGCATCCGACCGGACCCCACCGGAGTCGCCCCGTGGCCACTGGAACGGAACCACCCCCCACCGACCCCCGACCCCGCGGCGGCGGCGTCCACGCCCCGGCGCGCGCCGCGATCAGCGCCCCGCACCTGCGCACCGACCGCTGGTGGCTGGCCCCCGCCGGCACCGCGGCCGGGCTGCTCGCGTTCATCGTGTACTCGACGTGGCGGGCGTTCGCCGACGCCGACTACTACGCGGCCCCGTACGTCTCGCCGTTCTACTCCCCGTGCCTGGCCGAGCGCTGCGCGCCGATGCGCTCCGGGCCCAACTGGGAGATCGTCGGCTCCTGGTGGGGCATCTCCCCCGCGATCATCATCCTGATCTTCCCGCTCGGCTTCCGGCTGACCTGCTACTACTACCGCAAGGCGTACTACCGCGGCTTCTGGGCCTCGCCGCCCGCCTGCGCGGTGGCCGAGCCGCACAAGAAGTACACCGGCGAGTCCCGCTTCCCCCTCGTCCTCCAGAACCTGCACCGCTACTTCTTCTACGCGGCGCTGCTGGTGGCGGGCATCCTCACCTACGACACGGTGCTCGCCTTCCGCGACGAGCACTACGCGTGGGGCCACATGGGCCTGGGCACCCTCGTCTTCCTGGTCAACATCACGCTGATCTGGGCGTACACCCTGTCCTGCCACTCCTGCCGGCACATCGTCGGCGGCAAGCTCAAGCACTTCTCCCAGCACCCCGTGCGCTACCGCGCCTGGCAGTGGGTGGGCCGGCTCAACGCCCGGCACATGCAGCTCGCCTGGGCCTCCCTGGTGAGCGTGGCGCTCGCCGACTTCTACGTGTACCTGGTCGCGTCCGGCGCCTTCGACGATCCGACCCTCTTCTAGCGAAAACAAAGGTGCTTCTGATGTCCGTGGTCGATCGCCAGGAGTGGGACGTCGTCGTGGTCGGCGCGGGCGGCGCCGGGCTGCGCGCCGCGATCGAGGCGCGCGAGCGGGGCGCCCGTACGGCGGTGATCTGCAAGTCGCTGTTCGGCAAGGCGCACACGGTGATGGCCGAGGGCGGCATCGCGGCGGCGATGGGCAACGCCAACGAGCGCGACAGCTGGCAGGTCCACTTCCGGGACACCCTGCGCGGCGGCAAGTTCCTCAACCAGTGGCGGATGGCCGAGCTGCACGCCAAGGAGGCCCCGGACCGGGTCTGGGAGCTGGAGACCTGGGGCGCCCTGTTCGACCGTACGAAGGACGGCCGGATCTCGCAGCGCAACTTCGGCGGCCACGAGTACCCGCGCCTGGCCCACGTCGGCGACCGCACCGGCCTGGAACTGATCCGCACCCTCCAGCAGAAGGTCGTCGCCCTCCAGCAGGAGGACCACCGCGAGACCGGCGCCTACGAGTCCCGGCTGAAGGTCTTCCAGGAGTGCACGGTCACCCGCGTCCTGAAGGACGGCTCACGTGTCTCGGGCGTCTTCGCCTACGAGCGCGAGACCGGCCGTTTCTTCGTCCTGGAGGCCCCCGCCGTGGTGATCGCCACCGGCGGCATCGGCAAGTCCTTCAAGGTGACGTCGAACTCGTGGGAGTACACCGGCGACGGACACGCCCTCGCCCTGCTCGCGGGCGCCCCGCTGCTGAACATGGAGTTCGTGCAGTTCCACCCCACGGGCATGGTCTGGCCCCCGTCCGTGAAGGGCATCCTGGTCACCGAGTCGGTGCGCGGGGACGGCGGGGTGCTCAGGAACTCCGAGGGCAAGCGGTTCATGTTCGACTACATCCCGGACGTCTTCAAGGAGAAGTACGCCGAGTCCGAGGCCGAGGCCGACCGCTGGTACGACGACCCGGACCGCAACCGGCGGCCCCCCGAACTGCTCCCCCGCGACGAGGTCGCCCGCGCCATCAACAGCGAGGTGAAGGAGGGCCGGGGCTCCCCGCACGGCGGTGTCTTCCTCGACGTGTCGACGCGGATGTCCGCGGAGGTCGTCAAGCGGCGACTGCCGTCGATGTACCACCAGTTCAAGGAGCTGGCCGACGTCGACATCACGGCGGAGGCGATGGAGGTCGGGCCCACCTGCCACTACGTGATGGGCGGCATCGCCGTCGACTCCGACACCGCCGCCGCGCGCGGGGTGCCGGGGCTGTACGCGGCCGGCGAGGTGGCCGGCGGGATGCACGGCTCCAACCGGCTCGGCGGCAACTCCCTCTCCGACCTGCTGGTGTTCGGGCGGCGGGCGGGGTGGCACGCCGCCGAGTACGCGCTCGGCCGGGAACGGCCCCGCACGGCCGAGGAGGACATCGGCTCGGCCGCCGCCGAGGCGCTGCGCCCGTTCTCGGCGGAGGCGGAGACGGGGGAACCGGCCGGCGGGCCCCCGGAGAACCCGTACACCCTCCACCAGGAACTCCAGCAGACCATGAACGACCTGGTCGGCATCATCCGCCGGGAAGCCGAGATGGAGCGGGCCCTGGAGAAACTCGCCGAGCTGCGGGTACGGGCCCGGCGGGCCGGCGTCGAGGGGCACCGGCAGTTCAACCCGGGCTGGCACCTCGCCCTGGACCTGCGCAACATGCTGCTGGTCAGCGAGTGCGTGGCGCGGGCCGCGCTGGAGCGCACCGAGTCGCGCGGCGGCCACACCCGCGAGGACCACGCCGCGATGGACCGCCGGTGGCGCAACGTCAACCTGCTCTGCCGGCTGACCGACCCGACGGGCGGCCTGGCGGCGACGGACCCGGTGCGCGGCCAGATCACCCTGCACCGGGAGACCACCGAGCCGGTCCGTCCCGACCTGCTCGCCCTGTTCGAGAAGGAAGAGCTGGCCAAGTACCTCGCCGACGAGGAGCTGTACCGATGAGCGGTTACGAGGCACGGTTCCGGGTGTGGCGGGGCGACACCGGGGGCGGCGCGCTGGAGGACTTCACGGTCGAGGTGAACGAGGGGGAGGTGGTCCTCGACATCATCCACCGCCTCCAGGCCACCCAGGCCCCCGACCTGGCCGTCCGCTGGAACTGCAAGGCCGGCAAGTGCGGTTCCTGCTCCGCCGAGATCAACGGGCGGCCCCGGCTGCTGTGCATGACCCGGATGTCGGTCTTCACCCGCGAGGAGACGATCACCGTCACGCCGCTGCGCGCCTTCCCGGTCGTACGGGACCTGGTGACGGACGTCGGCTTCAACTACGCCAAGGCCCGCGAGGTCCCGGCCTTCGTGCCGCCCGCCGGGGTCGGGCCCGGCGAGTACCGCATGATGCAGGAGGACGTGGACCGGCCGCAGGAGTTCCGCAAGTGCATCGAGTGCTTCCTGTGCCAGGACACCTGCCATGTGGTCCGGGACCACGAGGAGAACAAACCGGCGTTCGCGGGCCCGCGCTTCCTGATGCGCGTCGCCGAGCTGGACATGCACCCGCTGGACGCGGCCGAGTCGACCGGCCTGGACCGCAAGAAGACCGCCCAGGACGAGCACGGCCTCGGCTACTGCAACATCACCAAGTGCTGCACGGAGGTCTGCCCCGAGGGCATCAGGATCACGGACAACGCGCTGATCCCCCTGAAGGAGCGGGCCGTCGACCGCACGTACGACCCGCTGGTCTGGCTCGGCTCCAAGATCAGGAGGCGCCGGGAGCGCTGACCCAGCCCTCGCGGTACGCCCGCCAGTCGGCCTCGGTCGCGGCGAAGTCGACGTACAGGGCGACGCCGAAGTTCTCCCGGCCGGGGTCCGTGCGGGACAGGCCGAGGCGGACGCCGCGCACGGCGGCGGGGACGGTCTCGGCGTGGCCCCAGTGGGAGGGGTCGCTCTCGTAGTAGAAGGGCAGGCCCATCAGCAGGTCGGTGGTGGGCGGGGTGACCTCCAGGGCGAGCGAGGTCTGCCGGGCCACGTAACCGCCGTAGGTGCTCTGCAGGGGCTGCGCGGTGTCGTACGACATGACGGCGATCTGGTCGACCCGGCGGGCGACCTGCCCGAAGTACTCCTGCGACCACCACTTGGGGTGGCCGGTGAGGGCGCCCGCGACGGAGTGCAGGGCCGGCAGCGGGTCGATCTGGTGGGCGGCCACGGAGAGTACGACGTTGCGCTCGTCCGTCACCCGGCGCGCGGCGTCGAGGAGGGCGAGGTAGTCGCCGTTGCCGGAGTGGGCGGGTTCCAGGTCGAAGTGGACGCCGTCGAAGCCCTCGTCGAGGATCTGCCCGGCCGAGCGGACGACGGCGGCGCGGGTCCCGGCCCGCTCCAGCCGCATGCCGTCCGGGGTCTCGGTGGCGAGGACGTCGCCGAGCCAGGCGTGGACGCGGACGCCGGGCAGTTCCTCGTGGACGGCGTCGGTCAGCCAGTGGGCCTTCGGGTAGCGGGCGCGGGGGAGGGTGCCGTCGTGTTCCAGGGGGCCGGTGTGGACGTAGAGGTCGCGGATGCCGGTGGTGGCGAGCCGTCGGCCGAGGGCGGCGAGGTCGGCGTCCGTCTTCCGCCCGTCGACCCAGGCGTGACCGAGCCAGAGGGCGTCCTGGTGCCGGGTCCGGGTGCCGTCGGCCGGTTCACCGGCGTAGCTGACGCGCAGGGCGGCCTGGGCGGCGAGGACGGGGACGAGGAGGACGAGCGCGAGCACGAGGGCGGTACGGCGGAGGCGGCGGGGCCAGGGTCTTCGGGGGGTGCGGGGCTCGGGGGCGTCGGGAGTGCCGGGGGCTTCGGTGGTGTCGGGGGCGTCGGGAGTGCCGGGGGCTTCGGTGGTGTCGGCGGTGTCGGCGGTGTCGGTGGTGTCGGTGGTGTCGGCGGTGTCGGTCTCGGGGGCGTCGGGGGCCTCGGGCTCGGGGGGCCTGGCCTTGTGGGCCTCGGGCTCGGGCTCGGGCGGCGCTTCGGGCCCGGAGGCCACCGCCTCGGCAGCCCCGGCCCCGGCCTCGGCAGCCCCGGCCCCGGGGGCCCCGGCCTCGGCGGCCCCGGCCTCGGGGGCCCCGGCGGGCGTGGCCGTCTCCGTCCGCTGCCCCCGGCGCGGGGTGTCCGTGCCGTCGGTCGGCTGTTCCATGCCGCGCCCTTCGTCGCCCCGCCCCGGTGGCAGGTGTCACCGGCGGGGACGACGGACGCGGCGGTGCCGGTTGCGGCCCGGGACACGGCCCCGGCGGGGCCCGCACCGGCTCAGAACAGGCTGAGCAGCGCCTCCGCCGGGTCGGGCAGGCCGGAGTCGCCGCCCGGCAGCGGGAGTTCGAACCACACCGTCTTGCCGCGCGGCGTACGCCGTGACCCCCACGCGGCGCTGAGCAGCCCGACCAGTTGCAGGCCCCGGCCGCCCTCGTCGGTGTCGCGGGCGCGGCGGCGGCGCGGCTGGACCAGGCCCGAGTCCCAGACCTCGCAGACCAGGGTGCGGTCGAGCAGGAGGCGGAGCCTGATCTCGCCCTCGCCGTACCGCAGGGCGTTGGTGACCAGCTCGCTCACCAGCAGTTCCGTGGTGTCGACGAGCGGTTCCAGGTCCCACTCGGTCAGCTGGGCGCGGGCGTACTCCCGGGCCCGGCCCACGCTGCGCGGCTCGCGCGGCAGCGCCCAGTCGCCGACGGACTCGGCGGGCAGCCCCTGCACCCGGGCCATGAGCAGCGCGATGTCGTCCTCGCCGTGGTGCGAGTCGAGGGTGTGCAGGACGTGGTCGCAGACGTCCTCCAGGTCCCGGTGGGTGTCGGCGCGGGGCGGCGCGGCCGAGGGGCGGGCCGGACCGGTCAGCGCGCCCACGAACGCCTGGAGCCCCTCGTCCAGCGGATGGTCGCGGCTCTCGACCAGCCCGTCGGTGTAGAGCGCGAGCAGCGCGCCCTCGGGGAGTTCGACCTCCACCTCCTCGAAGGGCTCCCCGCCGACGCCCAGCGGCAGGCCGGGCGGTACGTCCAGCATCAGGGCGGGCTCGCCCGGCTCGACCAGGACGGGCGGCAGGTGGCCGGCGTTGGCGAAGGTGCAGCGCCTGGTGACGGAGTCGTAGACGGCGTAGACGCAGGTCGCGAGGTACACCTCGGAGAGGTCGGCCTCGCGGGGGCGGCGGGCGGACCGGGTGGCCTGCCGGACCCCGCCCGCGAACGCCTGCGAGGGGCCGCCGGGGGCGCCGAGGCCCCGGGCGATCTCGTCCAACTGGGCGAGGACCTCGGCCGGTTCGAGGTCGAGCTGGGCCAGCGTCCGTACGGCGGTGCGCAGTTCGCCCATCGCGACGGCGGCCCGCAGCCCGCGGCCCATGACGTCGCCGACGACCAGCGCGGTGCGGTGCCCGGGGAGTTCGATGACGTCGAACCAGTCGCCGCCGACCTCGCTGGGCCGGCCGGTGGCCGCGTTGCCGGGCAGATAGCGGCAGGCGATGTCGAGGCCGGACGCCTCCGGGTCGCCGGGCGGCAGCAGGGACCGCTGGAGGATCAGCGCCCGCTCGTGCTCGCGGCGGTAGAGGCGGGCGTTGTCGATGCAGACGGCGGCGCGGGCGGCCAGTTCCACGGCGAGCCCGCGGTCGCGGTCGCCGAACGGCTCGCTGCCCTTGGTCCGGGCGAACTGCGCGAGGCCCACCACCGTGTCGTGGGCGACCATCGGCACGGCGAGCGTGGACTGCACCAGGCCGCCCTCCTCGGCCGGGACGGTGCGCGGGCGGCCGGTGCGCAGGGCGTCGGCGCAGGGCGAGGTGAAGGGGTAGTGATGGACGGCGCCGACCTGGACGCGCGTCCCGGTGCCGAGGAAGGGCACGTCGGCGACGGCGCTGGCGTAGGCGACGCGGCGCAGTTCGGCGCTGCCGTCGGCGAGGCCGGGCGGTGTCTCGTCGCCGGTCAGCAGTCCCTGGTAGAGGTCGACGGTGGCCAGGTCGCAGAAGCCGGGGACGACGACGTCGAGGAGTTCGCGGGCGGTGGTCTCCAGGTCGAGGGAGGTGCCGATGCGGGCGCCGGCGTCGTTGAGGAGGGCGAGGTTGCGGCGGGCGGCGGCGGCCTCGCGGGCGGCGGCACGGCGGGCGGTGACGTCCGTGCCGAGCCAGGCGACCCCGATGGGGCGGCCCGAACCGCTGTGCACCCGGTACAGGTTGACCGACCAGTGGCGGCGCTCGTCGGAGCCGGGCCGGAAGCCGGTGACGTGCATGTCGGTGATGGACTCGCCGGTCTCCAGCACCCGGCGCAGGGTCGCGGCGACCCGGTCGCCCTCGCCGCGCGGCAGGTAGTCGTGGACGCCCCGGCCGCGGTGGTCCTCGGGGGTGCCGCCGAAGACGGAGGCGAACCGCTGGTTGGCGCGGCGCACCTTCAGGTCGTGGTCTATCAGCAGGAAACCGAACGGAGATTGACCGAAAATGGACTGCGAGGCGGCAAGGTCGGTCTCGATGCTGCGCAGGGTGCGGACGTCGACGACGATGCAGACGGCGGCCTTCTCGCCGTCCCGGGTCCGGGTCGGCATGACGTAGACCTCGGCGAGGCCGCGCTTGCCGCACTCCCCGCCCTCGCCGTGCGGTACCCGGAAGGGGACGACGCCGGTCCACTCGCGTCCGTCGAGGATCTCGGCCATCTTGCGCTGGCCGCGCTCGCGCAGGTCGGGGTCGATGAAGACGTCGATGGGGTCGGTGCCGAGGGCCCGTTGCGCGGGGATGCCGAAGAGCTGCTCGGCGCGCAGACTCCACTGGTCCACCAGCCCGTCGGGTCCGATGGAGAAGGAGGCGACCTTGATGTAGTCGTAGATGGAGCCGGGCGGACTGCTCTGCCACATGGTGTCGCCGGGCAGGGTCTCGTCCCGGCCCGCGGACACCCGGCCGGCGGGCACCCGGCCCGCGGACACCTGTCCCGCGGGCAACTGTCCCGCGGGCACCACGGCCCCGCCCGCGGCGCCGGGCCGCACGCCGTCCGGCGCGCCCTCGGTCTCCCTGGATCCCTCGGACACCACGGGTCCCTCGGACACCGTGGATTCCTCGGACACCTTGGGCGCCTTGGACCCCGTGGCCCTCGCTGGTATCTCGCTCACGCGAACCGTCCCCTCCAGCTCACCGCGTCCGGCACCGGTCACCGGGGGCGGCTGTCCGCAGTATCCAGCACTACGGCGCCGCACAACACGGTGTTCACGATCACAGCACGGTCCCTGTGCTTTCCGGACCGGACCGTGACAACACTTCCAGTCTTCTAACCAGCGGACACGTCATCGAACCACGTACTTCGGCAACGGTGGGTGTCACGGAGGCACCGATACGGAGCGTGACGGGCGCTCACCCGGTCGGGGCGAGTTCGAACCACACCGTCTTGCCCGCCGCCCCGGGCCGCGTTCCCCAGCGGCGCGCGGCGGTGGCGACCATGTGCAGGCCCCGGCCGCTCTCGTCCTCGGGGCGGACGGGCCGCTCGTGGGGCAGGTCGGGGAGCGGGTCGGAGACCTCCACGCGCAGCACGCCGTCCGGTCCGTCGGGCGCGACCAGCCGGACCCCGATGGGGCCGGTGGCGTGCCGCAGGGCGTTGGTGACCAGTTCGCTGACGAGCAGGACGGTGATGTCGCCGACGCCGTCGAGGCCCCAGTCGTTCAGCCGGCCGCGCACCAGGGAGCGCGCGGCGCCGACGGCGTCCGGTTCCGCGGGGAAGACCCACTCGGCGCAGTCGCCCTCGGTGCCGATCACTCCGCTCACTCCCCGGCCGCTGGAGACCCACTCACGTCCGTCCGTTTTCATGGGGTTAATGGGCCCATACCCGATTTGCCGCGTCGAGTACCGCCCGGAGGGGCGCACTGTGGCACGACCGGCGTAGGAGACATGCCCCGGATCGCACAGGGGGCGCCCACCGGGTCACACGAGGAGTACGCGAGAGGGTGCGCGCTGGACTACGCCGCGCCGGACTCCCCCGGCACCGCGAGGTGGGCGAGCACCCGGCGGACGGCCGGCACGTCCTGGTCGAGCCAGGGCACGTCCCAGATCTCGGCGGGGGTCAGCCAGCGCAGTTCGTCGTGGTCCTGGAGCGGCTGGGGGGCGGCGGAGCCGGGGAGCAGGCGCGCGGTCCACACCTCCAGGACGTACGGGGACCTCAGCGGCCACCGTCCCGGAACCCGGTCACCGGTCCGGGCGTCCACACCGAGTTCCTCGCGCAGTTCCCGCACGAGCGCGGCCTCGGGCGTCTCGCCCTCCTCCACCTTGCCGCCGGGCAGCTCCCACCGTCCGGCGAGTCCGGCCGGTGCGCTGCGGCGCGCGGCGAGCAGGCGCCCGCCGTCGAACAGGGCGGCCCCGACCACGATCCGTTCCGTCATGCGCCGGAGCCTACGGGAGGGCACGCAACCCCCGCGCGGCCGAGGCCGCGGGGCCGCGCACGGCCGGCGTCACGGGACATGACCCGCCGGCACCTCAACGCCCGTCCGGCGGGCATCGTGGACCCCGTCGGCCGGCCCTCGCCGATCAGCCGTCGTCAACCCGCGGTCGTCGGTCGGAGGCCGTCGGTCGGAGGCCGTCAGTCGGAGGCCGTCAGTCGGCCGCGGTCCCGTTCTGTCCGATCCGCTCGACCCAGTACATCTGCTGGGCGCCGCGGCCCCCGAGGCTGTCCGCGATCTTCTGGGCCTCGGCCCGGGTCGCGTACCGGCCCACCCGGTAGCGATGGCCGTTGTCGTCCTGCCGCACGACAAGCCAGGGCAGAGTGACCGTGCCGTCATTCATCGCGCCCCTCCACTTCGCGTCCATGGCCGTCGCGCACCCCGCCCGCCAAGGAAACCGCAGTCCGCATATGCCCGACCTTACGCCCTACCTTCACGCACCGAATACGGCTTTTCACAAAGAGGCATGCGGCCGGTCAGGAGGCAGGGGCGCGCACGCCGAACGCGCCCCGGCCGGGCGTCGGCGTATCGGGTCGGGGCGTCCGCCGGGCTCGTCTGGCCCACCTGCGGGAACGGCCGGATCACCCCGTCACCGCCGGGAGCGGCGGGCCTCGGGGAGGCGGAGGCGGCACACCTCCAGGGGCGCGAGAGGCGCGGGCGGCGTGCGCCATCTCACACCGGCGCCCTGGACGCCGTACGTCCCGTACGTCCGCCCTCGGAACGGGGCTACTTCACCGGCAGGTGGTACGCCACCCGGAACCGGTCCGCCAGGACCACCACGTCGGCCGTCTCGACCGCGAGGCCGGACGCGTAGAACGTGCGCTGGACGACCAGGACGACATGGCCGGGGACCCCGCCCAGGGTGAGCAGTTCCTCCGCGAGGCCGGGGCGGGCGCCGACCTCCTCGGTGACGTTGTCCACGACGATGTCGATGGCGGCCATGCGCTCGACGACACCCATTCCGCCGAGCGGGCCCTCCTCGGGCAGCATCACGGGCGTGCGGCCGGTGACGGCCAGCGGCTCCCAGGAGGTGGAGAGCATGACCGCGTCGCCGCCCTCGCGGAAGACGTACTTGGTGCGCATCACGCGCTCGCCGGGCTTGATGCCGAGCCGATCGGCGACGCCGACGCCCGCCTCGGTCTGCTCGCTGCTGGACTCCCAGGTGCCGCGCACCTCGGCGTCGGCCTGCTCCTGCCGGTAGGGCGTGGCCCCGCCGGCCGGCCGGTAACCGGAGCGGGCGATGCGCCGGGGCACCGGACGCTCGCGCACATACGTCCCCGAGCCGGAGCGGCCCTCGACCAGGCCCTCGGCCATGAGGACCTTGCGGGCCTCCAGCGCGACGGTGTCCGAGACGCCGTACTCCTCGCGGATCCTGGCCTGGGAGGGCAGGCGGGTGTGGGGCGGCAGCAGGCCGTCGACGATCTTCTTGCGCAGATCCCCCGCGACACGCAGATACGCCGGCTGCTCACCGAATGCCACTGGCCGCTCTCCCATCAGGTTGTACAGACAGCAACAGCGTGGCAACCGTAGGTTGTACCAGGCAAGCAAAGGCCAGAGAATCACTCGATGTGATGACATACGGCGGCGACGGGTTTTGCCCGGGAGTTTCCCGGGGGCCTCACCCGTCCCCCTCCTGGTCTCACACCTCGAAGCCGGGGCCGTCCCCGTCCGTCCCCTCCCCCGCGTCGCCCTCCTGGTACGCCGGCGGGGTGGCGGCCAGCCCCAGCGCCTCGCGCGCGGCGACCGAGGCGGAGGGGGCGATCAGGTCGTACCCGGTGTCGTAGTGCTCGTAGAAGGTGTCCGCGTCGGTGGCCTTCGTGGCCGCGGCCCATTCCTCGCGGGCCGCGTCCAGGTCCTCGGCCAGGTCGGCGACCGGCTGCTCGGCACCGGCCGGCCAGGTGTGCCCGCGCAGCCGCCGGCCCTGTTCGGCGAGCGCGCTCTCCATCCGGCCCGCCCACTCCCGGTGCCCCGGCAGGTCGTCCTCGATGTACGCGGTCGCGGGCTCGGACTCCAGCGCCTCGTCGAGGAGTTCGGCCGCCTTCAGGAAGGAGACCTGGTCGGCGTCGAGCGTCGTCTCGTCGTTGCGCAGCGAGCCGGTCAGGACGTCGCCCTCCTCGGCGCCGCCGAACAGGCAGGTGACCTCCCGGTCGCCCGCCCGCCAGCTCTGCCGGGTCGGCGTGAGGTAGTAGATGTCGACGTTCGAGGGCACGGCCCAGGCGTCCATGGCGTAACCGGTGCGCAGCGCGTAGCACTTGTCGTCAGCCGTGCGCGCGACCGAGTCGTCCCCCGGGAAGGGCCCGTCGGCCAGGTCGAAGGCGGCGAACACCTCACCGTCGTGCGCACCGGAGCAGGGCACCTCGTCGATGTCGTACGTCACGCCGCCCAGTGAGCCGTCGGGGGTGTCGAAGCACTGGCCGGCGTCGAGGGCGTACGCGGTGCCCTCGCCGCTCGCCGCCTCCCTGAACCCCTGCCAGAAGGCGGACGCGCCCCCCGTGGTGAGCGCCACCGCCCACAGCACCAGCCCCACCGAGGACACCACCGCCCCGGCCACGGCGAACCCCGTGCCGCGCTCGCCCCGCCGCCTGATCTGACTGAGCGCGATCAGCCCCAGCACCAGTCCGACGGCCGGCAGGAAGCACAGCAGGCCGAGCACGAGGGCGGAGATGGCGATCCCGTTGACGGGCGCCTGGCGGGGCGGCGGCGCGTAGGGCCGGCCCCAGGCCGGGTGCGGGTGGGGCGGCGGCGGTATGGACACGTACCGTGCTCCTGACTCGGACGGCGGCGCGCAGGCGTCCGCGGACATGCCGTACCGCTGCCTGCCGTACGGCTGGGCGCATCGTAAGCGCCCGGCGGCGGGCACGCGGAGTCGTTTGCCTGGTGAGGACGGCGGAACGGGCCCCTCCGGAGCGGGAGCGGCGGCGTCACCGCGAGGCCCGCAACAGCCCTTCCACTCCTTGCAGGAAGGTCTCGCAGACCAGCTCCGGGTCGAAGAGACAGCCGGCCGCCATGGCGCCGTCCCGGAGCATGACGAGGTGCCGGCCGGCCGCGTCGGCGGGCCGGTGGCCGTTCTCCGCCAGCAGTTCCGTGACCGTGTCCAGGAACCAGGCCCGGTGGGCCAGTACGGCCTGGTGGATCGGGTGGGCGGGGTCGGGATACTCGGCCACCGCGTTGAGGAAGGCGCAGCCGCGGAAGCCGGGGGACCGGATGCCTTCGGCGATCGAACGGCTGACGGCCCGGATCCGGTCCTCCGCCGGCCCGCCGCCCGCCAGCGCGGCCTCGACCTGCGCCCGGATTCCCCGGTCGGCCTGGTCGAGGTAGGCGAGGACGAGGTCCTCCTTGCCCGCGAAGTGCCGGTACAGCGTCGCCCGGGTCACCTGCGCCTCCGCGATGATCCGGTCGACGCCGACGGAGTGGATGCCCTCCGCGTAGAAGACCCTCGCCGCCGTACCGAGCAGCCGGGCCCGCGCCTCGGACGTGCTGCCGCCTTCTGTGCCCTGCCGCATGGCTCCGAGGCTACCAAGAGATGAGGGAGAACGTTCGGTCTTGACAGGGGCCGCGGAGTCCTCTTGAGTGAAAAAGAGACCGAACGTTCTCCCTCTCTCCGTTCGTTGAGAGCAGTCCCGCCCCGCGCCACTTCCCTGTCACTGAAAGGCACCCGATGAACTCCCGCCTCGACACCACCACCGCCACCATCCCCGCCGCTCCCGCCACCGACGTCTCCTCAACACTGCGGAAGCTGTACTTCCTGCGCTTCGGGTTCGCCGCCGTCTGGGCCGCCCTGCTGTTCGCGACCGCCGACGCCCTGGGCCCGCTGAGCGTGCCGCTGCTGGTGCTCTATCCGCTGTTCGACGTGGCGTGCGCCGTCGTCGACGTCCGGTCCGCCCGCGCGAACGACGGTCCGGTCCGCGGCCTGTACCTCAACATCGCGCTCAGCACCCTCACCGGCATCGGCCTCGCCGTCGCCGCCACGTCCGGCATCCCCGCGGTCCTGCGCGTCTGGGGCGCCTGGGCCGTCACGGCGGGGCTCGTCCAGCTCGCCGTCGGCGCCGCCCGCCGCCGGCTGGGCGGCCAGTGGCCGATGATCGCCAGCGGCGCCATCTCCACCCTCGCCGGCGCGTCCTTCTTCGCACAGGCGGGCAAGGACGGCGCCGCCCTGGGCAGCCTCGCCGGTTACGCCTTCCTCGGCGGCGTCTTCTTCCTCGCCTCCGCCCTCCGCCTGAGGCGCGCGGACGGCGGCGCCTGACCCCGGCCCAGCTGCCCGAACCGGAGAACGGCCCGACGGGCTCCGACACCACCGGACCGGCCGGGAGCCGACCGCGAACCGGCCGAAGCACCGAGGCGGAGAAATCCGTGGCGCCGGCCGGCCCCGCGGCAACACTGCGCAAGTGAGCGCGACCTCCACCCCTGCCCCTGCTGCGGGCACCGCATACTCGACGCCCTGCCCGGCTCGCACGGGATCTGCCCCGTCTGCTTCTGGGAGGACGACGGGATCCAGTTCCGCCGGCCGACGGTACGTCCGCCCTCCGTCCGCCGAGGACCGCGCCCCCTGGCTCACAGACAGCTCGGTGCTCTGCTGGTGGCTCCCCACCTTTTGGCACCGGGACCGCTCATGACCACCCGCGTCGCGAGACCGTCCAGCGGCTCGATGACCCGACCGTGCCGCCCGTACCCACAGAGGTGACCGATGCCGTCCCAGCACCCCGAACAAACCGACTGCGGCCATGTGGTCGGGAGCTACGTGACCAGGACGTACGGAGGCCTCCCGCGCTACCTCGTACCGAACGGCGGGCGGATCCTGAGCCCCCGCTGGTGGCACACCACACGCTCCACCCGACACCTGATCGATGACGCCGCCGCGATCACCGACGAGGAACTGGAAGCCCTCCTCAGGTACGAAATGGCGTTCACGCCTCACCGCCGCATGGCTGATCGGCGTAGGCCGACGCGAAGCGTTCCGCGAACGCGTCGGTGGGCGACGTAGGCGACGTCTCAACGGCCACCCCCAGGCCATACCGCGCTATGGTGGTGATATGGCTACCAAGAAGGTGACTATCACTCTCGACGAAGCACTGGTCGAAGCCTTGGCCGGAGCCGCCGAGGAAGAAGGCATCCCGCTCTCCCGCCTCGTCGCCGGGGCAGCCGAACGCGAGCTGCGCTTGCGGGCCGGCCGGGCCGTCATCCAGGAATGGCAGGCAGAACACGGCGCCTTCACCCCGGAAGAGCTCGCTGCCGCCCGCTCGGACCTGGCCGCCGCCGACGCCGAGTACCTCAGCAGCTCGGGAGCCTCGGCCGCGTGAACATCCCCTACCTGTACGACGCCGGGGCACTCATCGCCATCGACAACGACGACCGACGCATGTGGGCCCGCCACAGCCTGGCCCTCGACGACGGACGGGACATCCACATCCCGTCCGTCGTCGTCAGTCAGGCTTGGCGGGACTCCCGCCGCCAGGTCAGACTCGGCAAGTTCCTCGCCGGGTGCAACGTCGTACCCGTCGGCCTCGAAACCGCCAAAGCCGCAGGCATCCTCTGCGGCAAGGCCGGCACCACCGACATCGTCGATGCCACCGTCGTGACGATGGCGGCCGGCCTCGGTGCCATCATCTGGACGTCGGACCCGAACGACATCCGCACTCTCATCGACGCCCAGGACACCAAACCCGCCCCTGTCGTCCGCACCGTCTGAGCACTGATCGTCTGCGACGACCAGCTCGTACAGGCTCTGAGACCGGACTGCCCGAACTGGCGGACGACGCTGCGGGAAGGGGCCGAACTCCCGAGAGGGCGCGACCCCGTTCCACACACTTCATTGCCGTACTGCGTTTTCCCGATCACACGTTGAAGCGGAATGTTTGGGGACTGATCCTGACCTGCGGCGGAGCCCCGAGCAGGGCGCTGACCTGGGATTCCTCGTTGACGTGCGTTGGCTCCCGACGGCCGTTTACGGGTGTCCTGCGGACTGGCTGCGGACTGGCCGGGGCCTGAGGCAGAGAAATCCATGGCACACCGGCGGGACCGGTAAGGAGACTGCCCAGGTGAACGACCGCTGCCCCTGTCCCTGCTGCGGGCACCGCGTGCTGGACGCGATGCCCGGCTCGTACGAGATCTGCCCCGTCTGCTTCTGGGAGGACGACGGGGTCCAGTTCCGCCAGCCGACCATGGGCGGCGGCGCGAACCAGGTCTCCCTGATCAAGGCCCAGCGGAATCACCAGGACTTCGGCGCCTGCGACCAGTTTATCCATTTCACACGGAGTAGCGCCGACGCTGCCACGCACGCTCTCTGGACTGGCCCAAATACTCAGAGGTAGCCGGCTGCTCCGAGAAGAGATTCCACAAAATCGGAACGCTTGGCAATCTTGTCCTGCGTGTCGCCAGTACGGCTGGCGTGCTCCTCAAAGTGACCACGAAGGAACTGCAGCTGCGTCAAAAGAAGCTCCGGGGTACTGTGCCGATCATCAGTGGCAAGTTGCTTGAGTTGCTTCGGGCTACGGACCCGTCGACCCAGCAGTTCAGCCACAGCCAGCATGGCCAAGTGAAAGCGCAGGTTGGTTCGCTCGGCCGCAGGAGCACCGGCGGCCTCAGACGAGAGGAAGGAATCTACCTCGCTCTGAGTCCGCGCAAGCCATAGGTAGACGTTGAGGGGAATGTCGGCGGAGAAGATTCGCTTATAATCGGTATCATCCTTGAGCAGACTGGATGGCCGAGAGCGAGAGTTATGTGGCTGACTGAGCCCCATCGCCATAACAGCCTGAGCCAGCAGCGGGATACTTACCACTCGACCTGCAGGTCGACCCTGATTTCGGTAGTAATTCTTACGGCGATCGTAGAACCAGTCATTTTCCAGGAAATATTTCTCGATCTGGCGCTGAATTTCATCCGTGGCATGCAATGAAGCGACCGGAACGCTGGTCTGACGGTTCGTGGCTCGAATTACCTTGTCGCGGACGCTGGCATCCCCCGTCACCAGCACCCGGACCTGGAGCAAGCGTTCGAGCGCAGGGTGTTCTGCGTCACTAACAGCCAGCTCTTCTAGCGTTCGGTGCAAGGTGTGAGAGGTCTGCAAGCCATTGACAATTTGCACGTCATCGAGAGAGTGCTCCTTACCCACGGTGGAAACCCGGGAACACACGATGGTGACACCGTTATTAAGCCACCAGAACTGAGGAGCATTATCATCTACTAACGAGGCTCGAATCTCGCGATTTACTTCGACTTCGCCTTGATAGTCACGCACATTCCAGTCAAAGATATGGCGCCGCAGAGAACCATCCTCATCACGCAAGAATGCCAGGTAGTCTCGAATCTTGACTAGCACGATATGGCTAGTACCATGCGTGATACTTTCCTGGAAGGGGAGTGTCAAAGTGTAGGAGGGTGCAGAGTTGGCGCGCTTCCAGAGTTCTGCCGCCCCCAGAAGCTCCACTTTCCCCACTGCCCCGGACATAACCCTGGAGAATTGCGACTCCAAGTCGCGCACCTTGATTAGGACTTTAGCATTAACCGTCTCAGTGTCACCGCGCGTTACATACGAGAACCGGATTTCAATTTTCGGATGCCTCGTGGCCAGCGCCCGCAATGCGGTACGGAACCGCCCAACCCGCTCAACAACAGAATCATTATAGAGCTGACGCAAGTCCTCTTCAGACGCGGACAAGTCGAGAAGGCGACGAGCAGACGAGGAAACCAGATCGAGGGCAGTTTCCGTAAATGACGGAGTAGTCTTGGCCTGAACCATCCAAAGTGTCAGCCGCGTGCCTCGCTCAACAGTCGTCGCCTTGAAATCTTCCCCGAGGACTTCGCTATCTTCCATCAGCAGTTGTTCACCCAGGAAGACATAGACCCCGTCGATAGCCCCGTCGTCACCGCCTCCGAGAACTCCTGCCTCGATTTCCTCCAGCGACAGTTCTCCGAGAGTCACCGCCTGTTCGCAAGCAAAAACTTCGAACGCTTTGTCATCGGCGAGCGGAGTTACTCGCTCCTGCTGTCGCTGCTTGAGGAGCTGATCGATGAGAACCAGGTCATTGCTAGTCATTAGCTCCGCCGTCCTTGAATTCTGTTTTAGGGGATAGCATTTCGGCGCGTCTGCTTGTTTTCGGCCTATCGATTGAGGTCAACCCTCATTCTTTCTGCTCGCTACACCTGCAGCCAGCCATCAAGTGAAACTTGGGCGCCTCCATCCAGGTAGTGGCTGAGAGCACTTGCCGTGGTGTCTACGAAGGCGTCGGGGATGGCGTTGGCGTCGACCCAGCGGACCTGGGAGTGCTTGCGGGGTTCGCGGTTCTCGGGTTCGCCAGTCCATTCGTGGGCGGCGAAGACGACCGTGAGGAAGCCGTTGGGGGCTTCGACGCCCCAGGCTCCGTGGATGATGTGGGCGACCTTGAGAGACTCGGGCTTCACCGTGAGGCCCGTCTCCTCGTAGAGCTCGCGCACCGCAGTTTCGGTGATGGGTTCGCCCGGCTCGCTCTTGCCGACGGGGAGGTCCCACATGCCCTGGGCGAACTTGGCGTTCTCGCTGCGTTGGAGGAGGACGACGCGGTTGGTGGCCTTGTCGTGGACGATGACGGCGGCGACCAGCAGGGTCATCGATTCGAGCGCCGGCTTGAGGGCCTTCGGCTGGTCGTTGGTCTGCTGGGCCACGGTGTTCCCTTCGTCGGGCGGGTTGTTGGGCATGTTAGGCGAGGGCCTCGCGGGCGCGGCGGGCGAGATCGGCGGCACCGGGAACGCGGCGGCGCTGGTAGACCGCGAGCGTGGAGCGGATTGAGGTGATTGCCTTACGGGTCCGGTCGGAGGTCATGCCCTCCATGAGGACCAGGGCCTGGGTCCAGGCGGCGACGGCCTCGTCTGCGCGGGCCTGAGCGGCGAGGCTGTCGCCGAGGTCGGCGTGGGTGAGGGCGTGGACGCGCTTGTACCTCTCGGGGTCCCAGCGGGTGAGGGCGTCGCGGTGCTGCTGTTCGGTGCCGATGTGGTCCGCGAGGTCGGTCAGGGTGCGGGCGGTGTGGCTGGCCACGGTGCCGACGGCCGGGCCGCTCACGCGGGAGTAGCTGGGCTGAGGGCCGTCGTCACGGAGGAGGGCGTCCTCGGCGGCGAGCAGGGCGCGTGCGGCCGACGAATTCTCGTCGGTGGCGGCGTAGGCGCGGGCGTGAGTGATGTGGAGGAGGGCCTCGGTCTGGCCGTCGACGTGGCCGAGACCGCGTCGCAGGGCGCCTTTAACGAGGTCGACGCAGTGGTGGGGCTGTTTGAGGCTCAGGGCCTGGTGGGCGAGGGCGCGCATCATCCAGGCTGCGTGGCCGTGGGGGTCGGCTTCGCAGGCGAGCTTGTAGCCGACCTGGTAGTAGCGCTGGGCGGCGCCTTCCTGGCCGAGGTCGTGGTGCTTCCATCCGGCGAGGTAGGCGAGTTCGGCGACGGCGCCGAAGGCGGCCCGGCGTAAGGCTTCGTTGGGGAAGCGTCCGCGCAGCATGGGGGCGGCGGTGTCGGCAAGGTACGCGGTGACGGTGGTCAGGCCGTGCCCGCCGCCGAGGCGCTCGTCGGCCGCACTGAAGGCCGCGGTGATCTGACGTACGACGTCCACGTCCTCCGCCCCGACCTGGGACGTGCCGGTGCGGGCGCGGAGCATGCGGGCAGTGGCTTCGTGGTCGTAGCCGAGTGGCATGGCGACGCCGGCGGTGGTGAAGGCCGCGATGGCAAGGAAGCGGCGGCGCTCGACGTCAGCCCGGCCCAGGTCGGTAGCCGCGAGGACGGGGTCGGATTCCGCCGGCGCTTCGTCATCGCTGGCCTGGAAGCCGATCTCGGTCTGGGTGATCGTGCGCCCCGCTCGACGGGACAGCGCTTCGGCGAGGTACTGGCCTACTCGGCCTGACGGGGCACGGGTGCCGTTCACCCAGTGGGAGATGGCCGACTTGTTGGTCTGGAAAATCTCGCCGTTCTCGGCGGCGATGCGCCGTACGTCTCTGGCGAGGGCCTCGTAGGTGCAGTCGACCGCCGCGATGACGTCACGCAGACGGGAGTTGGGTTCTCTCGGCGCCGCCACGATCGCCTCCACCGGAGCTGTAAACCGCGTATACCGCTTCAACTGCCTTCCACCGTACCCACTCAGCGTGACCGCCGGTTCACTTATCAGCAGCCGCCCGGAACGGCGCGACCGTGATCCAGGCTCCCCCTTGGTCCGGGCGGCACCCCGAAGTTCCGTACGCCCACACCAGGCTCGGGCATTCCTGTGCCCGAACCCGGCCAATCAGAGACGGAGACACGGTGACCACCATCGACACCACGGCCATCACGGTCGAGCTGCCCGAGGCATTCGACCCGCGATGGAGCCGCCTGCCCGGCATCCAGGTCGACGGCCGGCGCATCACCATCGACCCGGCCGAGTACTTCTTCCGCTTCGAGTCGAACACGTGGCTCGTCGCCGACTGGGAGCTGGTCAAGGCCCAGCTCCTGAACGTGGACGAGACAACCGGGAGCGCGGTCGAGCAGCTCGCGCTCGACTTCATCAAGCAGCACAGCGAGTCGACCTCCGACGCGGCCCGCGTTCTGGCCACCGCGTACGAGGTGTACGCGTACCTCTTCCGCGACGAGCACCTGGCCGGCCTCGGCCTGCCGCAGATCACCGCCGACCACCTGCGGATGCTCCGCGAGGCGGCCACGTTCATGGCGCTCAACAAGGTCGAGCTGGACGGTCACATCTCCAACGTCGGCCCGTGCTGGTTCTTCCCCGCCGCCACCTCCGTCGTCTTCGACCTGGACGACGAGATGGGCGGGATGCTCGATGAGGTCTACCACGGCGGCTGGTTCAACGAGCACCGCCGGATCGAGTCCGTCAAGGCCCACGCCGCGCTCGGTGGCCGGCTCGTGCACGGCTGCCAGTCCGTGCCGGACCAGTCCGGCGGTGTGGTCGCGCCCTACGGTGCCTCGATGGCGAACTTCCGTGACGACCTCGCCGCGTTCAAGGCGGGCTGGATCGAGCAGGTCTACACCCACCGCGTGAACCCCGCCGCGTAACCCACCCGATCAGGCTCCGGGGCGGGCCGGCATCCCTCGCCCACCCCGGACGCCACCACCCCTCCCAGGAGCCTCCAGGTGACCACGAACCCCAGCGCCGAACTCCTCGACAACCTGCTCACCGCGACCGGCCAGACCACCGCCGTACGGGAGGAGGTACGTGTGTGGTCCATGTCCGGCGTCGAGTGCGTGACCTTCCCCGACGGCACCACGGCCATCTTCAAGTACGCCAAGAAGCCGTTCGACAGCGAGGCCCAGGCCCTCCGCCTGGCCCACGCCCTCGGCGTACCCGTCCCCCAGGTCCACGCCTCCGCCGTCCTGGACGGCTGGCTCGGCATGCTCATGGAGAACCTCGGACCGTCCGCCCGCGAGGCCGACGACCTCGACGGCGTCGCCGCGGCCGTGATCCTGCACGGAACCCGTACGGCTCCGCCCTTGCCCGTCCTCGACCAGCAGCGGCTGCGGACGCTGCCGGCCCGGGCGCTGGAACACCTCGAACGGCTGCGCAAGGCCGACCGGTGGCCGGACGCCGACGACGTCGCGGACGCGCTCGACCAGATCGCCCAGGCCGCCGAGGCCCGCTCGGCCGGAGCGACGCTGGAACCGTTCGGCTGGGTCCACTCCGAGTTCCACCCCACCAGCCTCCACATCGGCGAGCGCGGCTGGCGGCTGCTCGACTTCGCCCGCGCCTTCACCGGCCCCGGCCTGCTCGACCTCGCCAGCTGGCACGGCACCATCGAGCCCCCGCACCCCGTACGCCTGCGCATCTTCCTGGAGCAGTACGTCACCGCCGGCGGCACCCCCGACGCCCTCGCCCCGCGCGGCGGGCTCACCGCCGAGAACTGGGCCCTGGGCTGGCACCGCATGTGGGCCGTCGAGTGGTTCATGGAGCAGGCCGTCCGCTGGATCGACGACCCGGCCACCGACCCCGCCTACATCAAGGCCGTCCGCCGCCACCTCACTGACGTCCTCCACCTCCTGGAGATCTGACCTTGCTCGCCCAGGCATCCCCATGGCATGCCCACGCCGCCCAGCGCACCGCCGCCGGACTCGCCGAACCCCTCTCCGTACCCGCCCGGATGGAATGGACCACGAGACCCGGCCAAGGGCCCGGCGCCGAGATCCTCGGGCCTGACCTGCGCGGCAAGCGACTCCTGGAACTCGGCTGCGGCCCTGGTCACAACGCCGCCCACCTCGCCACCCGCCACGGCGCTCACGTCACCGGCGTCGACCTGGTCGGCCTCCAGGTCCGCCGCGCCCGCTCCCACTACGGACGGCTGAACAACCTCACCTTCGTCGCCGGCCACGCCCTGCACTACCTGCACGCCTCCGACGAGCAGTTCGACGCGATCTACTCCGTCTTCGGCGCCGTCGGCCTCGTCGCCCCCGAGCTCCTGCTCCCGGCTGTCGCCCAGCGCCTCACGCCCGGACGAGTGCTCGCCTTCTCCGTCCCCCACCCGCAACGTGGCGGCCGAAGCCCCTCCGGCGACGACCGTCCCCGCCGCGACCACGTCACCCTCCCCGACCGCACCCGCCTCCCCATCGCGCGCTGGGAGTTCTCCACGGACCGGTGGGAGAAGCACCTCAGCCGAGCGGGCTTCTGGCTCACCTCTGCCCAGGAGTTCCACGACCCCCGCATGGGCCACTGGCCGACCACCCTGCTGATCCGCGCCCGCAAGTTCTGACCAGCCGCTCGCCCCGGCTTCCCTTGGAGGAACCGATGCGCTCGCCCTACCTGCTCCTCGACATCGACGGCGTCCTCATACCCTTCCCCAACGCGGACGGCTCGACCCCGGCCACCCACGCCCGCCACGACGTCGTCCCCACCGGTCGGAGCGCTGACAACCCGGTCACCGTCTGGCTCAACCCCGACCACGGCCGCCTGCTCATGGACGTGATCCGTACGGGTCTGGTCACGCCGGTCTGGTGCACCAGCTGGCGGCAGGACGCCGCCACCCTGATCGGACCGCTCCTCGGTCTCCCGCCTCTACCGCACGTCGACCTTCCGCATCCCCAGATCACTACCAGCCATCCCAACGGCTACCTCTGGAAGCGCGACCACGTCGACGCCTGGCTGGCAGACGCACCCGCCGTCTGGATCGACGACGACTTCACCGACCTCGACCACGCCTGGGCGGCGGAGCGCACCGCGAAGGGATCGGCGACCCTCCTCGTTCAGCCCGACCCACACCTCGGGCTGCAGCCCGAGCACCTGGCCGAGCTCACGACATGGGTCTCGCGGTTACCCACAGCCCGCGCCGCCTGACCACTGGTGCCCTCACTGCCACGAGCAGCGAGGGCACCAAGGTGTGCTGTGGGCCCTGCCTGCATGGGCGCCGTTCAGTTTCTGAATGGGATGGCAGCGAACCTGGTCTCGCGGCTGCGTGCGCTCAGCGTGTTTCGGGCGTCGCTTTCATGGCTCAGGCGAGGGCTGAGCGGCCAGGGGGAAGCCCAGCTGGTCGAGTAGCGTGCTGAAGAGGTCTTCTGCGAAGGTCTCGTGTGAGCGAAGCAGCTCTTCGATTCTGGCCGTCTGTGGCGTGACCGGGATACCGGCGGTTGCGGCCCAGGCGACGGCGCCCGCGGCGTCGGTGGGGATATCCGCTTCGAGCTCGGCGCGCTTATGTCTAACGGCGTCGTGGAACTCCGGCGTGTCCAGCCAAAGGAGTTGATCATCGAGGTCTTCGGGCTCCTTGACCAGGAGCCTGGCGGCGATGTCCACGTTGAGCCATGTCTGCCAGCGCTGTCCGGTGCTGTCCAGCCCGGTCACGAGGGCGAGGGAACTGTCGGAGACGTCAGCGACGCAGGCCGGTGCCCCGCTCCACTCAGTCAGGGCGGGCAGGTTCGCGTCGTCCCATGTCCCGTAATCGAACTGGAGCGTCTGCCAGCCATCCGGCCGTGACTCCCATGTGTGCACGGTGGCCTTGACTTCTTCGTCGAGTCTGTCGAACACGGGAGCGTCCAGCAGAGGGCAGTTACTGCGAGCAAAGACGAGGTGGCCCGAGAACCCCACGGCAGTTCCTCCTTCGAGATGTTGGGCGCACCCTATGGGCTGCCGCTGACAACGCCGGCATGGTCAGCATCTGCGCGCGGTCCGTCCAGCTCATCTGCTGCGACGGCGATATCGATGAGGGATGCGGCGATGGCAAAGAGCGCGAGGCAGTGACGCCCAGGGAGGGGAGGCTTTGGTAGCCGGAGGCGGTGCTGCCAAGCTCAAACCAATCGCTACTCTGCTCGCATGATCGCGAACGGAGATCGCCAGTTCCCCGCCGCGCTCGCCGCTGCCATGACGGTCCGGCTCGAGTGCATTGGCGAGGATGGTGTCGACTTCGAACCCTACGAGTCCTTCCTGACTGCCGATGAGACCACCGAGTGGTTCCGCGCGTGGACAGGCAACGGCGAGCTGAACGGCGACGGCTTCCGCGTATTCGGCCAGGACGGCACCGGCGGGAACGCAGCGTTCTGGCTGGTTCGTCCAGGTCGGGAACTGATAGAGCAGCCCGTTGTCTTTCTGGGCTCCGAAGGGGAGACCGGCGTCGTCGCTCGCGACCTGGGTGCCTTCCTGTGGCTGCTGGCTGACGGCTTCGGCCCGTGGGAAGCAGCCACCTCGTATGAGCCCGAGCCCGATTGGGCTCCGCAGGTCAATCGCGACCTGATGGACATCGCGGAGCAATTCGCTCCGGACCGTCGAGCGTCGGCAGCGGCGATCATCGCGCAGGCCACACGAGAGTTTCCCGACTTCGACGGCACCCTCATGAAGCTTTGCCGTTGAACCCGGCCCGATGCCCCCGCTAGGACGTGTGGCGAGGGTATCTGACCGGCGTCAGCGGGGTCGACTGCGCTCTTCGGGCCTCGTAGCCACTGGTGTGGTCAGAGGGTATGGCGTGGCGGACCTGGCCGATGTGCCGCTGATGGTGCTTCGGCTGCGAGCCGCTTGCGTCCGCCGGTTCGGCTGAGCGGTGATGCGCCAGTTGAGGACCTCGGCGGGGCGTTCCGCGCTGTCGAGTTCCCGCTGGGTGCCCACCTCGGCCAGGAGGCGTCGGGGGTTGTGGCCGGCGGTTTCGGCTTGGGCGAGGGTGGTGGTCAGGGCGGTCCAAGTGGGGTCGGCGAGGATCCGGTCGGCGTGGTCGGGGAGGGCAGCACGAACGTCCTGCTCGTAGCGGCGGGCGGTTGCGGCTCGCGGTGCGCGGTGGGCCAAGTCCGCCAGGACGAGTGGGGCTGCCTGTTGGTAGCCCGCCTGTAGGTGGCGGAGGGCTTCTTCGGCTGCTGCCGCCTGTTGTTCGTGGCCGCGCTGTTCGTGCCACTTGGCGGCGGCGCGGGCCAGGTGCACGGTGGCGAAGAGCAGGGCGAGGGCGAGCCCGCCCGGCTCGTTGGAGGCGTAGGCGAGTTCCTTGGCGGCCTTGCGCAGGGCGGTGGCGGCCTGGTGGTCGGCGCGGGTGGCGGAGCGGCGGGCGCGGTTGAACGCCATCGCCGCCGCCCGCAGTTCCGCCCGGTAGGGAGCGGTCGTGGCGTCGGCGATGTTGTACAGGGCGTCGCCGAAGGCGGCCAGGTGGCCCTGGGCGGCGGCATCGTCACCGGAGTCGAGGACGGTGCGTGCCGTGTCTATGGCGGTGGTGGTGTGTCGCCATGGCTCGGCGGGGTCCGCCACGTACCGGGGTTGGTCGGTCACCTTCTGGTCGGGGAGGCGTTCGCGTAGGCGGTTGATGGAGAGGTCGGGTGCGAGTTTGGAGCCGCCGTACCAGACGGGTTCGCCGGCCGCGTTGGTGTCGCCGGGTGCGGCGAGGCTGTAGCCGATGACGTCGCCGGTCTCGGGGCCGAGGCGTGTTTTGACCTTGATGCCGAGGGACTGCAGCACGGTGAAGTAGTCGGCTTCGGTTCGTACGGCGGCGGCGACCGCGTACGCCTGCTCGCGCAGCCAGTGGCGTGCCGTGACCGTCTGGCCCTGGCGCTCGGCCTTGGCGCGTTCGGCTCCGGTGGGGGTTCGGGGTGCGGTGAGGTCGCCGGACTTCAGGCGGCGCAGGCCGAACTCGGCTTCGATCTTGCGGCATTCGGCTTGGGCCCGCTGTCCGTCGTGGTGGGTGCGGGGGCGGCGTCCGTCGGCGCGGACGGTGGTGGCCATGAGGTGGATGTGGTCGTCGGCGTGGCGCACCGCGATCCATCGGCATGCGTTCTCGTCGCCTTCAGGGGCGATGCCGGTGGCGTGGACGATCCGGCGGGCGACCTCGGCCCACTCGGCATCGGTGAGGTAGCGGTCGCCGGGCGCGGTACGGACCGGGCAGTGCCAGACATGCTGGGGTGGTTTCTTGCCGCCCAGTTCGCGGGTGCGCAGGTCGACGTGGTGGTCGAGGCGCTTGGCGAGCTGGGTGTAGGTGGCTGCCGGGTCGCGGCCGGGGTCGGGGGCGCCGGCGTCAACACGGTCAACGCCGTCTTCCGGGCGGCCGTCCGTGACCGCATGATCCCTCACAACCCTTGCGCCGAGGCGAAACTGCCCTCGGTGCCCCGGAAGAAGATCGTGCCGCTGGCCGTCGAGCAGGTGCGGACACTGTCCGAGGAGATACCCGCCCGATACAAGGGCCTCGTGCTGCTCGGCGCGGCCACCGGACTCCGCCCCGGCGAACTCTTCGGCCTCCAGGTCCGTCACCTCGACCTGCTGCACGCAACCGTCTCGGTCGAGCAGCAGATCCAGCAGACCGCCAAGCACGGCGTGTACGTCTGCCCGCCCAAGACCGCTCGCTCGCACCGCACGGTCCCGCTCCCCCGCATGGCGGTGGATGCGATGAAGGCCCACCTGCGGGACTTCCCCGCCGATGGGCCCGAGGGCTGGATCTTCACGGCGCCGCAGGGCGGACCCGTGGTCTACACGCACTTCATGGACGGGTCCTGGCGGCCCGCCTGTGCGAAGGCCGGCATACCGAAGGGCACCGGACCCCATGCCCTCCGGCATCACTATGCCAGCCTGCTGATCAAGCACGGCGAGTCCGTGAAGACGGTCTCCGAGCGTCTCGGCCACACCAACGCGGCCATGACGCTGAACATCTACACCCACCTGTGGCCCGACTCCGAGGAGCGGACCCGGGCCGCCGTCGACAAGGCGTACGCGGACCAGTCCGCCGATGCCCGGCCACAGGTCGACGAAGCGGCGTAGCCGCTCCCCCACGCGCTGACAAAAGTCAGCCCCCTGCGGACTCTGTGCGGACCATGAAGGCCGCCCAACCCGCTCCGTCGCAGGTCAGACGGCCTTTCGCCAGACGCTTTAGACGTTGAAGCGGAACTCCACCACATCCCCGTCCCGCATCACATAGTCCTTCCCCTCCATGCGCGCCTTCCCCTTCGCCCGCGCCTCCGCGACCGACCCCGTCTCCACCAGGTCGTCGAAGGAGATGACCTCCGCCTTGATGAAGCCCTTCTGGAAGTCGGTGTGGATGACGCCGGCGGCCTCGGGGGCGGTGGCGCCCTTCTTGATGGTCCAGGCGCGGGATTCCTTGGGGCCGGCCGTCAGGTAGGTCTGGAGGCCGAGGGTGTCGAAGCCGACGTGGGCGAGGGTGGCGAGGCCGGGTTCCTCCTGGCCTACGGACTGCAGGAGTTCCAGGGCCTCGTCCTCGTCCAGCTCGGCGAGGTCCGCCTCCAGCTTGGCGTTGAGGAAGATCGCCTCGGCGGGGGCGACCAGGGCGCGCTGCTCGTTCTTGAAGTCCTCGTCGGTCAGCTCGTCCTCGTCGACGTTGAAGACGTAGAGGAAGGGCTTGGTGGTGAGGAGGTGCAGGTCGTGGAGGAGCTCGGCGCGCTCGGTGTTCTGGACGATGCCGTGGGCGAAGAGGGTGTCGCCCTTCTCCAGGATCTCCTTGGCCTCCTCGACGGCCTTGACCTTGGGAGCGATGTCCTTCTTGATGCGCGACTCCTTCTGGAGGCGCGGCAGGACCTTCTCGATGGTCTGGAGGTCGGCGAGGATCAGCTCGGTGTTGATCGTCTCGATGTCGTCCTTGGGCGAGACCTTGCCGTCGACGTGGACGACGTTCTCGTCCTTGAAGGCGCGGATGACCTGGCAGATCGCGTCGGACTCGCGGATGTTCGCGAGGAACTTGTTGCCCAGGCCCTCGCCCTCGCTCGCGCCCCGCACGATGCCCGCGATGTCGACGAAGTCGACGGTGGCCGGCAGGACCTTCTCCGAGGAGAAGATCTCGGCCAGCTTGGTCAGGCGGGGGTCGGGGACGCCGACCACGCCGACGTTGGGCTCGATCGTGGCGAACGGGTAGTTGGCCGCCAGCACGTCGTTCTTGGTCAGGGCGTTGAACAGGGTCGACTTGCCGACATTCGGCAGACCGACGATTCCGATCGTGAGCGACACGTTGCGACTTCCCGTACGTGAGGAGGATGCGGTGGGAGCGGGGCGGCCCGGGCGGGGCCGATCCACCAGTCTACGGGGTGTGGGGTACGGATCGGGCGGGCAGTCGAACGCGTGGCCAGGCCCGGCTCTCGGCGTGTCCGAGAGCCGATTCCGCACATTAACCGACCTAAGTTGGACCAGTGGAGCAACACAGGACGCGACCTGCGCACAACGGACCGCGCGGCGGCCGGCCGCCGCTGCCCCCGCAGGGGCGGGGAGAGCAGGGCCTGCCGACGGCGCGCGGCACCGCCGGCAGGCCGGTGGACAGCCGCGGCGGGCCGGTGGACAGCCGCGGCGCGGGGGACAACCGCGGCACGGGGGACGTACGGGGCGCGGAGGCCGTACGGGGCGGGCCTGCGCGGGGTCCCGCGCGGGTGCCGGGACCGGGCGCCCGGCGGTTCCCCGGGGCCGCCGCGCGCGGGCCCGCGCCGGTACGGCCGCCCTGGCCGGCCGCGCTCCGGGCCGCCCGTCTGCTGCCCGACCCCAGGCTGACGGGGCTGGGCGGCGGTCTGTTCTGCGCGGCGGTGATGCTCGTGCTCGGGTTCTTCGACCTGGTGCTGTTCGGGGCGTCGCGGACGGTGTACGGCGTGCTGTTCCTGCCGGCCTGCGTGCTGACCGCCTGCTGGGTGCGCCAGGTCGATCTGCTGACCGCGCCGATCGTGGTGCCGATCGCCTTCGCCGTGGGGCTGACCACCGTGGCGGACGGCGGTGACGGCTTCACCGGCGCGCTGACCGGGTTCGTGACCGCGCTGGCCACGGAGGCCGGGTGGCTGTACGGCGGGACCCTGATCGCCGGATCGATCGTGATCGTGCGCCGGATCCGGCTGGTGCGGCGGCGGGTCGCCGCCCGGGGCGGCCGGGTACCGACCGCGGGCTGAGTCACCCCGCCGCGCAGCCGCGCCACGCCCCCACCCCGCCGCGCCACGCCCCCACCCCGCCGCGCCACGCCCCCACCCCACCGCGCCACGCCCCCACCCCGCCGCGCCACCCCACCGCGCAGCCGAGCCACCCCGCCGCGCCGTCCGGCCGTCCTCGACGGCCTTCCCGGCAGCGCCCGCGCGGCTCAGCCCGCGGCCGGCCGTCCCTCCGCCGCCCGCATCGCCGCGCCGACGATCCCCGCGTTGTTCTGCAACTCGGCCGGGACGATCTCCGCGCGGATGCCGTCGAGGTACGGCAGGAACTTGTGCGCCTTGCGGCTGACCCCGCCGCCGATGATGAACAGCTCGGGGGAGAACAGCATCTCGACGTGCGCCAGGTACGTCCGCACCCGGTGCCCCCAGTGCTCCCAGGACATGTCGTGGTCCTCCTTGACCTTGCTGGAGGCCCGCTTCTCGGCCTCGTGGCCGTCCAGCTCCAGGTGGCCCAGCTCGGTGTTGGGGACGAGGACGCCGTCGGTGAAGACGGCGCTGCCGATGCCGGTGCCGAAGGTGAGCAGGACGACCGTGCCCGTGCGGCCGCGTCCGGCGCCGAAGTGCATCTCGGCGACGCCCGCCGCGTCCGCGTCGTTGACGACGGTCACCGGCAGGCCGCCCAGGCGGTCGCTGAACAACGCGCGCGCGTCCCGGTCGACCCAGCTCTTGTCGACGTTGGCCGCCGTACGGACGGTGGCGCCCCCGGTGACCACGCCCGGGAAGGTCAGGCCGACCGGGCCGGTCCAGCCGAAGTGCTCGACGACTTCCCGTACCCCGTCGGCCACCCCGTCCGGCGTCGCCGGGTGCGGGGTGAGCACCTTGCAGCGCTCCTGGGCCAGATCGCCCCTGTCGAGGTCCACAGGGGCGCCCTTGATGCCCGAGCCGCCGATGTCCACGCCGAAGATCTGCATGGCACCACGTTACGGCCTGCGACTGACAGTCACTCCCCCGAGGTACCCGAACCGCCGCGCTCGGCGACCAGCGCCGCCGCCTCCTCGCGCAGGTCCCGGCGCAGCTCCTTGGGGAGGGAGAAGGTGATGGACTCCTCGGCCGCCTTGACGATCTCCACGTCCGCGTAGCCGCGGGCGGCGAGGTACTCCAGTACCTGCTCGACCAGGATCTCCGGGACGGAGGCGCCGGAGGTGACGCCGACCGTGGTCACGCCCTCCAGCCAGGTCTCGTCGATCTCGTCGGCGAAGTCGACCAGGTAGGCGTCGCGGGCGCCGGCCTGCTTGGCGACCTCGACCAGCCGCTTGGAGTTGGAGGAGTTGCGGGAGCCGACGACGATGACGAGGTCGGCCTCGGCGCCCATCTGCTTCACCGCGAGCTGACGGTTCTGCGTGGCGTAGCAGATGTCGTCGCTGGGCGGGGAGATGAGCTGGGGGAACTTCTCCTTCAGCGCGTCGACGGTCTCCATGGTCTCGTCGACGGAGAGGGTGGTCTGGGAGAGCCAGACCACCTTGGACTCGTCCCGGACCTCGACCTTGGCGACGTCGCCGGGGCCGTCGACGAGCTGGATGTGCTCGGGTGCCTCGCCGGAGGTGCCGATGACCTCCTCGTGGCCCTCGTGGCCGATCAGGAGGATGTCGTAGTCGTCCTTGGCGAAGCGGACCGCTTCCTTGTGGACCTTGGTGACCAGGGGGCAGGTCGCGTCGATGGTGGCGAGCCGGCCGCGCTCGGCCTCCTCGTGGACGACGGGGGCCACGCCGTGCGCCGAGAACATGACGATGTTGCCCGGCGGGACCTCCTCCGTGCGCTCGACGAAGACGGCGCCCTTCTTCTCCAGGGTCTGCACGACGTACTTGTTGTGGACGATCTCGTGCCGGACGTAGACGGGAGCGCCGTACTGTTCCAGCGCTTTCTCGACGGCGATCACGGCGCGGTCCACACCCGCGCAGTAGCCACGGGGGGCGGCGAGCAGGACACGGCGGCCAGGCGAAGCAGTCATGCGGTCCATCGTACGGGCGCGTTCGGCGGGTCGGAGATCGCGTGGGGGGCGTATCGGCGGAGAGACTGGCGAGACGGTGTACGAGCAGGGGCGGAGGCGCGATGTCCGAGACCGGCACGACGGCCCCGGGGGCCGGGGAACGACGGGAGCTGCGGCGCACGCTGGGCTTCCGCGACCTGGTGGTCTACGGGCTGCTGTTCATCGCGCCGATGGCGCCCGTCGGCGTCTTCGGCACGCTGGACGCCAAGTCGCACGGCGCGGTGGCGCTGGTGTACCTCGTGGCGACGGTGGCGATGGCGTTCACCGCGTTCAGCTACGCGCAGATGGTGCGGGTGGTGCCGCAGGCGGGGTCGGTGTTCGCGTACGCGCGGGCGGGGCTCGGCAAGGGGGCCGGGTTCGTGGCCGGCTGGATGGCGATGCTGGACTACGTCCTCATCCCGGCGGTGGCCTATCTGTTCTCCGGCATCGCGATGAACGAGCTGGTCCCGGAGGTGTCGCGCTGGGTGTGGACGGCGCTGGCCGTCCTCGTCACCACGCTGCTGAACCTGTGGGGGGTGCGGGCGGCGGCCCGGGTGGGGTTCGCGGTGCTGGTGATGGAGATCGTGGTGCTGCTGGTGTTCGTGGTGGCGGCGGTCGTGGTGCTGGTGCGGGACGGGGCGGAGCGCGGGTGGCTGTCGCCGCTGAGCGGGGACGGGACGCAGGGGGCGTTCGCGCTGTCGGCGGTGGTCGGGGCGGTGTCGGTGGCGGTGCTGTCGTACCTGGGCTTCGACGCGATCGCGACGTTCGCGGAGGAGGTGACCGGCGGGTCGGCGAAGGTGGCGCGGGCGCTGCTGTTCTGCCTGGCGCTGGCCGGGGTGCTGTTCGTGGCGCAGACGTATCTGGCGGCACTGCTGGCGCCGATGTCGTCGGCGGAGCTGGCGGCCGGGCCGGACGGGCAGGGCTCGGCGTTCTACGACACGGTGGACGCGTCGGTGGGGACGTGGCTGCACGATCTGGTGGCGGTGAGCAAGGCGATCGGCGCGGCGTTCGCGGCGCTGGCCGGGCAGGCGGCGGCCGGGCGGCTGCTGTTCGCGATGGGCCGGGACCGGCGGCTGCCGGGGGTGCTGTCCCGCACGTACTCCGGTGTGCCGCGGGTCGCACTGCTGGTGGCGGCGGTGATCACGCTGGTCGCGGCGGTGTGGGCGGCCCGGCGGGACGATGGCCTCGACCATCTGACGACGGTGGTCAACCTCGGCGCGCTGTCCGCGTTCACGTTGCTGCACGCGAGCGTGGTGGGGTGGTTCGCGGTGCGCCGCCGGGGTGGCCCGGTGAGCTGGTGGCGGCATGTGCTGGTGCCGGTCGTCGGCGCGGCGATCACGGTGGCGGTGATCGTGGAGGCGTCGGGGACGGCGCAGGTGGTGGGGGCGGTCTGGCTGGTGATCGGGCTGGTGGTGCTGGTGGCGCAGCGGGGGCGGCCGTCACCGTCGCCGTGAAGGGGCTGTGGCCGGCGGCTGCGGGTCGCTCGTCCCCGGCGTGTCGGTGGGGCCCGTTACGCTCGCCGCATGGCTGTGAACACGAGTCCGGAGTCCCCGCTGCCCGTGGGCGAGGTGTCGCGGCTCATCGGAAGCTGGATCGACCGGCTCGGCGCGATCTGGGTCGAGGGGCAGATCACCCAGTTGTCGCGGCGGCCGGGCGCGGGGGTGGTGTTCCTGACCCTGCGCGACCCCTCGCACGACATCTCGGTGAGCGTCACCTGCTACCGGCAGGTCTTCGACGCGGTCGCCGACGTGATCGGCGAGGGCGCCCGGGTGGTGGTCCGCGCCAAACCCGAGTGGTACGCGCCGCGCGGGCAGCTGTCGCTGCGGGCCGCCGAGATCAAGCCGGTGGGGGTGGGCGAGCTGCTGGCGCGGCTCGAACAGCTCAAGAAGACACTCGCGCGCGAGGGGCTGTTCGCGCCGGAGCGCAAGAAGCCGCTGCCGTTCCTGCCGCACCTCGTCGGCCTGGTGTGCGGGCGCGCCTCGGCCGCCGAGCGGGACGTGCTGGAGAACGCCCGGCACCGCTGGCCCGCCGTCCGCTTCGAGGTGCGCAACGTCGCCGTGCAGGGCGTGCACGCGGTGCCGCAGGTCGTCCAGGCCGTGCGGGAGCTGGACGCGATGGACGAGGTGGACGTGATCGTCGTGGCGCGCGGCGGCGGCAGCGTGGAGGACCTGCTGCCGTTCTCCGACGAGCAGCTGGTCCGCGTGGTCGCCGGGTGCCGTACGCCGGTGGTCTCCGCCATCGGGCACGAGCCGGACAACCCGCTCCTGGACCACGTGGCCGACCTGCGCGCCTCCACACCGACCGACGCCGCCAAGAAGGTGGTGCCGGACGTCGGGGAGGAGTACGAGCGGGTACGGCTGCTGCGGGACCGGGCGCGGCGCTGTGTGGCGGCGTTCGTCGACCGCGAGGAGCGGGGGCTGGCGCACGCGCTGGCCCGGCCGTCGATACAGGACCCGCACCGCATGATCGACGAGCGCGCGGAGCAGGTGACGGCCCTGCTGGAGCGGGGCCGGCGCACCCTGCGCCACCACCTGGACCGCGCCGACTCCGAGCTGACGCACACGCACGCGCGCGTGGTGGCCCTCTCCCCCGCCGCGACCCTCAAGCGGGGGTACGCGGTGCTCCAGCGGGCCGACGGCCAGGCGGTCCGGGACCCCGCCGAGGTGGCGGCGGGCGAGACGCTGCGCGCGCGGGTCTCCGAGGGCGATTTCTCCGTACGCGTCGACGCATAGGGTGAGGGGATGACCAGCGAGGTGGAACAGACGGCGGCCCGTGCCGAGGCGCTCGGCTACGAGCAGGCCCGGGACGAGCTGATCGAGGTCGTACGGCGCCTGGAGGCGGGCGGTACGACGCTGGAGGAGTCCCTGGCCCTGTGGGAGCGGGGCGAGGAGCTGGCGAAGGCATGCCGGCGCCGGCTGGACGGGGCCCGGGCGCGGCTGGACGCGGCCCTGGCCGAGGAGGCGGGGGCCGAGGAGGCGGGGGCCGAGGACCCGGAGGACGCCGCCTCCTAGGTGTATGGACCCGCGGGGTTGTCAACGCGGCTGACCGGTGGGTGGCCGCCCAGTGCGGTGTGAACAACCCCGCGGGTCAATACACCTGGCCTCCCGGCCCACGCCGTACCGGCGGGGCCCCTCCCCCGCCGCCTACTTCCCGGTGTCCTCGGCCAGCGTGTGTGCGACCAGGGCGTTGGCGTGGCCGTGGCCGAGGCCGTGCTCGGTCTTCAGCCAGGCGACCAGCTCCATGTGCCGGGTCAGGGGCGATGAGCGGATCAGCTCCTTCCACTCCGCGATCGGGCGGCCGTACTTCTTCTCGATCGACGGAAAGTAGCTGGCGGGGCCCTTCACGGCGTCGGTGGTCATCTCGGGATGGTCCCATCTGCTCGGGTGGCGGGGTGTTCGTGGTCATGAGTGATGACCCCAGCCGCCGCTCGAACTGTTCGACGAATCACTGTGATCCACCTCACCCCCGGCCCCAGCGGGCCGTGTGAGGCGGAACACGCGGTTCCCGTATTGGTTGAACATTGAACTTCCCTGGCGTACCGTCGTCGGAGTCAACGGATCCGCACTTCGAGGAAGATCACGCATGTCTCTCGTTCTTGACCCCGCCGCCCAGGACCTGCTGTTCCGCGAGGCCCGCACCGCGAACACCTTCACCGACGAGCCGGTGACCGAGGAGCAGGTGCAGGCGATCTACGACCTGGTCAAGTTCGGTCCGACCGCCTTCAACCAGTCCCCGCTGCGGGTCACCCTGGTCCGCTCCCCCGAGGCCCGCGAGCGCCTGGTGCGGCACATGTCCGAGGGCAACGCCGCCAAGACCGCGTCCGCCCCGCTGGTCGCCATCCTCTCCGCGGACAACGAGTTCCACGAGGAACTGCCGACGCTGTTCCCGCACTTCCCGCAGGCCAAGGACGCCTTCTTCGCCGAGCGCGCCGCCCGCGAGAACGCCGCCGCGCTGAACGCCGCCCTCCAGGCCGGATACTTCATCGTCGGCGTCCGCGCCGCGGGCCTGGCCGCCGGTCCGATGACCGGCTTCGACTTCGAGGGCGTCCGCAAGGAGTTCCTGGACGACGACCACACCCCGCTGATGATCGTCAACATCGGCAAGCCGGGCCCCGACGCCTGGTACCCGCGCTCCCCGCGGCTGGCGTACGACGAGGTCGTCACCACCGTCTGAGCAGCCGTACCAGCAGTACGGGTGTGGCCCCGGGAACCCGGTCGGGTTCCCGGGGCCACACCCGTTCAGGACGCCCAGCCCTTCAGGACATCTTCAGCGCCGCCGCCATCTTCGTCAGCTGGCCGAAGGAGCCGGTGCCGGCCACGACCGTCGTCGCGCCCTTGACGCCCTCCGTGTCCTTCAGCACCAGGGCCTTGTACCGGCCGCCCGTGTAGCGCGTCCAGGAGCGGCCGTCGATCTCCTCGGTGACGTCGGTCGCCGTCGCGCCCTGGCTCGCCTCCTCGATGAAGGCGGACACCTTCCCCGTCGACTGCTCGACCTGTACGTACTGGCCGTCCGGGAGGTGGAAGCCCAGGTGCCAGGTGTCGGACTCGGTGCCCTGGTAGCGGACCGAGGTCGCCTTCCACTCCGCGGGGAGCCCCTCGGGCGCGGCCACCGGGTACGGCGCGGCACGGCGGGCGGTGAGCAGCTCCACCCGGTAGTCGACCCGCTGGAGGTCGGGCTCCTTGTCGTCGTGCGGGACGAAGGCCCACATGACCAGCCCCGCCAGGACGGTCACGCCCAGCGAGTAGATCATGTTCCGAGCGGTCTTCTGCTTGCCGTTTCTACCTGCCACGCCCCCTATCGTCGCAGGTGCCCGGGGCGCTCATCCGTGGGGTCCCCTGCTCATCCAGACAGACTGGCGATAGAGTCATGGTCATACCCTCATCCGGCCGTCGTCGTACAGAAAGGTGCGTTTCGATGACCGAACATCATCATCTTCCCTCCGAACTGGACGTGCCCGCCGAGGCTCCCGACCGCAACCTCGCGATGGAACTGGTCCGCGTGACCGAGGCGGCGGCGATGGCCGCGGGCCGCTGGGTCGGGCGCGGCGACAAGAACGGCGCCGACGGTGCCGCGGTGCGCGCCATGCGGACCCTCGTCCAGACCGTGTCGATGAACGGCGTCGTCGTCATCGGCGAAGGGGAGAAGGACGAGGCCCCGATGCTGTTCAACGGGGAGCGGGTCGGCGACGGCACCGGCGCCGAGGTCGACATCGCGGTCGACCCGATCGACGGCACCACCCTGACCGCGAACGGCATGACCAACGCGATCGCCGTGCTGGCCGCCGCCGAGCGGGGTTCCATGTTCGACCCGTCGGCCGTCTTCTACATGGACAAGCTGGTCACCGGCCCCGAGGCCGCCGACTTCGTCGACATCAACGCACCGGTCTCCGTGAACATCCGCCGGGTCGCCAAGGCCAAGCGGGTCACGCCCGAGGACGTCACGGTCGTCATCCTGGACCGGCCCCGGCACCAGAGCCTGATCCAGCAGGTCCGGGAGACCGGCGCGCGCATCAAGCTGATCTCGGACGGCGATGTGGCCGGCTCCATCCTGGCGCTGCGCGAGGGCACCGGCATCGACCTGCTGCTCGGCGTCGGCGGCACCCCCGAGGGCATCATCTCGGCCTGCGCGGTGAAGTGCCTGGGCGGCACGATCCAGGGCAAGCTGTGGCCGAAGGACGACGCGGAGCGGCAGCGGGCGCTGGACGCGGGGCACGATCTGGACCGGGTGCTGACCACGGAGGACCTCGTCACCGGCGAGAACGTCTTCTTCGTCGCCACCGGCATCACGGACGGCGAGCTGCTGCGGGGGGTCCGGTACCGGTCGGAGACGGCCACGACGGACTCGATCGTGATGCGGTCGAAGTCGGGGACGGTGCGGCGGATCGACTCCGAGCACCGGCTGAGCAAGCTGCGGGCGTACAGCGCGGTCAATTTCGACCAGGCCAAGTGACCGACCGCGGGTAGTCCGGGGCCGGTCGAGCGGTTCCCCGCCGCTCCAGGGCCACCTCGCCCCCCCGCGTGACAAGGGCACCCTCTGTGCGGAGAGGGTGCCCCCGTCACGCGCGGCGGGTCATCCGGCCGCCCCTGTGCGGGTCATCCGGCCGCCGCTGTGCGGGTCATCCGGCCGCCGCTATCTGGCCCGTCGTGCGGGCCGCCTTCTTCAGTTCCAGGTCGCGGCGGCGCCTGCGGGCCAGGACCACGCGGCGTTCGGCGGCGGTGAGGCCGCCCCAGACGCCGTAGGGCTCGGGCTGGAGCAGGGCGTGCTCGCGGCACTCGACCATGACGGGACAGCGCGCGCAGACGCGCTTGGCCGCCTCCTCGCGGGAGAGCCGGGCGGCGGTCGGTTCCTTGGAGGGTGCGAAGAACAGGCCCGCCTCGTCGCGGCGGCACACCGCCTCGGTGTGCCAGGGGGCGTCCTGGTCCCGGTCTCGCGTCGGCACCCGCTGGGCCGGAACGGCGGCTGCCTGCAGGGACGAAGGCGGCGGTTGCAGCACGGTCTACTCCTGACGACGGCTTCGCGAGCGAGAGACGATGCAGCAAGCCTTACCCGCTGTACGCGCGCCTATGCACTGGGTCCCGAACCGCCCGGTCCGCCCCCGGACTTCGCAAGGGCAACGTCAGTGCCCCAAACGTCAGTGCCCCAGATGCTTGCGCACATGCCGGTCGACCTTGCGCTGCACCCGGTCGAGGATGTCCACCACACGGCTGCCCCGCTTCGGGCGGGCCTCGACGCTGCCCAGCACGGCCCAGCCGTCCACGTGGACCACGGGGGCCGCGGGGTCCGTCGCGTCGGCCGTGTCCACCTCGAAGCTGCCGAGCACGGCGCCGCCCGCGCCGCGCAGCGTCACGTTCTCCGGGACGCGGACCTCGACGCTGCCGAAGACCGAGACCGCCTTGACCACCACCTGCTGGTACTCGAAGACCGCCTCGCCGAGGTCGATCTCGACGCTGCCGAAGACCGCGTACGCGTGGATACGGCGGCCCGCCCGCCAGCGGCCCTTGCGGACGGCGGCACTGAACACCGCGACGACGCGGTCGTCCGGGTCGGCGGGTAGCACGCCGGGCACGGGCGGGCGCGACGGAGCGGCGGCAAACGCGCGCCGCTCGTGGGCGGCGGGCAGGTCCCGTACGAACACGTCCAGCTCACCCACGGTCTTGGCGGCCAGCACGCCCTCGATGCGCTCGGCGTGCTCGTCGGCGGTGAGGCGCCCCTCGGCGAGCGCCTCGCGGAGCATGTCGGCGATGCGGTCCCGGTCGGCGTCCGAGGCGCGCAGCTCGGTGACGGGGGTCGGGACGTCCTGCTGCGGGGCGTGCTTGTGAAGGTCCACGGCAGCAGCGTACCGAAACGCGATAGATCGCGACTACCCCTGGTCCGGGATTACTGAGGACAACCTCACAAGTTCGCCGTTCCCGGCAGGTTCTACGCTGGTGGACGCTGCCAATGGAGGCCAGCGGCCGTCTGTCGAGTGAGGAATGGGCGACATGCCTGAGTTCGTGTACACCGATCTGCTCCCCCAGGGAGAGGACACCACCCCGTACCGGCTGGTGACCTCCGAGGGTGTCTCCACCTTCGAGGCCGACGGGCGTACGTTCCTCAAGGTGGAGCCGGAGGCGCTGCGCAAGCTGGCCGAGGAGGCCGTCCACGACATCCAGCACTACCTGCGCCCCGCCCACCTGGCCCAGCTCCGCCGGATCATCGACGACCCCGAGGCGTCGTCCAACGACAAGTTCGTCGCGCTGGACCTGCTGAAGAACGCCAACATCGCGGCGGCGGGCGTGCTGCCCATGTGCCAGGACACCGGCACGGCGATCGTGATGGGCAAGCGCGGCCAGAACGTGCTGACGGCCGGCGGCGACGAGGAGGCCCTGAGCCGGGGCATCTACGACGCCTACCAGAACCTGAACCTGCGCTACTCCCAGATGGCCCCGCTCACCATGTGGGAGGAGAAGAACACCGGCTCCAACCTCCCCGCGCAGATCGAGCTGTACGCGACCGACGGCGGCGCCTACAAGTTCCTGTTCATGGCGAAGGGCGGCGGCTCGGCCAACAAGTCGTTCCTCTACCAGGAGACGAAGGCCGTCCTGAACGAGGCCTCCATGATGAAGTTCCTGGAGGAGAAGATCCGTTCGCTCGGTACGGCCGCCTGCCCGCCGTACCACCTGGCGATCGTCGTCGGCGGTACGTCGGCCGAGTACGCGCTGAAGACCGCGAAGTACGCCTCCGCGCACTACCTGGACGAGATCCCGGCCGAGGGCTCGGAGCTGGGGCACGGCTTCCGGGACAAGGAGCTGGAGGAGAAGGTCTTCGAGCTGACGCAGAAGATCGGGATCGGGGCGCAGTTCGGCGGCAAGTACTTCTGCCACGACGTGCGGGTGGTGCGGCTGCCGCGGCACGGGGCGTCCTGCCCGGTCGCGATCGCCGTCTCCTGCTCCGCCGACCGGCAGGCCGTCGCGAAGATCACCGCCGAGGGCGTCTTCCTGGAGCAGCTGGAGACCGACCCGGCGCGGTTCCTGCCGGAGACGACGGACGAGCAGCTGGAGTCCGACGGTGACGTCGTCGAGATCGACCTCAACCAGCCGATGGACGCGATCCTCGCCGAGCTGACCAAGTACCCGGTCAAGACGCGGCTGTCGCTGACCGGCCCGCTGGTCGTGGCCCGCGACATCGCGCACGCCAAGATCAAGGAGCGGCTGGACGCGGGCGAGGAGATGCCGCAGTACCTGAAGGACCACCCGGTGTACTACGCGGGCCCCGCGAAGACACCGGAGGGCTACGCGTCGGGGTCCTTCGGGCCTACGACCGCCGGGCGCATGGACTCCTACGTCGAGCAGTTCCAGGCGGCGGGCGGCTCCAAGGTGATGCTCGCCAAGGGCAACCGCAGCAAGCAGGTCACCGACGCGTGCGGGGCGCACGGCGGCTTCTACCTCGGGTCGATCGGCGGGCCGGCGGCGCGGCTGGCGCAGGACTGCATCAAGAAGGTCGAGGTCGTCGAGTACGAGGAGCTGGGGATGGAGGCGGTCTGGAAGATCGAGGTCGAGGACTTCCCGGCGTTCATCGTCGTGGACGACAAGGGCAACGACTTCTTCCAGGACCCGGCGCCGCAGCCGACGTTCACGTCGATCCCGGTGCGGGGGCCGGGGCTGGCCTGACCCGGACGGACCTCGTCCAGGAACAACGGGCCGGTGCCGTTCGCTGTACCGGACATGAGCGACTACCGCATCGAGCACGACTCCATGGGCGAGGTCCGCGTCCCCGTCGACGCCAAGTGGCGCGCGCAGACCCAACGGGCCGTCGAGAACTTCCCCGTCTCCGGGCAGCGGATCGAGCGGGCGCACATCGAGGCGCTCGCCCGGATCAAGGGGGCCGCGGCGAAGGTCAACGCCGAGCTGGGGGTGCTGGACGAGGAGATCGCCGGCGCGATCCAGGAGGCGGCCGGTGAGGTCGCCGGGGGGAAGTGGGACGACCACTTCCCCGTCGACGTCTTCCAGACCGGCTCCGGCACCTCGTCCAACATGAACACCAACGAGGTCCTCGCCACCCTGGCGACCGAGCAGCTCGGGCGGGACGTCCACCCCAACGACCACGTCAACGCCTCCCAGTCGTCCAACGACGTCTTCCCGTCCTCCATCCACATCGCCGCCACCGCCGCCGTCAGCCGGGACCTGATCCCGGCCCTGGAGCACCTGGCGGCGGCTCTGGAACGCAAGGCGGAGGAGTTCGCCGACGTGGTGAAGTCGGGGCGTACGCACCTGATGGACGCCACGCCGGTCACGCTGGGGCAGGAGTTCGGCGGGTACGCGGCCCAGGTGCGGTACGGCGTCGAGCGGCTGCACGCCTCGCTGCCCCGGCTGGCCGAACTGCCGCTGGGCGGTACGGCGGTCGGGACCGGGATCAACACGCCGCCCGGGTTCTCCGCCGCCGTCATCGCGGAGGTGGCCCGCGTCACCGGGCTCCCGCTGACCGAGGCACGGGACCACTTCGAGGCGCAGGGCGCCCGGGACGGGATCGTGGAGACCAGCGGGCAGTTGCGGACCATCGCGGTCGGACTGACGAAGATCGCGAACGATCTGCGGTGGATGGCGTCGGGACCGCGCACCGGGCTCGCGGAGATCTCGCTGCCCGACCTCCAGCCGGGGTCGTCCATCATGCCGGGCAAGGTGAATCCGGTCGTTCCGGAGGCGGTGCTGATGGTCGCCGCCCAGGTCGTCGGCAACGACGCCACCGTGGCGACGGCGGGCGCGGCCGGCAACTTCGAGCTGAACGTGATGCTGCCGGTCATCGCCAAGAACGTGCTGGAGTCCGTGCGGCTGCTCGCCAACGTCTCGCGGCTGCTGGCCGACCGGACCGTGGACGGGATCGTCGCCCACCGGGACCGGGCCCGCGAGTACGCCGAGTCCTCGCCGTCCGTGGTCACGCCGCTGAACAAGTACATCGGGTACGAGGAGGCCGCCAAGGTCGCCAAGAAGGCCCTCGCCGAGCGGAAGACGATCCGTCAGGTCGTCGTGGAGAGCGGCTACGTGGAGCGTGGCGCCCTGACCGAGGAGCAGCTCGACGAGGCGCTGGACGTGCTGCGGATGACCCGGCCCTGACCGATCCCGGTCTGTCCCGACCGGTTCCGCCCGGCCCTGACCGGCGCACTCCGTCCCGCCCGCGCCCCCTCCCGGTGCCCCGGCGTGACGGATGCCGCAGCGCCGGGTGCCCGGGGCACCTAATATCTGTCCATGGCAGACGGTGAGACGGTGAACACGGCGACGGGGACGGACGGGCGGGCGGTGTTCTGGACACCCGGCAGCCAGATCCTGTGGCGCTACCGGGAGAACGGCGGCCCCCGCCCGCACATCGCCCGCCCCGTCACCGTCGTACGCGACGACGCCGACCTGCTCGCCGTCTGGCTGGCCCCCGGCACCGAGTGCGTCAAGCCCGTACTGGCCGACGGCACCCCCCTGCACCGGGAACCCCTGTCCACGCGCTACACCAGACCCCGGACCGTGCAGCGCGACCGCTGGTTCGGCACCGGTGTGCTGAAGCTGGCCCGGCCCGGCGAGCCCTGGTCGGTGTGGCTGTTCTGGGAGCCGGGCTGGGAGTTCAAGAACTGGTACGTGAACCTGGAGGAGCCGCTGGCCCGCTGGGCCGGCGGGGTCGACTCCGAGGACCATTTCCTGGACATCTCCGTCCACCCGGACCGCACCTGGCACTGGCGGGACGAGGACGAGTTCGCGCAGGCCCAGCGGGACGGGCTGATGGACGCGGCCCTCGCCGGGCGGGTACGGGAGGCCGGGCGGGCCGCGGTGGAGGTGATCCGCGCCTGGGGGGCGCCGTTCGCGGACGGCTGGCAGCACTGGCGGCCGGACCCGGCGTGGCCGGTACCGGCCCTTCCGGCGGACTGGGATCGCACGCCCGCGCACGTGTCCTCGTGAGACCCTTGAAACGCCCCCGGGCAACAAACGTAGGATCGTCCTCCGCAAGGGCTCGCGGTGGCAACAGGCGTGGCACACGCAGGGCTTGACCGAACGTCACCGAGGGGCGGCAGGACGTGAGCGAGGGGTACGAGGGCAGCGCCGGCGCGTATCACGGCAGGCCCGGCGGCAGTCCAGGAACAGCCTCCGACCGCGCGGGAATTCCGTTCCCGGGGCGCGCGTTGCGGGTATCGGGACTTCTGCGGGACGAACTGCACGCGCGGCGCGCAGTCGCGGACGGATGGATTCGACACGCGTGACGGAGCACCCGATCTCCTTCGAGCGCCCCCAGGCGGGCAACGACCCCACGGACCCCCGCGGGGCGCTGTTGCACACCCCGGCGCCACCGCGCGCCCCCGACGCCGCGCTGCCGGCCCAGGGTCCCGGCGGGGACACTCCACCGTCCATGCCGCCCGTGGCCGCCGCCGCGGTGGGCGGGGACCCCGTCGACGTGTCCGAGCACGCCCAGCCGGGCACCGAGCAGCCGGCCGGACCCGACGCGCACCGCCCGCGGCCGGTACCGGTGCCGGAGGGCGTCCCGGCCCCGCCCGGCGGAGTCCCGGCCGAGCCGGCCGGGTCCGAGCGGCGCAGCGGGCAGCCGCTGCCGCCGGGACAGCCCACGCCGATGCGGCGGGACGGGGACCGGCTGCGCTTCGTGGGCGCCGCCACCCGGCGGATCGCCCGGGGCATGGACCTGGACGAGATCGTGATGGGGCTGTGCCGGGCGACCGTGCCCACGTTCGCCGACGCGATCCTGGTCTATCTGCGCGAGCCGCTGCCGGTCGGCGACGAGCGGCCCACCGGTCCGCTGGTGCTGCGGCTGCGCCGCACCGACCGCATCCCCGCCGAGCGGGACACCGAGGGCGGGTTCATGCCGCCGGTCCAGCCCGAACCGGCCGACCTGGACGCGGTCGGCGCGGAGCTGTGCGAGGTGCGGCCGGGCAGCGCGCTGGCCGAGGTGCTGCGCGGGGTGCGGCCGGTCTTCACGGACGCGCCCGCGGCCCGCGCCGCCCTGCCCGAACTCCTCGGCGACCTCAGCGACCTCCCGCTGCCCGACGGACGGCGTGCCGTCCTGGCGCCGCTGCGCGGCCGGCGCCGGGTGATCGGCGCCGCGCTGTTCCTGCGCCGTCCGGAGCGGGCCGCCTTCGAGGCCGACGACCTGCTGGTGGCCGCGCAGCTCGCCACGCACAGCGCGCTGGGCATCGACAAGGCGGTGCTGTACGGCCGCGAGGCGTACATCGCCGACGAGTTGCAGCGCACGATGCTGCCGGAGAACCTGCCGCGCTGCACCGGCGTCAAGCTGGCCTCCCGCTACCTCCCGGCCGCCGAGACGGCCCGGGTAGGCGGCGACTGGTACGACGCGATCCCGCTGCCCGGCAGCCGGGTCGCGCTGGTCGTCGGGGACGTGATGGGCCACTCCATGACGTCGGCGGCCATCATGGGCCAGCTGCGCACCACCGCGCAGACCCTCGCCGGGCTCGACCTGCCGCCGCAGGAGGTGCTGCACCACCTCGACGAGCAGGCCCAGCGGCTGGGCACGGACCGCATGGCGACCTGCCTGTACGCGGTCTACGACCCGGTCTCGCACCGCATCACCATCGCCAACGCCGGCCATCCCCCGCCCGTCCTGCTGCACCTGGGCGGCCGGGCCGAGGTGCTGCGGGTGCCGCCGGGCGCCCCGATCGGCGTCGGCGGCGTCGACTTCGAGGCCGTCGAGCTGGACGCGCCGGCCGGCGCGACGCTGCTGCTCTACACGGACGGGCTGGTCGAGTCCCGCCTGCGGGACGTGTGGACCGGCATAGAGCAGCTGCGGGAGAAGCTCGCCGCGACCGCCCAGCTGACCGGCCCGGACCACTCGCCGCCCCTGGAAGCCCTGTGCGACGAGGTGCTGGACATGCTCGGGCCGGGCGACCGGGACGACGACATCGCGCTGCTCGCCGCCCGCTTCGACGGGATCGCGCCGAGCGACGTGGCGTACTGGTACCTGGAGCCGGAGGACGCGGCGCCCGGCCGGGCCCGCCGGCTGGCCCGGCACGCGCTGGCCCGCTGGGGCCTGGAGGAGCTGACCGACTCCGTCGAGCTGCTGGTCAGCGAGGTCGTCACCAACGCGGTGCGGTACGCCTCCCGCCCGGTAACCCTGCGGCTGCTGCGGACCGACGTGCTGCGCTGCGAGGTCGGCGACGACGTGCCGCAGCTGCCGCGCCTCCGGCAGGCCCGCGCCACCGACGAGGGCGGGCGCGGGCTGTACCTGGTGAACCGGCTGGCCCGGCGCTGGGGCGCGACCCGGCTGAGCACCGGCAAGGTGGTGTGGTTCGAGCTGAACCACGGCTGAGCGTACGGAAGCGGAAAAGGGGGAGGGCGCCCGGTGTGCACCGGGCGCCCTCCCCCTTTTCCGTCCCGCGTCCGTCCGCCGGCTACCAGTCGCCGCCCGGGAAGCCGTCGTCCTCCTCGTCGGTCTCCTCGTCCGTCGGCGGAGGCGTGGTGGTCTCCTCGTCGTCCGGCGGGGGCGTCGTGGTCTCGTCGTCCGGGGGCGGCGTGGTGGTCGTCTCCTCGTCGGTGGGCGGCGCCGACGTCGTCTCCTCGTCCTTGGGCGGAGCCGAGGTCGTCTCCTCCGCGGGCGGCGACGAGGTCGTCTCGGTCGGCGGCGCCGACGTGCTGGGCGCGACCGCCGCGCCCTGCTTGGTGTCCAGGTCGAACTTGCTGGTCTTGTCCATCACGCCGAACGTGTACGCCGCCCAGATCTGGGCCGGGAACCCACCGCCGTTGACGCGGTCCTCGCCGCCCGCGCCGTACATCGCGACCTGGCCGTGGGTCTTGGCGTCCTCGCCGAACAGGCCGACCGAGGTGACCAGTTTGGGGGTGAAGCCGGTGAACCAGGCCGACTTGTTGTTGTCGGAGGTACCGGTCTTGCCGGCCACCTGCTGGCCGTCGCGCATCGGGTTGTCCCGTACGGAGGTCTTGGCCGTACCGTCGTCGACCACGCCGGTCAGCACGCTGGTCACCGTGTCGGCGGCCTCGCGGCTGATGACCTGCTCGCCGATCGGGTCGGGGAACTCCACCGCGCGGGAGTTGTGCTCGACCGACTTCACGATGGCCGGGGTGACCTTCTTGCCGTGGTTGTCGAGGGTGGCGTAGACGCCGGCCATCTGGAGCGGGCTGGCGCCCATACTGCCCAGGGTCTGGGCCGGTACGGCCTGCAGGTCGTCGTCCATGCCGAGGTCGGCGGCGACGTCCACCACCTGGTCCATGCCGACGTCGACGCCCATCTGCGCGAAGACGGAGTTGACGGACTTGTTCATGGCCGTCTGGACGGAGATGTCGCCGTAGTCGACGTCGTCCTCGTTCTCGGGCGCGAAGCCGACCTTGGTGCCGTTGGACTCGACCTGGCGCTTGCTGGTGCCGTCGTAGACCGTGTTGGCCGTGATCGGCACGCCGTCCTGGGTCTCGGCGTCCTGGTCCACGGCGGCGGCGAGGATGACCGGCTTGAAGGTGGAGGCGGGCTGGTAGTCCTTGCGGGTGGCGTTGTTGACGTAGTGCTTGAGGTAGTCCACGCCGCCGTACATCGCCACGACCGCGCCGGTCTTCGGGTCGACGGAGACGGCGCCCGCCTGGACGTCGGCGTCGACGTCACGCTCGTCGGCGTCGAGCTTGCTGGTCAGCTGCTGCTTGACGGACTTCTCCAGCGCCGCCTGCTTCTTCTTGTCGATGTTGAGGGTGACGGTCCAGCCGCCGGCCTCGACCATCGCGGCGGCCTGCTCCTTGTCCTCGGCGGTGCCGGCGGCGACGAGCTGGTCCTCCAGCGCGTCGTTGGCCGCGTCCACCAGGTAACCGTTCTGGCCCTGCATGCCCTCGACGCCCTTGGGCTCCTCGGGGACCTGGAACTTCGCGGCCTGCCGGTCGGAGGTGCTCAGCCAGTCCTGCTCGACCATCTTGTCCAGGACGTAGTTCCAGCGCTGCTTGGCCAGCTTCTTGCCGGTCTCGGTGGCGACCGCCCAGTCGTACTGGCTGGGCGCCTGGAGCAGCGCGGCGAGGTAGGCGCCCTGCTCGACCGTCAGCTCTTCGGCGTCGACGCGGTAGTAGGCCTGGGCGGCGGCCTGGATGCCGTAGGCGCCGCGGCCGTAGTAGCTGGTGTTCAGGTAGCCGGCGAGGATGTAGTCCTTGGACTTCTGCTGGTCCAGCTTGAGGGAGATGACCAGTTCCTTCAGCTTGCGCGTGACGGTCTGGTCCTGGGTGAGGTAGTAGTTCTTGACGTACTGCTGGGTGATGGTCGAGCCGCCCTGCGCGCCCTTGCCGGAGAGGGTGTTGAGCAGGCCGCGGGCGGTGCCCCTGAGGTCGACGCCGGAGTCGTCGTAGAAGGTCTTGTTCTCGGCGGCGACGAAGGCGTGCTGGACGTCCTTGGGCACCTTGGAGAGGTCGACGATCTCACGGTTGCGCTCGCCGCTGCGGGTCATGACCGTGCCGTCGCTGTATTTGTAGACGTTGCTCTGCAGCGTCGCGTCGGCGTTGCCCTCGGGTATCTGGATCATCATGTACAGCACGACGAAGGCGCCCATGCCGAGCAGGCAGAGCCCGAGGAAGGTCCCGAGGACCTTCTTCCAGGTGAAGAGCCGGCGTATCCGTCCCTTGCCGTTCGCGGCCGGTGGACGGCGGCGCTTGGGCGCCGCGCGGCGTCCGCCACGCTGCCGCGCTCTTCTCTCTTCCGCTCGTCCCATGGGCCCGTTCCGCTCCGCTTCGTTCGTGTGTGCTCACAAGACACACAGGTTCCGTCAGCAGGTCAGCGTAAGAAGCTAGCACCGCCAGGTGTGACAAAGAGTCGCCGATCCAGCCTTTTGGGGACGTGAGAATCAGCACCCCTGCCCTTTGGAACCGACGTACGGGAGGGCCCGAGGGTTGCCATGGCGGGGCGGAATAAACAGGTATGTCACCTATGCCGCCGGCGGCGCGTCCGAGATGCCGAACCCCTGCCGCCGCACCCCCGGCCCCCGCCCGGCCCCCTCCCCGAGCGGCGGCGCGCCGGGCCCTGCGAGCGGTGACAGAACCGTGACAACACCCCGCGACCTGCGACGCGGCGCCCGCCCTCACCAACTGCACACAGTGCGTATACACGGCAGGTATACACCGTGTGTAGAGTGCGCGGCATGTCCATCGGTCACACTCTGCTCGGTCTCCTGGAGTCCGGGCCCCGCCACGGTTACGACCTGAAGCGGGCCTTCGACGAGAAGTTCGGTCAGGACCGGCCGCTCCACTACGGCCAGGTCTATTCGACGATGTCCCGCCTGCTGAAGAACGGCCTCGTGGAGGTCGACGGCATCGAGGCCGGCGGCGGCCCGGAGCGCAAGCGGTACGCGATCACCGACGCCGGCATCACCGACGTCGAACGGTGGCTGGCGACGCCGGAGAAGCCGGAGCCCTACCTCCAGTCGACGCTGTACACCAAGGTCGTCCTCGCCCTGCTCACGCACCGCGACGCCGCCGACATCCTCGACGAGCAGCGCGCCGAGCACCTGCGCCACATGCGCGTCCTCACCGACCGCAAGCGCAAGGGCGACCTCGCCGACCAGCTCATCTGCGACCACGCCCTGTTCCACCTGGAAGCCGACCTGCGGTGGCTGGAGCTCACCGCGGCGCGCCTCGACAAGCTCCGTGCGGCGGTGACCCCGTGACGACCCCTCCCCCCGGTTCCCTGCTCACCGCACGGGACCTGCGCAAGGCCTACGGCCCGACCCTCGCCCTCGACGGCGCCGGGTTCTCCATCCACCCCGGCGAGGTCGTCGCCGTGATGGGGCCCTCCGGCTCCGGCAAGTCCACGCTGCTGCACTGCCTGGCCGGCATCGTCCCGCCCGACTCCGGCACGATCACCTACAACGGGCGCGAACTGTCCGCCATGAACGACGCCCAGCGCAGCCACCTGCGGCGCACCGAGTTCGGGTTCGTGTTCCAGTTCGGCCAGCTCGTGCCGGAGCTGACCTGTGTGGAGAACGTGGCCCTGCCGCTGCGGCTGAACGGCACGTCCCGCAAGGAGGCCGAGCGGACCGCGCTCGGCTGGATGGAACGCCTGGAGGTCGACGACCTCGCCAGGAAGCGGCCCGGCGAGGTCTCCGGCGGGCAGGGCCAGCGGGTCGCCGTGGCGCGGTCGCTGGTCACCGGCCCGCGCGTGCTCTTCGCCGACGAACCCACCGGCGCCCTGGACTCCCTCAACGGCGAGCGCGTCATGGAGCTGCTCACCGAGGCCGCCCGGTCCACCAACGCCGCCGTCGTGCTGGTCACGCACGAGGCGCGGGTGGCCGCCTGGTCGGACCGCGAGGTCGTCGTACGGGACGGGAAGTCCCGGGACATGGAGCGGGTCGTATGAACGTCCGGCAGTGGGGCCGCGACCTGGCCCTGGGCGTCCGGTTCACCCTGACCGGCGGGCGCGAGGGGTGGACCCGGGCGCTGCTGACGGCCGTCGGCGTGGGGCTCGGCGTGGCACTGCTGCTGCTGACGACGGCCATCCCGAGCGCGCTCTCCGCCCGGCACGACCGGGAGGACGCCCGTACGGACATCTCGTGGATGGTGACCACCGTCCCCCCGAAGGGGAACGACACCCTGCTGGTCGCGGACCTCGACACGGAGTTCCGGGACCAGGAGATCCGGGGCCGCGGGATGGAGCCCGAGGGGCCCGACGCGCCGGTACCGCCCGGGATGGACGCCGTGCCGGCCGAGGGCGAGATGCTCGTCTCCCCCGCGCTGAAGGAGCTGCTGGAGTCGGACTCCGGGAAGCTGCTGCGCGAGCGGTTCCCGGACCGGATCACCGGCACCATCGCGGAGGAGGGCCTGGTCGGCTCCCAGGAGCTCACCTTCGTCCGGGGCGCCGAGGGACTCGCCGCGCACCTCGGCGACTCCCACGTCACCAGGATCGACCACTTCGGCCCCATCGACGGCACGTCGTCGGACGAGCTGGACCCCGTACTGCTGCTGCTGATCCTCGTGGTGTTCGTGGTGCTGCTGATGCCGGTCGCCGTGTTCATCGCCACGGCCGTGCGGTTCGGCGGCGAGCGGCGCGACCGACGGCTGGCGGCGCTGCGGCTGGTCGGCTCCGACGCCCTGATGACCCGGCGGATCGCCGCCGGCGAGGCACTGGCGGGCTCGGTGCTCGGACTGGTCTTCGGCACGGTGTTCTTCCTGATCGGCCGGCAGCTAGCGGGCCGGGCCGTGGTGTTCGACGTCAGCGTCTTCCCGAGCTATCTGAACCCCTCGCCCTGGCTGGCCCTGCTGGTGGGGGTGGCCGTCCCGGCGGCGGCGGTGCTGGTGACGCTGTTCGCGCTGCGCGGGGTGGTCATCGAGCCGCTCGGCGTGGTCCGCACGGCCCGGCCCGCGCGGCGCCGGCTGTGGTGGCGGCTGCTGATGCCGCTGGCCGGTCTGGCGATGCTCTACCCGATGATCGGCCAGGGCCGCGACAACGGCACCTTCAACCAGTACCTGGTGGTCGGCGGCGTCGTCCTGCTGCTGGTCGGCGTGACGGCGCTGCTGCCGTGGATCGTGGAGCGGTTCGTCGCCCGGCTCGGCACGGGCGGTGTCTCCTGGCAGCTGGCGGTCCGGCGCCTCCAGCTGAACAGCGGCACCGCGGCCCGCATGGTCAACGGCGTGGCGGTGGCCGTCGCCGGGGCGATCGCCCTGCAGATGCTGTTCGCGGGGGTGGACGACGACTACACCAGGAGCACCGGGCAGGACGTCACGCGGGCGCAGATGCAGGTGAGCCTGTCGGGCAGCGCGCAGTCCTCCTCGGCCGCGGAGTTCGCGTCCACCAAGGGCGTCGAGAACGTCTACGCCTACTCCGAGGGCTCCATCGGCGACCGCCCGATGAACCCGGAGGACTCGGAGCAGGTGACGGTCGGGGACTGCACGGCGCTGCGGCAGATCGTCCGGCTGGACTCCTGCGCGGACGGCGACGTCTTCGCCGTCCTCGACCCCTCGTACGACTCGGCCATCGACACGCTGGCCGAGCCGGGGCGGCGGCTATACTTCGAACCGTCGTACGACGACGTCCCGGGCGCGCGGGTCGAGTGGACGGTGCCGGAGGGCGTCAAGGAGGCCGGCGAACGCGTCGGCCTGATCGACAACACGACGACCGGGTTCCTGTTCACCCCCAAAGCCCTCGACGACAAGGTCCTGTCGAGTCTGCGCACGGAGGTCTACCTGGGGCTCGACCGGTCGGTGCCGGACGTCCAGGAGCGGGTGCGCAACACCGCCGCGGCCGTCGATCCGCTGGCGCACGCCCAGGTCTGGTCGTCCACCACGCGGAGCGAGAGGTTCACGGCCATCCGCACCGGCCTGTTCGTCGGCGCCGCCTGTGTGCTGGCGCTGATCGGCGCGAGCCTGCTGGTGACCCAGCTGGAGCAGCTGCGCGAGCGCCGCAAGCTGCTGTCGTCCCTGGTCGCCTTCGGCACCCGGCGCCGCACCCTGGGGCTGTCGGTGCTGTGGCAGACGGCGGTCCCGATCGCGGTGGGCCTGCTGCTCTCCGCGGTGGTGGGGCTGACGCTCGGCACGGTCCTGCTGAAGATGACCGGCACCGCGGTCCGGATCGACTGGCCGAGCCTGCTGTCGATGACCGGCGTCGGCGCGGCGGTCGTCCTGGCGGTGACGCTGCTCAGCCTGCCCCCGCTGCTGCGGATGCTGCGCCCGGACGGCCTGCGCACGGAGTAGGCGGCGGCGCCCGGCGGCCGGGGCCCGGGGGCCCGCGCACGGAGCAGGCGGGACAGCCGGGTCCTGGACGTTCAGGGCCCGGGGCCGCGTACGGAGCAGGCCGGAACCGTCGGTGCCGGACCGGTCAGGGCGTCAGGGCGTCAGGGCGTCGGGTCCACGACCCGGACCGGCAGCGTGCGTACCGCCTCCCGCAGGGAGGCCGCCAGTTCCTCGTACTCCGCGGACCGCGCCGCCCCGCCGCGCATCGCCAGGGCGATCCGGCGGGTGGGCGCGGGGTCGGCGAAGTACGCGGTGAGGAGCCCGGCGGCCCGGGAGGTCTCCACCCGGACCGCGGTGCGCGGCAGCAGGGTGACGCCGAGGCCGCCGGCGACCAGTTGGACCAGCGTGGACAGGCCGGCGGCCGTGGTGGTCGCCGGCACGTCCGCGCGTCCGGCCTCCCGGCAGATGTCCAGGGCCTGGTCGCGCAGGCAGTGGCCCTCGTCGAGCAGCAGCAGGTTGAGCGAGCGCAGCGCGGAGCGCGGGATGCCCTCGCGGCCGCCGAGCCAGTGGCCGAGCGGGGTGACGAGTACGAAGTCCTCGTCGAAGAGGGGCAGTTCGACGACGCCGGGCATGCCGAGCGGGACGGCGAGCAGCAGCAGGTCGAGGCGGCCGGAGGTGAGCCCGTCCAGCAGGCTGGCGGTCTGCTCCTCGTGCACCTGGAGGTCGAGGTCCGGGTAGCGCTCGTGCGCCAGGCGCAGCACGGCCGGCAGCACGTACGGCGCGACGGTCGGGATGACGCCCAGGCGCAGCGCGCCGGTGAACGGGGCGCGCAGGGCCGTGGCCTCCTCCGTCAGCGCCCCTATTTCCTCCAGTACCGCCTTGGCCCGGACCAGAAGACGTTCACCCTCCGGAGTGAGCAGTACTCTGCGCGTCGTACGCTCGACGAGGGTGACACCGAGTGTCTCCTCCAGGGCGGAGACCGCTCCCGAGAGCGCGGGCTGACTCATGCCGATCGCCGCGGCGGCATCGCGGAAGTGCAGGTGCTCGGCGACCGCGGCGAACGCGCGGAGCTGGGCGAGGCTGGGCTGCCTGGGCTTATTACCGGCCGTACTGATAACTACCTCCGATCAACCCGACCGAGTGTAGCTATTTCCGCAATCAATGCACCCTGTGCCAGCATCGGAGCCGTCCAACCCATGGGAAACGCCTGCAAACTGGGCGTTTCCGCGCTGCAAGGAGAGCGTGTGCTCACTGTCGGTGACAAGTTCCCCGAGTTCGAACTGACCGCCTGCGTCTCGCTGGAGAAGGGCAAGGAGTTCGAGCAGATCAACCACAAGACCTACGAGGGCAAGTGGAAGGTCGTCTTCGCTTGGCCCAAGGACTTCACCTTCGTGTGCCCGACCGAGATCGCGGCCTTCGGCAAGCTGAACGAGGAGTTCGCCGACCGGGACGCCCAGATCCTCGGCTTCTCCGGTGACTCCGAGTTCGTGCACCACGCCTGGCGCAAGGACCACCCGGACCTGACCGACCTGCCGTTCCCGATGATGGCCGACTCCAAGCACGAGCTGATGCGCGCGCTCGGCATCGAGGGCGAGGACGGCTTCGCGCAGCGCGCCGTCTTCATCGTGGACCAGAACAACGAGATCCAGTTCACCATGGTGACCGCCGGCTCCGTCGGCCGTAACCCCAAGGAGGTCCTGCGGGTCCTGGACGCCCTGCAGACCGACGAGCTGTGCCCGTGCAACTGGTCCAAGGGCGACGAGACCCTGGACCCCGTCGCGCTGCTGTCGGGAGAGTGAGCTGACATGTCCCTCGACACCCTGAAGTCCGCCATACCGGACTACGCCAAGGACCTGAAGCTCAACCTGGGCTCGGTCATCGGCAACTCCGACCTCCCGGCGCAGCAGCTGTGGGGCACCGTGCTGGCGACCGCCATCGCCTCGCGCTCCCCGATCGTGCTGCGCGAGCTGGAGCCGGAGGCGAAGGCGAACCTCACGCCGGAGGCGTACACGGCCGCCAAGTCGGCCGCCGCGATCATGGCGATGAACAACGTCTTCTACCGCACCCGGCACCTGCTGTCGGACCACGAGTACGGCACCCTGCGGGCCGGGCTGCGGATGAACGTCATCGGCAACCCGGGCGTCGACAAGGTCGACTTCGAGCTGTGGTCCTTCGCGGTCTCCGCCATCAACGGCTGCGGCATGTGCCTGGACTCGCACGAGCAGGTGCTCCGCAAGGCGGGCCTGGACCGGGAGACCGTCCAGGAAGCCTTCAAGATCGCGGCCGTGATCCAGGCCGTGGGCGCCACGCTGGACGCCGAGGCGGTCCTCGCCGAGTAGTCCGGCGTACCCCGGTACGGAGTCCTGCGTACCGGGGTACGGCGACGGGCCCCGTCCACCTCCCGGTGGACGGGGCCCGTCGGCATGGCGTCAGGCGGAGGCCGGCGGCGGGCCGGCGGGCGGGGGCTTCCCGGCCGCCGGGGCGGCGTCCGTCGACGTGGCCCCGTGCGGCCTCGGCGTGCCCCGCAGCGCCGCCTCCCGGGAGTGCGCCCGCAGATAGCCCACGACGGTGTTGGTCACCGCGACCAGCGGTACGGCGACCACCGCGCCGCCGATGCCGGCCACCAGGCCGCCGGCCGACACCGACAGCACCACCGCGAGCGGATGGACGCGCACCGCCCGCCCCAGGATGAACGGCTGGAGGATGTGCCCCTCGATCTGCTGCACCGCCAGCACCACGACGAGGACCATCACGGCGGTGAACACGCCCTGCGTCACCAGTCCGACGACGACCGCCAGCGCGCCCGACACCACGGCGCCGACCAGCGGGACGAACGCGCCCAGGAAGATGAACACGGCCAGCGGCACGGCCATCGGCACGTCGAGGAAGTAGATGCCGAGACCGATGAAGACCGCGTCGATCAGGGCCACTATCACCGTGCCGCGCACATACGCGGTCAGCGTCCGCCAGGCCCGCGGACCGGCGCCGGCCACGCCGGGCCGGGCGGCGGCCGGGACCAGCTTCAGCGACCACTCCCAGATCCGCCGGCCGTCGTAGAGCAGGAACAGGGTCGAGAAGACGGCCAGCAGGATGCCGGTCAGCGCCTCGACGACGACCGTCACGCCCTCCAGGCCCGCGGAGGTGATCTGGTCGGTGTTGGCGCCGACGGCGTCCCGCAGGTTCTCGGCGATCTCGTTGATCTGCTTGTCGGTGACGTGGAAAGGGCTGTCGAGCAGCCAGCGGCGCAGCTCGTCGATGCCGTCCTGGACCTGGCCGGAGAGGCTGTCGATGTTCTCCATGACCTGCCAGGTGACGAACCAGCCGATCAGGCCCATCACCACGAACCCGCCGATCGCGGTGAGCGCCGTGGCCACTCCGCGCGGCACCCCGCGCCGCCGCAGCCGCCCCACCGTCGGCTGGAGCAGCGCCGTGATCAGCAGCGCGGCCACGAAGGCCAGCACGACCAGCTGGACGGCGCTGATGATCCGCATCAGCACCCACAGGGTGCCCGCGAGGACCAGCAGCCGCCAGCCCGCCTCGGCCGCGACCCGCACGCCCCACGGCACGGCCTGGGCGGGATCGGGCCGGGCGGCGACGGCGGGCGGGTGGTCCGGCGGCGGCGGTACGTGGTCGTGCGGCCGCTGCGCGTACGCCTGCTGCTCGTCGGACTGCCGGCCGTAGGACCGCTGGTCGTACGGCTGCTGGTCGTACGGCCGCTGGTCGTACGGCTGTGTCCCCGCGGCGTCGGCGGCGGCGTCCTCCCGCTCCGCCTCCGCGCGGCGCTGGTCCAGCGTCCGGCTCACCCGGGTCAGCCCGGCGCCGAGCCGGCCGATCCACCCTGGCACTCGCGACATGATCCGTCCTCTTCCCCCGTCTCTCCCCACCACTCCCCCCTGGAGTCGTCGCTCCGACCGTACAGGGCGCGCATGCGAAAGCCCCTCACCGTAGGACGGCGAGGGGCTGCGCGGGGTTGAGCGGCGGCACGGGGCCGCGGGCGGCTCAGTACCAGTGGTTGGCCTGCCAGAAGGTCCAGGCGTCGCACGGGCTGCCGTAGCGGTCGTTCATGTAGTTCAGGCCCCACTTGATCTGCGTGGCCGGGTTGGTCTGCCAGTCGGAGCCGACCGAGGAGTACTTGGAGGCGGGCAGGGCCTGGAAGAGACCGTAGGCGCCGGAGGAGGCGTTGACCGCCTGGTAGTTCCAGCTCGACTCGTGGTCGACGATGTTGCTGAAGCACTGGAACTGCGCGCTCGGCACCATCTGACGCGCCATCGACTGGATCTGGGCGACGGTGTAGGAACTCTGGACGGAGAAGTCGGAGGCGTCGCGGGTGGCGTCGCGGCTGGCCTGCTCGTCGGCGTCCTCGCGCTCCTTCGCGTCCTGCGCGGCCTTCTTGGCCGCCGCGTCGGCCTGCTTCTTCTTGGCGACCGCGGTCTGGGCGGCGGCCTTGCGTGCCGCCTCCTCCGCCTGCTTCCTGGCGCCCGCATCGGCGGCGATCGCCTGCGCGTCGGCCTGCTGCGTCAGCGACGCGGTCTGGACCTGGGCCTGCTGCCCCACGGGGATGTCCGCGAGGAGCGTCGTGCCACTGGCCGTCGCCTCGGCGTCGTTGTTGCCCTGCATGGTGCTGCCCGAGGCAACACCGACGACGCTTCCGACAGCGGTGACCGCCGTGGCCGAGGCCACTGCGAATCCCCGGACCGAGATCCGGCTCACACGGTTTCCTTCCAGCATCGCCCGCTTCGGTGACCCTCGCGGACGCGATCGTGCCCCTGACGCTGGCCTCCCCAACTTCGGGGTCACGGGAGGCGCGGGCCCGGTGGGCAACTCCCGGTGGGGGAGCGCCGCGTGGTGCTCGGGCGGCATACGACGTGGCTATGGAGTTGACCTGGTACTGCTGTGATTGCGTACCGCTGGGGGTACACGTGTGTCGTATGCGGGGCCTGACAGGAACGAGACTCTGCCGTAACCGGACGGCGTGAGGCAATCTTGAGTTGCGTGTGAAAGCTCACACCTCGTTTGTCGCCGGGGAATTACGGAAACTCCCGCACGCGAAGGCGCCGCCCGGCTAGGCTCTTGGCCTTTTCCGGACGGCGCCTCTACGCGGGTGTCAAATGCGGCCGTCCTCCAGCATTTCGGTGACGAGCGCCGCGATCTGTGACCTTTCGGACCGGGTCAGCGTGACGTGCGCGAAGAGCGGATGCCCCTTCAGCTTCTCCACCACGGCGACGACACCGTCGTACCGCCCGACGCGGAGGTTGTCCCGCTGTGCCACGTCATGGGTGAGAACGACCCGTGAGTCGGCGCCGATCCGGGACAGCACGGTCAGCAGGACGTTGCGCTCCAGGGACTGGGCCTCGTCCACGATGACGAACGCGTCGTGCAGCGACCGGCCGCGGATGTGGGTGAGCGGCAGCACCTCCAGCATGCCGCGCGCGGTGACCTCCTCGATGACCTCGCGGCTGGTGACCGCCGAGAGGGTGTCGAAGACCGCCTGCGCCCAGGGGCTCATCTTCTCGGCCTCGGTGCCGGGCAGGTAGCCCAGCTCCTGCCCGCCCACCGCGTACAGCGGCCGGAAGACCATCACCTTCTGGTGCTGCCGGCGCTCGAGGACCGCTTCCAGGCCCGCGCACAGTGCCAGCGCCGACTTGCCGGTGCCGGCCCGGCCGCCCATCGACACGATCCCGATGTCCGGGTCGAGCAGCAGGTCGAGCGCGATCCGCTGCTCGGCGCTGCGGCCCTTGATGCCGAACGCCTCCCGGTCGCCGCGCACCAGGCGGACGTTCCCCTCCGGGGTGACCCGGCCGAGTGCCTTGCCCCGCTCCGACTGGATGGTCAGCCCGGTGTGCACGGGCAGGCCGGCGGCCTCGGGCACGTGGAGGTGCCCCTCCTCGAAGAGGACGTCCACCTGCTCGCCGGGCAGCGTCAGCTCGGCCATCCCGGTCCAGCCGGAGTCCGTGATGGCCAGTTCGGCCCGGTACTCCTCGGCCAGCAGCCCCACGGAGGACGCCTTGATCCGCAGCGGGAGGTCCTTCGACACGACGGTGACGTCGAACCCCTCGGCCTGGAGGTTCCGGGCGACCGCGAGGATGCGGGAGTCGTTGTCCCCCAGGCGGTACCCGCTGGGCAGCACGCTGGGGTCCGAGTGGTTCAGCTCGACCCGCAGGGTCCCGCCCAGCTCCCCGATCGGGATCGGGGCGTCCAGGCGGCCGTGCCGCACCCGGCAGTCGTCGAGCAGCCGCAGGGCCTGCCGGGCGAAGTAGCCGAGTTCGGGATGGTTCCGTTTGGCCTCCAGTTCCGTGACCACGACGATCGGAAGCACGACCTCGTGCTCGTCGAAGCGGCTGAGAGCGTTCGGATCGGCCAGCAGGACACTGGTGTCGAGAACGTAGGTGCGCCGGTCTGGCTTGGGGCGCTTTGCGCTGGTCACCACGGAAGGACGTACCCCCTCGGGAGAGGTCGGGGAGCGACGGAGTGGGGCTGGACCGGTCGTCGGCCGCGATGCACACACCGCACGGGCCGGGGACCGGCCCTCCACTGCTTCTCCCGTGCCGAGACCGCACGGTCGGGCTGGTGCAAAGGGCCTCCCGGGCGGGACGGCCCCGTGCCGCCCGCTGAGAACCGACACCCGTGGTTCGGGTGTCGACCTGGTTGCTTTATGCCCTGTCTGAAGCGCGGCCATGCCCCGGCATATGACGGCGCGCTGATGAACTGTTCGTTACACGTGACCCGCCGGCACCCCCGCGGGTCCGCCGGGACGGGGCGGCGCGCGCACGGCCCGGTCCGGCCGCGCGTCGGCCCTCCACCGGCGACGCGTCGGTCACGCGTCGGCCACGCGTCGGCCGCACAGAAAAACGGGCCGGTCCGTGGGGGGGGGATACGGACCGGCCCGAGGGGGGGTTTCCACCATAACCCTTCGTAAGGGCTACTGGGTGCATCGGCGCGAAACAACTACTCTCCGAATTCGCCCGGCGACGCCGCGCTGGCCGGCGGGCTCCCGATTCACGCCGTGATCATGGCCGGAACACAGCGGAATCCCATGGAAGGCGTGTGGCATGAGAGGCGTTCCACAGGGCCCGGCGCACACCCCGGCCCCTCCCGGTGAAGCGCCCCCGGCTCCCCCGCCGGGTGGCGTCACCGGCGAACGCGCACGTGGCCCGGCACCGCGCAGCCCCCTCCGCTGCACGGTGCCACTCACGCGGCTTTGCTCACGCGAATCAACTTGGTCCGAACTTACGCGACATGGCGGGGCTCGATCGAGTCGCTGGACGCCGCGCGGGATAACGATGTGGAAACCCCGTGGAGATCCGCGGAGATCCGTGGTGGAGTTATCGGTCATAGGTGCAGCAAATGGTGCAAACGTGATTAGCGGCGTCGTCGGGCCTCGCGTGCGTCCGCGTGCCGGGCCACGACGAGGTGCCGGGAGCTGTGGGCCACGAAGGGCCGCCCCTCGGTCTCGATCCGCTCGTGCAGGGCGCGCAGCCGGGGCCCGTACGCCTCGACGGTGAACCCCGGGACCATCCACACGACCTTGCGCAGGAAGTGGACGACGGCCCCGATGTCGTGGAACTCCATCCGCAGCCGCTCCGCCCGCAGCTCGGTGACCTCCAGCCCGGCGGCCTCGGCGGCGGCCCGCTCGTCCTCGGGGTGACGGTCGCGACGGCTCGCCTCGGGGCGGGGCCCGAGGAAGTACTCGACGAGTTCGAAGGCGCTGGCGGGGCCCACGTGCTGGGCGAAGTAGGTGCCGCCGGGGCTCAGTACCCGGGCGATCTCCGTCCACCGCGGCCTGACGGGGTGCCGGCTGACGACCAGGTCGAAGGCACCGTCCGCGAACGGCAGCGGCGCGTCCTCCGGTGCGGCGACGACCGCGACGCCGTGCGGGCGGAGCAGGGCGGTGGCCTTGGCCGCGTTCGGCGGCCAGCCCTCGGTGGCGACGGTGAGCCGGGGCGGCCGCCGGGCAGCGCCGAGCGCGAAGTCCAGTACTTCGCCGCCGCCGGTCTGGATGTCCAGCACGGCGTCGGCGCCGGCCAGGCGTCCGGCCAGCGAGCGGGCGTATCCCCAGGAGGGCCGTTCCTCGGTGGCCCGGCCCTCGAACCAGGAGAAGTCCCAGCCCTCGGTGGGGGCGGCGACGGCCTCGGCGACCAGCTCCTCGTACGTGCGCATGGCGGTGTCCTCAGGCCAGCAAGGGGGCGACGCGTTCCGCCGTGAAGCGGACGAAGCCCTCGGGGTCCGGTTCGTCCGCGGTCGGCTGGAGGACCACCGTGTCGGCGCCGGCCGCGGCCAGCCGGCCGACGGCCTCGGCGACGGCACCCGCGTCGCCGGCCACACCGAGCTCCGGTACGAAGTCCAGGCCCTCGGCGGCCAGTTCGGCGCGGAGCCGGGCGTCGGCGTCGGGACCGGTGGCGGTGAGGAGATAGACGACGACCTGGTGTCCGTCGGTCCGGCCGGCCGCGGCCCGGCCCTCGTCGACGAGCCGGCGGGCCGCCCGCACCCCCTCGGGCGGGGTCGCCGAGGTGAGCACCGTGCCGTCCGCGGCCTCGCCGGACAGCCGCAGCGAACGCGGGCCGGTGGCCCCGGCGAACACCTCGGCGCCACCGGGCGCGTCCGGCGGCCAGTCCAGGGCGACGTCGTCGAGGCGGACGTAGCGGCCCTCGGTGGTGACCCGCTCGCCCGCCAGCAGGGCCCGCAGCGCGGTCAGGTACTCCCGCAGCAGGGTCACCGGCGACTCGGCGCGCGCGCCCACCTGTCCCATCCAGTCCTGCACACCGTGGCCCACGCCGAGGACGGCCCGGCCGGGGAACATCCGGTGCAGCGTGGCGGCCTCCATGGCGGTGAGGGCGACGTTGCGCAGCGGTACGGGGAGGAGGCCGACGCCGACCCGTACCCGCTCGGTCCAGGCGAGCGCGGCGGCGGCTGTGGAGATGCCGCCCTCCCGGAAGCAGTCCTCCCACAGCCACAGTTCGTCCAGTCCCGCCTCGTCGGCGGTCCGGGCCACGGCACGCAGCCGTTCGGGGGCGAGCTGGGGACGGAACACGGCGCCGAGTGCGGTCATGGGATCTTCCTACCCGGGTGGTGGGGCGCCGTACAACGGAGTTTCGGCCGGATGATCCGGCGGCGGGAAAGGGGGCGCGGTGCGGGGGTGGCCTGTGCCAGGCTGGCGGGTCGGCCGGCCGACGTGCCGGGCCGCCGCCCCCGCCGAACCGCCGTCCCGTCGCCCCCTCGACCCGCCGGACCATCACAGGAGCGTGCAGCGTGACCCCTCTCCGTCTCACTTCCCTGCTCGACCAGTTCGACTTCGCCCGGGAGCGGCTGGCCGCCCGGCTGACCGGGCCCGTGATGGACAGCGGGGACGGGTCGGAGACGGTGGTCGGGCCGCTGACCGACGCGGAGTACTTCTGGGAGCCGGTGCCGGACTGCTGGTCGGTACGGCGGCGGGCGGACGGGCCGGGGGCGCGGGCCGAGTCCCTGGCGGGTGCGGCCTCGGGCGAGTGGGGCCGGGACGCGGCGCCCTACCCGCATCCGTGGCCGCCGCCCTTCACCACCCTCGCGTGGCGGCTGAGCCACCTCGCCGAGATGCTGGCGCTGCGCGCCGACCACACCGCGGGGAGCCGTTCCCTGACGCGGGACGACATCGCGGTCCCCGGGGACGCGGCGGGGGCGGTCGCCGCCTTCGGGGCCGGGGCGGCGGCGTGGCGGGAGGCGCTGCTGAGCGCGGACGACGCCGCGCTCGACCGGGTGGGCCACTGCACCTATCCGCACGGCAGCGACGCGGAGGAACCGTTCCTCGACATCGTGTGGTGGGTCAACCAGGAACTGCTGCACCACGGTGCGGAGATCGCCCTGCTGCGCGACCTGTACCGGGCGTCGGCCGGGAGCGTGGTGCGGTGACCGGGCGGCGGTGGCGGGACGGCCGGGGCACGCTGGTGGTGCCGGCGGCGGGGGCCGGTGGGGCGGACGTACGGGTTCCGCTGGAGATCGCGGCGTCCTACCGGGCCCGGACCCGGGGACTGCTGGGGCGGGACGCCGTGGACGGGGCGATGCTGCTGTCGCCGGCCGGCTCGGTGCACACGTTCCGGATGCGGATGCCGATCGACGTGGCCTATCTGGACCGGCGGCTCACCGTGCTCGCGGTGCGCACGATGGTGCCGGGGCGGCTGGGCCTGCCCCGGGTGCGGTCGCGGCACGTGCTGGAGGCGGCGGCCGGGGTGATGGCCGGGTGGGGGGTGCGGCCGGGAACGCGGGTGGAGGTGGAGGTGCGGGGAGAGGTCATCCGGAGCTGATCCGGACGGTGGCCGTGCCGTCGGGGGCGGTCGTCAGGTGGAGGACGACGGTGCCGGGGGCCGCGCTGGGCGCCGGGGCCGCCGGGCCGCATCCGTTGCCGCTGCTGTCCTCGCCGAGGACGGTGTAGCAGCCCCAGCCCGGGCCGTCGGCACTGCCACTGGAGCGGCCGTCGCCGGCGGTGACTTCGTAGTGGACGCGGTCCGGGCCGACCTCGGTGACGGACAGTTCGGCGTGGCCCTCCGGGCCCCGGAACGGGATGGTCACCGGTTCGGACACGGTGACCTCGCAGTCGGCGTCGGCGCAGGCGTCGGTGTTCCGACCGTCGGCCGTGGTCGTCGTGGGGGACGGGGACGAGGACGGGGACGGGGACGGCGGCGGGGCTGACGAGAACGGCGGTCGGGACGTGGGCGTTTCGTCGGCGGCACGGTCCGGGCCGCCCCCGCAGCCGGCCAGGGCGAGTACCGCGAGGAGCGTCAGGGCGGCTGGCCGGCGTACCACTGGGGTCAGTTCTCCGTCCGGGGGAAGGAGACCTCGACCCTGCGGTTCTTCTTGCGGCCCGGTTCCGTGGAGTTGTCGGAGATGGGGTACTGCTCGCCGTAGCCGCGTACCTCGTAGGTGATGCCGGGGTCGTCCAGGGCCTGGGAGAGGAGGTCGTGCACGGCGTTGGCGCGTTCCTTGGACAGGACGTCGCCGTGGGCGGCGGAGCCGAGGTCGTCGGTGAAGCCGAAGACGCGGATCCTGGTGGCGTTCTGCGCCTTGATCTCCTGGGCGATGCCGGCGATCCGGGACTTGGCCTCGCCGCCGAGCTTCGCGCTGTCCTTGCCGAACAGCACCTCCGCCTGGAGCGCGAACTTCACGTCCGTGTTGGTGTCCTCCCTTCTCTCGTCCCCGCTCTGGTCCTCGACGACCGACTTGATGTCCAGCACCTTGGCCCCGGCGAGCGTGGCCCCCTCGGGGAGCTTCAGGTCGGGGTCGTTGGGGTCGACTTCGACGGGGGCGGAGGGGGTGGCCTCGGTTCCCGGCGGGACGCTGGGGGCGTCGTCGGCGTGGGCGAGGGTGCCGCCGGCGAGGAGGAGGACGGTGACGCCGAGGGTGGCGGTGAGCCGGGTGGGGGTCATGGGGTGCCTCACCCGGAGATGGAGAGGGTCGCGCTGGCGAAGGTCGGCAGCTGGAAGGTGACCTCCGTGGTGTCCGCCGGCGGTGCGGGGAACTGCATGAAGACGGCGAGGGTGTCGCCGGCCTTGAGGGTCGTGAACCCGGTGGTGGTCAGGGGGCGGCCGTCGGTGTCGCGCAGGACGTAGTACCGCTTCTTGCTCTTCGAGTCCACGAGGGTGGCGCCGCCGAGGGACCGGCCGTTCCTGGTGATCTCCGTTTCGTTGCCGCTGAGCGCCGAAGGGACGGTGACGCTCTTGTCCCCGTCGTTCTTCAGGTCCGCGTTCACCGTGACGAAGCCACCGGCGTCACGCTCGGCGGAGGTGATCCGCAGCAGAAGGCCGTTCGACCCGCGCACCTCGGCCAACGGCGCCTCGGCTTTGCCGTCCTGGGTGCTGGGCGCGGGACCCGTGTCCTTGGAGGCGGACGCCGAGGCGTCGGGGCTCTCCTCCTCCCCGCTCCCCCCACCGCAGCCGGTCACTCCGAGGGCCACCGCGGCCACAGCGGTCAACGCGACCACCCCTCTGAGGGCCTTCGTTGTGAACCGCATGCTCATGACTCCGCTTCCTTCATCACTCGTCGTTCTCTCAAGCGTCGGTCAGGTGGACGTCGAAGAGGTCGCGCGGCTCCGGGAGCCCGGTGGGATCGTCCGGGTCCACCTCCCACTCCTCGCCGCCGTCGCAGGTGAGTCCCGGCAGTGTCTCGTCGTCCGCGTCCGCGTCGGGGCCGGGAGGCTCGAACGTGCAGCGCGGTTCGACGACCGCGGTGGCGACGGCACGCGCGTGCACGTTCTCGGTGCCGGGGACGATGGATTCGCCGACGGAGTCCTCCGCGGTGACCTCCACCGTGTATTCGAGCGGCCCGACGGGAGTGCAAGCATCGAGAGCCGCGCCGTTCTGGGCCGCGAGCTGTTCCGCTCGCCAGCAGGAGGGCGTGAGCCCCTGGCCCAAGCCGTCGAAGATGTCCTGCCAGGACTCCGGGTCGGCTACGTTTTCGACCCACTGTCCCGCGAGTTGGTCCCGCCAGTCCTGCGCAGCCGCCAGTGCCGCCGCGTCAGCGGCCGTCTGGGCCCCGTTCCGGTTGGCTCCGGCCTGGCCCACCGCCAGGTACGCGAGCGCGAGAAAGAGCAGGCCGCCCACCACGGTGAGGTAGATGGGAAAGGCCTGCCCTGCGTCGCCGTGCTGACGGATCCGGCTCAGCCGCCGGTGACTTCGCTGATCTTGGTGGTGATTGCATCGAAGATCGTCTGCCCGATGCTCGTTCCCGTGATGGCCAGCACGATCGCCACCACCACCGCGATGATCCCCAGGTACTCCACCGCCGTCTGCCCCTTGTCGCCCCGGGCGGCGCGGGTCTGCAGGTACGCGGCCGTCGTGTGCAGCCAGTTGCCCATGGTGTTCCCCTTCGCGGTGGCCGGTGCCGGTGGCCGCACCGTACGGGGGCCGGCGCCGGTCTCCCGAGGGCCCCAGGGCCCAATCCCGGGCCCAAATCCGGCGCCTCACCGCGGATCACCCCAGTTGCCCAGCCACTTGGCGGTCGCCTCGGCGCGGCTGGTGCTGTGCAGCTTGGCGAAGATGCGGTTGATGTGGTTCTTGACCGTCTTCTCGCTGATGAAGCAGGCCGCGGCGATCTGCTGATTCGTCATGCCGGACGCGATGAGGTCCATGATCTCCGCCTCCCTGGCACTCAGCTGGAACCCCGGCTTGCCACTCGACGACTGTCCCACACCTGGTTGCATTCGCGAAAGGTTTTCCACGATAGCGGGCGAACTCGCCTTGCCGCTGGCAATATACGGAGGTTGTCGTACCGCATCACCGTATGCATTCGCACTCCTGAGCTGTTCGAGGACCGCTCCCGCAGCCGTCGGCGAGAAGTGCGTGCGGCCCGCTCCCGTGTCCCGTACCGCCGTGATCAGCTGGTCCGCGGTGAACTCGCCGTGGACCAGGTAGCCGCCCGCTCCCCGGCGCAGCGCCTCCCGTACCGTCTCCGACTCCCCGCTGTACGTCAGCATCATCACCGGGGCGATGCGCACGAGGTAGGGCAGGGCCGCCAGGCCGTCCACGCCCGGCATGCGGACGTCCAGGAGGACCACGTCGGGGCGGTGCCGGTCGGCGGCCTCGCAGGCCTGGCGGCCGTCGGCGGCCTCGGCGACCACCGTGATGTCCGGGCGGCTGGAGAGCAGGGCGGTGAGGCCGGCGCGGACGACCGGGTTGTCGTCCGCTACGACGACCCGCAGCACGGCCGCGTCCGGCGGAACCGGCGGGACCGGCGGGACCGGCGGGACCGGCGGCAGCAGGGATGTCATCGGGGGTCCTCCTCGGCTGGTCGAGGGGCGGTGGGCAGGGCCGCCAGCGGCAGGTCCAGGCGGACCTCCGTGCCCCGTGCGCGGTCGCCCGGGCCGATGCGGATGCGGGCGCCGATCGAGGCGGCCCGTTCCACCATGCCGACGAGGCCGAAGTGGCCGGTGCGGCGGAGCTGTTCGGGGGAGGTGTCCGCGGGCAGGCCCGTCCCGTCGTCCGAGACCGTGACGCGGAGGTGGTCGTCGTGGACGCCCGCCCGGACGTCGACGCGGGTGGCGGTGGCGTGGCGGTGGGCGTTCTCCAGCGCTTCCTCGGCGATCGTCAGCACCTGCCGGGCCACGGCCGGGGCGACCGGGGGGACGGCGTGGCCGCCGGTGGGGTGGTAGACGGACGGCAGGCCGGTGCGGGCGGCGAAGGCGCGGGTGCGGGCGGCGAGTTCGACCAGGACGTCCGTGCCGTGCTCGGGGTCGGACTCGCGCCGCAGGTCGGTGAGGAGTTCCCGGGACTCGGCGGCGGCCCGGCGGGCCGAGCGGGCGACCAGTTCCGCCTGCCGCCGTACCAGAGCGGGGTCCAGCCGGTCGGCGCCGGCCGTGGCGGCGAGACCGTCCGCGGCGAGGGCGACGCCGTGCAGGGTCTTGGCGACGGAGTCGTGCAGTTCGCGGGCGAGGCGGGCGCGTTCGGCGCTGACCGCCTCCGTCGCCGCCAGCCGGGCCTGTACGGCGGTCAGGGCCCGGGTGGCGGAGCCGAAGCGGAGCACGAGCCCGCGCAGGCTGGAGCCGGCGGCCCCGGCGACGACGCAGAGGCCGGGCAGCAGGAGCGACTCCGCGACGCCCGGGGAGGAGCCGGGGTCCGTCGCGTGGGCCAGCAGCAGGATCAGCGACTGGAGGGAGGCGAAGACGGCGGCGCCGCGCCAGCCGTAGACCAGGCCGGCCAGCAGCGGGGTGCAGACGCTGACGTAGGCCAGGGTGGTGTCGGGGCCCGCCGAGACCAGGAGCAGCGCGCCGAAGAGGGTGTCCGCGGCCAGCAGGGTCGGGTGGCGCAGAAGGAGCGGGCCGAACCGCTCCCAGTCGCGGAAGAGGACGTAGGAGCCCATGAAGGTGACGACCACGGCGGCGCCGACCAGCCGGACGCCCATGCCGGGGCCGGCGTTGAGGAGCGCGGCGGGGGCGGCGACGGCGATCATCGCCAGCCGGAAGCCGAAGACCTGGCGGCACATCGCCTGCAGGGCGTTCACCTGGAGGCCGATCCCGGGAGTGCGCGGAGCCTCCTCGACCTTTCCGGGCACCGGCAGCGTCGGGGTCGCCGACGTCACCGGCACGTCCGCGGCGCCCGTCCTGACGTGGTCCGGCAACACGGTGCCCACCGGCGGGCCGGTGATCTCGGGTGCCCTCGGGCGGCGGCGCGGCGGCCCGGGGCGTCGCCAGGTGGTCCCCATGATCGTCATCCGCCCCGCCTACTCACCGGTGAGGGTGCCGAAGTCGGTGCCGGAGCCGAGGATCAGGCCGGCGCCGAGCAGGATCATCGTGGCCGGGACCATGAAGGTGGTGATCATCATGGTGGCCTTGGGGACCGCGCGGGCGGCCTTGCGGCGGGCGTTCTGCGCGTCGGTGCGGCGCATGTCCTTGGCGAGGGAGACCAGGGTGTCGACGATGGGGGCGCCCAGTTCCTCCCCCTGCTGGAGCGCGGTCACGAACATCGCCACCTGCTCGGAGTCGTTGCGCCGGCGCAGCTCCGCGAACGCCTGACGGCGGCTCATGCCCAGGTCCATCTGACGGAGCGTGATGCGCAGTTCGTCGGCCCAGGGGCCCTCGTAGCGGGTCGCGACCCGGTCCAGGGCCTGGCGGAAGCCGAGCCCCGCCGAGACGACGACCGCGAGGACGTCCAGGAAGTCGGGCAGGGTGCGCTCGATGACGTCCTTGCGGACCCGGATCGCCGACCAGATGCCGACCTCGGTCCAGAACGCGCCGAAGGCCAGCAGGAGCAGGGCGACCAGGTACTGGCCACGAAGGAGGAAGACCAGGAAGCCTACGGTGCCCAGGGCGCCGTAGACCGCGCGGCGGGCGGCGTAGCGGTCGATGGTCAGGCCGCCGGGGTTGCCGGCCAGGTCGATGCGGCGGCGGTACTTGGCGACCTGCCCCGGGCCCATCAGCCGCAGTACGGCGGGGGCGTACCGCATGCCCATGCGGTCGATCAGGGAGTCGACGGCGCCGGTGCGGGTGGCGCCGATCTCCAGGGCGAGGGCCAGGTCGCCGGGGAGCTTGGCGTCGGCCCGGTACATGCGGATGCCGGCGAAGGCGCCCCACACGCTGAGGCCCATGACGGTGGCGAGCAGCAGTCCCATGACATGACCTCCCTAGACGTCGATGCGGGACAGGCGGCGGATGAGGACGAAGCCGATGGTGTAGAGGGAGAAGGCGACCAGTACCGCGATCTGTCCGGCCGGGGAGCCCGTCATGCGTTCCAGGGCGCCGTCCTTCACCCCGTTCATCAGGAAGAGGGAGCCGACGCCGAGGACCGGGACGGCGTACGAGGTCATGTTCACCTGGGAGAGCTGGGTGCGGACCTCGCGGCGGGTCTCCTTGCGCTCCTCCAGGGTCTCGGTGAGGTTGCGCAGGGCGCTGACCACCTGGCCGCCGGCCTTGTTGGACAGGACCAGGGTGGTGACGAGGACGACGAGTTCGCGGGAGGGCAGGCGTTCGGCGAGTTCGCCGAGGGCGTCGTCCATGGAGGCGCCGACGGCGAGCTGGTTGGCGACCCGGCCGAGTTCCTCGCCGGCCGGGGCCTCCAGTTCCTCGGCCGCCATGCCGATGGCGGTGCGCAGGGCGAGTCCGGCGTGGGTGGCGTTGGCGAGGATGCGGGCGAGTTCGGGGAGCTGGTTGATGAACTTCTCGATGCGTTTCTGGCGCTGCCAGGTGAGGAACTGGACCGCCGCCCAGACGCCCAGCAGCCCGGCGATCGGGCCGAAGAAGGGGGCCAGGGCCGCCTGGCCGATCAGCCAGAGCCCGGCCACGACGGCGAGCAGATAGACGAAGAACTCGCCGGGGGTGACGTCCAGGCCGGTGGCGGACAGCCGCAGTTCGAGGTTCTTGCCGAGCCGGGTGCGGCGCAGCCGGCGGTCCAGGTTCGGGAAGTGGCGGCGGCGGCCGTTGTAGGAGACCTGGCCGGTGGCGGTGAGCCGGTCGACCAGGGCCTGGCGCTGAGCCCGGCCGGCGGCGTAGGAGTGCAGACCGGCGACGGCCAGGACGCACGTCAGCAGGGTGATGCCGGTGGTGAGCTGGACGAGGGCGGACAGTTCCATCGGACGGGTCTCCTACTGGGTCTACCGGGTCTCTCGGGTCTTCCGGGTCTTCCGGGTCTCTCGGATCTTCCGGGTCTCTCTGATCTACCGGGTCTCTCGGGTGGCGAGCTGCTCCGTGGAGCGGGCGACGCCGAACGCCTGCGGGATGGGCTGGCTGGCCATGTGGAGGCGGTCGGCGGTGCGGCGCGGCAGCGGGTAGTGCTCGTAGACGCCGTGCACCCGGCCGTCGGGCGTCATGGGCTGGGCGTGGAAGCGGGCGACCGTGGCCAGCCGGTACGGCTCCCCGCCGTGGCTGGCCAGCAGGGCGACCTCGGTGATGCGGCGGGCGCCGTCGGGGGAGCGGGTGAGCTGGACGAGTACGTCGACGGCGCTGTTGATCTGGTCGTGCAGGGCGACGAAGGGGACCTCGACGTCGGACATGGAGGCCAGGGTCTGGAGCCGCATCAGGGCGTCCTCGGCGCTGTTGGCGTGGACGGTGGCCAGCGAGCCGTCGTGGCCGGTCGACATGGCCTGGAGCATGTCCAGGGACTCGCCGCCGCGGACCTCGCCGACGACGATCCGGTCGGGCCGCATCCGCAGCGAGTTGCGGACCAGGTCGCGGATGGTGATGACGCCCTTGCCCTCGACGTTGGGCGGCCGGGACTCCAGGCGGATGACGTGGGACTGCTGGAGCTGGAGTTCGGCGGAGTCCTCGATGGTGATGATGCGCTCGTGCTCCGGGATCAGCCCGGAGAGGGCGTTGAGGAGCGTGGTCTTGCCGGTGCCGGTGGCGCCCGAGACGATGATGTTGAACCGGGCCCGCACCAGCCCTGCCAGCAGGTACAGCATGTGCTCGTCGAGCGAGCCGAGGCCGATCAACTCCTGGAGCGTGAAGGAGCGCGGGAAGCGGCGGATGGTCAGGATCGCGCCGGTCAGGGAGAGCGGCGGGATGATGACGTTGACGCGCTCCCCGGACGGGAGGCGGGCGTCGACCATCGGATTCGACTCGTCCACCCGCCGGTTGACGGTGGAGACGATCCGCTCGATGGTCTGCATCAACTGGTCGTGGGAGGCGAACCGGATCGGCAGCTGCTCCACCCGCCCCCCGCGTTCCACGAAGATCGCGTCGGGCCCGTTGACCATGATCTCGGTGATGGAGGCATCTTCGAGGAGCGGTTCGAGGATGCCGAGGCCGAGCGCCTCGTCGACCACCCGCCGGATCAGCTGCGACCGTTCGACGGTCGACAGGACCGGTCCCTCGCGGCTGATGATGTGCCCGAGGACCCGTTCCAGGCGGGCCCGCCGCTCGGCGGCGGCCAGCGAACTCATCTCCGCGAGGTCGATCTCCTCCAGGAGCTTGGAGCGGTACGAGGCGACCAGGTGGCCGTCCTCGCCCCGGCTGCCGTGCTCCTCGGGGGAGTGGATGCGCGCGCGCAGGCTCATGCGTCCGGTGCTCCTTGCTCAGTGGTCCAGCGGCATGGTGGCGGTCCGGGTGGCGTCGCCCAGGTCCCAGCCGGGGACGACGGAGGGGATGTCGACGGTGGCGGTGACCGTCACCTCGTCGCCGCCGAAGGACGCCGGGCAAGCGGTTCCGTCGGCCAGCCAGCCGCTGACCGCCGCCGCGCACCCCTGCTGGGCGCTCTCGTCGAGCGAGGCGGCACGCGCCCCGGCCCTGGCGGCCGTACCGGCCTGCTGGGCGGTGTAGGCGACCAGCCCGAGCTGTACGGCGGCCAGCGCGACCAGGACCAGGACCGGCAGGAACCCGAGGTACTCGAGGGCGACCTGACCGCGGTCGCCGTACGTCCTGCGGTGACGTCGGTACGGCATCTCAGTCCGTCTCCTCCTCGACCGCGCCCGCGTGGCCGCGGACCGTGAAGGGGAGCCCGAAGGCGCCCGGGAAGAGGACGGGGACCTGGAGTTCGACGGTCGCCGTGACATACCCACCCCCGGTCTCGCAGCCCGCGCTGCCGCTCCACGCGTCCGGCAGCTTGTCGAGGCCGGCCGCCTGGCAGGCGCCCTGCCGCTCCCCCGGTGCCGCCGCCGTCCCCGCCCGTACCGCCTCGTCCGCAGCATTCCCCGCGAGCGTGTAGGTGTACCCCACCAGCACCAGCTGCCACAGCACCACCAGCGTCACCAGGATCACCGGGGTCATGCCGAGGAACTCGACGGTGACCTGTCCCCGGTCCCCGGACCCGTACCGGCGTAAGCGGTTCATCCCCCGCCTCCCCTGCGCCGCCGCAGGCTCACCGCGCCCCGGTCGCCGCGGAACCGGCCGGCCTTCTGCACAGCGGTCCCGGGGGTCTTGACCAGGCCGGTCTCGGCGGCGAGGCCCCACAGGGCCTGCCGTACGGTGGAGCGGGCGTCCAGCTCGTGCAGGCGGCCGGCGTCCACGGCGGCCTGGAGTTCCTTGAAGTGGGCGGGGATCGTGGTGGCGGCGACGGCGGTGCCGGTGATCCGGCCGATCAGCGGGGGCTGGATCTCCGTACCGCGGGTGTGCCGGTTGACGACCACGGTGGTCTCCTCGGCCTTGCGGATCTGGAGCCGCTCCCACATCCGCACCGCGCGCTTGGCGCCCCGGACGGCGACCACGTCCGGGGTGGTGACCAGCAGCGCGGTGTCGGCGGTCTCGACGGCCGCCGCGCCCGCCCCGCCGAGCTGGGCACCGCAGTCGATGACGACGACGTCGTAGCGGGAGCGCAGGGCGCCGACGATCTGGCGGGCGGCCCGGTCGGTGACGTCCTCGCCGCGTTCGCCCTCGCCGGGGGCGAGCAGCAGGGCCAGGCCGCTGTCATGGCGGAAGACGGCGTCGGCCAGGACGCGCGGCGAGATGTCGGTGATCGCCGCCAGGTCCAGCACCGAGCGGCGGAACTGGACGTCCAGGTAGGAGGCGACGTCGCCGGTCTGGAGGTCGAGGTCGAGCAGGGCGGTGGAGCGGCCGGACGCCTGTGCGGCCAGGGCCAGTTGGACGGCGGTGACGGTGGCGCCGACCCCGCCCTTGGCGCCGCTGACGGTGACGACGGTGCCGCCCGCGCCGGCGCCCACGTCGCCGCCGCTGCCCAGGTGGCGGCGTACGCCCACCGCCCACTGGGCGACGACGTGAACGCGCGCGGCCAGTTCCTCGTAGGTGAGCGGGAGGGCGATCAGGCCGCGGGCGCCGTAGTCCATGGCCGCCTGGAAGAGTCCCGGTCCGGCGTCGGAGGTGACGAGGATGACGCCGACGGCCGGGAAGCGCAGGGCGACCTCGCGGATCAGCTCCAGGGCCGGGACGGGGCCGATCCGCTCGTGGACGACGACGACCTCGGGCAGTTCGTCGACCGACTCGGCGGCGAGCCGGGCGAGGGTGTCGATGAGCTGGGTGGAGTCGGTGACGGGGGCGACCGGCTCGGCGTCGGGGAGCTGGCTGAGCAGGGTGGTGATGGACCGGACGGCGTCCGCGTCACCGACCGCCGGGAGGATCCTCGTGGGCATGCGGGCCTCTCACTTGTCCTTCGCGAGTTCGTACGTCCGGTCCTGCTCGGGGACCGTGCTGTCGCCGCCGGGCGCGACCAGCGCGAGCCGGACCCGCTGGGCGAACGACTCGGCGTAGGTGATGCGCTGGGCGTCGAGGGTGGACAGTGCGAAGGTGATGGGGACGGCCTCGGAGGCGTCCCGGCGGCTGCTGTTCTCGTCGGGTTCCAGTGAGGTGAGCTTGCCGACGTCCAGGACCCGGGCGCCGGTCACGATGATCTTCGACTGGTCGGGGTCGCCCTCCCGGGCGCCCTCGAAGGTGGCGTAGACGTTGACGGTGGACCCCGGCGTGATCTTGCCGGCCACCCCGGTCGCCGCGTCGATCATGATGGCGACCTCCTGCTCGCCGGGCCGGAGGGCGGGCTGGTCGACGATCATGTCGCTCTGGAGCAGGGAGCCGCCCTTCAGCGTCGTCACCGCGATCTTGCCGCGGACGGCGGAGAGGTCGGTGACGGCGTTCTCCGACAGCCACCGCTCGGGCATCTCGATCTTCTCGAACTGGTCCGGGCTGAGCGGGGTGTAGGGCTTGATCTCGGCCTTGAGCCGGTACGCGGTGACCTCGGGGCCGACCTTGGACTTCACGTCGCTGATGACGGACAGGACGCCGGCGAAGGCGCCGAAGGCGCACAGGACCGACAGGACGAGCAGGATCACGCCGCGGCGCTGACGGGAGTTCATGTGCCGTGCAACCTCATCGGGGATATCGGTCGGGCGGGGACGGGGGACTGCGGACGCGGGCGGATCACGGGCTCACCCGCCGGGGCCGGGACCGGGACCGGCGGGCAGGGCGCCCCGTGACGTCCCGTTCGGGGCGCCGCCGGACTCGATCTCGTACGGCCGCCCGTGCCGGCCGCCGTGTCTCCCGTACGGACCGCTGCCCTGCCCGCCGTACGGACCGCTGCTCTGGTCGCCGTACTGGCCGCCGTTCTGGCCGCCGTACCGAGGGCCGTCCTGGAAGCCGTTCCGGCCGCCGTACTGGATGCCGTGCCGGCCGCCCTGCCCCTGCCCCTGCCGCGTGCCGGCCGGCAGGGCTCTGCGGCCGTTGCGCTGCCGGGCCTCGTCGGGCGGCGGACCGGCGGAGCAGAAGACGCACCGGTCGCCGATGACGTCGATGCCGCACCAGTGGCAGGTGCTCTGCCGGACCGAGGTCACCAGCTGGTAGAGGACCGACAGGTCGGGCAGGAAGGCGCAGAACTCGGTCATCCGGCCCGTCCCCCACCAGGCCGGCGAGTCGGCGGGGAGCGGCATCTCGCGCATGCCGAGCACGTTCCAGGAGGGGGCGAGGGTCTGGGTGACCCAGTCGGAGGGGAGCTGGCCCTTGGCGACCAGCATCCAGGTGCCGAAGTCCGGCCCGCCGAGCGCCGCTTCGGGGCCGATCCGCACGAGTTGCGGCTCCGGATGCGCCAGTACGGCGAACTGGCTGCCCGGCACCCACGACTTGGCGTGCGCCTTCAGCCCGACGGGCACCCGGTCGAGCCGGGCGACCGAGCCGAGCAGGGCGCCGGCGTGGATGTAGTGGGTGAGCAGCCGCCCCGCAGACGCCAGGACACCGGGGCTCAGGTCGCAGGAGGCGAGCTGCCGCAACTGCCGTACGAGCACCGCGAGTCCCAGCGGCGGCAGCTCCGGCCGGAACAGGGCGATCCGGTCGCTCTCCAGCAGGGACCGCACGGTGCGCAGCCGCCGCTGGACCCCGGCGGGGGCGGCCGCCGAGCAGACGACGATGACATGTCCGTACTGGTCGACCAGGCTCTGCAGCTCGGTCAGCACCTGCTCCAGGGGCCGTTGCTCGACGTCCTGGAGGACTATGGCGGGCATGGTCCGCTCGTCCTGCGGCGGCAGTGCCAGGTCGGCACTGGTCACGGCAATGGCAGTTGGCACGCGCGGCTCCCCGTCTCCCATGCCCGTCGGTCCACCGGTGTAACTCCGGCACACCCGGATGACTTCACTGCGTGACTTCCCGAGCACTGTATCCACGCGTCTGTGACCGGAGAACAGCGTTTCTGTAGCTGTGGAACAACTTGTGACGCACAAGTTGCGCCAAATCGGGACAGGTTAAGCATTTTCCGATGGCATGTCCGCGCTCATTCTCCCCTCCCTGGCCCATACCTACCCCCTTGACAGGCCAATTGGTCTGGACCACCTTGTACTCCCAACGGTGGCCACCGTCCCCCTACTTCCCCCCGGAGGCACCAGTGGACCCCGTACGCAGACAGCACGGAAGACGCATCGGCAGCTGGGCCGGCGCCGCCACCGCCGCGCTCGCCCTGACCGTGACGGCGATCGGGCCCGCGTCCGCCCTGTCCGCCACGTCCGCCACGGCCGCCGCGGACGCCACGGCCGCCGCGGCCGCCGCGGACGTCAACAACGCGAGCAACGCGGGCTTCGAGTCGGGCCTGAGCGGCTGGACCTGCTCGGCGGGCAGCGGTACGACCGTCAGCTCCCCGGTCCGCACGGGCGCCGCCGCGCTGAAGGCGACGCCGGCCGGCCAGGACAACGCCCGCTGTACGCAGACGGTCGCGGTGGTCCCCGACTCGACGTACACGCTGGGCGCCTGGGTGCAGGGCGGGTACGCCTATCTGGGCGTCACGGGCACGGGCACGACGGACGTGTCGACCTGGACCCCCGACTCCACCACGTGGAAACAGCTCTCGACGACCTTCAGGACCGGCCCCTCGACGACCTCGGTGACGGTCTACACGCACGGCTGGTACGGCCAGCCCGCCTACTACGCCGACGACATCTCCGTACAGGGCCCCGACGGGGGCGGCGGCGACGGCGGCGAACAGCCCTCCGTCCCGTCCGCCCCGGCCGGCCTGAGCGTCTCCGGCACGACGTCCTCCTCGGTCTCCCTGTCCTGGAACGCGGTGTCCGGCGCCACGGGTTACTCCGTCTACCGGGACGGCACGAAGGTGACGGGGGTGACGGGCACGTCGGCGACGGTGACCGGCCTGTCGGCCGCGACGTCGTACTCCTTCCAGGTCACGGCCACCAACGCGGCCGGTGAGTCGGTGAAGTCGGCGGCGGTGTCGGCGCGGACGACCGAGTCCGGCGACAGCGGGGGCGCCGACCTCCCGAAGCACGCCGTGACCGGCTACTGGCAGAACTTCGACAACGGCGCGACGGTCCAGAAGCTCTCCGACGTGCCGTCGGCGTACGACATCATCGCCGTCGCCTTCGCGGACGCGACGACGACGCCGGGCGCGGTGACCTTCAACCTGGACTCGGCGGGCCTGAACGGCTACACCGTCGACCAGTTCAAGGCCGACATCAAGGCCAAGCAGGCGGCCGGCAAGAAGGTGATCATCTCGGTCGGCGGCGAGAAGGGCACGGTGTCGGTCTCCGACGCCGCCTCCGCGACGAACTTCGCGAACTCCGTCCACTCGCTGATGCAGACGTACGGCTTCGACGGCGTCGACATCGACCTGGAGAACGGCCTCAACCCGACGTACATGACCCAGGCCCTGCGTGCGCTGTCCGCGAAGGCGGGCCCGGAGATGATCCTGACCATGGCGCCGCAGACCATCGACATGCAGTCGACGTCCGGCTCCTACTTCCAGACGGCGCTGAACGTGAAGGACATCCTGACCGTCGTCAACATGCAGTACTACAACAGCGGTTCGATGCTGGGCTGCGACGGCAAGGTCTACAGCCAGGGGTCGGTGGACTTCCTCACCGCGCTGGCCTGCATCCAGCTGGAGGGCGGCCTGTCCCCGTCCCAGGTGGGCATCGGCACCCCGGCCTCGACCCGGGCGGCGGGCAGCGGCTATGTGGCGCCGTCCGTGGTGAACAACGCCCTGGACTGCCTGACCAGGCTGACGAACTGCGGTTCCTTCAAGCCGTCGAAGGCGTACCCGGACCTGCGGGGCGCGATGACCTGGTCGACCAACTGGGACGCGACGGCGGGCAACGGCTGGTCGAGCGCGGTGGGCCCGCACGTGGACGCGCTGCCGTAGGGCCGGCCGGCCCGTGCGGCTGTCGCTCCGTACCGCGGCGGCCGCACGGGCTCAGTCGCCCCTTCCCAGGGTCCCGCTCGGCAGAAACTTCTGGCGTGCCCAGAGCCCCAGCAGCACCGTCCCGCCGACCAGCAGCGGAACCGGGTCGTGCGCGGTGGGAGCCAGCACGTGTCCCAGGGTGGTGACCGTGCAGACCGTCAGCGGAACGAACGCCGCCGCGCCCTCCATCCCCCAGCGCAGCGTCGGCGGGCCCACGCCCAGGACACTCGCCCCGCCGGGCAGCCACGGGCCGACGGCGATCACCAGCAGGCCCACGGTCTTGCAGCCGTCGATCAGCTGACAGGCCGCGACCCCGGCGCGGTGCGGTCCGGCCGCCCAGAGCTGCGCGGTGTCCCCGATCAGCATGAGGGAGAGTCCGGCGATCCCCGCCCACAGGGCGGCCCGCTGGTCACTGCGCACGAGCCGGCGCAAGGCCAGCAGAAAGCTGAGGAACACCAGGTCGGCGGCCCACAGGAGGCCCACCATCCCCTCCCCGAGCCGCCAGCCGTCACCGGCCCCGTTCAGCAGCACCCACCCCGTCATGAACAGGGCCCCCGCCGCGACGAACCCGTCGAGCACCCGCCGCGCCAGCACGGAGCGGCCGGAGCCGGCGTCGGCCGCGACCACCAGCCCGGCCGTGCCCAGGCCGACGGCCAGCGTCGCTCCGACGACCACCACCGACTCGACCAGCGACCGCTCGCCCTGCCCCGGATCCTGAGGGTGGACCTGCAGCACGCCCGCCACCACCCGGTACACGCCCCCGGTCGCCGCCGAGCCCCCGAACAGCAGCAGACGCGTCCGCACCCGCCCGCTCGCCCACCGCGCACGGAGCACCAGCGAGACCGCCAGCACGCAGCAGCCGACGGCCGGCCCGAAGGCCACCAGCCGCGCCAGCGCGCTCCCCAACCCCGACATCAGGTGGCCTTTCACCGTCCCCGCCCGCAGGGCCCTTCCTCGGCCCTGGGGTCCACTGGGAGAACGTAGAAGACCCGGCCACCTGCGCCGACCTGAACCATGCGCCCATTCACCCGTACCGCGTACGAGGAAGGTCACCCGCTGCCACCACGGTGGACGCACGCCGTCAACCCGCCCCGTACGCCGCCGCGCCCGCCCTTGCCGGGGTCGCCCCCGTCCGCGTCCCGCCGCCGGGTTCCCTGGGGGACCCGGCCCCGGCTCAGGACAGACCGTGACGTCGTCAACAGCCTGTGAAGAGGTCCGTCATGGACCGCCTCACGGCCGACGAGGCCGACCACCTGCTCTGAGCACCGTTTCGAAGGGAAGGAGCGCGGACAGCCGGAATGTCACCGGGGGACCATCAGGTCACTTCGCGGACACTGCTGATGAGCAACTGGAAGAGGAGTCGCGTAGCATCGCTGTCTCCGAGGCTGATGCTGAAATCGCCATGCTTCTCATTCTTCAAGCCGATATAACCGCCCAAGATGCCCTCACCCTGGGACGCCTCCCGGTACGCGTCCTGGCCCCGGATGGCCCTCAGATGGTCCGGGGTTCCGGTTCGCCCGGCGACAGCCATGTATTCAGGGTGGAACAGGAACTCATGTGCTCCCGGCTTGAGGGTGAACTCCAGCATCCGGTTCTTGCCGTCGTCATACCTGTCCGCCTGCGCCTTGTCACCGAGGTGGTTACTGACCGGCATGGCGCCGATCACTCCGTTCTTCTTTTCTTTGTGCCAGCTCGACGCGACCTCTCCCGGGTCGTCATCTCGGTGGCTGTCCACCCATTTCCGGGTCCGTGCCAGCATGTCGTCGTTGTAGAAGGCGAGGATGGCGGAGGCCTCCTCCGTTGTCATGCGCCGATACAGCTTGAGCTGCCCGGCCTTGCTCGCCTCATTGCCCGCACTCTCGTACATACTCCGGAGATCGTCCAGAAGCTGGGGCCCGACTTTCGTGAGGATGTCAGTCAGAGACCGGTTACTCCCGCGCTTCCCAGGGGTGGCCGGGTTCTTGCCGACCGCCTGCTGCGCCCAGTACCTCTCCGTCAACCGGTCCTGGACATCAGGGCGGGCCCGCTGCACGGGGAGCCCGCCCCGTGAGGAGTCCAGCGACCGCGCCACGGCCCTGTTGCCGGCCGTCCGCTGCAATGCCAGCAGACCGCCCGGCCGTGCACCGCGCGCGGCCGGTGCCGGTTGTTTCCTGACCCCGAGGTGACGGGCGGTGTCGTGTGCGCGCACAGGGCTCCCTCCTCAGGGCAAGGTGGCACGAGCTTCTTTGTCTACCGAAGCCCGTGTGGCACGGCCAGGGCTTCGAGGGCAGCGATGGGTGGCCGAAAGGACAAGGATGGGGCAGCATCGGCACAGGCGGGAGGACGAGTACGCCGAGTTCGCGAGGGCGCGGGCCGGGCGTCTCCACCGGTCCGCGGGTGTCCCGACCGACGGTGCCACCGCCTCGCCGAGGACCTCGTGCAGGAGGCCCTCACCGACGGCACCCTCGTCACCGCCCGGCAGAGGTCCGGTGACGACCGGGCTGGTGTGTGGGCCTCCGGCACCCCGCGCGCCGACGAGAAGGGGTTCCGGGTCGCGGTCAGCGCCTTCGACAACAGCGCCGTGAACGCCGGGCCGAGCCGCGGCGCTCCGGCGCCGAGGTTCACGGACCCGCCCTTCGAGGTCCGTCGTCTCTGACCGTTCGGTCCTTGCGGACGCCTCCCGGAATGCCGCCATGAGGGCGGGCTGAAACCCGAGAGGGCCTGGAGGGCAAACGTGCACATGCGTCGTTCTCGTGCGCGCCAAACGATGCGGGGCGTGTCCGCGTCCCTCCCGCACGACCTGCCGTCCCTGTAACGCCTCGCAGGCAACACCGCGGTGGCGCGGGCGGTGAAGGAGGTGCCCGTCCAGCGGGCCGGCGGCACCGTGGCGGCGGCCCGTCCGCCCCGGCGATTGGAGGAGGTACTCCCCCATGACGTCCGCCTACCACCAGTACCTCAACAGTGCGGACATCGGCGAGCGGGTCGACTCGCCACGTATCACGGGATGCACGAAACCGTGGTGTCCGGGCTGGACACGAAGTTCGAACACTCCGGGAAGGAAGGCTTCACGACTGACGTCCCCCTGCGCGCGAGCTCCCTCACACCGTCGGTGCTGGAGGAGGAGATCGACGGCAGGCGACTGACCGTCAAGGCGGACGGGGCGGGGCGAACACCGACCGTGACCGCTTCCCGGGCCATCGGGCGGGCGGTACGGAGCATCCACATCGTCCACCCGGACTGAACCTCACCAGCAACGATCTGGCGGCCACCGAGCCCCGCTACGCGCGTCCCTGGTACGAGGCAGACCGGCCGCCGGTCGCGGGCACGACGGAAACGATCGTCATCCCGCCCTTTACCTCGCTGCGGATGCCCCCGAGCTCCTACGAGCCGCTGTACACCCCCGAGCCCGCGGGGAACTGCGAGGCGGGCGGGCCCGGACCGGCGCTGGTCCACGGGCAGTACGAGGAGACGGCCGGCCCCGGACCGGCGGTGAGGCATACGCCCGCCATGGCGTCCGCCCCCGGTGGGAGCACCAGACGGACGACCGGTGCCGGACGTGCCGAACTGACTGATTACCTGGTCGGTGCACTGCGGCAGACGCCCCCCGCTCACGGACCCGCAGACGGCTCGGACGGGTAGTGCCCCCGTGCCGCCGCTAGAAGAACTCCGACCACGGCTGGTCCCAGATCTGCTTCACGCACAGCACCAGGAACAGCAGGCCGGCCACGGTCAGCATGCCGTTGCTCAGCCAGCCGTTGCGCCACTCGGCGGGGGTGCGGGAGGAGTTGAGGAGCCAGACCAGGGTCAGGGCGAGGAAGGGCATGAAGGCGGCGCCCAGTACGCCGTAGATGATGACCAGGCGGAAGGGCTGGCCCTGGAAGAGCAGGACGATGGGCGGGAAGGTCAGCCACAGCAGGTACGCGCGGAACGGCCAGGAGCGTTCGCGTTCGCCGGCGGCGATCTTCTCGCCCGTCGCCGCCGCCGTCCCGGCCCGCAGCCGTGCCACGAAGTCCGCGAACATCAGACTGACGCCGTGCCAGACGCCGATCAGCGAGGTGAAGGACGTGGCGAAGAAGCCGATCAGGAAGAACTTCGCCGTGGCGGTGCCGTACCGCTCCTCCAGGATGTCGCTGAGCTGCACCAGGCCCTTGTCGCCGCTGGCGATGGCGATGTTCGCGCTGTGCAGCAGTTCCGCGCCGACGAAGAGCATCGCGACGACGAAGACGCCGGTGGTGAGGTAGGCGACCCGGTTGTCCAGGCGCATCACCTTCATCCAGCCGGTGTCCGTCCACCCCTTGGCGTTGACCCAGTAGCCGTACGCGGCCAGCGTGATCGTGCCGCCGACGCCGCCGATCAGGCCGAGGGTGTTGAGGATCGAGTCCTTCTCGTCGGGCAGGACCGGCAGGAGGCCGGCGAAGGCGTCGCCGAGGTTGGGGGTGACGCGGACCGCCAGGTAGACGGTGACCACGAACATGACGCCGACCAGGACGGTCATGACCTTCTCGAAGACGGCGTACTTGTTGAACCAGACGAAGACCAGGCCGGCCACCGCGCAGGCCACGCCCCACCACTTCAGGTCCATCACGTCCGGGAAGAGGGCCTGGAGGGGGAGCGCGCTGGAGGACATCGCCGCCGCGCCGTAGACGAAGCCCCAGACGACGACGTAGAAGGCGAAGAACCAGGTCGTCCAGCGGCCGAGGCCGGCCCAGCCGTCGAAGAGGGTGCGGCCAGTGGACAAGTGCCAGCGGCCCGCCGCCTCCGCCAGGGAGATCTTCACCAGGCAGCCGATGACCGCCGCCCACAGCAGGGTGTAGCCGAAGTTGGCGCCCGCGATGAGGGTGGCGACCAGGTCGCCGGCGCCGACGCCGGTCGCGGCGACGACGATGCCGGGGCCGATGTAGCGCCAGCTTGATTTACGAGGAGTGCCGGTGTTGCCGAGGGTGCCCGTAGCGTCCGCCATGCCGATCAAGAAAGCGTAAAGAGCACCGCGGCGCAAGAGCGCACGGGCGCACTTGACCTGACCATGTCACGCCGCCAGGATGAGCGCCACATCCGCACAGCACGTCGCTGGACCACCCCCCGCTCCACTCCCCCGCCTCCGGAGATCCCGGAGGCCCCGGAGAACTCAGGAGACTTCATGCGACTTCGCTCACGAGGCCCCGGCAGCCGCAGACACTGGGCCGCGCTCGCCGCCCTCCTCGCGCTCGCCCTCGCCGCCCCGCTCTCCGGGACGACCGAGGCCGGTGCCGACAGCGCCCGGAAGGCCGCCCCGTCGGCGGACGACATCCGCCCGTACGAGGTGCGCACCCGCTCGGACTCCGCCTCGCGCACCGCGATCCAGCGCACCGGCGTCACGGTGGACGACGCCGACGACCACTCGGTCTTCGTCTCGGGCCGCGCCGACCAGATCAAGGAGCTGAAGCGGCTCGGCTACGACGTCACCCCGCTGGGCGCCGTCCCCGACCGCTCGGACGGCGCGGACGACGTACGGCTCCTCGACTTCCCCTCGGCCGACTCCGGCTACCACAACTACGCCGAGATGACCGCGGAGATCGACGCCCGGGTCGCGGCGTACCCCGGCATCATCAGCAAGCGGGTGATCGGCAAGTCGTACCAGGGCCGGGACATCGTCGCCGTCAAGATCAGCGACAACGTGGCGTCCGACGAGAACGAACCCGAGGTGCTCTTCACCCACCACCAGCACGCCCGCGAGCACCTGACGGTGGAGATGGCGCTCTACCTGATCCGCGAGCTGGGGGCGGGCTACGGCTCCGACTCCCGGGTCACCAGCATGGTGAACGGCCGCGAGATCTGGATCGTGCCGGACATGAACCCGGACGGCGGCGAGTACGACATCGCCACCGGCTCCTACCGGTCCTGGCGCAAGAACCGCCAGCCCAACTCCGGCTCCTCGTACGTCGGTACGGACCTGAACCGGAACTGGGCCTACCGCTGGGGCTGCTGCGGCGGCTCCTCCGGCTCGCCGTCCTCCGAGACCTACCGGGGCTCGGCCGGTGAGTCGGCGCCCGAGGTGAAGGTCGTCGCCGACTTCGTGCGCAGCCGGGTCGTCGGCGGGGTGCAGCAGATCAAGGCGGGCATCGACTTCCACACGTACAGCGAACTGGTGCTGTGGCCCTTCGGCTACACCACCGCCGACACCACCACCGGGATGACGGCCGACGACCGGGGCGCCTTCGCGGCGGTCGGGCAGAAGATGGCCGCCAGCAACGGCTATACGGCGGAGCAGTCCAGCGACCTGTACATCACCGACGGGTCGATCGACGACTGGCTGTGGGGGAACCAGAAGATCTTCGGGTACACCTTCGAGATGTACCCGTCGTCCAGTTCCGGCGGCGGCTTCTACCCGCCCGACGAGGTCATCGAGCGGGAGACCTCCCGCAACCGGGACGCGGTGCTGCAACTCCTGGAGAACGCCGACTGCATGTACCGGTCCATCGGCAAGGAAGCCCAGTACTGCTGAGGACGAGAACGAGAACGAGGACGAGGACGACGGAACGACGGGCGGCGCGGTCACCGTTCACCGGTGACCGCGTCGCCCACGGCTGTGAGGTTCCCGTGAAACATTCCTCCTCCCCCACCGCGTCAATGAGGTGAGGCCGGCACGACAGGGGGAGCGCACGGATGTGGCAGAAGCGGCAGGAGCGGGACCAGGAGTACGCCGCGTTCGCGACGGCGCGGGCCGGGCACCTCTACCGGTCCGCGTGTCTGCTGACCGCCGGTGACACCCACCTCGCCGAGGACCTCGTGCAGGAGACCCTCGGCAGGCTGTACGTCCGCTGGGGGCGGATGACGCGGGTCGGCAATCCGGCCGGGTACGCGCAGACCGTCCTCACCCGGGCCTTCCTCAGCCACCAGCGGCGGCGCAGCAGCGGGGAGCGCGCCACCGACGTCTTCCCCGATCTGCCGGGCGCCGCCGACGGTGACGCGCCGCTGCGGCTCACCCTGCTCGACGCGCTGTCCCGGCTGCCCGCCAAGGACCGGGCCGTCATCGTGCTGCGCTACTGGGAGGACCGCTCCGTCGAGGAGACCGCCGACGCGCTGAACGTCAGCTCGGCGGCGGTGCGGACGCGCTGCGTGCGGGCGCTCGGCAAACTGCGCGCGCTGCTGGGCGAGGACCTCTCGGAGTACGCCAGACCCTGACCCGCCCCGCCGGGCGCCCTTCTCACCACTCACCACTCACCTCACACCACTCACCTCACGCCTCACACCTCGTGGAAAGGGTGTTCGCCATGCCCGAAGACCAGCACGACTCGCCGGATCACTTCGAGGAGCGGCTCACCGTCGCCCTGCGCGACACCGGCGACGGTTTCCAGGCCGACCGGACGGCCCTCGTCGCCGGCGGACGGACGCGCGGGCGCCGGAACCGGGTGCGGCGCCGGGCCGGCGTGCTCGGCGGGGCGGCCGGGATCGCGCTGATCGGAGTGGGCGGGGCGGTGCTGCTGCCGCAGGGAGCCGAGCCGGACACCCGGCGCTCCGTCGCGGCCTCCCCGAGCAGCGGCCGGCCCTCCCCCTCGCCCACCGCGTCCGGCTTCTCCGCCAAGAAGCTTTTCGACACGCTCGAGGACCTGCTCCCGCCGGGTGAGGTCGGCCAGGGAGTGGTGCGGGGATCGAACGCGAAGGAGGGCCCGTACGTGCAGGTCGTGTACGACGACGGGGACGGCGCCGCCGCGATCGGGGTGGGCTTCGCCCGGGTCGAGCCGGGCGGCGAGCAGGCCGACCGGCTCACCGAGTGCCCGGACCAGACCTTCACCGCGTACGACGACTGCACCAGCGACCGGTCGGCCGACGGCTCCGTGCTCAGGGTGCTCAAGGGGTACGAGTATCCGGACCGGCGGGTCGACACCAAGCTCTGGACCGCCGACCTGGTCACGGCCGAGGGGCAGCACATCAGCGTCAGCGAGTGGAACGCCCCCGCGCAGAAGGACCGGCCGGTCAGCCGCGAGGAGCCTCCGCTGTCGGCGGCCGAGCTGAAGGAACTGGTCTCGGCCGAGGTGTGGCGCCGGGTCGCGGACGTCGTGCCGGAGAGCGGGCAGCTCGTGGAGGACGGCGGGCCGGGCGCCATGCCGTCGGCGGTCTCCGGCGAGGCCGTCGGCGACACCCTCGCCGCGCTGCTCCCCGACGGCCTGGAGGTGGTCCGGCGGGGCGGCGAGGGCGAGTTCGCCTATGCCGTCGTCGACGACGGCGAGGGCGAGAGCCTGGTCCAGGTCAACGTCCAGCACGGCATGAACGACGTCGCCGGACAGCTCTACGGCTCCGCCGAGACCCTCGCCGACGGCACCCGCGTCACCACCCGGCAGGGCTCCGGCGACGGCCGGGTTCCCGGGGTCGTGATGTGGACCGCCGACACCCTGCGCGCCGGCGAGGACGGCTTCCGGGTCGTGGTCAGCGCCTTCAACAACGGTGCCGCGAACTCCGAGCCGACCCGGGACACCCCCGTGCTGAGCCTGGAGCAGCTGCGGAAGATCGCGCTCAGCACGGAGTGGGACGCCCTGCGCTGAGCCCTCACCGGGCCGGCGCCGTGCCGAGGCCGGCCGCCTGCTGCGAGCGGCCCGGCCCGCGCGGCCTCCCGGGCCGCGCCTCGCACGACCGCGGGCAACGGCCCGTCGGAAACAGGCCGTGCACGTACCGCACGGCCTGTTCCGGGCTAGGACGCGGCTGCCTCTTCCTAGGCGTCCTCGGTGCCCTTGGCGTCCTCGGCGTCCGCCGTGTCCTCGGCGTCCTCGAAGTACGCGTCCAGGACCGCGTCGAGCGCCGTCTCCCACTCCGCGAAGCGGCTGCGGGAGGCGGCCTCGATCTCCAGGTAGTACCAGCGCCGCTCCGGCGTGTGCACGGTCACGGTGAACCGCTTGCCGAAGCGGGGCGTCTCCGTCTCGACCGCGCCGATCTCGTCCCAGCGGAACTCGCACTCCTGGTCGTCGAGGGCGAGGCGTACGCCCCGGTGGTCGGCGACGATCCGGGCGCGCCGGTCGGCCGCCTCGAAGACCGGGCCGTCGACGGAGGGTTCGTCCTGTGTCCCCGGGGCCTCCTCGGCCGGTTCGGGAGCCTGTTCGGGCTCGGGCTCGGGCTCGGACTCCTCCCGCCCCGTGTCCGCCGGCTTCGCGTCCTCCGGTTCGCCGGACCCGGGCGAGGTGAGCCCGGGGATGAAGGCCGGGTCGAACCCGGCGCCCTCCAGGGGCTGGCTGCTCGATCCAATGCGCTGCTCCACAGCGGGCAGTATGGTCGACGAACCTGTGCCGCACACAGCCGCCCCCGGCATCGTTACCTCGCCGATGCGGCTACACGAAGAGGCTGAGCACCGCCGCCATCGCGAATCCGGCCAGTGACAGCACGCTCTCCAGTACGGTCCACGACTTGAGCGTGTCCCGTTCGCTGATGCCGAAGTACTTGGCGACCATCCAGAAGCCGCCGTCGTTGACGTGCGAGGCGAAGATCGAGCCCGCCGAGATGGCCATGATGACCAGGGCGGTGAACGCCTGGGAGTGGTCGCCCTCCGCGAGCAGCGGGGCCACGATGCCCGCCGTCGTCACGATCGCCACCGTCGCCGAGCCCTGGGCGACCCGCAGCACCAGGGAGATCAGGTAGGAGAGGACGATCACCGGGAGGCCGACGCCGTCGAAGGTGTCGGAGAGGGCCTGGGCGACGCCGCTGCCCTTGAGGACGGCGCCGAAGACCCCGCCCGCGCCGACGACCAGCAGGATGTTGCCGACCGGCTTGAGGGAGGACGTCGAGACGGCCTCCAGGGACTTGCGGGACCAGCCGCGCCGGACGCCCAGCAGGTAGTAGGCGAGGAACAGGGCGAGGGTGAGGGCGACGAACGGGTTGCCGAAGAACTCGATCACCGAGCGGCCGGTGGAGGGGTCCAGGACGATCGAGGAGAAGGTCGCGGCGAGGATCAGGACCAGCGGGGTGCCGATGATGCCGAGGACCGTGCCGAGCGGCACCGGGGTCTCCTTCGGCGTCACGCCCGCCGCGCGCTGCTCGGCGACGACGGCCGCCTTGGCCTCCTCGGCGGCCTCCACCATGTCCTGCGGTACGGCGACGAAGAGGCGGCGGCCGATCCAGGCGGACCAGGCCCAGGCGGCCAGCACGGCGGGGACGCCGCAGACCACGCCCATCAGGATGACCCAGCCCAGCTCGACGTGGAGCAGTCCGGCGGCGGCGACCGGGCCGGGGTGCGGCGGCAGGAAGGCGTGGGTCATGGAGAGGCCGGCCAGCAGCGGCAGGCAGTAGAGGAGGACCGACTTGCCGGAGCGCTTGGCGGCGGCGTAGACGATCGGGGCGAGGACGAAGATGCCGACGTCGAAGAAGACCGGGATGCCGAAGATCAGGCCGGTGAGGCCCATGGCGAGCGGCGCCCGCTTCTCGCCGAAGAGACCGAGCAGCCGGGTGGCCAGCACCTGCGCGCCGCCGCTGACTTCGAGGATCGCGCCGAGCATGGTGCCCAGGCCGATGATGATGGCGACGTGGCCGAGGATGCCGCCCATGCCGGACTCGATGGTGGAGACGGCGTCGGACTTCTGGACGGTGCCGAAGAGTTCGGTGACCGACAGGCCGGCGAGCAGGCCGACGGCTATGGAGACGGCCAGCAGCGCGACGAACGGCTGGAGTCTGACCTTGATGATGAGGAACAGCAGCAGCGCGATGCCGATCGCGGCGACGGTCAGCAGACCGGCCGTGCCGTCGATCAACAGGAGCAGGCCGCCGGTGTGGGGCGGGGTGTCGGACATAGGGGGTCCTCTGGAGAGGTGCATGGAGCTTTCGGGCAGGGGGGATCGCGGCGCGGCGCCCCGTGCGGGGAGCGCCGCGCCGTACACGGACGAGCGGGGAGGGACGGTCAGCCCAGTACGGCCAGCGCGTCGATCTCGATGAGGAGTCCGGCGGGCAGGCCGACGTAGACGGTCGTGCGGGCGGCCGGGGGCTGGGTGAGGCCCTGCTCCCCGAAGTAGGAGTTGTAGATCTCGTTCATCTCGGCGAAGTGGTCGACGTCGGTGAGGTAGACGCGGATCATCATCACGTCGTCCCAGCTCGCGCCGCCCTCTTCCAGGATCGCCTTGACGTTGGCGAGGGTCTGGAGGGTCTGCTCGCGCAGGGTGGGGCCGGCCGGGGTCGGGGCCTTGCCCTCCTCGTGCGGGAGGAAGCCGACCTGGCCGGCGACCTGGAGGATGTTCCCCTTCTTCACGCCGTGGCTGAACTTCGCCGGCGGCACGGTGTGGGTGGAGGGGGTGAGCGCGGTCTTCTCGGTCATGCGGTGACTTCCTTGGCTGAGGCTGAGGCTGAGGCTGAGGCGGGGGTCCTGCCGGAGTACTCGCCGCTGATGGCGTCCGCCGTACGGCGCACCAGCGGGAGCAGGGTGAGGAGTTCGTCGGCGGTGACGACGACGTTCGGCGCGGAGACCGACATCGCGGCGACCACCCGGCCGGCCGCGTCCCTGACGGGTGCGGCGACGCAGTTGATGGACTCCTCGTGGCCGCCGAGGTCGGTGGCCCAGCCCTGTTCGCGCACCTTGGCCAGCTCCTTCAGGAAGGCGTCGGCGCTCGGTGTCGAACGGGACGTGTACATGGGGTAGTCGAGCTGCTCGACGACCGCGCGCCGCTCGCCCTCGGGGAGGTCGGCCAGCAGCAGCTTGGCGACGGCGGCGACGGTGATGGCGACGGGCTTGCCGATCCGGGAGTACATGCGGACCGGGTAGCGGCTCTCCACCTTGTCGATGTAGAGGACCTCGTTCTCCTCGTAGACGGCGAGGTGGACGGTGTGGCCGCAGGTCTCGTTGAGGCGTACGAGGTGGGGGTGGGCGATCTCGCGGACGTCCAGGTTCTCCATCGCCTCCTGGGCGAGGGCGATCAGCCGGGAGCCGAGGCGGTAGCGCTGGTCGGACTGGCGGTAGACGAAGCCGTGCTCGTGCAGGGTGCGCAGCAGGCGCAGGGCCGTGGACTTGTGGACGCCGAGCGCGTCGGCGACCCGGCCGAGGTCGGCGGGGCCCTCGGCGAGCAGCGGCAGGATGCTGAGCGCGCGGTCGACGGTCTGGCTCATGGGGTGCGTACCTCCTCGTCGGCCTTCTCGGCACGGGTCCAGCCGGGGCCGAGTCGCAGTCTCCCCCATGCCGGCTCGTCCAGGGCGGCCAGGCGGTCGGCCAGGTCGCGGGCCGGGGGCGGGGCGAGGTCGCCGGGGACGGTGAGGGCGGCGGCGGCCCACAGGTGGCCGTGGCGCAGCCGGTCCCGTACCGGCAGTCCGCGCAGGGTGGCGGAGAGGAACCCGGCGGCGAAGGCGTCGCCCGCGCCCACGGCGGCGACGACGTCGACGCGGAGGGCCGGTACGGAGGTGGCGTGCGGGCCGTGGAAGGCGGTGGCACCGGCGGCGCCCTCCTTGACGACCAGCAGTCCGGGCTCCGGCAGCGCGTCCCGCACGGCCCGCGCGCCGCGCAGGCCCCAGGCGTCGCGCGCCTCGTCGTCCCCGACGAACACGATGTCCGCTCCCCGCGCCAGTTCCAGCAGGACCTCGGGGCCGCCCGCCGCACGGCTCCACAGCCCGGAACGGTAGTTCACGTCGAAGGACACCGGTGGCCGTTCCGCGCGGCGCGCGGTCAGCTCCCGCATCAGCCGCAGGCAGTCGGCGGAGAGCGCGGCCGTGATGCCGGACAGGTGCAGCACGCGCCCGGCGCGGACGGCGGCCAGGTCCACCGTCCGCGGGGACATGGCGGAGGCGGCCGACCCGGCCCGGTAGTACGCCACCTCGTGCGCGTCAGTGCCCCGGTCCCCGGCGGTGCGGAAGTACACGCCGGTCGGGCGTGCCGGATCCCGCCGGACGGCGCTCACGTCGACGCCGTAGCCGCCGATCGTCTCCACCAGGTGGTCGCCGAAGCCGTCCGCGCCGACCCGGCCGACCCAGCGGGCGGTGTGTCCGGCGGCGGCGAGCACGCAGGCGACGTTGGACTCGGCGCCGCCGATGGCCCGGTCGAAGGAGGGGACGTCGGCCAGCCGCCCGGGGCGGGACGGCAGAAAGGTGACCATGGACTCGCCGAGCGTGACGACATCGACGGCATCCATGGGCAGGCTCCTTGTCGTGTCCGGCGAGTGTCGTGTCCGGCACGTTGTCGTGTCCGGCGAGCGGCGGCTCCGTTGACCCGCGTTCGCCGAGATGTTAGACAGCGGTAAGCGACATACGCAATGAGCGTTGCAGAGAACGCAACACCCTGTATCAGCGCAACACCCTGTACCAGCGCAACGCCCCGTACCAGCGCAACACCCCAGCCCGACGCAGCACCTCAGACCGACGCAGCACCTCAGACCAACGCAGCACCCGAGACCTGGAGGCCCGATGGCCCTCGACACCGGTACCGAAGCCCTCGCCCGCCTGGCCGAGGAGCACGTCGACCACCGCTTCAAGGGCCTCCCGCCGGACGCGTACGGCCTGACCGTCGCCGAGCTGGCCGCCCAGCGCCGGAACCTCTTCACCGGCGGCTTCACCACCCCCGTGCTGGCCCTGTCCGCCGAGCGCCTGGCGCACAACCTCGCGCTGATGGAGACGTACTCCGCCCGGCACGGCCTGGCCTTCGCGCCGCACGGCAAGACCTCCATGGCGCCCCAGCTCTTCCACCGGCAGATCGAGCACCGCGCCTGGGGCATCACCCTCGCCGTGCCCCACCAGGTGCGGGTGGCGCGGGCCTTCGGCATCCGGCGGGTGTTCCTCGCCAACGAACTGGTCGACGCCGCCGCGCTGCGCTGGATCGCCGCCGAGCAGGACGCCGACCCGGACTTCCGCCTCGTCTGCTACGTCGACTCCGTGCGCGGGGTGGAGCTGATGGACGCGGCGCTGGAGGGGGCCGCGCGCCCGCTGGACGTGGTCGTGGAGCTGGCGGCGGGCGAGGGCGCGCGGACCGGCGCCCGCACCGAGGCGCAGTGCGCGGCGGTCGCGGACGCGGTGGCCGCCGCCCCGGCCCTGCGGCTGACCGGGGTCGCCGGGTACGAGGGCGAGGTGCCGGACGCGGATCCGGAGCGGGTGCGGGCGTATCTGCGCCGGCTGGTGGCCCTGGCGGCCGACCTGGACAAGCAGGGCCGTTTCGGCGGGGCGGACGAGATCGTGGTGAGCGCGGGCGGCAGCGCCTGGTTCGACGCGGTGGCCGACGTGTTCACCGAGATCCCCGCCCTCTCCCGGCCCGTGCTGAAGCTGCTGCGCTCCGGGGCGTACGTGTCGCACGACGACGGGCACTACCGCGAGCTGACCCCCTTCAACCGGGTCCCCGAGGAGGGCGCGCTGGAGCCCGCGTTCCGCCTGTGGAGCCAGGTCGTCTCCCGCCCCTCCGCCGAGCAGGCGTTCACCAACGCGGGCAAGCGGGACGCGGCGTACGACCTCCACCTCCCCTTCGCCCAGGTGGTCCGCCGGGACGGCGGCGCCGAGCGGCCCGCCACTGGCGTCACGGTGACCGGCCTGTCCGACCAGCACGCCTGGCTGCGGACCGCGCCGGACGCGGAGCTGGAGGTCGGGGACTGGGTCGGGATGGGCCTGTCCCATCCGTGCACGTCGTTCGACAAGTGGCAGCTCATCCCGGTCGCGGAGGCGGACGGGACGGTCGTCGACTACATCCGTACGTACTTCTAGGAGGACTCCGGCATGGAAGAGCTGGTCATCCGGGACGCCGACGTCGTCGACGGCTCCGGCGCGGACGCCTACCGGGCGGACGTCGTGGTCGACGGCGGCCGGATCGTGTCGATCGTCAAGGAGGCGGCGGCAGCGGGCTGCCAGCGCCCCACCGCCCGCCGGGAGCTGGACGCCGAGGGCCTGGTCCTGGCCCCCGGCTTCATCGACATGCACGCGCACAGCGACCTCGCGCTGCTGCGCGACCCCGACCACAGCGCGAAGGCCGCGCAGGGCGTCACCCTGGAGGTCCTCGGCCAGGACGGCCTGTCCTACGCCCCCGTGGACGACCGCACCCTCGGCGAGGTGCGCCGCGCGATCGCGGGCTGGAACGGCCCCGGCGACGACCTCGACCTCGACTGGCGCTCGGTCGGCGAGTACCTGGACCGCCTCGACCGGGGCATCGCCGTCAACGCCGCCTACCTGATCCCGCAGGGCACGGTCCGCGCGCTCGCCGTCGGCTGGGACGACCGGGAGGCGACACCGGCCGAGCTGGACCACATGCGGCGGTTGGTCGCCGAGGGCATGGAGCAGGGCGCGGTCGGCATGTCGTCGGGGCTGACGTACACGCCCGGCATGTACGCCCAGGACGCCGAGCTGACCGAACTGTGCCGGGTGGTGGCGTCGTACGGCGGCTACTACTGCCCGCACCACCGCTCCTACGGGGCCGGGGCGCTGGAGGCGTACGCGGAGATGGTCCGGCTGGCCCGGGAGGCGGACTGCCCGCTGCACCTGGCCCACGCCACCATGAACTTCGGCGTCAACAAGGGCCGCGCCCCCGAACTGCTGGCCCTGCTGGACGAGGCGCTGGCCGCCGGCGCCGACCTCACCCTCGACACCTACCCCTACACCCCCGGCTCGACCACGCTGGCCGCGCTGCTGCCGAGCTGGGCGAGCGAGGGCGGCCCGGAGGAGATCCTCAAGCGCCTCGCCGACGACGACACCGCCGAGCGCGTCCGGCACCACCTGGAGGTGACCGGTTCCGACGGCTGCCACGGCGTGCCCGTGGAGTGGGAGACGATCGAGATCTCCGGCACGGGCGACCCGTCGCTCGGGGCGTACGTCGGCCGTACGGTCCAGGAGTCGGCGACGGCCCTCGGCGAGACCCCGTGGACGGTCGCCCGCCGGCTGCTCCTGGAGGACCGGCTGGCGCCCACCATCCTCCAGCACGTCGGCCACGAGGAGAACGTCCGCGCGATCATGCGGCACCGGGTGCACACCGGCGGCTCGGACGGCATCCTCCAGGGCGCGAAACCGCACCCGCGCGCCCACGGCACCTTCCCGCGCTACCTCGGGCACTACGTGCGCGAGCTGGGCGTGCTGTCCCTGGAGGAGTGCGTGGCCCACCTCACCTCACGCCCGGCCGCCCGGCTGCGCCTCCCCGACCGGGGGCTGGTCCGCGAGGGGTACCGGGCCGACCTGGTCCTCTTCGACCCGGCGACGGTCGCCGCGGGCTCGACGTACGAGGAGCCGCGCCGGCTGCCGACGGGCATCCCGCACGTCCTGGTGGACGGCCGGTTCGTGATCGAGGACGGGCGGCGCACGGACGTCCTGGCGGGGCGGTCGGTGCGGCGGGCGCCGTACCCGGTCCGGTGAATCCGGCCGGGCCGCCCGGTCCACGTGGCGGAAAACACGGCCCGGTGACCGTTACCTGGCCGTAAGCTCGCGGTCATGCAGGTGATCCAGTCGACCAAGCTCGCCAACGTCGGTTACGAGATCCGGGGCCCGGTTCTTGAGGAGGCGATGCGGCTGGAAGCGGCCGGGCACCGCATTCTGAAGCTGAACACGGGCAACCCGGCGGCCTTCGGGTTCGAGTGCCCGCCGGAGATCCTGGAGGACATCCTCCGCAACGTGTCGACGGCCCACGGGTACGGCGACGCCAAGGGTCTGCTGGCCGCGCGCCGGGCGGTCGTCATGCACAACCAGACCCTGGGCATCGAGACGGACGTCGAGCACGTCTTCATCGGCAACGGCGTCTCCGAGCTGATCGTGATGGCGATGCAGGGGCTGCTCGACGACGGTGACGAGGTGCTGGTCCCGGCGCCGGACTACCCGCTGTGGACGGCGGCCGTCTCGCTGTCCGGCGGCACGGCGGTGCACTACCGGTGCGACGAGCAGGCCGACTGGATGCCGGACCTCGCCGACATCGAGCGCAAGGTCACCGACCGCACCAAGGCCATCGTCATCATCAACCCGAACAACCCGACGGGTGCGGTCTACGACGCGGAGCTGCTGCGCGGCCTGACCGACATCGCCCGCCGCCACAACCTGCTGGTCTGCTCGGACGAGATCTACGACAAGATCCTCTACGACGACGCCGTGCACGTCCCGACCGCGTCGATCGCCCCGGACCTGCTGACGCTCACCTTCAACGGCATGTCGAAGGCGTACCGGGTGGCGGGCTACCGGGTCGGCTGGCTGTCGGTGTCGGGGCCGCGCGCGCACGCCGCGTCCTACATCGAGGGCCTGACCATCCTGGCGAACATGCGGCTGTGCGCCAACATGCCGGGCCAGCACGGGGTGGTCGCGGCGCTCAGCGGGCGGCAGTCGATCAAGGACCTGGTGCTGCCGGGCGGGCGGCTGCGGGAGCAGCGCGACACGGCGTACGAGCTGCTGACCCAGATCCCGGGCGTGACGTGTGTGAAGCCGAAGGGGGCGCTGTACCTCTTCCCGCGTCTGGACCCCGAGGTCTTCAAGGTCAAGGACGACCGGCAGATGGTCCTCGACCTGCTCCGCCAGGAGAAGATCATGGTCGTGCACGGCACCGGCTTCAACTGGCCCGAGCCGGACCACTTCCGGGTGGTGACCCTGCCCTCGGCGGTGGACCTGCGGGACGCGGTGGGGCGCATCGGCCGCTTCCTGGACGGCTACAGCCAGCCCTGACGTCCGGTTCGCGAGAACACACAACTTTAGACTCAATCCAATGTAGGATGGCTTCCTGAAGTAGTCAGGAGGCCATCCATGTACGAGCCGATCCGTACCAAGTCGGTCCACAGCACGATGGCCGGCAGTACCCCGGCCTTTCCCCACCGGTCCCGCGAGGAGGAGCTGGAGATCCAGCTCGCGGGCCATCTCGCCGCGCTGCTCGCCGTGACGGACGAGCTGCGGGCGCTGGCGCCCGGCGACGAGCTGGACGCGGCGGCCGAGCGGCTCGCCGGGCAGGTGGCCCGGCTGCGGGGAGGCGAGGCTCCGGCCCGCATCCCGCTGACCGCCGACGAGAACCCCGCCCGCCTCGCCGACCTGCACCGGCGCGCTCACACCCTGGCGGGCCGCGCCCTGGTGGTGGCGGCCTCCCGCGCGGACACGGCGGCGGCGATCCTCGCCGCCGAGCGGATGGACGCCCACACGGCGGCCCTCCAGCCGCCCGCGCTCGCCACCCGCTGATCCGACACGGAGGCACCCCGGACATACGCCCGGGGTGCCTCTGTGCGTGGGGTCAGGCCGTGACGCGGACCGTCGCCGCCGCGGTGGCGGCGGCGTGCAGGTCGTCGCCGGGCCAGCTGACCGTGTAGGTCGTGTCCCGGCGGGTGCGCGGCAGGTCGTCGATGGTGAAGGTGCCGTCGGCGGCGACCGTCACCGACGACAGCGTCCCGGTGCCGAGCCGGTCGGTGCGCTCCACCGTCAGCACCGCCCGCTCGGGCAGCGCCGCGCCCTGCGCGCTGAACGTGCCGGTGATGTGCACGCCGGCGGCCTTCGACGCCTCCGCCGGGGCGGTGAGCGCGATCGAGCTGGCCGCCTTGCCGACCGACACCGTCTGGACGACGTCGGTGGCCGGGCGGTGGGTGAGGTCGCCGAGGAACGACACCGTGTACGTGGCCTCGCCGACCAGGTCCGGCTCGTCCAGCACGGTGAAGCTGCCGTCCGCCTTGACGGTCGCGGTGCCGATCTCGTGCGTACCGGCCGCGTCGGTGCGGGTCGCCGTGACCTTCAGCGGCTCGGTGGGCGCGGGGCCGTCCAGCTCCAGCCGGCCGCGCACCGCCAGCGCCTCGCCCGCGGCCGCCGCGGCGGGGCTGTGGGTCAGCCCGCCGGTGAAGCGGGTGTCGTACTGGACGGCCGGCGGCTGGACGACGTGCAGCCAGTACTGGGTCCCGGCGGTGTTGGTGGTGACCGCGAACAGCCGGGAGCCGTCGGCGGACCACTCCAGGCCGCGCGGCGCCACCCGGTCGCCGTCCAGGCTGCCGTCGAAGGCGAACTCCAGCGGCGGGGTCGTGTCCTGCGGGTCGGCGGGCGAGAGCAGCAGGTCGGGCGTGGCGCCGGAGGCCGAGGCGCCGCGCGCGAGGTACTTCCCGTCCCCGCTGAAGGCGACGGCGGAGGCGGCGGCGCCGGCCGGCAGCGCCGGGTAGCCGGTCGCGGCGTCGGACAGGTCGTCGGTGTTCAGCAGCCGGGTCCCCGCGCTCGCGTCGGCGACGGCGACCTTGCTGCCGTCCGCGGAGAACGCCATGTCCTTGAAGTTGAGCGCGCCCTTGCCGTCGGCGTCGGCGAACCGGCGGCCGGCCGTGCGCACCAGGGTCTCCCCGCTCGCGTCGAACACCGCGACGAACGGGTTGGCCGCCTTGGTGTTCGACGGCTGGCCCATCATCAGCCGGTCCCCGGGACCCGCCTCCAGCTGGAGCTTGCCGTAGTCCTGCCAGCCGCTGCGCTGCAAGGTGTTGTCGGGCTGGCTGTAGTCCAGGTACGTGAGCGTCGTCTCGCACTCGCTGAGGTAGCTGGTGGCGGTCGGCGACGTGTGGTACTCCTTGCCGCCCGCGAAGGCCAGGCTGCGCCCGCAGGTGTCCGAACTGGCCGACGCGCTGCCGAGCGCCTGGTACGTGGTGGTGTCGTACCGCAGGATGCTCCCCTGGCCGCCGACGTAGAGCACGCTGTTGTCGGCGTTCAGCGCCAGGCCGGAGACATAACGCGTGGTGGTGATGGTGGCGACCCGCACACCGGAGAAGTCGTAGACGGCGACGAGACCGGTGTTGGTCGCATAGCCCAGGTTGCTGTCGGCGACGTACACGCGCTGGTGCTCCGAGTCGACGGTCAGCGCCGAGAACGAGGAGATCGGCAGCTTGGCCACCAGGTCGGAGGCGGCGGCGTGCGCGGCCGGTGCGGCGGTGACGGTCAGTGCGCCGGCGGCGAGCGCGGCGGCGAGCAGCGGGGCCGCGACACGGCCGGCGCGTCTGGTACCTCGGACGGTGTTCAACTGTTCCCCCCACAGGATGCGTCGATGACCCGAACGGCAGTTCGGGCCCGGCAAGATCGGGAGCGTACACCGCAACTCCCCGCGACACGGCGGGATTTCTCGGCGTGGCGCGCGGAACAACCGGTTCCTGTTGCATACCGGTATGGCCCGGACACCGTTCGTTCACCCGGGACACCGGGGAACGTCGGCTTCCGCGAGGATGCTCCGCCTGTGAGACGTATCGCAGGAATAGTCCTCGCGGTCCTGCTCGTCGGCGGTGTGGTGGCGGCCGTCGTCGCGGGGCGGGACAGCGGGGAACAGAGCACGGCAACGAAGACCGTGCGGGCCGTGATCGGGTCGGAGAAGGCGGAGTTCTTCGCCGACCCGGACGTGGTGGACGCCCTCGCCGCCAAGGGCTGGACCGTGACGACCGAGACCTCCGGGTCCTGGGCGATGGAACGGCTCGACCTCAAGGGCTACGACCTCGCCTTCCCCTCCAGCCAGGCCCCCGCCGACGAACTCGCGCGGCGGTACGGCGTACGGGAGCCGCTGCCCCGGCCCTTCTACTCGCCGCTGGTCGTCGTCGCCCACCGCGCCGCCGCCGACGTACTGGCGGCGAACGGCCTGGCGGCCCTCGGCCGCACCCACGGCGGCACCCTGCGGACCGGTGCTTTCCTGGACGCCGCCCGCGACGGCCGCACCTGGCAGCAGCTCAAGGGCGCCGGGAAGCACGGGGAGCTGCGCGGGACGGTCTACGTCTCGACCACCGACCCGGAGTCCTCCAACTCCGGCGCCCTGTGGCTCGCCGCCGCCTCGTACGTCGCGGGCGGCGACCGGGTCGCCGCCTCCGACGCGGACGTGGCGCGCACCGCGCCCCTGATGCGCGAGCTGGTCCAGGTGCAGGGCGCCCAGCAGTCCAGCTCGGACGCCGCGTTCCGGGACTTCGTCAGCGGCGTCGGCAACCCGCTGGTGCTGGTGTACGAGTCCCAGGTCGCCGCCCTGCTCCAGGAGGACCGGGACGTCGGCGACCTCACCGTCCTCTACCCGGACACCACCGCGACCAGCGACCACACGGTCGTACCGCTGACCGAGGACGGCCGGAAGCTGGGCGAACTGCTCGCCGGCGACCCGGAGCTGCGCGGGCTCGCCGTCCGGCACGGGTTCCGGCCGCAGGGCGCCACCGCCGAGTTCACCCGGGCGACCCAGGACCACACCGCGTATCTCAACCAGCAGCTGACCGGCGTCCGGCAGGCGCCCGTGCCCACCTCCGAGGTGCTGCGCGACATCGCCCGCCGGGCCCGTGGATGACGGGGGACCCGCATGACCGACAACGACACCAGTTTCGTCCTCACCCCGCCCGAGCCGGTGGCCGCCGTGGACCGGGAGAAGGCCGGCGGGCTCGTCCCCGTGGACGACGGCGTCCGCGCCGAGACGGCCCGCAAGGCCGCCGCCTACGTCGAGTCGCTCGCGGCGCTGGACGCCCGTTCCCCGGAGTTCGCCGGCAAGGTCGGTGAGATCACCGGCCTGGGCGCGGGCGAGATGCGGGCCGCCGCCGCGCAGTCCAACCGGATGCTGGAGCGGACCGTGCGCAGCCTGCCCGGCAAGGGCGGGGACGCCCAGGCGCGGGTGGCGGGCTCGCTGGTGGAGCTGCGCCGGGCCGTGGAGGACCTGGACCCGCGCGACCTGCCGGCCGCCAAGGGCCGCCGGTTCCTGTCCCGGCTGCCCGGCGGCAACAGACTGCGCGACCACCTCGCCAAGTACGCCTCCGCGCAGGGCACGCTCAACGCGATCGTGGGCGCGCTGCGCGGCGGGCAGGACGAACTGCGCCGCGACAACGCCGCGTTGCAGACCGAGCGGGTCCGGCTGTGGGAGACCATGGGCAAGCTCCAGGAGTACGTCGTCCTCACCGAGGCCCTGGACACCGCCGTCGAGGAGCACATCGCCGGCGTCCTCGACCCCCAGGAGGCCGACGCGCTCCGCGCCGACGTCCTCTTCCCCGTCCGGCAGAAGCACCAGGACCTGCTCACCCAGCTCGCGGTGTGCGCGCAGGGCTACCTCGCCATGGACGTCGTACGCCGCAACAACGAGGAGCTGATCAAGGGCGTCGACCGGGCGGCGACGACCACCGTGTCCGCGCTGCGGATCTCCGTCATGCTGGCGTCCGCGCTCGACCACCAGAAGAAGGTCGTCGAGCAGGTCGACGCGTTGCGCGGCACCACCGAGGACCTGATCCGGGGCAACGCGGAGATGCTCGCCACGCAGAGCGGCGAGATCCAGCGGATCGCCGCCGACCCGGCGGTCGGCGCGGACACCCTGCGCCAGGCGTTCCAGCAGATCTACCGCACCCTGGACACCATCGACACCTACAAGGCGCGGGCGACGGAGGCGATGGCGAGCACGGTCGAGTCGCTGACCGCCGAACTCCGGCAGGCCAGCGCCTACCTGGAGCGCAGCCGCTCGCAGGGCGCGCTGGACGGCGGTCTGTCATGAGACGCCTCGCGGTCTGCCTGACGGCCGCCGTCGCCCTGTTGAGTGCGTGCACGACGCATGAGGAGGGCACCGCCGGCATCGCCACCCCCGGCGTCCCCGGCCCCGCCGCACCCGGCACCCTGCGCGTCCTCGCCTCCAGCGAGCTGACCGACATGGCACCGGTGCTGGAGCAGGTCCGTGAGGAGACCGGCGTCACCGTCCGGCTGATCCCGATGGGCACGCTGGACGCGGTGGACATGCTGGCGGCGGGGAAGACGGACGGGCAGTACGACGCGGTGTGGCTGTCGTCCAACGACTATCTGCGGCTGCGCCCCGAGGCCGCTGAGCGCATCGTCTCCGAGACGCCCGTGATGACCAGCCCGGTGGCCATCGGCGTACGGGACGCCACGGTGAAGGAACTGGGCTGGAAGCCGGCCGAGGTCACCTGGTCCCAGGTCGAGCAGGCCGTCGCGGACGGGAAGCTGACGTACGGCATGACCGACCCGGCCCGCTCCAACTCCGGCTTCGCCACGCTGGTCTCGGTGGCCTCCGCGCTCTCCGGCGCCGAGGCGGCGCTCACCGACGCGGACGTGCGCGAGGCCCGGCCGCGGCTGAAGGAGTTCTTCCAGGGCCAGCAGCTGACCTCGGGCTCCTCGGGCTGGCTGGCGGCGGCCTACGAGCGGCGCGGGAACGTCGACGCGCTGCTCAACTACGAGTCCGTCCTCAAGGGCATCGACGGTCTGACGGTGATCCGCCCCCGCGACGGCGTCGTCACCGCCGACTACCCGCTCTCCTCCCTGGCGTCCACGGGCGCCGCGACCCGCGAGGACGTCCGGAAGGTGGCCGACGCCCTGCGCACCGAGCGGCTCCAGCGGCGGATCACCGACACCACCCTGCGCCGCCCGGTCGTCGCCTCCGTCGCCCCCGCCGCCGGTCTCGGCACCGAACGCCGCCGCGAACTGCCCTTCCCCGGCAGCCGCTCCGTCGCCGACGGCCTGCTCGACTCCTACGAGAACGAACTGCGCCGCCCCTCGCGCACGGTGTACGTCCTGGACACCTCCGGCTCCATGCGGGGCGACCGCCTGGCGGGCCTGAAGAACGCGCTCACCGGCCTGACCGGCGACTTCCGGGAACGGGAGGAGGTCACGCTGATGCCGTTCGGCTCGGAGGTGAAGAGCGTGCGCACCCATGTCGTGGACCCGGAGGACCCCGAGCGGGGCCTGTCGGCGATCCGCGCGGACACCGAGGCGCTCACCGCGTCGGGCGACACCGCCGTCTACACCTCGCTGGAGAAGGCGTACGACCACCTCGGCGGCGACGAGGACACGTTCACGTCGATCGTGCTGATGACGGACGGCGAGAACACCACCGGCGCCGACGCCGCCGGCTTCGACGGCTTCTACCGCGCGCTCACCGCCGAACAGCGGCGCATCCCGGTCTTCCCCATCCTCTTCGGCGACTCCGACCGGGCGGAGCTGGAGCACATCGCCGACCTGACCGGCGGCCGGCTGTTCGACGCCCAGCAGGGGTCGCTGGACGGCGCCTTCGAGGAGATCCGTGGCTACCAGTAAGGCATGGGCCTACGTCGAGTCCCGGAAGAACCTGACCGGCAGCGCCTGCGGGCTGGCCGGGCTGGTGCTGACCTTCACGGGGGTCGCGGGACCGTACTGGCCGGTGGTCGTCGCCGGTCTGTACGGCGCGGGCGCGCTGATCGCCCCGCCGGAGCGGCCCGCCCCGCCCGCCTTCCCCGACCCGTCCGCCCAGCTCGACGAGATCCGCGCCGACTGGGAGCGGCTCGGCGCCTACCTCGCGGACGCCGACCTGCCGCCGGCGGCGGCCGGGCGCCTCACCGAACTGACCGAGCTGCTCGGCGCGCTGCTGGAACCGGGCTGGGTCACCGGGGTGCTGGCCCAGGACCCGGAGGGGGTGCACACGCTGACCCGGGCGGTGCGGCAGGACGTCCCCGAGGCCGTCGACGCGTATCTGCGCACCCGCTGGTGGCACCGGATGACGCCGGGCGGCGAGCCGCCGGAACGGCATCTGGAACGCCAGCTCGGCCTGCTCCACGAGGAGGCGTCCGCGCTGGCCGCGCGGCTGCGGGAGACGGAGGAGCGCCGCCAGGAGACGCACACGCGGTACCTGGAGGACCGCGCGAACTGAAGCGGTATGGGCCGGGTCCGTCGCACGCCGTTGTGCGGGGACCCGGCCCGGACGGGGCGCCTCCGGCTGCTCCGGGACATCGAGCTACTGGAGCGGGAGGAGCCCTCTCGCGGCCGGCCTTCGTGACGACATCGCTGGTCAGGGCGGAGCCGGACCGGCCGCGAAGTTCTGTGCGGGGGGTGCGGGGGGTACGGGGGGTGCGGGGGTGTCAGCCCAGGCGCTCCACCAGCGCGCGGTACTGGTCCCACAGCTCCTTGGGCGTGTGGTCGCCGAAGGTGTCGAGGTGCTCGGGCACCAGCGCGGCCTCCTCGCGCCACACGTCCTTGTCGACGGTGAGCAGGAAGTCCAGGTCGGCGTCGGACAGGTCGAGGCCGTCGGTGTCCAGCGCGCCCTTGGCGGGCAGCACGCCGATCGGCGTCTCCACGCCCTCGGCCTTGCCCTCCAGCCGCTCCACGATCCACTTCAGGACGCGGCCGTTCTCGCCGAAGCCGGGCCAGACGAACCGGCCGTCGTCGTCCTTGCGGAACCAGTTGACGTAGTAGATCTTCGGCAGCTTCGCCTGGTCCTTGTCCTTGGCGACGTCGATCCAGTGGCCCATGTAGTCGCCCATGTTGTAGCCGCAGAACGGCAGCATGGCGAACGGGTCGCGGCGCAGCTCGCCGACCTTGCCCTCGGCGGCGGCGGTCTTCTCGGAGGCCACGTTGGCGCCGAGGAAGACGCCGTGGTTCCAGTCGAAGGACTCGGTGACCAGCGGTACGGCGGTGGCGCGGCGCCCGCCGAAGAGGATCGCGGAGATCGGCACACCCTTGGGGTCCTCCCACTCGGGCGCGATGATCGGGCACTGCGCGGCGGGGACGGTGAAGCGGGCGTTGGGGTGGGCGGCCGGGGTGCCGGACTCGGGCGTCCAGTCGTTCCCCTTCCAGTCGGTGAGATGGGCCGGGGTCTCCTCGGTCATCCCCTCCCACCACACGTCGTTGTCGTCGGTGAGGGCGACGTTGGTGAAGACGGCGTTGCCCCACAGCGTCTTCATCGCGTTGGCGTTGGTGTGCTCGCCGGTGCCGGGCGCGACGCCGAAGAAACCGGCCTCGGGGTTGATCGCGTACAGCCGCCCGTCCTCGCCGAACCGCATCCAGGCGATGTCGTCGCCGATGGTCTCGACCGTCCAGCCCGGGATGGTCGGCTCCAGCATGGCCAGGTTGGTCTTGCCGCAGGCGGACGGGAAGGCGGCGGCGACGTACTTCGCCTCGCCGCGCGGCGGGGTCAGCTTCAGGACGAGCATGTGCTCGGCGAGCCAGCCCTCGTCGCGGGCCATGACGGAGGCGATGCGCAGGGCGTAGCACTTCTTGCCGAGCAGGGCGTTGCCGCCGTAGCCGGAGCCGTAGGACCAGATCTCGCGGTCCTCGGGGAAGTGCGAGATGTACTTGGTCCGGTTGCAGGGCCAGGGGACGTCCTGCTGCCCCTCGCCCAGCGGGGCGCCCAGCGAGTGCACGGCCTTGACGAAGAAGCCCCGCTCCCCCAGCTCGTCCAGGACCGGCTGCCCCATCCGGGTCATGGTCCGCATGGAGACGGCCACGTACGCCGAGTCGGTGATCTCGACGCCGATCGCGGACAGCGGCGAGCCCAGCGGTCCCATGCAGAACGGCACGACGTACATGGTCCGGCCCCGCATCGCCCCGCGGAACAGGCCGTTCTCCCCGCTGAAGATCTCCCGCATCTCGGCGGGGTCCTTCCAGTGGTTGGTCGGGCCGGCGTCCTCCTCCTCGGCGGAGCAGATGAAGGTCCGGTCCTCGACGCGGGCGACGTCGGAGGGGTCGGAGGCCGCGTAGTAGGAGTGGGGGCGTTTGACGGGGTCGAGCTTCCGGAAGGTGCCCTTGGCCACCAGCTCCTCGCACAGCCGCTCGTACTCGGCCTCGGACCCGTCGCACCAGACCACGGCGTCCGGCTGCGTCAGTTCGGCGATCTCGTCCACCCACGAGACCAGCTCCTGGTGCCGGGTGGGGACGGGGGAAGCCGCGATGTCGCGCGCCACGATTGCTCCTCAAGGCGGGGATGTGTTGTTGACAGGCCCCGTGGGGGCTGCGACCCGGACGCCTGCCCGGGATCACCCGAGCGCTCATCCGGTGCCGACCGCACTCATTTGATCATCCGACGCCCGCGCCCATCTGTCCAGAGGAGCGCACACCTGAGCGACGTGAGGAGCGCCACGCACCTCGTCTTTCCGCCGCACGGCCGCCCGTTTTTTTGCGTATACGTGGAGTTCACCTGGCACTCCCTTTACTCGCTGACCGGTCGTCGACCGTGAGACCATGGAACGCGTGACCGGATCCACCAGGTTGTACTGACGCGTAACTTACGGTTCCGTAGGTACGATGCCGCGCATGACTGCGTCCGCCTCCGATGCGCACACGGATTCCCCGGCCGCCGGCCGCGGTCCCGTCGCGCTCTCCCTGCCGCATCCGGTCAAGCCCAAGCTCCGGGGCTGGCTGCACCTCGGGATGTTCCCGGCCGTACTCGTCGCGGGTCTCGCGCTCACCGCCCTCGCCGACTCGACCAGAGGACGGATCGCCTGCGGCGTCTACGTCCTGACGGCCTGTCTGCTGTTCGGCGTGAGCGCGCTGTACCACCGGGGCGACTGGAGCCCCCGCATGGACGGCGTCCTGCGCCGCCTGGACCACGCCAACATCTTCCTGATCATCGCGGGCACCTACACCCCGCTGACCATGCTGCTGCTCCCCGAGGCCAAGGGGCGGTGGCTGCTGTGGGGCATCTGGGCCGCCGCGGTGGCCGGCATCGCCTTCCGCGTCTTCTGGGTCGGCGCCCCGCGCTGGCTCTACACCCCCTGCTACCTCGCCATGGGCTGGGCGGCCGTCTTCTACCTGCCCGACTTCATGCGGGCCGGCGGCATCGCGGTCCTCGTCCTGGTGGTCGTCGGCGGGGTGCTCTACAGCGTCGGCGGCGTCGTCTACGGCATCAAGCGCCCCAACCCCTCCCCGCGCTGGTTCGGCTTCCACGAGGTCTTCCACTCCTTCACGCTGGCGGCGTTCATCGCGCACTACGTGGGGATCTCGCTGGTCGCCTACTAGGGGCTGCCGCCGGCCGGGCGGGACAATGGAGGGCATGACCCCGGCACATGCCCTCACCCCCTCCGCTCCCGGAGCCGTCCGGCCACCGGGGCTGCGGGAGCGGAAGAAGGCCAAGACGCGGCGCGCGATCAGGCAGGCCACGTACGCCCTGATCCGCGAGCGGGGGTACGACGCCACCACCGTCGAGCGGATCGCCGAGCGCGCCGAGGTCTCCCCCAGCACCGTGCTGCGCTACTTCCCCACCAAGGAGGACATCGTCCTCACGGACGAGTACGCGCCCCTGGTGCAGGAACTGCTGCTCCGCCGCCCGGCCGACGAACCGGTGCCGGAGTCGATCCGGTGGGCGCTGCGCCGGGCGACCGCCCTCACCCTGGGCGACCCTCCGCACCCCGGCAGCCGGGAGGAGACGGTGCTCCGCGTCCGGCTGATGGCCGAGGTCCCGGCCGTCCGCACCCGGCTGAGGGAGAGCATGTCCGTCACCGGCCGCCTGATGTGCCGCGCCCTGGCCGGGCGCACCGGCCGCGGCGAGAGCGACCTGGAGGTCCGCGTCTACGCGATGGGCCTGATGGCGGCCCTGCTGGAGGCGCTGGTCCACTGGGCCGAACGGGACTGCCGGGACGACCTGACCCACCTGACCGACCGCGCCCTCGACGCCTTCCGCGACCTGGCCGCACCGGGGTCCCCGCAGGCGGCTGCCGCCGGTCCCCCGCAGGGGTCCGCCACAGGTTCCCCGCAGGGACCCGCCACCGACCCCTCGACCGAGCCCGCCACCGGTCCCCCACAGGAGCCCGCCACCAGTCCCCCACAGGGACCCGCCACAGGTCCCCCATCCGAACCCGCCACCGGCGCCCGCACCCCACGCGAACCCGCCGCCGCTCCCCCACCCGACCCCTCCGCCAGTCCCCCACCCGAGCCCGTCACCGGTCCCCGTACCGGCCCAGCCTCCGCCCCAGTCCCCGCCCCAGCCCTCGCCCCCGCTCCCGCCCCCGCTCCCGCCCCCGGTCGCCGGAAAAGCACCGGCCCCAAAGGTGGCGATCATGACATCCTGACGGAGTGAACGGTCCCGAGATCCGCGTCGAGTTCGCCCCCGAGCTGCTGCTCTTCGTCCCCCGGGCACGCCGGTCCGGCGCCACCCCGGCCGCCGTCGACGGCGTCTCCACCCTCGGCCACGTCGTGGAGTCCCTCGGCGTCCCGCTGACCGAGGTCGGCAGCCTCGTCGTCGACGGCCGCACCGTGCCGCCCGGACACATCCCGACGGCCGGCGAGTCGGTGACCGTACGCCCCGTGGACCGCCCGCAGCGGGTGCCGGGCGCCCCCTTGCGCTTCCTCCTCGACGTGCACCTCGGCACCCTCGCCCGCCGCCTGCGCCTGCTCGGCGTGGACACGGCGTACGAGTCCTCCGACATCGGCGACCCGGCGCTCGCCGCCCGCTCCGCCGCCGAGCGCCGCGTCCTGCTCAGCCGCGACCGGGGCCTGCTGCGCCGCCGCGAACTGTGGGCCGGCGCCTTCGTCTACAGCACCCGCCCCGACGACCAGCTCCACGACGTACTGCACCGCTTCGCCCCCGACCTGCGCCCCTGGACCCGCTGCACGGCCTGCAACGGCCTGCTGCGCGCGGCCACCAAGGACGAGGTCGCCGACCAGCTGGAGAGCGGCACGCAACGGTCGTACGACGTCTTCGCCCAGTGCACGGAATGCGGCCGGGCGTACTGGCGGGGCGCCCACCACGAGCAGCTCGAAGCGATCGTCAGCCGCTACGTCCCGTGAGGGACGCGAGCCGCCCCGCCGCCCCCGTCACCGCACCGCCGCCCGCAACCGCTCCGCGTCCGTCGTAGGGGCGTCGCACGTGAAGTTCCGGCACACGTACGCCGCCGCCTCCCCGCCGACCAGCCCCCGCCCGGCGAGCAGCGGGAACTCCTCGCTGCCCGCCTCGCCGAAGGCGACCACCAGCCCGGGTGCCGTCCCCAGCAGTGCCGCCCGGCGCAGTTCCCCGTCCCCGACGACGGCGACCTCCCGCGGCCCGTCGAGGAACGCCTCCGCCACGGCCAGCCCCCACCCCACGAACCGCGGCACCCGCGGCCCCAGCGCCTTGACGACCCCCAGGGCGTGCTCCGCGGCCTCCCGGTGCGGTCCGGAACCGGTGTGCGCGGCGTACGTCAGCAGTGCCCCCGCCGCCGCCGTCCACCCGGAGGGCGTCGCGTTGTCCGTCGGGTCCTGCGGGCGCCGGATCAGCCGTTCCGCGTCCACCGCCGTGTCGTACAGCGACCCCGCCTCGTCGCGGAACCGGGTCAGTACGTGGTCCAGGAGCAGTCCGGCGAAGTCCAGCCAGACGCCCTCTCCGGTGACGGAGGCGAGCGCGAGGAAGCCCTCGGCGACGTCGGCGTAGTCCTCCAGCACGCCCGCGTTGGCGCCGGCCCGCCCGTCCCTGCTGGTGCGGGTGAGCCGGCCCTGGTCGTCGAGGTGGAGGCGGACCAGCAGGTCGGCGGCGGCGACGGCGGCCTCGACCAGGTCGGGACGGTCGAAGTAGGCGCCGGTCTCGGCGAGCGCGGCGATCGCCAGGCCGTTCCAGGCGGCGACGACCTTGTCGTCCCGGCCGGGAGCGGGCCGCCGGTCCCGCGCGGCCAGCAGCCGCTCCCGTACGGAGACGATCCGCCCGGCGTCGTACACGCCCTCGTGCTGCGGGAGCTGGAGCACGGAGGCGCCGTGCTCGAAGGTGCCCTCCTCGGTCACGCCGAAGTACTGCTCGGCGAGGCCGGCGTCGGCCTCCCCGAGCACCTCGCGCAACTGCTCGGGCGTCCACACGTAGTACGCCCCCTCGACGTGCCGGCCCGTGCCGTCGTCGCTGTCGGCGTCCAGCGCGGAGGCGAACCCGCCCTCGGCGGTGCGCAGCTCACGGACGAGGAAGTCGGCGGTCTCCAGGGCGACCCGGCGGGCGAGCGCGGACCCGGTGGAGCGCCACAGGTGGGCGTAGACGCGGCACAGCAGCGCGTTGTCGTAGAGCATCTTCTCGAAGTGGGGCACGACCCACTCGCGGTCGACCGAGTAGCGCGCGAAACCCCCGCCCAGCTGGTCGTAGATGCCGCCGCGCGCCATCCGCTCGCAGGTGTCGGACGCCATCTGGAGGGCGCCCTCGGCGCCCGTGCGGGCGTGGTGGCGCAGCAGGAACTCCAGCACCATCGACGGCGGGAACTTCGGCGCCCCGCCGAATCCGCCGCGCCGCGGGTCGTACTCCCGGGTGAGCCCGAGCAGCGCCGCCGCGAGCTCCTCCTCGCCGGGCACCTGGGCGTCGCCGTAGGAGATCTCCCGTCCGGCCAGGTCCCGGACGATCTTGCCGGCGACGTCGGTGACCTCCCCGCGCCGCTCGGTCCACGCCTGCTGGACGCCGGCCAGGACCTGCCGGAAGGAGGGCATGCCCTGGCGGGGCGCGGGCGGGAAGTACGTACCGAAGTAGAACGGCTCGGCGTCCGGCGTCAGGAACACCGTCATCGGCCAGCCGCCCTGCCCGGTCGCCGCCTGGACCGCCTCCATGTAGACGGCGTCGACGTCCGGCCGCTCCTCGCGGTCGACCTTGACGCTGACGAAGTGGGAGTTGAGGAAGTCGGCGGTGGCCCGGTCCTCGAAGGACTCGTGGGCCATGACGTGGCACCAGTGGCAGCTGCTGTACCCGACACTCAGCAGCACGGGCACGTCCCGCCGCCGCGCCTCCTCGAACGCCGCCTCGGACCAGGGCCACCAGTCGACGGGGTTGTCGGCGTGCTGGAGCAGGTAGGGGGACGTCTCGCGGGCCAGTCGGTTCGCCATGGGGTCCATCCTGCCCCAGTACCCGCAGCGCGCCGGACAGCACACCGCCGCACCTCTCCCCAGGGAGTTCACACGGCGGGACACTTGACCGCGGGTCCGGCGGGGAAGAACCCGTGGACGGGCGGGCGACGCAGGGGACGGCCGGGGCCCTCGGAGGGGGAGGGGACATGCGGGACAGTCATCGGGTGGAGGCCGAACGGCTGCTGGTGCGGGCCGTGGAGGAGGAGGTGCGGCGCACCGGCGGGCGGGTGGACGGCGGGGTCCTGCTGTCCCGGGCGCGCGGCGCGCTGGACTCGATGGCGCGCTCGGCCGCCGAGGAGTACGACGCCTACACCCGGGCCCTGGACGAGGCCGGGGCCGGTCAGCTCACGTTCCGCCAGCGTTACGCCCGCGAGGGTGCGGGCACACCGCTCGCGGTGGCTGCCGTGGCGGCGGTCGCGGCGGTGGTCGCCGACGTCGCGCTGGGCACCGGCACGGGCACCGCCGTGGGCGCGGGCCTGGCGGTCGGGGTGGTGGGCGCGGCGGCGACGGTGGTGAAGGTGGTCGGCGTGCATCTGCCCGCCGCCCATCACCGGGCCGGCGCGGTCAACCAGCCGGGCGGGCCCGAGCAGTTGCGGTTGCAGTGGCTGACGGCGCTGGAGGTACGGGGCATCCGGCCGTTCCTGGACCAGCAGCGGGTGCTCGCCGCCTCCACCGGCGGCGGCAAGCCGGGGCCGAAGCTGCGCGGCGCGGACAAGAGCGCGGCGGCGCGGGGGCGGACGGTGCTGGAGCAGTCGTTCGGGCAGCTCCCGGAGCCGCCGGGCGCCTTCGCGGGCCGGCGGCAGGAGACGGCCCGGCTGCGGCAGTGGGTGCAGGCGGCCCGCGCGAGCACGGAGACCAAGCCGACGGTGGTGGTGCTGCACGGGGCGCCGGGCAGCGGCCGTACGACGCTCGCGGTGCGCGCCGCCCACGACCTGCGGGACCACTTCCGCGGCGCCTGCCTCGTCGATCTGCGCGGCGACACCCCCGGGGAGTCGCCGCTGCCCACCCGGGACGCCCTGCTGCACCTGCTCAACCGGCTCGGTGCGCCCCGGGAGCAACTGCTGTTCCGGGAGCGGTCCTCGGCGGACCAGCAGGTCAGACGGCTGAGCGAGCTGTACCACCAGCATCTGACGGGCGTCCCGGTCGTCGTCGTCCTGGACGACGCCAGCGACGCGGAGCAGGTGCGCACGCTGATCCCGGAGCGGTCCGACAGCCTGGTCCTGGTCACCGCGCGCGGGCCGCTCCAGCTGCCCGCGGACCTGCCCGCCCGGGTGCACCACCTGCCGGTGGAACCGCTGGACGCGGCGGGCGCGGAGGAGTTGCTGGCGTCCGCCGCGCAGGACGCGTCGGGGCCCTACGACGCCGACTCCGCCGACCTGGTCCGGGAGCTGTGCGGCGGGCTGCCGCTGGCGCTGCGGATCGCCGGTTCCGCCCTCGGACCGCGCTCGCCGCGCGCCCTCGCCGGCGACCTGGGCGCCTACGGTCCGGTGGAGCCGGTCGAGCGGGCGCTGTGGCTGCGCTACACCGACCAGCCGGAACCCGCCCGCAGGCTGCTGCGCCGGCTCGCGCTGGCCGGCCGTACCTCGCTGGGCACCGCCGCCGCTGCCGCGCTGCTGGCCACCGGCGAGCCGGAGGCGGCCAAACACCTGACGGCGCTGTCCCGGGCCGGGCTCATCGACCATGTGCGCGGCAGCCGGTACCGCCTGCACGACGTGGTGCGGGCCTTCGCGCAGGCCCGGCTCCTCGACGAGGAGGAGGCGGCCGAGCGGGCGGCGGCACAGGAACGGCTGATCGCCAACTACGCCGAACTGGCCGACTCCGTGCTGCGCCTGGTCGACGGCAACATGTCGACCCGCTCGGACCGGTTCGGGCCGCACGGCTTCACCTCGCTGGACGAGGCGCTGCGCTGGCTGGACGACGAGTCCAGCTTCATCACGGCGACGCTCAGGTACGCCGAGGGCGTCGACCAGCGCGCGGTGCTCAATCTGCTGGGCGCGCTGTGCGACTACTGCCTGCTCCGCGGCGACCTGTACCGGCTCGGTGAGATCAGTGACCTGGCGCAGGCCGTCGACCAGGGGCTGCTGCTGCGCTCGGTGCAGTGGCGCACCGGCATCGCGGCCCGGCAGCTCGGCGAGCTGGACAAGGCGCGGACCACGCTGACGTCCGTGGTCGACCTGTATCTGGAGGCCCAGCACGACGCGGGCGCGGCGCGGGCGCTGACCTCGCTCGGCATCACCCTGCACCACCAGGGCGACCTGACCGGGGCGGCGGCCAAGCTGCACGAGGCGCTGGACCTCCAGGCCGCCCCCGAGCTGGCCACCGACCGGGCGTGGACGCTGCACGCCCTGGCGGCGGTGCAACGGGACCGTTCCCGGCTCGCGGAGGCCCTGGGGCTGCTGGAGGAGTCGCTGGTCCTGCACCGCGCGGGCGAGTCGGTGCACGGCCAGGCGTGGGCCCACTTCCAGCTCGGCCAGCTGCATCTGCGCCGGGGCGACGTACCGCGCGCGGAGGCCGATCTGCGGGCCGCCCTGGGCCTGTACGGCCGTACCCAGGACGTGCGCGGCGAGGCGTGGGCGCTGACCCAGCTGGCGCGGGCCCGGCTGGTCGCGGGCGAGGCGTCCCGCGCGGCGGAGGAACTGCGCCGCGCGGTCGGCCGGCACCGGGACAACGAGGACGCGCGCGGCGAGGCGTGGACGCTGTACTACCTGGGCCAGGCGCTGGAGGAGGCCGGTGACCTGGACCGGTCGGTGCGCGAGCTGGAACGGTCCCGCACGATGTTCTCCCGGATGCGCGACGTGTACGGCCTGGCCTGCGCCCGGCACCACTCGGCCCGCGTCACCCGCGACCAGCGCGCCGCGCAGACCGGGTCACTGCGCAACTCCGGTTTCGCCCGGCAGCTCCTGGTCGACGCCCGCGCCGACTTCCACCGCATCGGCGTCGCGCACGGCGAGGCGTGGACCTGTCTGGAGCTGGCGGTGGTCGACGCGGGCAACGGCCGCACGGCGCAGGCGCTGGCCCTGTGCGACGAGGCGGTCACCCTGTTCGCCTCGTACGGCGACCGGCGCGGCGACGACTGGGCCCGCTTCCTGCGCTGCACCCTGCTGCCGTACGCCGCCCCCGGCGGGGTGGAGGTCGGCACGGCGGTGGCGCAGGAGGAGCTGGCCCAGCTCTCCCGCGCGGGCCACCCGGCCCGTGACCCCCGTCTGGAGGAGGGCCTGGGCGCCTATCAGCTCCTGCTGGAACGGGGCGTCCAGCTGGAGTCCGGCTGGCAGGCCTGGCGCCTGGGCATGGTCCCGAACCGGCACGCCCGGGAGGTCATGGGGGTGGAGGTGGAGATCAGGCAGGGGTGAGCGGCCCGGCGACGCGTCGCCGCCCGGCCGTCCACTCCGCGCCCGTCAGCCCCGCTGCGGCTCGGCCCGGCCGGAGCCCGGGCCGCCCTTGCCGGACGCCTCCGGCTCCGCGTCGGGGGCCTCCTTGAAGTCGACCCTGCCCATGTGCCGGTTCATGGACCGCATCAGGAACCACACCGCCACGGCCATCACCGCGAAGACGATGAAGCCGAGGACACCGGGGGTGACCTTGTCCTCGTCCACCTCGGCGAGGGTGATGAGGTGCGTCATTGCCAGGCTTGCGCTTGCGCTCATGTCAGGCATTGTCCCGGATGCCCGCGAAGAGGTCGTCCTCGGGGAGGGACGTGTCCACGAGCGACTTCGCCAGCTCGTACTCCTCGGTGGGCCAGACCTCCTTCTGGAGGTCCATCGGCACCCGGAACCACCCGCCGTCGGGGTCGATCTGCGTGGCGTGCGCGATCAGCGCCTTGTCGCGGGTCTCGAAGAACTCGGCGCACGGCACGTGCGTGGTGAGCGTGCGCTCCACCCGCTCGATCTCGTTCCAGCGCTTGAGCCAGTCCCCGTAGGGCGACTCCAGGCCGCGGTCCAGCATCGCCTGGTGCAGGGCCTCGGTGCGGGGCCGGTTGAAGCCCTGGTTGTAGTACACCTTCAGCGGCTGGTACGCCGGTCCGTACTCGCTCTCCGGGTACTTCTCGGTGTCCGTCGCCCCCTCGAACGCCACCATCGTGATCTTGTGGGTCATGATGTGGTCGGGGTGCGGGTAGCCGCCGTTCTCGTCGTAGGTGGTGATCACCTGGGGCCGGAAGGCGCGGATCTTGCGCACCAGCTCGCCGGCCGCCTTGTCGACGTCCTCCAGGGCGAAGCAGCCCTCCGGCAGCGGCGGCAGCGGGTCGCCCTCGGGCAGCCCGGAGTCGACGAAGCCGAGCCACTCCTGCTGGACGCCCAGGATCTCGCGGGCCTCGTCCATCTCCTTCCTGCGCACCTCGTGGATGTTCTCCTCGATGTACGGGTCGCCCTGGAGCTTGGGGTTGAGGATGGAGCCGCGTTCCCCGCCCGTGCAGGTCACCACGAGCACGTCCACCCCCTCGGACACGTACTTCGCCATGGTGGCCGCGCCCTTGCTCGACTCGTCGTCGGGGTGGGCGTGGACGGCCATCAGTCGCAGCTGATCAGTCAAGACTCGATCCTCGGTTAAGTCGGCGCCCCGGTGTCTTCAGGCGCGGTCCAATGGGTGCCGCCCCGCAGGGGCGTCCGTGAGGGGCGGCGGTCGGGTGGCGGGTGGGGGCTTCTATAGTGACCGAATCGGGGGGCGAATAATTCCGGGGTCCGGCTCCGGGGCCCTTACCGGGACGTCCGTCCCGCTCCTGCCGAGAGGACGATCATGAGTACGGCGACGACGCGCCCGCCCGAGAGCCGCTACGGCCGCTCCTCGGACGCTCAGGCCGACCGCACGCTCAAGGTCGTCGGCGCCGTCCTCGGGGTCGCCCTGCTCGCGCTGATCGGCTGGTTCGGCTACCACTACGTGGCGCAGAGCGAGATCAGCGGCGAGGTGATCACCTTCGAGACCGGCGAGAAGTCGGTCAAGGTGCACCTGGAGGTGCACAAGGACGCCGGCGTCAGCGGCTACTGCACCGTGCGGTCCCAGGCGGAGGACGGCGCCGAGGTCGGCCGGGCCGACTTCCGCTTCACCGGTGACGAGACCCGCTTCGACGAGGTCGTCACCCTGCGGACCAAGGCCCCGGGCTCGACGGCGGAGCTGCTCGGCTGCCACGCGGACTGACCCGGACCGGTCTTCTCCGGTTTCCGTCGTGGCTGACCTGCGCCGACGGGAAACTGGTGGCTTATGTCCTCCCCCTTTGGCCACTCAATTGTTAGGCTCGTGGTTTCGCCCTTCCGTGGAGGAACATGTTCCTGGGTAGGGCGATGCTTTGTATTCCCAGTACGGACGAGGAGCACCTGTGACCCAGACCAGCGAGAACGTCACCTGGCTGACCCAGGAGGCGTACAACAAGCTCAAGGAAGAGCTTGACTACCTTACTGGTCCTGCGCGCACGGAGATCTCTGCCAAGATCGCCGCGGCGCGTGAGGAGGGGGACCTGCGCGAGAACGGCGGGTACCACGCGGCGAAGGAGGAGCAGGGCAAGCAGGAGCTCCGGGTTCGCCAGCTGACCCAGCTCCTGGAGACCGCCAAGGTGGGTGAGGCGCCCGCGGCCAACGGTGCCGTGGCGCCCGGCATGGTCGTCACCATCGCCTTCGACGGCGACGAGGACGACACCCTGACGTTCCTGCTCGCCTCCCGCGAGTACGCGAGCGCCGACATCGAGACCTACTCGCCGCAGTCCCCGCTGGGCTCCGGCGTGACCGGCCACAAGGTCGGTGACGACGCGGAGTACGAGCTGCCGAACGGCAAGAAGGCTTCCGTGAAGATCCTCAAGGCCGAGCCGTACAACGGCTGATCCGGTCCCCCACGGCCCTGTGACCGGCCCCGGCGTCCCCGTGACGCCGGGGCTTCGTCATGTGACGCCGGGGCTTCGGCACGCCGGCCGCCGGACACCGGCGCGGTTCGCCCGCCGGCCCGCCTGACGGCTCGGCCTCCTGCCCCCGTCGGGGCACACCCGGCGGCTGCCGCGGCTACGCGCCGTCGTCGGCTTCCTGCCGATGACCGGCACCGGAGCCGCCGCGGAGTACGTCATCGCGCCAGCCGGGGTCCTGGCCCCGGCGCCCAGGAGCGTCCCGCTGGCGGACGCCGCCGCGCTGCCCGTGGTGGGCCTGACCGCGTACCAGGCCCTGTTCGACCACGGCAAGCTGACAGCCGGGCAACGCGTGCTGATCAACGGCGCCGGCGGCGCGGTCGGCGGCTACGCCGTGCAGCTGGCCAAGAACGCCGGTGCGCACGTCATCGCCACGGCCAGCCCGCGCAGCGCCGAAGCGGTCAGGTCCGCCGGTGCCGACGAGGTCGTCGACCACACCACCACCGGCGTGGCCGCGGCGGTGACCGCACCGGTCGACCTCGCCCTCAACCTCGCACCGGTCGACCCGGCCGAGCTGGCCGCGCTGGTCACCCTGGTCCGTCCCGGCGGGGCCGTCGTGAACACCACGGTGTGGATGCCCGCCCCCAGCGACGAGGAGCGCGACGTGCGGGGCATCGACCTGTTCGTCCGCAGCGACGCCGGCCAACTGGCGCGGTTGGTGGCGTCGATCGACCGCGGCGAGCTGCGCGTCGACGTCGCCGAGCGGGTGCCGCTGGCCGAGCTGGCGGCGCTGCACGCGCGCGCCGCCGAGGGCGCGGTGCACGGCAAGGTCGTCGTCGTCCCGTCCGGCGCCTGACTCACCGAACCCCGCCACCGGAAGGAAAGGGCCACGGCACTCGGCCTGGCCCCCGGCACAGCCGCGGCGCCGGCCCCGCCACGTGTCCGCGAGCGGCGCCGGCTCCGGGCCCCATGTCAGCCGAAGGGCGGGCGCTCACCCGTCGGCCGAGCGGTACTTGCGTACCGCGAGCGTCCGGAAGACCGCGATGATCAGGACGGACCAGATCAGCGAGGCCCAGACGGGATGCTGCATGGGCCATGCGTCGGACTGCACGACGCCGGGGTTCCCGAACAGTTCGCGCGCCGCCTGCACGGTCGCGCTGAACGGGTTCCAGTCGGCTATGTGCCGCAGCCAGGGAGTCATCTGGCTGGAGTCGACGAACGCGTTCGAGATGAAGGTCACCGGGAACAGCCAGATGATCCCGCCCGAGGTCGCCGCCTCGGGGGTACGGACGGACAGGCCGATCAGGGCGCCGATCCAGGTGAAGGCGTATCCGAGCAGCATGAGCAGGCCGAAGGCGCCGAGGATCTTCCCGGCGTTGGTCGGCTCCGCCGAGCCCGTGCGCCAGCCGACGATCAGCGCCACGATCGCGAGGACGAGCATCGTGACGCACGTCTGGACGAGGTCGGCGACGGTCCGGCCGGTCAGCACGGCACCCCGGGCCATCGGAAGCGACCGGAAGCGGTCGACCAGCCCCTTCTGCATGTCGTCCGCGATGCCGGCGGCCGAGCCGGCGGTGGCGAAGGTGACCGTCTGGGCGAAGATGCCCGCCATCAGGAAGTCCTTGTAGATGTCCGGGTCGGTGGTCCCCCCGACGCTCATCGAGCCGCCGAAGACGTACGTGAAGAGGACGACGAACATGACGGGCTGGATGATCCCGAAGAGGACCATCTCGGGAATCCTGGTCATCCGGATCAGGTTCCTGCGGGCGATGACCAGCGAGTCGGCGACCATGCTCATGCGGGGCACTCCTTGCCTCGGCTCGGGCGCATGCGGGCGGTGTCGGTGACGGCGCTCACCGGGCGGTCTCCTGTTCGCCCTCCTGGCCGGCTCCCCCGGACTCGGCCACATGACCGGTGAGGGAGAGGAAGACGTCGTCGAGGGTGGGGCGGCGCAGGCCGATGTCGTCGATCTCTATGCCGCGGGTGTCCAGCTCGCGGATGATCTCGGAGAGCAGCTTCGCGCCGCCGGTGACGGGGACGGTGAGCTTGCGCATGTGGTCCTCGACCGTGGTCGCGCCCTTGCCGAAGCCGCGCAGCACCTCCGAGGCGGCCTGGAGGTGCTCGCGCTCGTGCACCACGACCTCGACGCGCTCACCGCCGGTGCGTGCCTTCAGCTGGTCGGAGGTGCCCTGGGCGATCACCCGGCCGTGGTCGACCACCGCGATGTCGTGGGCGAGGTGGTCGGCCTCCTCCAGGTACTGGGTGGTGAGCAGCAGCGTCGTACCGCCGGAGACCAACTGCTTGATCACCTCCCACAGCTGCTGGCGGTTGCGGGGGTCGAGGCCGGTGGTCGGCTCGTCCATGAACATCACGGGCGGCGAGACGACGAGGGCGGCGGCGAGGTCGAGCCGGCGGCGCATGCCGCCGGAGTAGGTCTTGGTGGTCCGGTCGGCGGCGTCGGAGAGGTGGAACTGCTCCAGCAGCTCGGCCGCGCGACGCTTCGCCTCCTTCGCGCGCATCTGGTAGAGCCGGCCGACCATCTGGAGGTTCTCCCGGCCGGTCAGGTACTCGTCCACCGCCGCGAACTGCCCGGACAGGCCGATGGAGTGGCGCACGGCGTCGGGCTGCTTCAGCACGTCGAGGCCGGCCACGACCGCCCTGCCGCGGTCCGGGCGCAGCAGGGTCGTCAGGCAGCGGACGGCGGTGGTCTTGCCCGCGCCGTTCGGCCCGAGCAGGCCCAGGACCGTGCCCTCGGGGACGTCGAGGTCGACGCCGTCCAGAGCCCTTACAGTGCCGAAGGTCTTCACCAGGCCCTCGGCGTAGATGGCGCCAGGCATATGAGTCTCCACGTCGTCGGGGATTCTTCGGAAAGCCTAGATTTGCCGTTCTGGTCCCGCTTTTCTTTATGTATGCGTTCTTGCGCTTCCGCGCGTGCGTTCGCACGGGACCGTGTGCCACGAGCACCGGCGGCACGGACACACACTATCGCGATGTATCGCGTCCCACAATGGGCTCACCCGGACGAGTGACCGGGTGCGGAGGGCTGGACCCCCGGCGGAACCTCCTCGCGGCCCTACCGCATGACCGTGTAGCCCGCGTCGCGCAGCGCGTGGCCGACCTCGACGCAGTGCTCGGGACCCTTCGTCTCCAGGTGCAGCTCGACCTCCGCCTCCGTCAGTCCGAGCCGCGGATCGGTCCGCACATGGCTGACGTCCAGGACATTGGCGTCGGCCGCCGACAACACCCCCAGCAGCGTGGCGAGGGCGCCCGGCCGGTCCGTCAGCCGCAGCCGGACCGCCAGGTAGCGGCCCTGCGCCGCCATGCCGTGCCGCAGCACGCCCTGCATCAGCACCGGGTCGACGTTGCCCCCGGACAGCACCGCCACGACCGGGCCCTCGAACGACCCCGGCTCGGCCAGCAGCGCCGCGACCGGGCTCGCCCCGGCCGGTTCCACCACCAGCTTGGCCCGCTCCAGACACAGCAGCAGCGCCGCCGACAGCTGGTCCTCGGTGACCGTGCGCACCTCGTCCACCAGGTCCCCGACGATCCCGAACGGCACATCGCCGGGCCGCCCCACCCGGATGCCGTCGGCCATCGTCACCGGCTGGGCGAGGGAGAGCGGACGCCCGGCCGCCAGCGACGGCGGGTACGCCGCCGCGCCCTCGGCCTGCACGCCCACGATCCGCACCTCGGGCCGCACCTCCTTCACCGCGACCGCGATCCCGGCCGCCAGCCCGCCGCCGCCGACGCCCACCACGATCGTGCGGACCTCGGGGCACTGCTCCAGGATCTCCAGGCCGACCGTGCCCTGGCCCGCGATGACGTCGGGGTGGTCGAAGGGGTGGATGAACACCGCCCCCGTCTCCCGCGCGTACTCCTGCGCGGCGGCCAGCGTCTCGTCGACGACCTGGCCGTGCAGGCGCACCTCGGCGCCGTACTCCTGGGTGGCGCTGATCTTGGGCAGCGGGGCGCCCTTCGGCATGAACACGGTCGAGGCCACGCCCAGCAGCGACGAGGCGAGGGCCACGCCCTGCGCGTGGTTCCCGGCGCTGGCGGCGACCACACCGGCGGCCCGCTGCTCCGGCAGCAGGCCGGCGATCCGCACGTAGGCGCCGCGCAGTTTGAAGGAGCCGGTCCGCTGGAGGTTCTCGCACTTGAAGTGCACGGGCGCGCCGACCAGCTGGGACAGGTACCTGCTGCCTTCCATCGCCGTCGTCCGCGCCACACCCGAGAGCATCTTCTGGGCCCCGCGCACATCGTCGAGGGTGACGGGGCGCGAAAGGTCAGCCGTGCTGTAGCTCATGACATCCAGCATCGCAGTTCACGGGCCGCGCCCGTCTTCCGTGACCACCGTCCGAGACCGGCTTTGCGCAGCGCCCCCACGCCCCGGGCCCGGGCCGCGTACCCTGTCCCCCAACCCAGCAGCCCTTCACGAAGTGAGCCTCCGGCCATGCCCACAACACCTGAAATGTCGATGGACATGACGACCGCCGGTGACCCCGGTCTCCTCGACACGTTGCAGCACGAGGTCGCGGTGTTCGCCCGTCGTGCCGAGCAGACCCGGCTCGGCGGCGTCGGGCAGGTGCGCAACACCATGGACCGCGCCGCGTACCTGCTGCTCAACCGCCTCGACAAGGAAGGCCCGATGGGCGTCAAGGCGCTCGCCGCGAGCATGGGGATCGACTCCTCGACGGTCACCCGGCAGGTCGCCCCGCTCGTCGACACCGGCCTCGTCAAGCGCACCTCGCACCCCGAGGACGGCCGCGCGGTCGTGCTCCAGCTCTCCCAGCGCGGGGTGTCCCGGCTGGACGAGGTGCGTTCCTCCCGCCGTCAACTGATGGCCGAACTCACCCAGGACTGGGCACCGGAGGAGCGCGAGACGTTCTGCGCGCTCCTCACGCGCTTCAACGGCGCCCTGTCCGCCCGTATGGCCCCCCAGGCGAGCGCCGGCGCGGAGACCCCGCCGGTCTCCTGAGCACCGTTCGGTACGCCGCGTACGGCCGATGGCACGGCCGCGTACGGCCGATGCGCTCCCGGCCCTTGACCGCCGGGCCGCCGCTGCCCTCAGATGAGACCGGCGGGGTCGCCCGCAGGCGGGAGGCGCGGTGCGCGAACGGCATGCGGCGCGGGGTGCCCGCCGGGCCCGGGAGTTCGAGGCGTTCGTCGCGGGCGCGGCGGGGCGGCTGCTGCATGCCGCCACCCTGTTCACGGCCGAGGCCCCGGACGACAATCCGCACGCCCGGCACCTCCTGACGCTCTCCCTCGCCCACACCTACGCGCGCTGGGACCGGCTGCGCGGCGATGACCCCTACGACCTCGCCCGCCAGTACCTCGCCACCCGCTTCGCGCGCGGGGCCTGGCACCGCCACCGCCTCCCCGGACGCACCCGGCCGCGGCCGACCGGTCCACTGGCCGCGCTGAGTCCCCTGGAGCGCCTGATCCTGGTCCTGCGGCTGTACGAGGGCGTCGCCGAGGAGCAGGCCGCGGCCCTGCTGGGCCTGGACCGGGACCGGGTCCGCGCGGTCTGCGACCGGGCCACGGCGACCCTGCTGCACGCAGCGGCACGGCCGGCCCGGGCGGCGGCACCCGAGCGGCCCCGCGCGCGGGCGACGTCATGAGCCACGCGCGCGTACGGCGGATTCCCGCCGGGGCCGCCGGTGCCCCCGGGGGCACCGGCGGCGGAGGGAGGCGGCCGTGAACCGGCCCGAGCGGGAGGCGGCGGTACGGCGGATCATGGAGCAGTCGCCGCCCCGGGTGCCGCCCGGCCTGTACGCCGACGCCGTCCGGCTCGGCGACCGCGCGCTGCGCCGCCGGACCGCCGCCCGCCGCCTGCTGTGGCTGCTGCTCCTCACCGCCGCCGTGGCCTTCACGGTCTGGGTGCTGACCGCCCGGCCGTGGGTGGCGCCGCCGTCCGGGACGACGCCGCCGCTGACGGGCTGGTGACCGGTCAGCCCAGGGCCTGCTGGAGGTCCTCCAGCAGGTCGTCGGCGTTCTCGATGCCCACCGACAGGCGCACCAGGTCGGCCGGGACCTCCAGGGCGGAACCGGCCGCCGAGGCGTGCGTCATCCGCCCCGGGTGCTCGATCAGCGACTCGACGCCGCCCAGGGACTCGCCCAGCGTGAACACCTTCGCGCGGTTGCAGACCTCGACGGCCGCCTCCTCGCCGCCCTGGACCCGGAAGGAGACCATCCCGCCGAACGCCCGCATCTGCTTGGCGGCCACCTCGTGCCCGGGGTGGTCCGGCAGGCCCGGGTACAGGACGCTCGTCACGCGCGCGTGCCGGGTGAGCAGGTCGGCGACCTTGGTGGCGTTCTCGCTGTGCCGGTCCATGCGCACCGCGAGCGTCTTGGCGCCGCGCAGCACCAGCCAGGAGTCGAAGGGCCCGGCGATCGCGCCCATCGCGTTCTGGTGGAACGCCAGCTCCTCGCCCAGCTCGGGGTCGCTGACGACCAGCGCGCCGCCGACGACGTCGGAGTGGCCGCCCATGTACTTGGTGAGGGAGTGCACGACGACGTCCGCGCCGAGGGCGAGCGGCTGCTGGAGGTAGGGCGTGGCGAAGGTGTTGTCGACGACGAGCCGGGCGCCGGCGTCCCGGGCCACCTGGGCGACGGCGGCGATGTCGGTGATGCCGAGCAGCGGGTTGGAGGGCGTCTCCACCCAGACGGCCTTGGTCTTCGGGGTGAGCGCGGCCCGTACGGCGGCGGGATCGGAGCTGTCGGCCACCGACCACTCCACGCCCCAGCCGGTGGCGACCTTGGCGAAGAGCCGGAAGGTGCCGCCGTAGGCGTCGTTGGGGATGACCACGTGGTCGCCGGGGCGCAGCAGCGTACGCAGCAGGCAGTCCTCGGCGGCCAGTCCGGAGGCGAAGGCGAGGCCGCGGCGGCCGCCCTCCAGAGCGGCGAGGTTCTCCTCCAGCGCGGTCCGGGTCGGATTGGCGCTGCGGCTGTACTCGTAACCGCCGCGCAGGCCGCCGACGCCGTCCTGCTTGTAGGTGGAGACCTGGTAGATCGGCGGGACGACCGCGCCCGTCAGGGGGTCGGCGGTGTTGCCCGCGTGGATCGCGAGGGTCTCGAAGTGCTGACTGAAGTGCCTGTCGCTCATGGGGCTGAGCGTAGTGCGCCGCGAGCGTCCACGACGTTCGCGGGGACGTACGGCCGGGCGGGTTTTCCACAGGCTCGGGGGCAGGTTGGCCAATTGTCGGCGTGGTCTGGTTCGCTTGAGGCATGGAGATTCTCTGGGTCCTGCTGGCGCTGGTCATGATCGGCTTCGTGCTGCTCCCCGTCTTCCGGCGCCGGCGCGGCATGATCGAGCAGGTGCCGCCCGGTCATCCGGACGCCGCGGACCCCGCGCACTACGGCTTCGTCCTGGAGGAGGAGCTGGACATCCGGATGCCCGGCCCCGACCAGGACCTGGTCGACGTCCTCGACCTGGTCCAGCGCACCCAGGACTACCGCGCGGCACAGCAGCTCCTGGCCGGTACGGAGGCGGAGGGCGAGCGGCGCTGGCAGCGCGTGCAGGCGTTCGCGGGCGCGGCGGCGCTGGAGTTGCAGGAGCGGCCGGGCGGGGTCGCGGACACGCCGGGCGGCCAGTGGCTGCGGGTGTGGCGGGCGGAGAACCCCAAGGAAGCGGGCGGCGCGGCGGTGCACGCCGAGTTCCTGGTGCAGCAGGCGTGGCGGACGTCGACGCCGGGCACGGACGAGTTCCGAATCATCATGGAGGAGGCGCGGGCGGCGTGCGGCGACGCGGCGCTGCTGGCCCCCGGTGATCCGGTGCCGTACATCATCGAGCTGTCGGTGGCCCGCGGCCTGGGCTACGAGCGCGCGGAGTTCGAGCAGCTCTGGCTGAAGATCCTCGACCGCGCGCCGGCGCACATGGGGGCGCACCTGGCGGCTCTGCACTACTGGTGCGAGAAGTGGCACGGCTCCCGGGAGCTGGCCTACTCCTTCGCGGAGGCCGCGGCGGCCCGCGCGCCCCGGGGCTCCCTGCTGGCCGCGATGCCGCTGTTCGCGGTGTTCGAGCACCTGCCCGAGGTCAACCTGGTGAGCGGTTTCCACCAGAGCGAGGTCGTCACCAAGGCGGTCCACGGAGCGCTGCACGCGGTCCACGGCGCCCGCCCCGACGACCCGATGTCGGCGCACGTCCGCCATCTGCTGCTGTTCTTCCTGGTCCGCGGCGAGCGCTGGGCCGAGGCCATGAACCAGCTGGTGCACATAGACGGCCACGTCGGCGCCCTCCCCTGGACCCTGTCCGCCGACCCGGCGGCCGAGTTCGCGGTCTACCGGGCCCTGGCGGTGGCGGGCTACGAGGCCAACGGGGGCAGCCCGGCGACGCTGCCGCACTGATCCCGCCGGGACTGCTGCCGGTGGGTGGGGCCGGGTGTCTCCTGTCCGACCGGCCCCCACCCGGCGCCGCGTAACCGGCACAAGTCGAAGGCGGAGTTCCGCGGTGTACGCACCCTGCCCCGGGGCAGCTGCCGCAGCCGTGCATCAATGGCGGACGGAGATACGCCGGCCGCACGCTGTGCCCCCTGGGGAGAGACACGCCTACCCCGGTGAGCCGGCGTGCCTGTCGTTCGAGGGGACGTGGGGGACGGCGGAGCCAGGGTCGAAGCCCGCGAAGGCCAAGCCGATCACGAAACCCGCCACCTCCTCCAACTGGCGGACGCGATCCAGCGTCCCCAGGGTCGCCGGGACTCCGCCGACGTCACGGACCAGTTCACCGACGACGCGCAGGGCGGCCGCGTCATCACCGCACATCGCCACCGTCACACGGGACCGGCCTCCACCGGTCGGGCTTGTCCACTGGACGGCGGGAAAGAGATGGAACGCCTTCACGACCCGGGCTCCCGGAGCGAGTCCGGCTATCCGCCCCGCCATCGTCGCGCCGTGTCCGGTGAGCAGAGTGCCGACGCCGTGCGCTACGGCGTTCGTGGGATCGATCAACGGCATCCCTCGGAGCACGCCGTCGGACGCGCCCACCATTGCCAGCATCTCCTCGACACCGTCCCAGGACACGGCGAGGAGCACCGCATCGCGCCCGGTGACCGCCTCACGCGGTGCGACAGCGAGCACATCGCCTCCCAGCCGCTCCGCGAGCTTCTCCGCCTTGACCTGCGACCGTCCGCTGATCACCACCTCATGTCCCGCACGTGCCCAGCCCTCGCCCAGGGCCGCCGCCAATGTCCCTGTTCCCAGGATCCCGATGCGCATCTGCCTGTACCTTCTCCCCCAGTGGTCGGTCGGGTGGCCATGGCCACCGTAGGGAAGGCGTCACGCACCGATCGGTGCGTGACCGGCGCGCGATGATGGACGGCGAGATGACCGATCACGACGCCCACTGCTACGAGCTGGTCGCCGACTGCCGTTTGCGCGCGGCCACCGATCTCTTCGCCCATACCTGGGATCCCGTCGTTCTGGCGGCGCTTCGCTCGGGACCCTGCCGACGCCGCGAGTTGCACGCCGCGATCGGCGGCATCAGCGACAAGGTCCTGACCGACTCCTTGCACCGTCTGCTCGCGAGCGGACTGATCGAACGCCACGCCCGTGCCGAGGCACCACCGCGCGTCGACTATGCCCTGAGCGGCTTGGGACAGAGCCTGGTCGAGGGCCCGATGACGGCGCTCGGACGCTGGGCGATCGAGCACGGTGACGAACTTCTCGAAGCTCAGGAGAGCAGTACCGCGAGACGTCTGTGAACACGGCTTGTCGCTTTGTCGCTGCGGATCGGGCTCTCCGGCGAGGCTGTCCGGCGGTACGCGGACGAGTGGACGGTCTCCGTCCGGGACGTGACTCCACTCGCCCACGAGATCCACGCACGCGTGAGCGGCGGCGATCCGGACGCCGCGGCCCGGTTGCTGCCGGAGGTCCGAGAGGGGCTGCTCGACGCGTTGTGGCCATCGGCAGCAGGTCCCCGTTGACCTTGACACGGTGACAGGGCGTTCACTGCTGTCACCTGTCACCTGACACCTGACACCTGACACCGCTTGCCGAGGAGGCGTTCCCGATGGCCACGACAGAACCGGAAACGGAGGAGGCTCCGCGCGCCCTCCGAGCACTGGAGGACGACCGTGCCTCCGTACGGCTGAGCGCGGCTCTGGCCGTCGGTACGGCGCCGGATCCGCGGTACGTCGACGCGCTCGTCGGGCGCTGCGCGGTCGAGCCCGAGTTCTTCGTCCGGGACATGCTGACCTGGGCGCTCACCCGGCACCCGGTGTCCCTGACGCTCCCCGCGCTGCTCCGCGAGGTCCGCTCCGAGCGGCCGCGGGCGCGGAGTCAGGCGCTGCACACGCTGTCCAAGATCGGGGACCGGCGGGCGTGGCCGGCGATCACCCGGGAACTGCTGACCGACGCCGACGACGAGGTGGCGCGCAGCGCCTGGCGGACCGCGGTCCTGCTGGTGCCGGAGGACGAGGAGCCAGGGCTGGCCGCCGTACTGGCCACGCAGCTCGGCCGCGGCGGGCGGGAGACGCGGCTCAGTCTCAGCCGGGCGCTGGTCGCGCTGGGGGAGGCGGCGACGCCGGCACTGCGCGCCGTGGCCGCCGGCTCCGACCGGGAGGCACAGGCGCACGCGCTCGCCACGGAACGGCTGCTGCGCGACCCGGACGCGGGGTTCGAGTTCGCGATCGAGGAGGCGAAGCGCGTCGTGGCCCTGGGCGGAACCGGCCGTCAGGAGGGACGATAGGGCGTGTTGATCGGTGAGGTGGCGCGGCGGTCCGGGGTCAGCGCCCGCATGCTCAGGCATTACGAGTCGCTGGGCCTGCTGCGGCCGTCGGGACGCACGGGCTCCGGTTACCGGGAGTACTCCGGCGAGGACATCCGGCGGATCTTCCACATCGAGAGCCTGCGGTCGCTGGGGCTGTCGCTGCGCGAGATCGGGCGGGCGCTCGACGATTCCGGCTTCACGCCCTCGGCGCTCGTCGACGACCTCATCCGGCAGACACGCCGGCGCATCGCGGCCGAGACCGAGCTGCTGACGCGGCTGCGCCGGATCGACGCCGCGGAGCCCGCCGACTGGGAGGAGGTCCTCCAGGTCGTCGCGGTCCTCCAGGCGCTGGGTTCGAAGAGCGCCGCCGACCGTCAGCGCGCGGCCCTGTCCTCGGGCGACGAGGTCCCGGTGCCGGTGGAAGCCCTGGTCGAGGCGGTACTGAGCGAGACGGACCCGAACGTCGCCGGAGCCCTGCGCTGGGCGCTGGCCCGGTCGGCCGACGGCGACGGGGACGGCGGTGACGGCGGTACGGCGCTGCTGGCCGACGCCCTCGGCTCACCGGTGGCCGCGGTGCGGGAACGGGCCGTCCGCTCCCTGGCCGCGCTGCCCGGCGACCGGGCCGCCGCCCGGCTGCGGGAGGCCCTCGCGCACCCCGACGCCGTGGTCCGCGGCCAGGCCGCCCTGGCGCTCGGGACGCGGGGGGCGGCGGACACGGTCCCCACGCTCGTCGACATGATCACGGACGGCAGGAACGACACCGACGCGGCCGACGCGCTGAGTGTGCTGGCGGGCGACGCGGCGACGGCGGAGCGGATCGCCGCCGCGCTGGCCGACCGCCTGGCCCGGGACACCTCCGCGGCGCCCGCCCGGGTACGGCTGACCCAGGCGCTGGCGGACATCCCGGGGCCCACGGCCTCCCGCGCCCTCGTGGAGCTGTCGTCCGACCCGGACCGCGCGGTCGCGCTCACCGCGACGTACCTCCTGCGGCTGCGCGACGCGCGGTGACGGTCGCGCATCCCCCGGCGTCAGCCCGCAGCGCGGGCCGGCAGCCCCCGCGCGGGCCGGAGACCCGAGGCGTCAGCCCTCTGCGCGGGCCGGCAGCCGCCAGCCCGGGCGCGGGAAGTGGCAGGTGTAGCCGTCGGGGTAACGCTCCAGGTAGTCCTGGTGCTCGGGCTCGGCCTCCCAGAACGGGCCGACCGGCTCCACCTCGGTGACGACCTTGCCCGGCCACAGCCCGGAGGCGTCCACGTCCGCGATGGTGTCCTCCGCGATCCGCTTCTGCTCGTCGTCCACGTAGTAGATCGCCGAGCGGTAGCTCATGCCGATGTCGTTGCCCTGGCGGTTCTTGGTGCTCGGGTCGTGGATCTGGAAGAAGAACTCCAGGAGCGCCCGGTAGGTGGTCTGCTCCGGGTCGAAGAGGATCTCGATGGCCTCCGCGTGCGTCCCGTGGTCGCGGTACGTCGCGTTCGGCACGTCACCCCCGGTGTAGCCGACCCGGGTCGCCGTCACGCCCGGGAGCTTGCGGATCAGGTCCTGCATCCCCCAGAAACATCCGCCCGCCAGCACGGCCCTCTGCGTCTGCGCGGCCATCGCGGCCTCCACTCTCTGTCACTTCAGTGTCACTGAATCACTCGGGACCCTCGGCTCACACACCACGGGCACCCACGGCCACCCGTCACAACGCACGAGCACCCCGCGCGATTCCGCGCCCGCCCACCGCGACGTGCGCCCGGGTGCGAAGAAAACCGGTGGCCACCGGCGCGGGACGCGTCGAGGCTGTACTCCATGGAACGACCGCAGCGCGAGATCCGGGCGGCCTACGGGCCGTCGACGATCACCGTCTACCAGGCCTACCCACCGGAACTGGGCCTGCCCGCCGCCCGGGACGGGAGGTTCCCCACCGCGTGGAAGCGCGACCGCATGACATGGATCAAGCCGTCGTTCCTGTGGATGATGTACCGCTGCGGCTGGGCCACGAAGCCCGGGCAGGAGACCGTGCTCGCCGTCGAGATCACGCGGGACGGGTTCGAGTGGGCGCTGCGCAACGCGTGCCTGTCGAGTTACGTACGCGGGCTGCACGCCGGCCCCGACGCCTGGCGGCGCGAGCTGAAGCGCTCGCCGGCCCGGGTGCAGTGGGACCCCGAGCGGGACCTGCGTTCGCGGCCGCTGCCCTACCGGTCGCTGCAGCTCGGGCTCTCCGGTGAGGCCGTACCGCGTTACGCGGACGAGTGGACGGTCTCCGTCCGTGACGTGACCCCGCTCGCCCGCACCATCCGTGAGCACCTCGCCGCCGGTGATCCGGACGCCGCGCACCGGCTGCTGCCCGAGGAGCGGCCCTACCCCGCCGCGGACGGGCTCCTCGCGCACCTGCACTCCTGATCGGAGCCACGGGCCGCCGCGCCGGGCGGCGTCAGCGGTGCGGGTCGGTGCTCTCGCGCAGCGCTTCCGAATCTCCGGCCCCGCCCTGTCCCTGCCGCTGCTCTCGACCTGACGCACCGCCGCCTGCCCGGACACCCTCCGGGGTCGGCGTCGAACGGCTCAGTCCCCGGCGGGCCTGTGCACGGCCGGAGCGCGGGGAGGCACCTGGCCGAGAGCGGCCGAGAGCGTGGCATACGGCCGGTCCCCCGCCGCCGGTCCCCATGAGGGGAACAGCCGCGGGGGACCGGTCGCCGTGTCGGTCAGATCGTCGCCGTGTCGATCACGAAGCGGTAGCGCACGTCGCTGGCGAGCACCCGCTCATAGGCCTCGTTGATCTGGCTCGCCTCGATCAGCTCGATCTCCGCGCCGATGCCGTGCGCGGCGCAGAAGTCCAGCATCTCCTGCGTCTCGGCGATGCCGCCGATCATCGAACCGGCCAGGCTCTTGCCGCCGCCGATGAGGGAGAAGAGGTTCAGCGCGATCGGCTCCTCGGGGGCGCCGACGTTGGCGAGGGTGCCCTGCGCCGTCAGCAGGCTCAGGTACGCGCCGAAGTCCAGGGGCGCCGAGACCGTGGAGACGATCAGGTCGAAGGTGCCGGCCAGCTCGGTGAAGGTCGCCGGGTCGCTGGTGGCGTAGTAGTGGTCGGCGCCCAGCTTGAGACCGTCGTCCTTCTTGCGCAGCGACTGCGACAGGACGGTCACCTCGGCGCCGAGGGCGTGCGCGATCTTGACGGCCATGTGGCCGAGGCCGCCCAGGCCGACGACGGCGACCTTCTTGCCGGGGCCGGCGCCGAAGCGCTTCAGCGGGGAGTACGTGGTGATGCCGGCGCAGAGCAGCGGCGCGGCCTCGTCGAGGGACAGGCCGTCCGGGATGCGGACCGTGAACGCCTCGTCGACGACGATCTTCTGCGAGTAGCCGCCGTAGGTGGGCTCACCGTCGTGGCCGATGGCGTTGTACGTGCCGATCTGGCCGCGGACGCAGTACTGCTCCTGGCCCGCCTTGCAGTTCTCGCACTCGCGGCAGGAGTCGACCATGCAGCCGACGCCGACGCGGTCGCCGACCTTGAACTTCGTCACACCGGGGCCGACCTCCGAGACGACACCGGCGATCTCGTGGCCGGGGACCATCGGGAAGATGGCCTCGCCCCAGCCCTCGCGGGCCTGGTGGATGTCGGAGTGGCAGATACCGGCGTACTGGATGTCGATCAGGACGTCGTGCTCGCGGACGTCCCGCCGCTCGATGGTGGTGCGCTCCAGCGGAGCCTTGGCGGCGGGGGCGGCGTACGCGGCGACAGTGGTCATGCCGGGTTCTCCGGAATCTTCGTAGCGGGGTCTTGCGGAGCGCCGGCCGGCCGGTCGGCCGGGGCGCGTCATCCAGCGTGCCGCCCGGGGCGGCTGCCACCCAGACCACGGTTCTGCGTACGTCCGCCGTGCGTACCACTGACAGGATCAGGCTCCTGTGCGTACGACCGCCCGTGTCCAGGAATACGGACGGGGATACTGGAGAGCATGGACGTACCGCCCGTATCCGCACCCTCCCCCGCACCCGGGGCCGTCCCGGGCCTGGACCAGCGCGCCGAGCTGAGCGAGTTCCTGCGCACCCGGCGGGCCCGGCTGAAGCCGGAGGACGTCGGGCTGCCCTCGTACGGGCGGGCCCGCCGGGTGCCGGGGCTGCGCCGGGAGGAGCTGGCACAGCTCGCCGGGGTGTCCGTGGCGTACTACACCCGCCTGGAGCAGGGCAACGGGCGGAACGTGTCGGCGGAGGTCCTGGAGGCCATCGCCCGCGCGCTGCGGCTGACCGACGCCGAGCGCGCGCACCTGACCCACCTGGCCAAGCCGAAGCAGCAGCGGGGCAGGCACGCGGTGCGGGCCCAGCAGGTGCGGCCGGCGCTGCGGCAGCTGCTGGACTCGATCGACACGGTCCCGGCGTACATTACCGGCCGGCGCACCGACGTCCTCGCCTACAACCCGCTGGCCTCGGCCCTCTTCGGCGACTGGGACCGGATGCCGGCCCTGGAGCGGAACTGGGCCCGGCTGGTGTTCCTGCGGCCGGACTACCGCGAGCTGTTCGTGGAGTGGGACGGGAAGGCGTCCGACATCGTCGGCTACCTCCGGATGGACGCCGGCTGCCACACCGACGACCCGCTGCTGGCCTCGCTGGTCGGGGAGCTGTCGATGAAGAGCGCGACGTTCCGGCGGCTGTGGGCCGCGCACGACGTGAAGGAGAAGAGCCACGGCGTCAAGCGGATGCGGCATCCGCTGGTCGGGGAGCTGACCCTGTCCTTCGAGACGTTCCGCCTGGTGGACGACGCGGACCAGTCCCTGATCACGTACCACGCCGAGCCGGGTTCCCCGTCTGCGGACGCGCTGCGCCTGCTGGCGAGCTGGAGCGCGGAGACGACCGCGGCACGGCCGGCCTGACGCGTCGGTCCGTCCGGGCCGGCGCAAGGTCTCCCGATACGGCGAAACCCCGCAGCGTGCTGCGGGACGTGGCCACGTCCATGCCGTTCAGCAGCATGGCCGTCGGGTGGTACCGGCCGGTGAGGCCGCAGGTGGACGGGGAATCCCGGATGTCTTCGATGCGCCGGCTGCCGGTCAACTACCCTCGCGTCCATGCTGCTTCGCGGAATGTTACGAGTAGTCATGATATTCGCCGTGGCACTCACGGGGGTGGTCGCGAGTGGGGTGACGGCGCGGGCGGGCGAGGAGCCGTTGCTGTACTTCAACCACGCGTACGGGGTGCTCGACCGGGAGACCGCCGACGCGATCGAGGGCTCGGCGTATCTGCGGGAGTTCGCCGACTTCCAGGTGCGGACCACGACCGGGGCGGACGGGCGGACGTGGACCGGGCGTTACCTGATGGGGCGCGAGACGTACGTCGAGCTGTTCGGGGTGGGCGACCTGCCCGGCCAGGACGGCACGCTGGGCTCCGCCGGGCTCGGGGTGTCCGTCGAGCGCGCCGGTGACCTGGCGAAGGTCGTCGAGCGGCTGCCGCAGTACGGCGTCCCCGAGCCGGTCGAGTTCCAGCAGACCCGTGACTTCGGGGACGGGGTGCCGGTGCCGTGGTTCGACGCGGTGTTCACCGACACCCGGTACGACGCCTTCGGGGCGTGGGGGATGGAGTACCGGCCCGAGTACTTCGCCGACCCGCGCGGCAACACGGAGCCGGCGAGCGGGCCGGGGGACGTCGGCCGGGAGCGGTACCTCTCCGACGGTTACCGGGACCACCTGATGCGGGACGTGACGTCCGTCCGCATCGGCGTGACGGAAGGGGACCTGGCCGACACGGTGCCGCTGCTGCGCGCGGGCGGGTTCGCGGTGCGTCCGGTGGCGGGCGGCGGCGTCGTCGCGGACGACGGCACCACGAGGATCCGGCTGGACGCCGTCGCCCGCGATCGGGCGGGGCTGCGGTCCCTCGGCTTCGCCCTCGACCGGCCGGTGGCCGAGCGGCACGTGGAGCGGATCGGGAACTCCACGCTCGTGGTCGGGCCGGGGGCCCGGGCGGCGTGGAGTTTCGCGGGCGGCGTGGAGTAGCGGCGGCCGGGCCGTCACCGGTGTCGCCGGGCGGGCCGGCCGGGTTCACAGGTAGCTGACGCCGGTCAGCTTCTCGGCCACCGCCCACAGCCGTGCGCCGACGGCCGGATCGGCCGCCTCCTCGCTGAGCCGCGCGTCGGTGACCCGGCCCCGGGTCTCCCACAGCCCGGCCGGCCCGAAGAACCGGCCGCCCCGCACACCGGGCTCGGTCGCCGCGCGCAACTGCGGCAGCGCGCCCCGCTCCACCGGCTGGGTGGCCAGCAGACCGGCCGACGCGATCAGCCGCCCCAGCCGGCCGCGGTGTTCCCACGCCCTCGGGGTCAGGTTGGTGCGGGTGAGACCGGGGTGGGCCAGCACGCTGACGACCGGCGAGCCTGCGGCGCGCAGCCGGCGGTCCAGCTCGACGCCGAAGACCGTGGTGGCGAGCTTGGAGCGGCCGTAGGCGGGAGCGGGCCGGTACCCCCGCTCGAACATGAGGTCGTCGAAGTCGAGGTGCGCGGTCTTGTGGGTGATCGAGCTGAGACTGACCACCCGGGCCGCGGGCGCGGCGGCCAGCGGGCCGAGCAGCAGGCCGGTCAGCGCGAACTGGCCCAGCAGGTTGGTGCCGAGGTGCAGTTCGAAGCCGTCGGCGGTGGTGCGGCGCGGGCCGAGCAGCACCACGCCCGCGTTGTTGACCAGCAGGTCGATCACCGGGTGGTCGGCGGCCAGCCGCTGCGCGAACGCCCGGACCGAGGCGAGGGAGGCCAGGTCCAGTTCGCGGACCTCGGTGGCGCCGCCGATCCGGCGGGCGGCCTCCTCGCCGGCCGCGGTGTTCCGTACGGCGAGCACGACGCGGGCGCCCCGGCGGGCCAGTTCGGCCGCGGTGACCAGGCCGAGCCCCGAGTTGGCGCCGGTCACGACGGCGGTCCTGCCGTGCTGGTCGGGGATGTGGTCGGCGGTCCATGCGGTCATCCGCTGCTCCTGGGGTGTGGTGGTGCCGTGGGGCGACCACGCTAGGAGCGGCGCGCGCCGGTTCCGTCGTTCCCGTCTGCCTAGGTCCGCGGGACCTACCTTCGCCGCCCGGCCGGGCGGCACACTGGCGGCATGACGCATCCGTACGCCCGTGAACTCGGCGACTTCCTGCGGGCCCGGCGCGGCAGGCTGCGGCCGCAGGACGTCGGCCTGGAGCCGGGCGGCCGGCGCAAGGTCACCGGGCTGCGGCGGGAGGAACTGGCCCTGCTGGCCGGGCTGAGCACCGACTACTACCAGCGGATGGAGCAGGGCCGGGAGGTGCGGCCGTCCGACGACGTCCTGGACGCGCTGGCCGGCGCGCTCGGCCTCGACGACGCGGAGCGCCGCCATCTGTTCGGCCTGGCCCGCGCCGCCCGCCGGCCCGTGCCCGCCCGCGGTGACCACGGTCCGGAACGGGTGCCGGACGGCACCCGGCGGCTGCTGCGGGTGCTGGACACCCCGGCGGTCGTGCTCGGCCGGCACCTCGACCTGCTCGCCTGGAACCCGATGGCGGAGGCGCTGCTCGGCAGCCCGGGGGACCGTCCCCGTGACCGGCTCAACATGCTCCTGCTGATGTTCGACGACACGCTGACCGGCGAACGGAGCTGCTCGGACTGGGAGCGGCAGGCCCTGGAGTACATCGGCATGATGCGCGCCGCCGTCGCCACCGACCCCACCCATCCGCGCGCCACCGCGATCGTCGGCGAACTGTCCATCCGCAGCGCCGAGTTCCGCCGGCTGTGGGCCCGGCACGACGTACGCACGTCGGTCAGCGGAACCAAGACCTTCCGGGTCCCCGAGGTCGGCGACCTCGTCCTGGACTGGGACACGTACCCGCTGCCCGGCTCCCCCGGCCCGTTCCTGCTCGTCTTCACCGCCGAGCCGGGCAGCCCCGACGCGGACCGGCTGCGCCTGCTGGCGTCGCTGCGCGCCACCCGCTCGCTCGGCGCGGAATAGCCCTCCCCGGCTGGTCCGGCCCCTCCGGTGCGACATCACCGCCCCCCGACGGGGGCCGCGTCGGCCTGCCGGCGGGCCGCCGGTCGAAAGCATGTCTGGTCGGCGTACGGCAGTCCCCCGTACGGTGCGGCTCACACGCGGGCACCTCACCCGCCCCGCCCGACCACCAGCCCCCAGGGAGACCAGCGATGACCCGCACGCGTTTCGACATCCCCGACCGTGACGTCCTCCAGGCCCGGCAGAAGCTGGTCCTCGACCACTTCCACGACGAGGTCGTCCACGCGTGGGACGACGTACTGTCGACCTTCCCGCACCCGCACTACGAGCTGGTCCCGACCATGACCGTGCACGACGGCGACTCCGCGGTGCGCGGCTACTACCACGAGACCCGCGTCGCCTTCCCCGACCAGGACCACGAGATCATCGAGCTGCGGCACAGCGCGGACGCCGTCATCGTCGAGTTCTGGCTGCTGGGCACCCACCGCGGACCGCTCGGCAGGATCCCGCCCACCGGCGGCCGTTTCCGGGTCCGTATGACGGCGTACTTCCTCTTCGACGAGGACGAGCGCCTGATATGCGAGCGCGTCTACTTCGACACCCTCTCGATGCTCCGCCAGCTCCTCAAGGCGCTCGACCTCAAGAACCCGCGCGACCTGCTCAAGCTGGCCAAGGCGGTGAAGGGCCTGGCGTCGATGACCCGCGAACCCGACGCCCGCCTGCTGAACACCACCGTTCCGGCCGACCTGCGGGGATGACGGAGCGTCCGGGAAGGCGCCTCGGAGAACGGTGAACACTGGCGGCCGGAGTGTCACCGTTTTCCGGCGTCCGGTCCGGCGGCGGCCCGCAGGCGGTCCAGCTTCTGCGCGTCCGGGGTGCCGGGTTCGGCCGTGAACGTCATGATGCGCACGTCGTGGTCCGGCACCTTCAGCACGTCACCGTCCAGCACGATCTCCCCGACGAGCGGGTGCCGGATCCGCTGGTCGCCGCCGAGTCGCGAGCCCAGCGTCGCGGTGGCCCACAGCTCCCGGAAGCCGGCGCTGGCCCGCCAGGTCTCCCGCACCAGCTCGTCGAGTTCCCGCTCCCCCGGGTACGCGGCGCGAGCGAGCCGCAGATCGGCGACGAGGGCCGCCCCGTCGGCGGCGAAGGGGAAGAGCGGGGCGCGGCCGGTCTCGGCCGGCGGTTCGGCGAAGACCGCGCGCACGAGGTTCCGTTCCCTGGGTGGCCGGGCCGCCGGGTCACCCAGCAGGGCCGCCCAGGAGCGGGTCCAGGACAGCAGGGTCCACGAGGCCGAGAACACGCCCACCGGAAGGTCGCCCCAGCGGCTGATCAGCCGGTCGACGCTCCGCGGCACCTCCTGCGGAATTCGCCCCGGGGCCGGCGGGAGGAGCCCCGCGACCAGGTGCAGATGACACGTCTCGTCGTCCGTCAGCCGCAGCGCGCGGGCGAGCGAGGCGACCACCGGGCGGGACGGGCGCCGGGCCCGGCCCTGTTCGAGGCGCAGCAGGTAGTCGACGGAGATCCCGGCGAACGCGGCGAGTTCCTCGCGGCGCAGTCCGGCCGTCCGCCGGCGTCCCGTGGCCGGCAGGCCGACGTCGTCCGTCGTCAGGCGGTCCCGCCAGGCACGCAGCGCCTCGCCCAGGGAGTTGTCCGGCACGCTCATGGGCCCAGTCTCGCCCACCGGGCCGTCCGCAGCCTGGTACTGCGGTTCCGGGGTTACGCCGGGTACTGGCCGGCTGGCGCGCGGCGGTCGATGCTCAGCGCGAGCGACCCACCGGAACGGAGTCACGCATGCGCACCCACCTCGCCGTCCGACTGGCCCTGGCGGGCATGGCCCTGGGGCTCGCCACGGTCCCGGCACCGGCCGGAGCGGCCACGCCGCCCCTGTCCCGCCCGCACGTCGTGGCCCACTTCGACCGGCCCGCCGGGCAGGCGGCGGAGAGCGTCGTCGTGGAGCCGGACGGTTCGGCCGACGTCGGCCTCGTCCTGTCCCGCCAGATCGCGCACGTATCCCTCGACGGCCGCGTCGAGGTGCTGGCCACCATGTCGCTGCCGGCGGACGGAGGGGTGAACACCCCCGTCGTCGGCACCGCCAATGTGACCGGCATCGAGCGCACTTCGGACGGCACCCTCTACTTCCTCTACTCCGCCGGTGACGGCGGCCTGACCGGCCTGTGGAAGCTGCCCCCCGGCGGCGGCGAGCCGACGCGGGTCGCGGCTCTCCCCGCGACGAGCTTCGCCAACGGGCTCGCCCGGGACGACCGCACGGGGGACTTCTACGTGACCGACTCCACGCGGGGCAGGGTGTGGCGGGTCCCTCCGCACGGCGGCACGGCCACGGTCTGGGCCGACGGCCCTGCCCTCGCCCCGACCGGCTTCTTCGGCGCCAACGGCGTGAAGGTGCACGACGGCGCGGTGTGGGTGTCCAACACCGACCGCGGGACGATCCTGCGCATCCCCCTGACGGCCACGGGCGGGGCCGGCCGGCCCCGGGTCGAGGCGTCGGGCCTGGACAGCGTCGACGACTTCGCCTTCACGGGCCGGGGCGACCAGCTCCTGGCCGCCCTCAACCTCCCCAGCGAGGTGGTGCTCGTCACCCCCGGCCGCCCCGCCCGCACCGTCCTCGACGCGCGCGACGGACTCCAGAACACCACGTCCGTCGCCGTCACCGGGACCACCGCCTACGTCACCAGCGGCGCCCTCACCACAGGCGGCGACGCCAACCTCCTGACCGCCCGCCTCACTCGGCGCCGCTGAGCACTCGGCCCCAGCCGCACCGCCCCGACGAAGGCCCCCGAGCGGAACCGCCGGTCGTCCGTCCGGCCGGCCCGGGAATACGGCCGGGGCCCGCCGGAGTCGGTGACTCCGGCGGGCCCCGGCGTTCGTCGCGGGCTAACGGCTCACTTGCCGTAGTAGGCGTTGTACAGCGAGATCATCGACGTGTTGCCCTTCTTGTCGGTGATCTTGGCGCGGAACGAGATGCCCTTGCCCTTCGCCGGGTTCTTGACGGTGATCTTGCCCTTGGTGACGGTGACCTTCTTCCAGGTCTTGCCGGTGTCGTAGGAGGCGTAGACCGCCAGCGACTTCAGGTTGGAGCCCTTGGCGGGGCCCTCGACCGTGACCGGGATGACCGCCTTCTGGCCGGCGGTCTTCTTGCTGTCCAGCGTCACGGTCGCGCCGAAGCGGGCCGAGGAGGCGGGCAGCTGGGTGCGGGCGCTGGTCTTCTTGGAGCGGAAGGTCCAGGTCGCGTCGATCCGGCTGGCCGCCGCGGCGACCTTGGAGGACCGCTTCACCGACGTGGTCAGCTTGTACGCCGCGTCACCGGACGGGACCTTGAACTCGCTCTCGCCGAACAGCGGGTCGTCGTTGGAGCCGACCTTGGTGCCGTTGCGGTAGAGCGTCGTGGTGACCGCGGAGAAGTCCGACGAACCCGCGTGGCGCTTGCCGTCGGCGAACAGCGGGATGAGGCCGCTGATGCCGTTGCCGTCACGGAAGACGCCGTACTCGGAGGTGACGCGCGGGGAGAAGACGCCCGTGTTGAACGTCGTCGAGTAGCTCTTGCCCCCCTTGTAGATCTTCCCCGGGTCCTGTGCGTAGTAGGCCTCCGGGATCGGGAAGCCCTCGTCGTCGGTGCCGCCGTACTGCATGAAGGACAGGTCCCAGCGGACGTCCGACGTGGTGGACAGGTGCAGGGTGTGCACGCCGGGCAGGGTCTGCGGGATGCTGGTGCCGGAGCCGCCGCCGCTGGCCGGAAGCCAGCCGACCGCGCTGACGTCGCCCGTCTTGCCGCCGGCCGAGGCGCCCAGGGACGCCTTCACCGTGGCCAGCTCACTGGCCTTGTAGTGCCGGGTGAAGCCGGTGGCGAGCTTCTTGACCGCACCGCCGGCGACGGTGTCGTACTGCTCTTTGGTGCCCTTGGCCCAGTGCGCGTCCCACTGCTGGGTCACGGAACCGTCGGTGATCTCCGGGCCGAGGTGGCGGGTGCGGAAGTTGTCGTAGGAGTCCAGGAACCAGCCGAAGCTGAAGCCGCCGCCGGCGGTGTCCACGCGGTAGTCGGCGGAGCCGAGGACCGGCTTGGCGGCCTTGTCGGGCACCGTGATGTCGACCGGCTTCGCGGTCCGCGCGTCCAGCGTGATCGTGGTGTCCTTGGTGATGCTCAGCTTGGGCTGGGCCAGCCAGTCGGCGCCCTCGTACTTCTCCGGGTCGGCGCCGACGTAGAGCGAGGAGTCGAGGATGTATCCGCCCTTGGGCACGCGCACGGTGACGGTGCCGTCGGCGTCGTACGGGCTGTAGAACTCGTCGGCGGCCAGGCCGGAGACGCCGGCCAGGCTGATGTTGTAGTTGGTGCTCGGCTTGCCGTCCCGGCCGATGGTCTTGAGCGTGACGTCGTAGGACTCGACCTCGCGCTGGACCGCAGCGGCGGTCCGCACGCTCTGGCCGCCGCCCGTCGCCGTCACGTACGCCGAGTACGCGCCGTCGACGGTGCCGCCGAGACGGGTGTCGGCGGTGAGGTTGACGGAGGCGGTGCCGCCCGCGGGGACGGTGACCGTGTCGGCGTCCAGGGTGAAGAAGCCGGCCGGGGCCGTCTTGCCCTTGGGGTCGGTGGCCGTCGAGGACAGCTTGAGGGTGACGTCCTCGGTGCCGAGGTTGCGGTACGTCAGCTTCTCGGTGGCCGGCTGGTCGTCGGCGTGCGGCCACTGCTGCGGCGCGAAGCTGAGCGAGGACTGCTCGGCGATCACGGTCTGGGTGATCGCCTTGTCGACCTGGATGCGGCCCGCACCCTGCTGGAACGGCGTGTAGGCGCCGTTGCCCTTGGCGGAGCCGGTGAGGACCGCCTTCAGCTCGGTGTACGTCCAGTCCGGGTGCTGCTGCTTGAGGATCGCCGCCGCGCCCGCGACGTGCGGGGTCGCCATCGACGTACCGGAGATGGTGACGTAGCCCTCGGGGCTCTCACCCTCCTCCTGGGCGATGAGGCTGCCGGCCGCGGAGGCCGCGGTGATGTCGACGCCGGGGGCGGTGACGTCCGGCTTGAGCTGGCCGTCGAGGCCGGGGCCGGTGCTGGAGAAGCTCGCGAGCGCGTCCTTGTCGTCGACGGCGCCGACGGTGAGGGCCGCGGCGGCGCTGCCCGGGGAGCCGATCGTCTGGTCGCCGAACTCGCCGTCGTTGCCGGCGGCGATGGCGAAGAGGATGCCCTTCTCCGCGGAGAGCTTGTTGACCTGGGCTTCGAGCGGGTCGATGTCGGGGGTGTCGCCGCCGCCGAGGCTGAGGTTGACGATGTCGGCGCCCTGCTCGGCCGCCCACTCCATGCCGGCCAGGATGCCGGAGTCGTCGCCGTAGCCGTTGTCGTCGAGCACCTTGCCGTTGAGGAGCTGGGCGCCGGGCGCGACGCCCTTGTACGTCCCGCCGCCCTTGGCGCCCGTGCCGGCCGCGATGGAGGCGACGTGGGTGCCGTGGCCGAACTTGTCGGTGGCGTCGGCCGCGGCGGTGAAGTTCTTCGCCGCGACGACCTGGTCCTTCAGGTCGGGGTGGGTGGCGTCGACGCCGGTGTCCAGGACGGCGATCTTGACGCCCTTGCCGTCGTAGCCGGCCTCCCACGCCTGCGGGGCGCCGATCTGCGGGACGGAGGTGTCGAGGCTGGCCCTGCGGACGCCGTCCAGCCAGACGTGGGCGATGCCGGAGGCGGTCTTCTCGCCGTCCGTGACCGCCTTCCACAGGTCGGGAGCGTCCTTCTGCGGGGTCTGGACGGCGTCGGCGTTCAGGGACTTGAGGCTGCGGCGCAGGGTGCCCGCCTCGCGGACGTCGGCCTTGGTCGCCGCCGGGGCGCCCTTGTAGCCGACGATGACCTTCAGGCCCTTCTTCTGGGCCTTGCGGGTCGTGGCCTTGTTCAGCTCGGTGACGTCGAACAGGCGACGGTCGAGCTTGCCGGTGGCCACCAGGCGGGCGGCGTCGGCCGGGACGACGTAGGTGTGCCCGTCGGCGCGGCGGACCTGCACGGGTATGTGCTCGCGGCCCTTGGCCCGCTCGAGGCCGGTGACCCGGCCCCGGGCGTCGACGACGACCCGGTCGCCGGTGATCAGGGTGATGTGGTGGCTGGCGGTGAGCGCGGTCCCGGCCGTGTCGGCCGTTCCCGGTGTCTCCGCTCCGGCCGCCCCGGCCGGGGTGGTCAGTCCGGCGGCGAGGGCGACGGCAGCCGCCACGGCGACCGTGGCGGCGTGCCCTCTGTTCTTGTGTCTGCGCAAGGATCCCCCTAGCGGATGTCCGGGCCAACCCTTCGGTTCACCCGGCCGGGGGTGGTCTCGTACGCCAGTGCGCACCTCCCCGGTGCACGCAGTATGCCGGGGGGCGATCATCCGCCTCAACGGATGAGAGAAAGGTGAGAGAACTGCGGGACGACTGTTACGCGCCCGCCCGAACTCCGTTACCTCACCGATGGATTACCCGCGGTCACAGGCACCGCGCGGGTCACGCCTCCGCGTTCTCCCGGATCGTGATCCTGCCCTTGCGGATCGTCGCCAGGCGCGGGGCCTTCTTCGCGATGGAGGAGTCGTGGGTGACCAACACGAAGGTCAGGCCCAGCTCCTTCCACATCCGTTCGAGTACGTCCATGATCTCGTCGCGCATCGACTCGTCGAGGTTGCCGGTGGGTTCGTCGGCGAGCAGCACCTTGGGCTGCTTCACCAGGGCCCGCGCGATGGCGACCCGCTGCTGCTGGCCGCCGGACATCTCGCTGGGCAGGTGGCCGAGCCGTTCGCCGAGGCCCACCGACGCCAGTGCCTCGGCGGCGCGTTCGCGCCGTTCCTTGGTCTTGACGCCGAGCGGCACGAGCGCGGTCTCGACGTTCTCCTGCGCGGTCAGCGTGGGGATGAGGTTGAACGACTGGAAGACGATGCCGATGGTTTCGCTGCGCACCCGGGTCAGCCGGGCCTCGGACAGCTTGGCCAGGTCGGTGCCGTCGAGAATGATCTCGCCGGCGGTGGGCCGGTCCAGCGCGCCCAGCATCTGGAGCAGCGTGGACTTGCCGCCGCCGGTGGGGCCCTGGATGACCAGCCGGTCGCCGTCGGGGATGGTCAGGTCGATGCCGTCGAGGGCGTTGACGGTGTCCTTGCCGCGCGTATAGCGCTTGGTGACGCCTCTGAGTTCGTACATGGTGGTCCGACTCCTGGAAAACGTGAGGGGAGGGGCGGGGCGGGGCGCGTCCTACTCGACGCGGCGCAGGGCGTCCGCCGGGCGCAGCCGGGAGGCGCGCCAGCCGCCGAAGCCGCCGGCGATCAGACCGCCCGCCACGGCGAGGACGACGGCCAGGGCAATGGTGGTGAGGCTGACCGGCGCGGTGAGGGCGACCTCCAGGGTCTTGGACGCCGACTGCCCGCCGCCCATGCCGCCACCGGGACCGCCGCCCATGCCGCCGCCGGGGCCGCCGCCCGTGCCGCCGGCGGTCGCGCCGAGCTGGGCCTCCAGGCTGGGGCTGACCGCGGTGACGGCGTACGCGCCCGCCAGGCCGAGCGCGATGCCGAGGACGCCGCCGACCAGGCCGTTGACGACGGCCTCACCGACGACCTGCCGGGTGACCCGGCCGGACTTCCAGCCGAGCGCCTTCAGCGTGCCGAACTCGCGCACCCGGCGGGAGACGGCGGAGGAGGTGAGCAGGCCGGCCACGAGGAACGCGGCGACCAGCACCAGGATGGAGAGCCACTTGCCGACGCTGGTGGCCAGCGAGGAGGCGGTGGACAGCGAGCCCGAGACGGTGTCGGCGAGGTCGGCGGAGGTGGTGACCGTGGTCCCCGAGATGTTCTTCTGGATGGCCGACTTGACGCTGTCGATCTGCTGGGAGTCGGACGCCTGGACGTAGATGGTGGTGACCTTGTTCTTGGCGTCACCCAGCGTCTGGGCCTGCTTCAGCGGGATGTAGACGTTGGCCGCGGCGTCCCCGCTGTCGGCGGTGGCGATGCCGATGACGGTGAACTTGGTGTCGCTGATGGTGAGGGTGGAGCCCTTCTTCAGCTCCTTCTCCTTGGCGTACGCCGAGTCGACGACGGCGACCTCGGCGTCGGTCTCGGACGTCTTGAAGGTCCGGCCGCTGGTGATCTTCGAGGAGGTCAGCGGGCCGAGCGCGGTCTTGGTGACGTCGGTGCCGTAGACGGAGTAGCTGTTGACGTCGAAGTTGGCGCCGCCGCCCTGGACTTCGCCGCCCTGCGCGTTGTCGGTGCCGCCGCTGGGGGCGCCGCCCTGGCCCTGACCCTGCGTCTGGCCGCCGCTGCCCTGCTGGAACTGACCGCGGGTGAACTGGCCGCTGACCTTCATGACCTGAAGGCTGAGCCCGCCCACCGCGTCGGCCACGCCGCTCTGGTCGGCGACCTTGCCGACGGTGGAGCCGGCCAGCGTCTGGAAGCCCTGCACCATGACGCGGTCGCTGGACTGCTCCTCGTCGGAGTCGCTGTCCTGCGCGTCGAACTCGAAGCGGGGGCGCTCGCCCTGCCCGTTCTCGCCGCTGTCCGCCTCGGCGGCCTTGGTGACGGTCATGTCGGTGCCGAGGCCGTACAGCGACTCCAGGACCTTCTCCTGGGCCTTGCCCATGCCGGAGGACACGGAGTTGACGACGATGACCAGCGCGATGCCCAGCGCGAGTCCGGAGGCGACGACGAGGGCCGCCTTTCTACGGCGGCGCAGTTCGCGCCTCAGGTAGGTGAAGAACATGGCCGCAAAGTAGGGACGGCGCGTGATGGGCGGATAAGGCTCCGATAAGAGGAGCATGAGAAGGCTGAGAGATGCCGATGTGTGACCAAAGCGAACCGCCGCCCGCCCCCTGAGGGGCGAACGGCGGTGCGGCAGCGGAGAGTTGCGGGGGCGTCAGATCGCCGAGCCCGCCTTCCACTCGGCCCAGTCCATGTTCCAGCCGTTGAGGCCGTTGTCCGGGGCGATGGTGTCGTCGCCGGTGTTCTGGACCACGACCACGTCACCGATGAGGGAGTTGTCGTAGAACCAGGCGGCCGGGGTGCTGGAGTCGTTGGCGCCCTTGGTGTCCGACAGGCCCACACAGCCGTGGCTGGTGTTCTGGCTGCCGAAGATGGACTTGGCACCCCAGTAGTTGCCGTGGATGAAGGTGCCGGAGGTGCTCAGCCGCATGGCGTGCGGTACGTCCTTGATGTCGTACTCGCCCTTGCCGTCGTCGTCGGTGAAGCCGACCGTCGAGCCGTCCATCCGGGTCTCCTTGTACTTCTCGGAGATCACCATCTGGCCCTCGTAGGTCTTGTTCTCCGGGGAGCCGGCCGAGATCGGGATGGTCTTGATGGTCTTGCCGTCCTGCGTGACCTTCATCTGCTTGGTCTGCGCGTCGACGTAGGAGACCTGGTTGCGGCCGATCTTGAAGGTGACCGTCTTCTGCTGGACGCCGAAGACGCCGTCGGCGCCCTCGACGCCGTCGAGCGCGAGCTTCAGGGTGACGGTCGAGCCTTCCTTCCAGTACTCGTCGGGGCGGCAGTCCATGCGCTGGGTGCTGAACCAGTGACAGGCGACCTCCTGGCCGCTGTCGGTGTTGACCGTGATGCCCTTCTGGACGGCGGCCTTGTCGGTGATCTCCTTGTCGAAGTTGATCGAGACCGGCATGCCCACGCCGACCGTGGTGCCGTCGTCCGGCGTGAAGGTGCCGATGAAGCTGTTGTCCGGGGCGACCGTCGTGAACGACGCGTTCTCGTGCGCCGCGCGGCCGTCGGAGTCCTCGGCGGTGACCGTCAGCTTGTAGGTGGTGGCCCGCTCCAGCTGCGCGCTGGGCTTCCAGCTGGTCTTGTCGGCGGATATCTCGCCGCTGACCTCGGTGCCGTCCGAGGTGGTCATCTTGACCTCGGTGAGCGTGCCCTTGGTCACGGAGACGGTCGCGGAGTTGTTGATGGACGCGTTGTCGGACCCGTTCTTCGGCGTGATCTTGATCTGCGCCTCGGAGGTCTTCTCGGCCGCCGCCTTGTCGACCTGGGCCTGCGAGGACTCACCCCCGCCGCCGGCCGCGTCGTCGTCGCCGCCGGAACACGCCGAGAGCACCAGTACACCCCCGAGCAGCGCGGACGCGGCCGCGAGGCCCTTGCGCCGCTTACTGTTCGTCATCACACGCTTCTCCATCGCTACCGATTCCGGAAACCACGAGATTCCCCGTCAACCTGTTCAACGCTACGACCGGTTCGTCCCGTTCCACATGGCCCCCAGGTGTGGGCCACACCACGTCCGCGGGACGGACGCTCCCGCGCCGGTTTCGGTCCGTGCGCCGGGTGAGACGGCGAAACCCCGGGTGGCGGTTGCCGCCCGGGGTCACGGTTTCCCCAAGGGGCGTCAGCCGACCGTCACTTCCGGGCCACGCCCGCCGCCACCGCCTTCGCGGCCGCCGTCGCCGCCGTCTTCGTCGTCGCCGTATTCGTCGTACAGGGGGCCATCATCGTCGTCGAGACCCCAGTCCGGCGAATCGGGGTCGTAGTCGATCCACTCGCTGCTCCAGGACGCCTGCTGGAGTTCGACTCCCGGCACCTCGCTGACCAGGTCGAACGGGTCGACGAGATGGGCCAGCGCCTCCGCGGTGTCCTCCGTCACAGCGCCCTCGGCTCCCGTCCGCTCCGCCTCGGGCAGGGCGGCGTCCCCGGCGATCCGCCGCAGCGCGGCCCGGGTGACCGCCTCGTCGTCCTCGACCTCCAGGACGAGGTCGACACGAATCCGTACATACCGTGATGTCTCATCAGCGCTCATGTCCGGAGCGTACGGCCGGCGACCCCCGCGGCTTTCCGGTGACCCGCGCCTTTCACTAACATCGCCCCACACGGCCAATTCACCAGCGCCACAAGGGGATCGATATTCAGTGTCATCCGCTCGCCGTCCGTTGCTGACCGCCGCCGCCGCGGGCTCCCTGCTGTGCGCCCTGTGGTTCGTCCCGTCCGCCAACGCGACCCCGGAGACCGCTGCGGGAAACACCCCGTCGAGCAGCCCGTCTCCGCAGGTCACCGAGCAGGCGAGACTCGCCGCCACGGCCCCTGAGGCCGTCGACGGGAGCACCCGGCTGGCCGACACCGGCAGCTTCGACAGCACTCCCTACGTCATCGGCGGCACCGCCTGTCTGGGGCTGGGCGCCGGTTTCGTGGTCTATTCGGTGCGCCGAGAACGCCTGGGCTTCTGAGGAACTCGCGGAGGTCTCGCGTGCATCTCGCGAGGGTGTCACGAGGAACTTCTGAGGGTTTCTCAAAGCTTTTGGCGTTCTTGGCTTTTTCTTGACGCGCTGTGCCGGTGAAGTGAACTGTCACCGGCACAGCGCTTTCGTGCGGCTAGCGCAGCGGTCCGGTCACCGTCTCCGCCGCCTCGACCAGCCGCCCGTCCCGCACGAACGCGTCCGCGGCGGCCAGGTCGGGCGCCAGGAAGCGGTCCGGACCGGGGCCCTCGATCCCGGCCCGCCGCACGGCGTCGATCACGGCCCGGGAGGCCGGGGCCGGGGTGAGGCCCTCGCGGAGCTGGAGCGCCCGGGTGGCGGCGTACAGCTCGACGGCGATCACCCGGGTGAGGTTGTCGACGGCCGTGCGCAGCTTGCGCGCCGCCGACCAGCCCATCGACACGTGGTCCTCCTGCATGGCGGAGGACGGGATGGAGTCCGCCGACGCCGGTACGGCGAGCCGCTTCAACTCGCTGACCAGCGCGGCCTGCGTGTACTGGGCGATCATGAGCCCGGAGTCCACGCCGGGGTCGTCGGCGAGGAACGGCGGCAGACCGTGGCTGCGGTTCTTGTCCAGCAGCCGGTCGGTGCGCCGCTCGGCGATGGAGGCGAGGTCGGCGACGGCGATCGCGAGGAAGTCGAGGACGTAGGCGACGGGGGCGCCGTGGAAGTTGCCGTTGCTCTCCACCCTCCCGTCCGGCAGCACGACCGGGTTGTCCACCGCCGCCGCCAGCTCCCGCTCCGCGACCAGGCGGGCGTGGGCGAGGGTGTCCCGGCCGGCGCCGGCGACCTGCGGGGCGCAGCGCACCGAGTAGGCGTCCTGGACACGGGGGGCGTCGTCCTGGTGGTGGCCGGTGAGGCCGGAGCCCGCCAGCACGGCGGCCATGTTGGCGGCGGACGCGGCCTGTCCGGGGTGCGGGCGGATGGCGTGCAGCTCGGGGGCGAGCACCTTGTCGGTGCCGAGCAGGGCCTCCAGGGTGAGGGCGGCGGTGACGTCGGCCGACGTGTAGAGGGTGTCGAGGTCGGCGAGGGCCATGACCAGCATGCCGAGCATGCCGTCGGTGCCGTTGAGCAGGGCGAGGCCCTCCTTCTCGCGCAGCTCGACGGGGGTGATCCCGTGCTCCGCGAGCAACTCGCCGGCGGGCCGTACGGTCCCGTCCGCGCCCTCCGCCTCGCCCTCGCCCATCAGGGTCAGCGCGCAGTGGGACAGGGGCGCGAGGTCGCCGGAGCAGCCGAGGGAGCCGTACTCGTGCACGACGGGGGTGATCCCGGCGTTCAGTACGTCCGCCATGGTCCGCGCGACCTCGGGGCGGACGCCGGTGCGTCCGGAGCAGACGGTCTTCAGCCGCAGGAACATCAGGGCCCGGACGACCTCCCGCTCCACCCTCGGCCCCATGCCGGCGGCGTGCGAGCGGACGATGTTGCGCTGCAGCCGGGCCCGCAGCTCGGGGCTGATGTGCCGGGTCGCCAGGGCGCCGAAGCCGGTGCTGACGCCGTAGACGGGGTCCGGCTTGGCGGCCAGCGCGTCCACGGTCTCGCGGGCCGCGGCCAGCGCCGCCACCGCCTCCCCGGAGAGTTCGACCCGGGCGCCGCCGCGCGCCACGGCGAGGACGTCGGACGCGGTGACTCCGGCCGTCCCCACCACCACAGTATGCATATCCATATTCAGGAGCGTACGCAGTGAATGCGGTGGTGTCACCCCTGGGGCGGCCGTTCACCCCTTACATCGCGCGAGGCCGGCCGCCGGACCGGTAGGTTGCTGCGCCGAACACCCTTCTCCGGAGGTCCCGTTGAGCCCGTACAGGCCGTCGCCGCCGCAGTGGCGCAAGCCGTCGCCGCTGGGTTTCGGGGTGGCCGTGGACGCGGTGAGCAACGTCGCCGCGCCGCTGCTGGCGGGGTTCGCCGTCGCCGCGATCGGGGTGGTCGCCGCGGACAGCGACAAGTTCCGCTGGCCCGGCCCCGTCCTGCTGTTCCTGACCCTGGCGGCCCTGCTCTTCGTCACCTGCGTGCAGTTCGGCTTCCACGCCCGCCGGCACCTGTACTCGTACGCCGACATCACCGCCTGGTGGACCGAGGAGGAGGTACGGGACCGGCGTGACCTGCTGCGCGAGGAGCAGAACCACGACTTCGAACTGTGGGACGGCTGGCGCCGCCGCACCTACGTCGCCTACAGCGGCGGCCTGATCATGCTGTGGCTGGGCGTGTCCCTGGTTCTGGTACCGCCCGCGCCGGGTACCTCCCTGGACACACCGTTCCGCTGGGCGGCGGCGGCCGTGGCGGCCTGCGCGGCGGTGGGCGAGGCGGTGTGGAGCACGTATCCGTCGATCAGGCGCCGGGTGCGGCGGCGCCGGTTGCTTCGGGGGGACGCATGACGAGCGGCGATCCGCGGGAGTGGTGGGGCGACTACGAGAACCAGGGTGCGGCACCACCGCCCGCGCCCGCCGACGGCGCCTCTCCACCGGCGCCGCACCCCCAGGCGTACGGCGCCCCGCCACCCCCGTCGGCGACCTGCCCCGCCTGCCACCACACGTACCGGCACCAGCCGGGCTGCCCCCTCACCCCCCTCCCCGTGGAGGACGCCGCCGCCCTCGGCCACGACGCGGCGGTCGCGCGGGTACGGGAGCAGGGCGACGGCCGGCACCTGCCGGCCCCGGGAGCACCGGCCGCGGCGGCCCCGGCCTGCCCCGCCTGCCACCACACGATCAGGCACCGGCGGGGCTGCGCCCTCGAACCGCTGCCGGTGGACGACGCCGCGCTGCTCGGGTACGACGCGGCGCTCGACCGCGTCCACGCGCTCCTCGCCGCCGTACCGTCCAGGGGAGGGCCGCCCCCGGCGGACGCCTGCCCCGGCTGCCATCACACCCGCCGGCACGGACCGGGCTGCGAGCTGGCCGCGCTCACCGTGGCGGAAGCCTCCGCGCTCGGTCACCGCGCCGCCCTCGACCACCTCCGCGCCCGCACCGCGGCCGACGGCGGCGGGCCGCAGCCGCGTCCCGGCGGACTGCGCGGCTGGCTGCGGCGGCTGACCAGGAGGAGTTAGGGCGCGTGCCGCCCGCGGAAGCGGCGGCGCTCCCCGTCGCGCTCCTCCCCCGACGGCTGGTCGGCCAGGCGGACGACCGGGTCGTCGGGGCCCTCGCGGCCGGCGACGACCGGGCAGTCGGCGCGGTCCGCCTTCGCGCGGTACTGCGCGGCGTCCGCGAGCCGGAAGAGCCGGCGGGCGGAGCGGACCGGGCCGATCGGGTCGCCGGTGGAGGCCACCCCGCAGGCCACCCCGTCGCCCAGCTCCAGCACGGCGGCCCGGCGGCACAGCTCCCCGGCCGCCCCGACCACCGCGTCGGCGGGCGGGCCGACCGCCAGCAGGCAGAACTCGTCGCCGCCGAGCCGGGCCGCCAGCGCCCCCGGCAGCATCGCGCCGCACAGCGACAGCACCGAGCCGAACCGTTCCAGCAGCCGGTCGCCGACGGCGTGCCCGTGGGTGTCGTTGACCCGTTTGAGGCCGTTGAGGTCGCAGACGACGAGGCTGACCACCACACCGTCGCGGCGGTGGCGTTCCACGGCCTCGTCCAGGTGCGCGTCGACGGCGCGGCGGTTGGCCAGGCCGGTCAGCGCGTCGGTGTAGGCCAGGCGCCGTACCTCCTCCAGCCGCTCGGTCTGCGCGATCCCGGCGGCGACGACGGAGGCCAGGACGGTGGCGAAGTCGGCGTCGGCCCGTTCGAAGACGGGCTCCCCCACCGGCCGGGCCACGTACAGCTCGCCCCAGGCGCGGCCGTGCAGCACGATCGGGGCGACCACGCAGCAGCCGCGGCCCCGGCGGCGCAGGGCGGCGACGCGCTGATGGACGTAGCCCGGCCGTCCGGCCGCCGGGCCCCGGGCCGTCTCCACCCAGGCGTCGGGCTCGCCGCCGCCGGCCCAGCGTTCGTGCAGGAACTCGGTGATCTCCGCGAACTGGTGCACCGGGTAGGCCTCGTCCTCCGGGAACTCCTCCTCGCCCTCGGCCAGCTCCCCCACGTTCACCAGCACGCGCAGGCGGCCCAGCTCCCGTTCCCACACCGACAGCGCGGCGAAGCTGCCGCCCAGCGCCCGGCAGCCGCCGACGGCCGCCGCCCGCCACGCCTCCCGCAGGCCGTGCGCGGCGGCCATCCCCTGCGCCAGCGCGACGACGGCCGCGAGACGTCTGTCCTCACCCATTTCATTAGATTAGGGACATATGGGACGCGCCGCCGCTGGGGTCACCTCTCGGCTACTCCCCCGGCCACCGCGGCTTCCGCTTCTCGTTGAACGCCGCCACGCCCTCCGCCCGGTCCCCCGAGAACGCCACCGTCCGCCACGCCGCGTCCTCCACCTCCAGCCCGGCCCGCAGGTCCAGCCCCTGTCCGAGCCGCAGGGCCCGCTTGGCGGCGCGCAGGCCGACCGGGGAGTTGGCCGCGATCCGGCCGGCCAGGGCCAGCGCCTCCTCGCGGTCCCGTCCCTCGTCCACCAGCTGGTCGACCAGGCCCAGCTCGCGCGCCTCCGCCGCCTCCACCCGCCGCGCCGTGAAGACCAGCTCGGCGGCGCGCGCCGCCCCCACCCGGCGCGGCAGCAGCTGCGTACCGCCGCCCCCGGGGATCACCCCGACCGACACCTCGGGCAGCCCCACCACGGCCGTACGGTCGGCGACGATCACGTCGCAGGAGAGCGCCAGCTCGAAGCCGCCGCCCAGCGCGTACCCGTGCACGGCCGCGACCGTCGGCACCGGCAGCTCCAGTACGCCCGTGTACGCGCCCCGGGTGACCGGCCGCTGGCGCCGCAGGTCGGCGTCGGTGAAGGAGTTGCGCTCCTTGAGGTCGGCGCCCACGCAGAACGCCCGCTCATGGGTCGAGGTCAGCACCACCACCCGTACGCCCGGGTCCGCGCCCAGCGCCGCGCAGGCCGCGCCGATGGACCGGGCCATGCCGGTCGAGACGGCGTTCATGGCCTTGGGCCGGTCCAGCGCCAGTTCCGCGACGTGCCCGTCCGCGTGCCGCCGTACCAGCACGGACTCCCCGTACCGCTCCTCGCTCATGACACCCCTCCGGTTGAAGACGTCTACAACGGTTCGCCCCGCCGCGTCAGCAGCCAGGGTTCGACGACGCCGAGGCCGCGCACCGGGCGCTGCCACATCGGCTGGAGCGCGAAGCGGTAGGCCGGCGGCTCCTCGCCCTCCTTCTCCGCCGCCTCGGCCTCCTGGGCCGCCTGTGCCTCGGAGGCCGGCGCGTCCCCGGTGCGGATCAGCTCCTGCGCGAAGGCCGAGTCGACGAGGACGGCGTCGCGCGGAGCTATCGAGGTGAGCCGGGAGGCCAGGTTGACGGTGGTGCCGAAGACATCGCCCATCCGGGTGGTGACCGTGCCGAAGGCCATGCCGACCCGCAGCTCCGGCATCGTCTCGTCACCCGACATGGTCTCGATCAGCCGCAGGGCGATCTCGGCGGCCGTACCGGCGTCGTCCGCGGCGTAGAGGACCTCGTCGCCGAGCGTCTTGACCAGGCGTCCGCCGCGGGCGGCGATCAGGTCGGCGGCGGTGGTCTCGAAGGCCTCGACCAGCTCGCCGAGTTCCTCCTCCTCCATCCGGCGGGTCAGCCGGGTGAAGCCGACCAGGTCGGCGAAGCCGACGGCCAGGCGCCGGTCGACCATCTCCTCGTCGTCGGTGGCCTGCACGACCCGCCCGGCGGAGGCGGCGAGCTGGCGCCGCCAGACGTAGACGAGGAACTCCTCCAGCTCCGGCAGCAGCAGCTCGACGATCGGATACGTGACCTCGGTGCGGGTCATCCCCGGCTCCGGCGGCTCGGTCAGCCCCTCCAGGAAGGAGTCCATCTGCCACTCGGCCAGCCGGGCGGTGGTCTGCCCGGTGGACCGGGCCACCTGCACGGCCATCGCCTCGCTGAGCAGCCCGGCCTCCACCAGTCCGGCGAGGCGCCGCAGCGCCAGCACGTCGGCCTCGGTGAGCGCCTTGGCCTGCCCGATGTCGGCGAAGCCCATGGCCCGCCAGAAACGGGAGGCCAGTTCCATGGAGACGCCCGCGCTGCGAGCGGCCTGGAAGGGGGTGTAGCGGCGCCCGGCGCCCAGGATGAGCTGTTCCAGACGGAGCGCGAGCGGGTCGTCGCCGGGTTCGCCGGGTTCGGCGGGGTCCACCTCGCCGTTCCCGTCCGTGCCCGAGCCCGTGTCGTCTACGGTCACGCCTGCTGCCTTCCGATCTGCCGCGGTCAGATATCGACCGGGCCCAACTTTACGACAGCTGTGGGCCAGCTCACTCCCGCAAGCCGTCGGCGCACAGGCCGCGCACACTCACGCGGGCCGCAGGTGGACGATGTCCCCCGCGCCGACCGGTGCGCGCACCCCGTCCTCGGTGGCGAGCACCAGCCGTCCGTCGCCGTCCACCGCCACCGCCTCGCCGGCCAGGTCGGTGCCGCCCGGCAGCTCGGCCCGTACGGTGCGGCCGAGCGTCGCGCATCCGGCGGCGTACGCCTCCTGGAGCCCCGAGGGGCCCGGGTCGCCGCCGGCCGCGCGCCAGCGCCCGTACCACTCCTCCAGCGACCGCAGCACGGCGCGCAGCAGGGGGTCGCGGTCGGTGCTGACCGCGCCGGCCAGGGCGAGCGAGCCGGCGTGCGGGACGGGCAGTTCGGCGGCGCGCAGGGTGACGTTGACGCCGATGCCGACGACCACGCCGTCGCCGGCCCGTTCCGCGAGGATGCCGCCGGCCTTGCGTTCCTCGCCGCCGACGGTGACGAGGAGGTCGTTGGGCCACTTCAGGGCGGTGTCGACGCCGGCCGCGCGGGACAGGCCGGTGGCCACCGCGACGCCGGTGAGCAGCGGCAGCCAGCCCCAGCGGGCGACCGGGACCTCGGCGGGCGTCAGCAGGACGGAGCAGAACAGGCCCGAGCGGGCCGGTGCGGTCCACCGCCGGTCCAGGCGGCCCCGGGCGGCGTTCTGCTCCTCCGCGACCAGGACGGTGCCCTCCGTCGCCCGGCCGGCGGCGGCCCGCGCCACCAGGTCGGAGTTGGTGGAGCCGGTGCGCTGCACGACGTCCACCTCGCGCCACAGCCCGCCCGGCCGCACCAGGCCGCGCCGCAGGGCGGTGGCGTTCAGGGGCGGCCGGTCCAGGTCGGACCACCGGCTGCGGCTGCGGTCTGCGTCATCTCGCGGAGTCATGCAAGCCACCCTAGGTGTGGCAAACGCCGCACTGCCGATCGGTAGGCGCCCCACTACGCTGCGATGAACAACCGACCGCTCATTTGACCAGGCAGGGAGCCCCATCCCGATGTCCGAGCCGGAAGGGCAGCAGCCCGACATCCACACCACCGCGGGCAAGCTCGCGGACCTGCGACGCCGTGTCGACGAGGCGACGCACGCCGGTTCGCAGCGTGCCGTCGAGAAGCAGCACGCCAAAGGCAAGCTGACGGCCCGTGAGCGGATCGCCCTGCTTCTCGACGAGGACAGCTTCGTCGAGCTGGACGAGTTCGCCCGGCACCGCTCCACCAACTTCGGCCTGGCGGACAACCGCCCCTACGGCGACGGCGTCGTCACCGGCTACGGCACGGTCGACGGCCGTCCGGTCGCCGTCTTCTCCCAGGACTTCACCGTCTTCGGCGGCGCGCTCGGCGAGACGTACGGGCAGAAGATCTGCAAGGTGATGGACTTCGCGCTGAAGACCGGCTGTCCGGTCATCGGCATCAACGACTCCGGCGGCGCCCGCATCCAGGAGGGCGTGGCCTCGCTCGGCGCGTACGGCGAGATCTTCCGCCGCAACACCCACGCCAGCGGTGTGATCCCGCAGATCTCGCTGGTCGTCGGCCCCTGCGCGGGCGGCGCGGTCTACTCCCCGGCGATCACCGACTTCACCGTCATGGTCGACCAGACGTCCCACATGTTCATCACCGGCCCGGACGTCATCAAGACGGTGACCGGCGAGGACGTCGGCTTCGAGGAGCTGGGCGGCGCCCGCACCCACAACACCGCCTCCGGCGTGGCCCACCACATGGCCGGCGACGAGAAGGACGCCATCGAGTACGTCAAGCAGCTGCTGTCGTACCTGCCGTCCAACAACCTCTCCGAGCCGCCCGCCTTCCCCGAGGAGGCCGACCTCACGGTCACCGACGAGGACCGCGAGCTGGACGTCATCGTCCCGGACTCCGCCAACCAGCCCTACGACATGCACGCCGTCATCGAGCACGTCCTCGACGACGCGGAGTTCTTCGAGACGCAGGCGATGTACGCGCCGAACATCCTCACCGGCTTCGGCCGCGTCGAGGGCCGCCCGGTCGGCGTGGTCGCCAACCAGCCGATGCAGTTCGCCGGGTGCCTGGACATCACCGCGAGCGAGAAGGCCGCCCGCTTCGTCCGCACCTGCGACGCCTTCAACGTGCCCGTCCTGACCTTCGTCGACGTCCCCGGCTTCCTGCCCGGCGTCGGCCAGGAGCACGACGGCATCATCCGCCGCGGCGCCAAGCTGATCTACGCCTACGCGGAGGCGACGGTCCCGCTGATCACGGTGATCACCCGCAAGGCGTTCGGCGGCGCGTACGACGTGATGGGCTCCAAGCACCTGGGCGCCGACCTCAACCTGGCCTGGCCCACCGCCCAGATCGCCGTGATGGGCGCGCAGGGCGCCGTCAACATCCTGCACCGCCGCGCCATCGCCGACGCCGACGACCCCGAGGCCGCCCGGGCCCGGCTGATGCGGGAGTACGAGGACACCCTCCTCAACCCCTACACCGCCGCCGAGCGCGGCTACGTCGACGCCGTGATCATGCCGTCCGACACCCGCGCCCACGTCGTCCGCGGCCTGCGCCAGCTCCGCACCAAGCGCGAGTCCCTCCCCCCGAAGAAGCACGGCAACATCCCCCTCTGAGCCCTGTGAGGAGCCGCTGTGACCATCAAGGTCATACGGGGCAACCCGTCCCCGGAGGAACTGGCCGCCGCCCTGGCGGTGGTCAGGGCCCGCGCCGCGACGCCGCCCCCCGAACCGCCCCCGGAGCCGACGGCCGACGCCTGGTCCGACCCGTCCCGCATAGCGAGGACGAGACTCCCCCACCCGGGCCCGGCTGCCTGGTCCCGCACGTACTGGCCGGGTGCTTGAGGGGCGCGGGGAACCGCGCACAGCAGGACAGCACAGGGCGCCGATCTGAGTACCCCTACTCAGGCGCCCTCCCGGCTCAAGCCCCACGCTGGTGGCATGCTCTGGTCCGACCCCGACGACAAGCCCCCCAAGGAGCTGCGCGACGCGCAGGCCATGCTCCGGCGGCTCGGTCTGCTCATGGCCCTGGCCATGATCGCGGCGATGGTCGTGATCTACACGAGATGACGATCTGCACGAGGTGACGATCCACACGAGGTGACGATCCACACGAGGTGACGATCCGCACGAGGTGACGTGGTCTGCACGAGGTGAGCCGGAGGCCCCCGCGTGACTAACCTGACCGCATGACTGATCAGCCCCGCCGCCGACTCGTCCTCGCCTCCCAGTCCCCCGCCCGGCTGGGCCTGCTGCGCCAAGCCGGACTCACCCCCGAGGTGATCGTCAGCGGTGTCGACGAGGACGCCGTCACCGCCCCCACCCCGGCCGAGCTGGCCCTCGCCCTCGCCGAGGCCAAGGCGTCCGTCGTGGCCGCCCGGCCGGAGGTGCACGGCGCCCTGGTGATCGGCTGCGACTCGGTCCTCGACCTGGACGGCCGGGCCCTCGGCAAGCCCGCCGACGCCGAGGAGGCCACCGCCCGCTGGAAGGCGATGCGCGGCCGGGCGGGCACCCTGCAGACCGGGCACTGCGTCTGGGACACGGCCACCGGCCGCCACACCTCCGCCACCGCCTCCACCGTCGTCCGCTTCGGTGACCCCAGCGACGAGGAGATCGCCGCCTACGTCGCCTCCGGCGAGCCGCTGCACGTCGCCGGGGCGTTCACCCTGGACGGCCGCTCGGCGCCGTTCGTCGACGGCATCGAGGGCGACCACGGCAACGTGATCGGCCTCAGCCTGCCGCTGCTGCGCCGGCTCCTGGCGGAACTGGGCGTCGGCATCACGGAGTTGTGGGCGCCGGCGGAGAGCTGACCCGGTCGCGGGGTTCCTCGGGCGCGTCGTGGGTCATCAGCAGCAGCACGACCAGCCCGAGGACCAGGACCATGAAGACGAAGGCCGCCGGTCCCACCAGCCCCCAGCACAGGGCGCCGAGCAGCCCGTGCACCACGGCCGCGCTGATCAGCAGGGCCCGGCCGAGGCCGGCCGGCGGGCGGTCGCGCACCGCCACCAGCAGGGCGACCAGGCCGCACAGGGCGAAGTAGAGCCCGAAGACGAGACCGCCGGTCTTCGCGGAGACCGCCATCGCGCCCGCGTCCAGCCCGGCCAGGGACATCTCCTGCCGGTCGACGACGACCCCGAGGAACCAGTTCAGCGCCGCGACGCCGAGCGCCTCGGCGAAGAACACGACCGCCACCGCCCACGCCACCGGCCTGCGCACCATCGCGACCGCCACCCTTACCCGGAGTACGTTCGGTTCGTCGCGGACGCTACTAGCGGGTAGAACCAGGGGCAAGAGTCGTGTCGGTGGCAAAGAATCATTGGTCCATTCGTAGGGACTCGACAAAGAAACGGAGTGGGGCGCAGCACGCTCTCACAGAGACCTTGACCACATCGGGCGGCTAGGGTTTGCCGGAGGAGTCCGCCGCACCCTGATGCGACAAGGGCTTTCGCGGGTCGAGCAAGCCTCGCATCACACTCCGTGTGGGCAAGCTCACCACTGGGGACGGGTCGAAGGCTCGTGTCGGCAGTCCCTAAACTCGGCTTGTTTCAAGGAGGGAGCCTCAATCGTGCGCAAGGTGCTCATCGCCAACCGTGGCGAAATCGCTGTCCGCGTGGCCCGGGCCTGCCGGGACGCCGGGATCGCGAGCGTGGCCGTCTACGCCGACCCGGACCGGGACGCTCTGCATGTCCGCGCCGCGGATGAGGCGTTCGCCCTGGGCGGTGACACTCCGGCGACCAGCTACCTGGACATCGGCAAGGTGCTGAAGGCGGCGCGCGAGTCGGGCGCGGACGCCGTCCACCCCGGCTACGGCTTCCTCTCGGAGAACGCCGAGTTCGCCCAGGCCGTCCTCGACGCGGACCTGATCTGGATCGGCCCGCCGCCGCAGGCCATCCGCGACCTCGGTGACAAGGTCGCCGCCCGGCACATCGCCCAGCGCGCCGGTGCCCCGCTGGTCGCCGGTACGCCCGACCCGGTGAGCGGGGCCGACGAGGTCGTCGCGTTCGCCGAGGAACACGGTCTGCCGATCGCCATCAAGGCGGCCTTCGGCGGCGGCGGGCGCGGCCTGAAGGTGGCCCGCACGCTCGAAGAGGTCCCGGAGCTGTACGACTCGGCGGTCCGCGAGGCCGTGGCGGCGTTCGGGCGCGGGGAGTGCTTCGTGGAGCGCTACCTGGACAAGCCCCGGCACGTGGAGACCCAGTGCCTGGCCGACCAGCACGGCAACGTGGTGGTCGTCTCCACCCGTGACTGCTCCCTCCAGCGCCGGCACCAGAAGCTGGTCGAGGAGGCCCCGGCGCCGTTCCTCTCCCAGGACCAGCTCGACCAGCTGTATTCCGCCTCCAAGGCGATCCTGAAGGAGGCCGGCTACGTCGGCGCCGGCACGGTCGAGTTCCTGGTCGGCCTGGACGGCACGATCTCCTTCCTGGAGGTCAACACCCGCCTCCAGGTCGAGCACCCGGTGACCGAGGAGGTCGCCGGCATCGACCTGGTCCGCGAGATGTTCCGCATCGCCGACGGCGAGGAGCTGGGCTACGGCGACCCGGTGCTGCGCGGCCACTCCTTCGAGTTCCGGATCAACGGCGAGGACCCGGGGCGCAACTTCCTCCCGGCGCCCGGCACCGTCACCACCTTCGCCCCGCCGTCCGGTCCCGGTGTCCGGCTGGACGCGGGCGTGGAGTCCGGCTCGGTCATCGGCCCGGCGTGGGACTCCCTGCTCGCCAAGCTGATCGTCACCGGCCGCACCCGCAAGGAGGCGCTGGAGCGGGCCTCCCGCGCCCTGGAGGAGTTCCAGGTCGAGGGCATGGCGACGGCCATTCCGTTCCACCGGGCGGTCGTCAGGGACCCGGCGTTCGCGCCGGAGCTGACCGGCTCCGCCGACCCGTTCACGGTCCACACCCGCTGGATCGAGACCGAGTTCGTCAACGAGATCAAGCCCTTCGCGGCCGGTGCCGGCGCGGACACCGACGAGGAGGCGGCCGGCCGCGAGACGGTCGTCGTCGAGGTCGGCGGCAAGCGGCTGGAGGTCTCCCTGCCGTCGTCGCTGGGCATGTCCCTGGCCCGTACGGGCCTTGCGGCCGGCGCCAAGCCCAAGCGCCGGGCGGCGAAGAAGTCCGGCCCGGCGGCCTCCGGCGACACCCTCGCCTCGCCCATGCAGGGCACCATCGTGAAGGTCGCGGTGGAGGAGGGCCAGGAGGTCAAGGAGGGCGACCTGATCGTCGTCCTGGAGGCCATGAAGATGGAACAGCCCCTCAACGCCCACAAGTCCGGCACCGTCAAGGGCCTGGGCGCCGAGATCGGCGCGTCGGTCACGTCCGGTGCGGCGATCTGCGAGATCAAGGACTGACGGCACGGCACGTACCCGGGCGCCCGGTGGACCGCAGCGGTCGGTCCGCCGGGCGCCTTGTCGTGCGACGCCCTGTCGTGCGACGCCTTGTCGTGCGACGCCCTGTCGTGCGACGCCCTGTCGTGCGACATCTTGTCGTGCGACGCGACGGACCTCACTTCGGGGTCCGGGGCGCAGGACCCGACGGCCTCGCCCCGGGGTCCGGGGCGTACGTCCCGCCGGAGTCCGGGCGACGGCTCAGCGCCGCCGCAGGTCGGCGACCCGGGCCCGCTGTTCCGCCCCGGTGCCCTGGTCCAGCGACGCGGCCGTACGCAGTCCCGGACCCGCCCCGGGGACCTGGCGGCGCGGGCCGGGCAGGGGCACGTCCCGGCGCTGCTGGCGCGCCGGACCGGCCTCATCCCCCGGGCCTGGCCGGCCCGCCGCTCCCCCCGAGGCACCGGCCACGGCGATCTGTACGCCCTGGTCGGCAAGGGCCTGGAGTTCGGCGCCCGCGCGGTCGTCGTGACCGGGCGGCTCGTCCGTCACCAGGCGGGTGATCTCCTCCGTGGGCACGGTCTGGAACATGGTGTCGGTGCCCAGCTTGGTGTGGTCGGCCAGGACGACGACCTCGGCGGCGGCCTGCACCAGCGCCCGGTCGACGGAGGCCGAGAGCATGTTGGAGGTGGACAGCCCCCGCTCGGCGGTCAGCCCACTGCCCGAGATGAAGGCCTTGGAGACCCGCAGCCCCTGGAGGGACTGCTCGGCGCCGCTGCCGACGAGGGCGTAGTTGGACCCTCTCAGCGTGCCGCCGGTCATCACGACCTCCACCCGGTTGGCGTGGGCGAGCGCCTGGGCGACCAGCAGGGAGTTGGTGACCACCGTCAGGCCGGGCACCCGGGCGAGCCGGCGGGCCAGCTCCTGGGTGGTGGTTCCCGCCCCGACCACGATGGCCTCGCCCTCCTCGACGAGGCCCGCGGCGAGATCGGCGATGGCCGTCTTCTCGGCGGTCGCGAGATGGGACTTCTGCGGAAAGCCGGACTCCCGCGTGAAACCGCCCGGCAGTACCGCACCGCCGTGCCGGCGGTCGAGGAGTCCTTCTGCCTCCAGCGCGCGCACGTCCCGCCGTACGGTCACTTCGGAGGTCTGGACGACGCGGGCGAGTTCACGGAGCGACACGGCCCCGTTCGCTCGCACCATTTCGAGGATCAATTGGCGACGTTCTGCAGCGAACACGAAACTGACAGTAACCCCAGCGACCGTCTGCTTTCAGCAGTTTGCGCCGAATAACAGAAGTTGTTCGCACTGCCCCACCGGAAGTGGTATAAGCCCGCGCCCGGCCCCGTGACCAGCGGCGACCAGGCGGGACCCGTCCCGCAGGTCAGCCCTCCGCGCCGGACTTCCGCGTGTGCAACTGCCGCGCCACCTCGGCGATCGAGCCCGAAAGCGAGGGGTACACGGTGAAGGCGTTCGCGATCTGTTCGACCGTCAGATTGTTGTCGACCGCGATCGAGATGGGGTGGATCAGTTCCGAGGCGCGCGGCGCGACCACCACACCGCCGACCACGATCCCGGTGCCCGGCCGGCAGAAGAGCTTGACGAAGCCGTCGCGGATGCCCTGCATCTTGGCGCGCGGGTTGCGCAGCAGCGGCAGCTTGACGACGCGGGCGTCGATCTTCCCGGCGTCGACGTCGGCCTGCGTGTAACCGACCGTGGCGATCTCGGGGTCGGTGAAGACGTTGGAGGAAACGGTCTTCAGGTTCAGCGGGGTGACCGCGTCGCCCAGGAAGTGGTACATGGCGATCCGGCCCTGCATGGCGGCCACCGACGCCAGCGCGAAGACGCCGGTGACGTCACCGGCGGCGTACACGCCCGGCGCGGAGGTCCTGGAGACCTTGTCGGTCTTGATGTGCCCGGAGTCCTTGAGCGTGACCCCGGCCTCCTCCAGGCCCATGCCCTCGGTGTTGGGGATGGCGCCGACGGCCATCAGACAGTGCGAGCCGGTGATGACCCGGCCGTCGGCGAGGGTGACCTCGACCCGGTCGCCGACCCGTTTGGCGGACTGGGCGCGGGAGCGGGCCATGACGTTCATGCCGCGCCGCCGGAAGACGTCCTCCAGGACGGCGGCGGCGTCCGGGTCCTCGCCGGGCAGCACCCGGTCGCGGGACGACACGAGGGTGACCCGGGAGCCGAGCGCCTGGTACGCCCCGGCGAACTCGGCGCCGGTGACGCCCGACCCGACCACGATCAGCTCCTCGGGCAGCTCGTCGAGGTCGTAGACCTGGGTCCAGTTGAGGATGCGCTCGCCGTCCGGGCGGGCGTCGGGCAGCTCGCGCGGGTGACCGCCGGTCGCGATCAGCACGGCGTCGGCGGTCAGCGTCTCCTCGCTGCCGTCGGCGGCGCGCACCACGACCTTGCGCGACCCGTCGAGGGCCTGCATGCCCTCCAGGCGCCCGCGCCCGCGCATGACGCGCGCTCCGGCGCGCGTCACGGAGGCGGTGATGTCGTGCGACTGGGCGAGCGCGAGGCGCTTCACGCGCCGGTTGACCTTGCCGAGGTCCACGCCCACGACCCGGGCGGCCTGCTCGATGTGGGGGGTGTCGTCGGCGACGATGATGCCCAGCTCCTCGTAGGAGGAGTCGAAGGTGGTCATCACCTCGGCCGTGGCGATCAGGGTCTTCGACGGCACGCAGTCGGTCAGTACCGACGCCCCGCCCAGACCGTCGCAGTCGACGACGGTCACCTCCGCGCCGAGCTGCGCGGCGACCAGCGCCGCTTCGTATCCGCCGGGTCCGCCACCGATGATCACGATCCGAGTCACGTACTCCATTGTCCCGCACGCTTCAACGGCGCACCGCCCGGGGGCCCCGCCCGATGCGCCCCCGTTATCCGGAACACCCCGTACCCTCTCCCCATGTCGCTCTACGCCGCGTACGCCGGCAACCTCGACGCGCGGCTGATGTCCCGCCGCGCCCCGCACTCGCCGCTGCGCGCCACCGGCTGGCTGAACGGGTGGCGGCTGACCTTCGGGGGCGAGCGGCTCGGCTGGGAGGGCGCGCTGGCCACGCTCGTCGAGGACCCGCTCTGCCAGGTCTTCGTCGCGCTGTACGACATCGCTCCGATGGACGAGGACGCGCTCGACCGCTGGGAGGGCGCGGGCCTGGACATCTACCGCCGCACCCGGGTCCGGGCGCACACCCTGGACGGCGAGGAGGGCGCCTGGACGTACGTCCTCAACGCCTACGAGGGCGGCCTTCCCTCGGCCCGCTATCTGGGCGAACTCGCCGACGCGGCGGAATCGGCGGGGGCGCCGCACGACTACGTGATGGAACTGCGCAAGCGGCCGTGCTGACGCCGGTTACCTCGGCGGGTGCCACGTCAGAAACGACAGCGCAACAATCGGAAACCGGCCGACCTCATCATCTACGCGCGTAGGCCCGGACCGGCTACCCTCGTCCGCGTGAACGCATCTCTTCTTCCGGACGACATCCAGGGCGACCCCTACGCCGCCGCCGACGCCGCCGCGGCCCGCCTGCGCGAGCTCACGGGCGCCGAGACCCACGACGTCGCCCTCGTGATGGGCTCCGGCTGGGCCCCGGCGGTGGACGCCCTGGGCGCCCCCGAGGCCGAACTCCCGGTCACCGACCTGCCCGGGTTCCCGCCGCCGGCGGTCGAGGGCCACGGCGGCAAGATCCGCTCGTACCGCATCGGCGACCGCCGCGCCCTGGTCTTCCTGGGCCGCACCCACTACTACGAGGGTCACGGCGTCGCCTCCGTCGCGCACGGCGTGCGGACCGCCGTCTCGGCCGGCGCGAAGACGGTCATCCTGACCAACGGCTGCGGCGGCCTGCGCGAGGGCATGCGCCCCGGCCAGCCGGTCCTGATCAGCGACCACATCAACCTCACGGCGACCTCCCCCATCGTCGGGGCGAACTTCGTGGACCTCACCGACCTGTACTCGCCGCGGCTGCGGGCGCTGTGCAAGGAGGTCGACGCGACGCTGGAGGAGGGCGTGTACGCCCAGTTCCCCGGCCCGCACTACGAGACGCCGGCGGAGATCCGGATGGCCCGGGTGATCGGGGCGGACCTGGTGGGCATGTCGACGGTCCTGGAGGCCATCGCGGCGCGGGAGGCGGGGGCGGAGGTGCTGGGGATCTCCCTGGTCACGAACCTCGCCGCGGGGATGACCGGGGAGCCGCTGAACCATGAGGAAGTACTCCAGGCCGGGCGGGATTCGGCGGCGCGGATGGGGTCGCTGCTGACGCAGGTGCTGGGTCGGCTGTAGCAGCCGTACCAGGGGGCGCCGCCCCCTGGACCCCCGGACCTTTGCCCACTCACCACCCGTTTGCCGTCGGCCGAGAGGTGAACCATCAGCCGGCCGAGCCGGCGGCGGGTGGGCGAAGCCCCCTGAACGCGCACCCGCACCGCACCCGCACCGCACCCCGCACCGAAAGGACCCCCGTGCACGCCGATGTCATCGCACAGGCCAGGACCTGGCTGGCCGAGGACCCCGACCCGGAGACCCGGGCCGAGCTGGCCCGGCTCATCGACAAGGAGGACGTCGCCGAACTCACCGCCCGTTTCTGCGGCACCCTCCAGTTCGGCACCGCCGGGCTGCGCGGCGAGCTGGGCGCCGGGCCGATGCGGATGAACCGGGCGGTCGTCATCCGGGCCGCCGCCGGTCTCGCCGCGTATCTGAAGAAGCAGGGGCACGGGAGCGAGGGGCTGGTCGTCGTCGGGTACGACGCCCGGCACAAGTCGTCCGACTTCGCGCGGGACACCGCCGCCGTGATGACCGGTGCCGGTCTGCGCGCGGCCGTGCTGCCCCGGCCGCTGCCCACCCCCGTGCTCGCCTTCGCCATCCGGCACCTCGGTGCCGTCGCGGGCGTGGAGGTCACCGCCAGCCACAACCCGCCCCGGGACAACGGGTACAAGGTGTACCTCGGCGACGGTTCGCAGATCGTGCCCCCGGCGGACGCGGACATCGCCGCCGAGATCGACGCCGTGGGGAGCCTGGACGGCGTACCCCGCCCGGACGGTGGCTGGGAGACCCTCGACGACGCCGTCCTCGACGCCTACCTCGCCCGCACCGACGCCGTCCTCGCCCCCGGCTCCCCTCGTACGGCCCGTACCGTCTACACGCCGCTGCACGGCGTCGGCCGGGAGACGCTGCTCGCCGCCTTCGCGCGGGCCGGTTTCCCGGAACCCGTCCTCGTCGCCGAACAGGCCGACCCGGACCCGGACTTCCCGACCGTCGCCTTCCCCAACCCCGAAGAGCCCGGCGCGATGGACCTCGCCTTCGCGACGGCCCGCGAGAACGCACCGGACCTGGTCATCGCCAACGACCCGGACGCCGACCGCTGCGCCGTGGCCGTACCCGACGCCGGCGGGTGGCGGATGCTGCGCGGGGACGAGGTCGGGGCGCTGCTCGCCGCCCATCTGGTGCGGCGCGGAGCGACCGGGACCTTCGCGGAGTCGATCGTCTCCTCCTCGCTGCTCGCCCGCATCGCCGCCGCGGCCGGGCTGCCGCACACCGAGACCCTCACCGGCTTCAAGTGGATCGCCCGCGCCGAGGGCCTGCGCTACGGCTACGAGGAGGCGCTCGGTTACTGCGTCGACCCGCAGGGCGTGCGGGACAAGGACGGCATCACCGCGGCGCTGCTCGTCACCGAGCTGGCCTCCGTGCTCAAGGCGGAGGGCCGGACCCTGCTCGATCTCCTCGACGACCTCGCCGTCGCGCACGGGCTGCACGCCACCGACCAGCTGTCGGTACGGGTCGAGGACCTCACCGTCATCGCGGACGCCATGCGGCGGCTGCGCGAGCGTCCGCCGGGCGTGCTGGGGGGCCTTGCGGTCACCAGGGCGGAGGATCTCACCGAGGGCACGGACGGGCTGCCGCCCACCGACGGGCTGCGGTACACCCTGGAGGGGGCCCGCGTGATCGTCCGGCCCAGCGGTACCGAGCCCAAGCTCAAGTGCTATCTGGAGGTGGTCGTCCCGGTCGCCGACCGTGCCGGGCTGCCCGCGGCCCGGGCCGGGGCGGCCGAGCTGCTGGCGGGGATCAAGCGGGACCTGTCCGCCGCGGCCGGTCTCTGAGCCTCCGGCGCCGGGCCTCCGACGCCCCTTCTTTCACCGGAAGTTGGTCTGTCGCACGCGTCTCGTGCGTCCGCCGCGGGCACGGCCGTCGCACGGTGGAGCAGAGCGCGGACGCTTTCCTCCCCCCCTTGGGAGGCGTTCGCGCCGGCGTCCCGCAGCCCCCCTTTGCATCGCGGGGCGCCGAGCCCCCGGCCGGGGACGGGTCCCCTGACCCGTCCCCGGTCTTTTTTCCGTGCCCGGGGGCTCCTCAGCCGGTCGTGGCCGTCTCCTCGGCCGACGGGGACGCGCTGTCGGAGGGGGCCACCGAGGGCGTGGGCGTGGGCGAGCCGGTGGGGTCGGGGCTCGCCGGGGTCCCGGTCGTCGGGTCGGGGTCCGGGGTGGTGGTCCGGGTGGGCGTGGGCTCCGGGGACGTCGAGTCGGCGGGGGTGGGCTCCGGGGACGTGGTGGGCGTCGGCTCCGGGGTGGGGGTGATGGACGGGGCGGGGGTCGGGGCCGGGGGCGCGGTCGGGGTCCTGCCGGGCGTCGGGGTCGGGGTGGGCTTCCCGGCGCCCTCGGTGCCACCGCCACCGCCACCGCCACCGCCACCATCGCCGCTGCCGCTGCCGCCGTCGCCCTTGCCGGTGCCCGTGCCGCCCGTTCCGCCCGTGCCTCCCCGGGTCACCGGACGGGTGGCGGGCGTGTCGCCGCCCGCGCCGGGGCTCTCGGGGACCACACCCGTTCCGTCGGGGACGGTGTGCACGCCGCGCAGGTAGAACTGCATCCAGCCGAGGACCAGGTTCAGATAGTCGCGCGAGTAGTTGTAGCTGAGGACCGCGCGGTCCAGGTCCGCGCCGGTGCGCAGGTCGCGGTCGCCGGCGCACAGGTAGTGCCCGGCGGCGAGGGCGGCGTCGTAGATGTTGTCGGGGTTCGCCTCGCCGTCGCCGTTGCCGTCGGCGCCCCAGGTCTTCCAGGTGGTCGGCAGGAACTGCATCGGGCCCACGGCACGGTCGTAGACCGCGTCCCCGTCCCAGGCGCCGCCCTCGCTGTCGAGGATCAGCGCGAAGCCGTTGCCGTCGAGGGCGGGGCCGGTGATCCGGGTGAGGGTGTCGCCGTCCGCGTCGACGGCGCCGCCGCGGGCGTGGCCGGACTCGACCTTGCCGATGCCGGCGAGGAGTTCCCAGGGCAGGCCGCAGCCCGGGTCGGTGCGGGCGACGGACGTCTCGGCCCGCTGGTAGGCGGCGAAGACACTGGCGGGCAGGCCGGCCTCGGAGGCGGCGCGCTCCTCGGTGGCGTCGACGGCCGCCTTGCCGAAGACCTTCTCGGCGGCCCGCACGGCCTTCAGCGGCGGCAGTTCGACGTGGTACGAGTCGTCGCCCTGGGAGGGCACGTCCGGCAGGGGCGCGTCCGGCGGGACGAAGCCGCCGGGGACGGTCACGTCGTCGTCCTGCGCCACCGGGGCGGTGTCACCGGTCCCCGGTGCCTGGGAGCCGGCGGTGAGCAGGGCGGTGACGACGGTGGCGAGGGCCGCGCCGCGCAGGCCGCGCACACCTTTCAGCGGGATGGTCAGCGATCGGGCAGGCATGGCGAGTGCTCCTGGCGGTCAGGGGTGGGTGAAGGTGGTCAGAGCCGGACCAGGTAGCTGAACCCGGTGTCCGGGCCGACGCAGGACTGGAGGGTGAGGTCGCCCCAGTACAGGCCGGCGGCGGGGACGCCCCGCCCGGGGGTGAGGTAGGTGGCGTACACCTGGTAGGTCCAGGTGCCGTCGACGGTCGTCAGCGTGACGCGGGTGCCGACGGGCAGCTGGGCGAAGCGGTCGAAGCCGTTGCAGTAGTCGTGGCCGACGATGACCAGGGTCCGCATCTCGTAGCCGTCCTCCCGCCCGATCTCGGGGCCGGTCCACTGCACGGCGTCCTCGCAGGCGTCCACCTCGGCCTGGCCCCCGCGCCGGACGTACGACGTCCAGTCCCCGATGCGCAGAACGGCCCGCCCGGCGGTGGGGGACGGCGCGGCGGCCGGGGTCCGCCCACGGGACGGACTCGGCTTCCGGGAGAGGTCGGGGCCGCGGCGGGCGGGGCTCGCCGTGGCGCCGGGCGAGGAGGGGGTGGCGGACGGGGTCCGGGCCCGGTCGCGGGCGGGGTTCGACGGCAGGGGCGGTACGGCGGTGGTGGCGTCCGGCGCGGGTGCGGGCGCCGGGTCGTCGTCGCCCTGGCCGCCGTACGGCACCGTCTGCGAGGAGGGCGGCGGCGAGCCGGCGCCCCGGGCCGCCGCGGCGGGCGGGGCTCCGGTGCCGCCGGACGCGCCGCACCCGGCGACGAGGAGTACGGCCGCCACCGCCAAGGCGCACGTCCCTGGCCACCCCGTCACCCGAAGCGCCCGTTCACGTAGTCGGAGGTGCGCTCGTCCTGCGGGGAGCCGAACATCGCCTCGGTGTCGCCGTGCTCGACGATGACGCCGGGGGTGCCGTGCGAGGCGAGGAAGAAGGCGCAGGTGTCGGAGACGCGGGCGGCCTGCTGCATGTTGTGGGTGACGATGACGATGGTGACCTCGGAGCGCAGTTCGGCGATGGTCTCCTCGATGCGGCGGGTGGAGGTCGGGTCCAGGGCCGAGCAGGGCTCGTCCATCAGCAGCACCCGGGGACGTACCGCCAGCGAGCGGGCGATGCACAGGCGCTGCTGCTGGCCGCCGGAGAGCGCGCCGCCGGGCTGCCGCAGGCGGTCCTTGACCTCTTTCCACAGGCCCGCCTTGGTCAGGCACTCCTCGACCAGGTCGTCCTTGCCGTCGCGGGTGGCCTTGATGGCGTTGAGCTTGAGGCCGGCCAGGACGTTGTCGTAGATCGACATGGCGGGGAAGGGGTTGGGCTTCTGGAAGACCATGCCGATCTCGCGGCGGGCGTGGGTGATGCGGCGGCCCCGGTCGTAGATGTCCTGCTCGTCGAGGAGGACCCGGCCGGCCAGCGACGCCGAGCCGATCAGCTCGTGCATCCGGTTGAGGATGCGCAGGAACGTCGACTTGCCGCAGCCGGAGGGGCCGATCAGCGCGGTGACCTGTCGGGCCGGCATGGTCAGCGACACCCGGTCCAGGACCTTGTGGTCGCCGAACCAGGCGGAGACGTCCTCGGCGCGCAGGGTGGCGGGGCTCGCGAGCGGCTGCCCGGTGGCGATCCGGGGCAGAACGGCGGTGGCGGCGGTGGCGGTGCTGTCAGTGGTCATGGGTGGATCAACTCCCGTACGGGTACGCGGTGTTCAGAGCAGGTTGGGCAGCAGCGCGGTCAGCGCGCCGGAGACGGCGAGGCCGAGCGCGGCGAGTACGGGAGCCGCGCAGATCCAGGTCTGCCAGTAGCCCCAGAAGCGGTGCGCGGCCACCGTGAGCAGCGCGGCGAGCAGCAGGGCCTGCGACCACAGGAAGACCGCCGGCCAGGCCCGGCCGTCGGTGCCGAGCGCCTGCTCGGAGTCGCCGATCCAGCCGGCGGCGAGGTCGCGGGGCGGGTGGGGCTGGACGTCGGTGAGCAGTTCGGCGTCGACGCGCAGCACGCCCTTGGGGGTGTACGGGCCGCCGTCGGCGGTGATGAGGGTGAGCCGTCCCTGGCCCTGGGCGATCGGCTCGGGCAGGTCGTCGCCGGCCCGGCGCACGCCGGTGACCTCGTAGACCGCCTTGCCCTGGCCGGTGGTGAGTTCGACGCGGGCGCCGGCGGGCAGTTGGTGCACGTCGTTGAAGGGGCTGCCGTACGCCCACTGGCGGCCCATGATCACCGAGGTGCCGGCCTGGCCGGGCAGCGGGGTGTCGCGGCGGTGGCCGGGGCCGGACATCAGCACCTCGGAGGTGGTGCCCTCGGCGACGACCTCTTCGAGGCCGAGCGCGGGGATCTTCAGCAGGGCGACGGGCGCGCCCGGCTCCAGCAGCTCGCCCTCGTAGTCGCGCTGGCCGACGGGGGCGGTGCCGAGGGCGAGCTGGCGGCGCAGTTCGTCGTAGGCGGTCTGCTGGTCGCGGGCGTGCTGGAGGTGGCCGACGACGGTGAGGTTCGCGGCGAACCCGAACAGGACGGCCGCCAGGACGCACAGGGCCGCCCCGGCGAGTGCGAGCCCGGGGCGGGCGGGGGGCCGTTCGTCCGGCTTGCGCGGCGGCAGGGGGGCGGGCGGCGGCGGTACGGCGGGCGGACCGGCCTCGGCCGGCGGGACGGCCGCGGGTGGGGCGAGGGTGGTCACGGGGTGCGCTCCTGGAGGCGGGACGTGAGTACGTGGGTCCGGGGCGGGCCCGGGGGCGCGTCGGTGTGCGCCCCCGGACCGCCGGGCCGGTCGGCGGTTCAGCCGTTCGGCTGCTCAGGCGTTCAGCGGTGCTGCGGGGTGGTGCCGCCGAAGGCCAGCAGGCCCTTGCGGCGCATGTGCAGCACGAGGGCCGCGCCGGCGCACAGCAGGGCGAGCGCGGTCAGGGCGATGGCGCCGACCTGGGCGCCGGTGGAGGCCATCGTGCCGCCGGTGCCGGTGGTGTCGCCGCCGGTGCCGCCCGCGCCGCCGCTGCCGTCGCCGCCGGTGCCGCCGCCCGTCGTGCCGGAGGTGTCGCCGGAGGCCGACTCGGAGCCGGAGGGGTCGGGGCTCTCGCTGCTCTCCGCGCCGGTGGTGAACGCGAAGTCCACGGAGTGCGCGTCCTCCTTGTCGCCGGCCTCGGCGAGGGTCAGCGTGTGGTCACCGTCCTCGATCTTCTCCGGGACGGTGAACTCGTACTCCTCCACGGTGCCCTCGGCGTTCGCCTTGGCGTCCTCGAAGGTCTCCTCGCTGTCGGCGAGGGTGACCTCGACCGTGGCGTCCGCGGTGTAGCCGGCGGCGGTGATCTTCACGGTCTGGCCGGGTGCGAGGTTCGGGTCGGCGTCGAGGGCGTTGCCGTCCTCGTCGGTCACTTCGAGGCCCGCCGGTTCGGTGGGGTCGTCGGTGGGTTCCTCGTCGGTGGCGTCGAAGACGAACAGTGCCTGCTTCTGGAGCGAACCGCCCTCCCGGAACTGGAGGGTCGTCTGCCCGCTGATCGTGCGGTCGGGCACGGTGAACGCGTAGTCGAGGACCGTACCGTCGGCGCCCGCGGTGGCGTCCTGGAACGTCGCTCCGGTCGCGTTCGTCTGGCTCACTTCGACGGTCGATCCCGGTGTGAAGCCCTGGATGGTGATCTTCGCGCTCTCGCCGATGGCGAGGGTGGGCTTGTCGCCGAGGGGGTTGCCGTCGGCGTCCTTGGCGGTGACGAGGTAGCCGATGCCCACGGTGACCTTGCCCTCGGCACCGGTGTAGGCGTCGGGGTCGGAGGGCGTGAAGGCGGCGGTGTAGGGGTGCGCGCCGCCGATGGCCGGTGCCTTGACTGTGAGTGCGGCCGTGCCGCCCGTCACGTCCGCCGTGCCGAGCGAGGTGTCGCCGTCCTTGAACTCGACGGAGCCGGCCGCCGTGGCGGGCACGACCGTGGCGGTGAGCTTGAGGTCGCCGTTGACGGAGACGCCGTCGGAGGCGGCCAGGGTCAGGGTGGTGGCCTGCTGCTTGAGCGCGGTCCAGGTGTCGCCCACCACGGTGATCTTGGCGTGGAAGCGAGCGGCGGTGGTGATACCGCTGCGGCACAGCAGGGCCATCGTGTAGGTGCCGTCCAAGGACTCCGTGGTGACGTACTTCTTCAGCGCCGTCTCCAGGCTCACCGGTGTCGTGGGCGACTTCAGGCCGACGGTGAAGCCGGCCGCGCTGTTCGGGATCGCCGCCGTGGCCGATCCCATGTTGGTGCCGGAGGTGGTGCTGCCCGGCTTGTAGAGCCAGAGAGACGGCGAGTTGGCGCTCTGGCCCTCGGCCGGGTCAGGACAGCCGGTGCCCGTGGTCGCGGACGTGGCCATGAGCGGGTCGGCGAGCTTCCCGGTCTCCGGGGTGAGCGTGAACGAGCCCAGGTTGGTGACGACCGCTCCGGCCTTGGCGGCGAAGGTGAGTACGCCGGCCAGCGCGGCACACAGCACGGCGATGCTCGACAGCAGCGCCACGGGTGATCTCAGTGGTGCGAGTCGGTGGTTCATGTGGTGGTCCCCCCACGGGGTTCTCGGTCGAGGATGGTCACGCCGCCCGGGGCCGGGCGGCGTGGTGGAACGCCGCCGGGCCGGGCACCCGCTGGGTGCCCGGCCGTCGCGCGTGGTCATCGCATGGCGGTCAGCTGTTGCCCTTGAGGGTGGTGCTGCCGCAGTCGGCGACAGGGCTGAAGCCGTAGTCGGTGATCGTGGCCTCGTCCTGGCAGACCTTCGAGTCGGGACCGACGAACGTCTCGGCGATGTCGGTGTCGGTCAGGCGGGCCGTCTCCACGACGTTGTAGACGGGACGGCTGTACTGGCCGCCGTCGATCGTGCCCAGGACGGTGTCGCCGTGCACGTCCTCGATCAGTTCACCGGTCTGGGAGATGTACTTCGCCACGGAGTACGGGGCGATGTGCGCGGTGGAGGTGAGGTCCGTGCCGCGGTGCTCCTGCATGGTGCCGACGCAGGAACCCAGGGCCGGGTTGCCGATCTGGGCCAGGAAGAAGCTGCGGGTGCCCGAGCCGCTCTGCGGCAGCAGGGGGGTGACCGGCTGGCCGTTCAGGGTGGTCTGGGTGCACTCGTAGATGGCCTTCAGCTGGGCCGTGGTGACGTTCAGACCGTCGGCGTCGTTCAGCGGGCTGTCCTCACGGACGGCCACCTTCAGCTGGTCCGCGGCGAACGGGACGAAGGTCAGGTTCGTGCCGGCGGTCGCGGTGCCGCGCGAGGAGCGGGCGAAGTCCAGGCAGTCGGTGCCGGCCGCGATGTCGTTGACGAGCGCGGTGATGCCGGCCGAGGAGCCGTTCGGGCGGTTGATGGTGCAGTTGGCGTTGTTCTCACGGGTCGTGATCTGGGTGGAACCGGTCGCGTTGTACGACGCGATCAGCGTGCCGCCGTCGATGGACTCACCGAGGCCGTTGACGACGTCCTCCGTGGTGTCGGAGCCGACGCCGGCCAGCACGCGGTAGGAGCCGTCGGCCGGGTCGGCCGAGGCGACCGGGGCGAGGACGGTGAGGCTGAGGGCGGCGGCACCGACGACGGCACCGGCGAGAGCGCGGGACTTGACGTTCACTTCTGTTCTCCTCCGTGGCAACGGATTACGAGCAAGGGCGGTCAAGCGGTCAAGCGGTCAAGCAGAATCCGGATTTTTTTCCGGCCGACCCGTCGACCGGCCGGGAAAGACAATTCCAGAGACGTACACCGACGGCCACCAATTCCAGTCGTTGATCAGGTTAAGCAACTGTTTCCTAAGTGAATCCAAGGCAATTCCCGGGACGGTGCGCCGATTCCCCGGGGCAGGGGGCGCCCCGGGGAATTCGGAATTCCGGCCGGGTCAGCCGGTACCGGCCGCCCGGCGGGCCGACAGCCGCAGCATGACGGGGCCGGCGAGTCCGGCCGCACCGCCGGCGATCAGCACGCCGAGCAGCACCCAGCGGATGAGCCCGAGCACCTCCGCCGGCGTCACCCCGCCCGACCGCGCCACGTTCTGCTTCGCCGGGTCGGTCTCCGTCGGCGCGGCGGCGGGGGAGGCGTCCGCCGTGCCCGCGCCGGAGGTGCCGCCCGAGTCCGTACCGGCCGATCCGCCGCCGGTCACACCACCGGTGCCGGTGCCCGTGCCGCCGTCGCCGCCGGTCCCGGAGCCGCCGGCGCCGCCGCCGCTCGCCGCGCCGTCCGGCCCGCCCGTGCCGGAGGCCGGCTCGTCCGTGTCCGCCACGCCCTTGACCAGCTGGTCGGCGGCCTCGACCGCCTGCCGGCGCAGGGCCGTCGGCAGTGGGGCGTACCCGGCGGGCAGCTCGCCGCTGGCGGTGCCCTGGGTCTGACCGTCACCGGCCGCGTACCGGATCACCCTGGCGTATTCCTGCCGGGCGTCCGCGGCCTGGTCCAGCGGGGCCGCCGCGTACACCACCGCGGTCAGCGGGTAGGCGCCGTCCGTCATCCTGGCGGGGTCGGACGTCCTGACGCCGGCCACCTGGGAGTCGGGCATCCTGGCGACCGCCTTGAGCAGGGACGCCTCGGTCGGCTGCACGAAGTCCCCGTCGGCGTTGGGCAGGGCGGCGGTGTTCAGCTGGTACCGGGCGGCGGAGGCCAGGTCCACGATGCCGTACTGCCGCAGGTCCACCGGGGTCGGCCGCTCGGTCTTGGTCCAGCTCGTCTGGTTGACGGTGACGGTGCACTCGTAGACGCTGCCGAGGGTGCCCCGGCGGACCTTGACCGCCGCCTCGTGCAGGTCGAGGGCGTAGGGGACCACCTCGGCCCCGGTGCGGTTCATCGTCAGTCCGGTGCCGGCCGGGCTGCAGGGGACCGCGGTGGGCGTGAGGTCCGTCATGGGGAAGTAGTCCAGGCCCTCGGTGATCACCCCGGTCTTGGTGTACTCCGGATTGATCTTCATGCCCCAGGGGTCCTCCTTCCCGTCCAGGAATTTCTTCGCGTCGGGGTCGGCCATGATGTACTTCCACATCATGCGGGCCGAGTCGGTATTCTCGGACGTGATGAGCAGACCGATCGGCGCATGGAAGTCCTGCCCCGCGAAATCCGGGTTGAGCTTTTTGAATTCGGGGTCCGCGGCGATGTATTTCGGATTGTCGCCGAGATATTCGGGGACCGGTTCCTGTCCTGAGACCAGGCTGCTTCCGTAGGACTGGGTGAGCGCCTTGGCCAGCAGTCTCTGGTTGAGTCTGACGGCCTTCAGCGGCTGGTAGTCGAAGGCGGACTTCTCGTACATCCAGACGAAGCCGATCGTCACGCCGCTGACCGCGACGGGCGCGTGCACCACGGGTGATGCCCCCTCGGCCGGCTGGACCGGGTCGACCGTCATGGTCAGGCCCGCCGACGAGGCGCCCGGTGACATGAGGCCCTCCCGGGCGGCCGGCTCACCGGACTGGGTGTAGGTGTACCGGTGGCTGCCGCTCTTGCAGAGCGCGGCCTGCCAGGACGTCACGGCGTCGGTGGCCAGTTCGGAGCCCGAGATCACCCGCTCCGGCTTGTCCGGGTCGCAGTTCTCCGCGATCGGCTCGAAGTCGAGGCGGAAGGCGATCCGCTGGTCCCAGTTGGTCTTGCTGAGCGCCGACGTCATGACCGTCCGGGCGGGGTCGGCGGTGCCGTCCGCCTCGTGCTCGCCCCGGGGCACCACGACCAGCCAGCAGGGCTGGATCTCGCCGCTCGACGTGGTGCGCGCGCCGCAGCCGAGGTACTCCGCCTCCGAGGCGGACTTCAGCTCGAAGACCGTCTCGCCGCCGCCGTTGCCGTCATTGGGCAGGTAGGAGAGGGAGTTGGTGTCCTCGGGGCCGAAGTAGGTGGTGTCGTCCGGCGAGGTGGTGGTGTCCCCGGACACCGGCCGGAAGGGAACGTAGGGGCGCTTGTACGGGTCCAGGACGGTGTCGTCGGTGTCCGCCTCCCCGGGGTCGGAGGACGGGTAGACCAGCCGGGAGGTCCCCGGCGGCATCCTGGCCTCGCTGCCGAACTCGCACTGCGTACGCTCCGGCCCCTTCTCCGGGTCGTCGCCCCAGCACTGCATGATCTGCATGAAGTTGGCCTTGACGGCGGTCTTCGGGGCGGCCTTGCCGCCCGTCCAGGACACCTTGACGCCCTGCCAGCGCAGCCCCTCCGTCTGGTGCACCGTGACCTCGAGGTCCGAGAAGTCGTCGTACTTCCCCTTCGGCCCGCTCTTGGTCACCGCGGAGGACGTCGCGGCGCCGTCCGTCGCGGCCCGCGCCCGGTCCGCCCCGTCGGGCAGCGGCACCAGGGCGATGACGACCGCGGCGAGCAGACTGCCGACGCCCAGCCTCACCCGGCGGCGGCCGTCGGCGGCCCCCGGTGCGCAGCCGCGTACACGTACTCTCATCGGCCCTCTCCTCTGCGGCGGGTGCGTGCCGCGAGGGCACGTGCGGTGAGCGGCGGCCCGACGACCACCGCGACGAGCAGGACCGCCGACAGCGCCATCAGCGCGCCGCGCATCCCGAAGGCGTCGGCGGAGGCGAGGCTCACGGGGTTGGCGACGACGGAGCTGTCCCCGGTGCCGGCGCCGTCGCCGATCACCTCGCCGGTGTCCGGGTCGATCACGCCGCCGGAGGAGGAGCCGTCGGCGGCGGCGCTCTCCTCGGCGTCCGGCGTGCCGTCACCGTCCGCGTCGGCGCCGGAGCCGTCGCCGGAGCCGGAGCCGGAGCCCGAGCCGCCGGAGCCCGAGCCGCCGCCGTCACCGGAGCCCGAGCCGCCGCCGGAACCGTCGCCGCCCTGCGCGCCCGGCTTCACCGGGGTGTCCGTGCCGGCCGCGCCCGCGGTGCCGTCGGTGCACTGCGTCGCGCCCTTCTTGTCGCAGCTCTTGGGGTGCGGCGCGTTCTGGATCAGGGTGTTGGTGCCGCCCGAGAAGGTCGGGTTGCGGCACTCGTTGATGTCGATGGAGCCGGTGGGCGCCCCCGGCACCCTGCGGATCTGGTCGAAGCCCGCCTGGACCAGGTTCTTCGGCAGCGGCGAGTAGCCGAGGTCCTCCGCCTGCTGCTGTCCGTCGCACAGGAAGTAGCGGCTGAAGGTGCCCAGCGAGTTGCCCTTGGCCTTGGTGAAGCCGGCCTCCACGGCGGTGGGCAGGATCATGTAGCTGTAGCTCGACAGCGGGTAGGTGCGGTCGTCGGCGTTGTCGTAGACGCCGTCGAGGATCTGGGTCAGGTAGTTGACCGACTTCTTGTTGTTGTTGATCTGCGCCTTGGTCAGGGCGACGGCCACGCTGGCGGCGGTCGGCTCGACGTAGTAGTCGGCCTTGTTGAGGATCTTCGCCACCGGGAAGCCGGTGTTCTTGGCGTAGGAGTACTCGACGTAGGTGATGGCACCCTCGCCGGACGCCTGGCGGACGTGGCCGGAGACGCCCAGCGAACCGGACTTGGAGACCATCGCGGAGCCGCTGAGCAGCGGGTAGTTGGAGGTCATGCCGCAGTTGCCGCTGCCGCGCCCGGTGCGGGAGCAGTAGGTGGACCAGATGGAGCCGTGCTCCTTGGACATCCAGGTGGTGAACTGCGCGCTGGTACCGGAGCCGTCGGAGCGGACCACCGGGACGATGGCCCGGGCCGGCAGGGTCAGGCCCGGGTTGTCGGCGCGGATCGCCGGGTCGTTCCAGCGGGTGATGGCGCCGGTGAAGATCTTGGCGACGGTGGCCCCGGACAGCCGCAGGTTGGTGACCATCTTGCCGTTGATCTTGAGGTTGTACATGAAGGCCGTACCGCCGGCCACGATCGGCATGTAGGCGTAGCCGCGCCCCGGCGGCTGGTCGGTGACGCCCTGCTCCTTGAGCCCGTAGGGGATCTCGGAGACGGCGAAGTCGACGGTGTTGTTCTTGAACTGCTCGCGGCCCTGCGAGGAGCCGTTGGCGGTGAAGTTCACCGTCATGCCGTAGTTGGCCTTGACGTTGCGGATCCACTGCTGGACGGCGTTGGAGGACCAGGTCGAGCCGGAGCCGGTGATCTTGGCGTAGGAGGCCGCGGCGGCGGGCGGGGTGTGCACGGCCAGCAACGCGCACAGCAGTGACAGCACGGTCGCCGCCAGACGGAAGCGGGTGGCGGGTTTCACGAGGATCTCCCCTTACGGGTACGACGGGTACGGGTGCCGGCGGACCCGGAGGCGCCGGGTGCGGAGGCGCCGGCCACGGGGGCGCCGGGTACGGCCCGCCCCGCCCGCTCGGCGTAGCGGCGCGCGTCACGCCGGGACGCGGTGACCCGGCGGTGCTCCTGGCGGCGGGTGAGCTGCCCCGGCCCGCGCCCGCCGAGGACGCGCGCGGCGACGAACAGCAGCAGCACCATCACCATCAGCAGGGACGCGGTGCCGAAGCCGCGCGAGACCATGGTCGGTTCGGGCGACTTGACGAACTCGAAGGTGGCCAGGGGCAGGGAGACCATCGGCCCGGACAGCGGGTCGAGGTTCATCTCCGAGGTGAAACCGGCGGTCAGCAGCACCGGGGAGGTCTCGCCGATGCCGCGCGCGGTGCCCAGGATCACCGAGGTGGTCAGGCCCGAGCGGCAGGTCGGCAGGACCACGTGCCAGGCGGTGCGCCAGCGCGAGGTGCCCATGGCGTACGCCGCCTCCCGCAGCGTGCCCGGCACCAGCCGGATGACCACGTCGGCGGCGCGGATGATGATCGGCAGCATCATCACCGACAGCGCGAGGGAGGCGGCGAGGCCGGACTGGTCCATGCCGATGCCCAGGATCACGGTCGCGTAGACGAACAGGCCGGCGACGATCGACGGCAGCGCGGTCATCGCCTCGACGATGGTGCGCACGAACCGGGCGAAGGTCCCCGGCACCTCGTTGAGGAAGACCGCGCACACCAGCCCGAGCGGCACCGTGATGACCAGCGCGAGGACGATCATGATGAGGGTGCCGGCCGCGGCGTGCAGGGCGCCGCCGACGCTGAGCGGCTCCAGGGGACCGGCCAGTTCCATGTCCTGGGTGAAGAAGTTCAGGTGCACCAGCGCCTTGCGGCCCTCGACCAGGGCGTACACCACCACGACCGCGAGGATCGCGACCATCAGCAGGCCCATCGACCGCACCACGGCCGCCGCGATCCGGTCCACGACCGCCGGTCCGCTCTCGTCGAAGGAGACGAGCAGCGCGTACAGCAGCAGGAAGAAGCCGTACGCCATGACCACGAACCCGACCACGCCGTCGAACGGCAGCAGCCAGCGGAACAGCAGCCAGGTCAGCGACAGCGCGGCGGCCAGGGCGCCGAGCACGGCGTACACGTCGGTGTCGCGCAGCGAGCCGAGGGTGCGGCGCCGCTCGCCGCCCGGGTCGGTGGTGCGCCGCGGGCCGGGCAGTGTCGTACGCGGTGGTCGCGGCGCCCGACGCGCACCGGGCGCTTCAGGGGCAACGGTCATGGTCGCTCTTTCCTGTAAGTGCGGGGAGTGCGGGCGGGCTCAGGCGTCGCTGCTGGCGCCCGAGCGGGAGCGGGCGACGATCGAGGAGGCGGCGAAGTTGACGATCAGCGTCATCACGAACAGGGCGAAACCGGCCGCCATCAGGGCGGACATGCCGAAGCCGCCGGCCTCGCCGTAGCGCAGCGCGATCAGCGAGGAGACCGAGCTGCTGCCGGACTGGAGGACGTGCCACTGGATGTCGAAGGTCAGCGAGATGATCATGAAGACGGCGATGGTCTCGCCGAGCGCGCGGCCCAGGCCCAGCATGGTGCCGCCGATCATGCCGCCCTTGCCGAACGGCAGGACGACCGAGCGGATCATGCCCCAGCGGGTGGCGCCGAGCGCGTAGGCGCCCTCCCGTTCACCGGCCGGGGCCTGGGAGAAGACCTCCCGCATGATCGAGCAGACGATCGGCGCGATCATCATGCCGACGACCAGTCCGGCGATGAAGGTGGAGGAGGTGTAGAGGCTCTCCGGGGCCAGCGGGTCGTCCGGGTCGGCGCCGGTGACGTCGAAGACCGGGATCCAGCCGACGTACGTGGAGATCCAGCGGGCGGTCGGCAGCACCTTGTCCTGGAGGAAGAAGACGCCCCACAGGCCGTACACCACCGACGGCACGGCGGCCATCAGGTCGACCACGCTGATCAGCGTCTGGCGCAGCCGCGCGGGGGCGTACTCGGAGATGTACAGGGCCGCGCCGGTGGCCAGCGGCACGGCCACGCAGACCGCGACGGCCGCGATCAGGACCGTGCCGACGAGCACCGCCGCGATGCCGAACCGGCCGGCGTCCGGCGCCCATTCGGCGGTGGTCAGGAACGACCAGCCGGCCCGGTCCAGGGCCAGCCAGGCGCGGTACAGCAGGAATCCGCCGACCAGCAGCATGACGGTCAGCACCAGGCCGCCGCCGGAGCGCAGCAGCAGCCGGAACAGCCGGTCGGGCAGGCCGGGATCGGCGTACAGCCGTCTCGGTACGTCGGCCCCTGCCTCGGGGGCGGGGCCGACCGTCGCGAGCCGCGGTTGTCTGGTTCTTCTCAGCGAACGCACGTTCCCGACGCTCCGGGCCCCCGGTGGCCACGCCCGGCCCGAAGGGTGAACCAGAGGTGCCTTGGGGGCAACATCGGTCCCGCGTGTCCGGTCAGGCATCACCCCATAACTCGGGCCCCGAGTAACGGAGTTGAGGCAGCGTGACCCGGAACCGCTCGTACGACGTACGGCACGTGGCGTGCCGTTCGTAGGTCCGCGCCGAACCGGCCACATGGCGTCCGGACCGGTCCCAGACGGCCCACACCCAGCCGCCCTCGGTACTGTGCTGCACCCCTCCGCCGACTTCGGCGTACCGCTCGCACAGCCGCTCGAAGGCGGCGCGACACCGGTCGTGGGTGTCGTGCGAGGTGAGCGACACCGCGACGGGCCGCCCGTTGGGCGCCACCAGGCGCCAGCCGAATCCGCCCGCGCCGTCGATGTCGATGAGACATCTCATGCCCGCTGCCGGGACGGCGGGTCTCGCCGTCTCCTCTGACCGCTCCAACTTCCCCACCCCCGTCGCCCGAGAACGAGAAAATGTGCAGGTAAGGAGCTACGGGCGACAGAAGCAATCTAGTGAGACGGCGGTGACGGCAGACAGACCAATCCGGTCACCGGGGCCACGCTTCATATCGAAGTATCCCCTAGGCAACCCGTAGGCAATGCAAAGGGAAACCGTCCGCCCGGCTCCTCACCCGATGCCCAGCAGTACGGCCAGCAGCACCGCCCCGGCCGCCGCCGGTGCCAGGATCTCGTAGGCCCAGCGCACGGTCACCTCGCCCTGCGCGGTGTCGGCCTGCTGCCGCGCCGCCAGGAGGGAGCGCAGTTCGTCCATCACCTTGTCGGTCTCCGCCCGCACCGGTCCGTCCGCGACCCCGGCGGCGGCCGTCCGCTGTCCGGTGAGCCCGAAGCCGCCGCGCCCGGCCGCCGGCCGCCCGTCCCCGGCGGTCCGCCGCGCCTCCCGCCGGGCCGCCTTCTTGCGGGCGCGCAGCGAGACGGGCACGGCCCACAACTGGTACTTGGTGCCGGAGTCGGCGACGACCTCGTTGGAGTAACCGGAGCGCAGCGAGGCGACGCGCCCCCAGGGCAGCACGACGACGCGCAGCGGGTTGCGCACCCGCAGCCGGTCCTCGCCCGCGAAGACGGCCGGGCGCAGGGTGTAGGCGACCACCAGCGGCACCACCAGCAGCATCGCGGCCAGCGCCAGCCACGGGGTGCGGCCCTCGCCCGCGATCACCGCGTCGAGGCCCAGCCACAGGACGACGGCGAGCAGCAGCACCCCGCCGGCGATGCCCGCGGGCGAGCGGTGGATCCGGTCCTTGGTTTCGGGCACCGGGGGCTGCGGTGCGGGTGAGGGGTGCTCCGGGGTCGTCATGTGCCGATTGTGCCCGACGCGCCCCGGGCGGATCGGTCCCGGGCCGGGGGCTGTACAGCCGCTACGCGCGTAGATATGCTCGGCTGGTGACCATGCCCACCACTGCACCCGCACCCGGACTCGCCGGCGTCACCGCGTCCGACGGCACGCTCCGCCGCTTCCTGCACGGACTGCCCGGCGTCGACGCGGTCGGCCTGGAGGCCCGCGCCGCCGCGCTCGGCACCCGTTCGATCAAGACGACCGCGAAGGCGTACGCCCTCGACCTCGCCATCTCGATGGTCGACCTGACGACGCTGGAGGGCGCGGACACCCCCGGCAAGGTCCGGGCGCTCGGCGCCAAGGCCGTCCGCCCCGACCCCACCGACCGCGCCACCCCGTCGACCGCCGCCGTCTGCGTCTACCCGGACATGGTGCCGGCCGCCAAGGAGGCCGTGGCCGGCTCCGGCGTCAAGGTCGCCTCGGTCGCCACCGCGTTCCCGGCCGGCCGCGCCTCCCTCGCCGTCAAGCTGGCCGACGTGCGCGAGGCGGTGGCGGCGGGCGCCGACGAGGTCGACATGGTCATCGACCGGGGCGCGTTCCTCGCGGGGAACTACCTCAAGGTGTACGAGGAGATCACGGCCGTGAAGGAGGCGTGCGGCACGGACGCCCGCCTCAAGGTCATCTTCGAGACCGGCGAGCTGTCGACGTACGACAACATCCGCCGCGCGAGCTGGCTCGGCATGCTGGCGGGCGCCGACTTCATCAAGACGTCGACCGGCAAGGTCGCCGTCAACGCCACGCCCGCCAACACCCTGCTGATGCTGGAGGCGGTACGCGACTTCCGGGCCGCCACCGGCGTCCAGGTCGGCGTGAAGCCGGCCGGCGGCATCCGGACGGCCAAGGACGCGGTGAAGTTCCTGGTCCTGGTCAACGAGACGGCCGGTGCGGACTGGCTGGACAACCACTGGTTCCGCTTCGGCGCCTCCTCCCTCCTGAACGACCTGCTGATGCAGCGTCAGAAGCTGGCCACGGGCCGCTACTCCGGTCCCGACTACGTGACGGTGGACTGATCACCATGGCACCTGTTTTCGAGTACGCGCCCGCGCCGGAGTCCCGCGCGGTCGTCGACATCGCGCCGTCCTACGGCCTGTTCATCGACGGGGAGTTCACCGAGGCGGCCGGCGGCAAGGTCTTCAAGACCGTCTCCCCCGCCACCGAGGAAGTCCTCTCCGAGGTCGCCGAGGCCGGCGAGGACGACGTCGACCGGGCGGTCAAGGCCGCCCGCAAGGCGTTCGAGAAGTGGTCGGCGCTGCCCGGCTCCGAGCGCGCGAAGTACCTCTTCCGCATCGCCCGCGTCATCCAGGAGCGCAGCCGCGAGCTGGCCGTCCTGGAGACGCTGGACAACGGCAAGCCGATCAGGGAGACCCGCGACGCCGACCTCCCCCTGGTCGCCGCGCACTTCTTCTACTACGCCGGCTGGGCCGACAAGCTGGAGCACGCGGGCTTCGGCCCGGACCCGCGCCCGCTGGGCGTCGCGGGCCAGGTCATCCCCTGGAACTTCCCCCTGCTGATGCTGGCCTGGAAGATCGCCCCGGCGCTGGCGACGGGCAACACGGTGGTGCTGAAGCCCGCCGAGACGACCCCGCTCTCCGCCCTGTTCTTCGCGGACGTCTGCCGCCAGGCCGGCCTGCCCCGCGGCGTGGTCAACATCGTCACCGGCGACGGCCGCACGGGCGCCGCCCTGGTCGCCCACCCCGACGTGGACAAGGTCGCCTTCACCGGCTCCACGGCCGTCGGCAAGGAGATCGCCCGCACGGTCGCCGGCACCCGCAAGAAGCTCACGCTGGAGCTGGGCGGCAAGGGCGCCAACATCGTCTTCGACGACGCCCCCGTCGACCAGGCCGTCGAGGGCATCGTCAGCGGCATCTTCTTCAACCAGGGCCAGGTCTGCTGCGCGGGCTCCCGCCTGCTCGTCCAGGAGTCGCTCCACGACGAGCTGCTGGACTCCCTCAAGCGCCGGCTCGCCACGCTCCGCCTCGGCGACCCGCTCGACAAGAACACCGACATCGGCGCGATCAACTCCGCCGAGCAGCTCGCCCGGATCACCGCGCTGGCCGACCAGGGCGAGGCGGAGGGCGCCGAGCGCTGGTCTCCGGCCTGCGAACTCCCGTCCTCCGGCTACTGGTTCGCCCCGACGCTGTTCACCGGCGTCACCCAGGCGCACACCATCGCCCGCGACGAGATCTTCGGCCCGGTCCTGTCGGTGCTGACCTTCCGTACGCCCGACGAGGCGGTCGCCAAGGCCAACAACACGCCGTACGGCCTGTCGGCGGGCATCTGGACCGAGAAGGGCTCGCGCATGCTGGCGGTGGCGAGCAGGCTCCGCGCGGGCGTCATCTGGTCCAACACGTTCAACAAGTTCGACCCGACGTCGCCCTTCGGCGGTTACAAGGAGTCGGGCTTCGGCCGCGAGGGCGGCCGTCACGGCCTGGAGGCGTACCTCGATGTCTGACCGACTGAGTGTCCTGAAGACCTACAAGCTGTACGTGGGCGGGAAGTTCCCGCGTTCCGAGAGCGGCCGGGTGTACGAGGTGACGACGCAGACATCAGCCGCTGCCGCGGCGGGCAAGGGCAAGTGGCTGGCGAACGCGCCCCTCGCCTCCCGCAAGGACGCCCGGGACGCGGTGGTGGCCGCCCGGAAGGCGTTCGGCGGCTGGTCCGGCGCGACGGCGTACAACCGGGGCCAGGTGCTGTACCGGGTCGCGGAGATGCTGGAGGGCCGCAGGGCCCAGTTCGCCCACGAGGTGGCGGACGCCGAGGGCCTGTCGAAGTCGAAGGCGGCCGAGCGGGTGGACGCGGCGATCGACCGCTGGGTCTGGTACGCGGGCTGGACCGACAAGATCGCCCAGGTGACCGGCGGCGCCAACCCGGTCGCGGGCCCGTACTTCAACCTCTCCTCCCCCGAGCCGACCGGCGTGGTCGCGGTCCTGGCCCCGCAGGAGTCCTCGCTCCTGGGCCTGGTCTCGGTCGTCGCCCCGGTGATCGCGACGGGCTGCACGGCGGTCGTGGTCGCCTCCGAGAAGTCCCCCCTCCCGGCCCTCTCCCTGGCCGAGGTCCTGGCCACCTCCGACGTCCCCGGCGGGGTCGTCAACCTCCTCTCCGGCCGTACGGCGGAGATCGCCCCGACCCTCGCCGCCCACCAGGACGTCAACGCGATCGACCTCGCGGGCGCGGACGCGGAACTGGCGACGGAACTGGAGATCGCCGCGGCGGACAACCTGAAGCGCGTCCTGCGTCCACAGCCTGTGGACGACTGGTCGGCGACCCCGGGCCCGGACCGCATGACGGCGTTCCTGGAGACGAAGACGGTGTGGCACCCGACGGGGGCCCTGGGTGTTTCCGGCTCGTCGTACTGACCCCTGCGCCCGCCCGGGAACCGCGGTGCGCCGACGTCCGGCGGACGTCGGCGCACCGCGCGGCGTGACCGCGTCGATCCGCCGCGTTGCGGGCGGTGTGACGCGCACGGCAAACCCGCCCCGCCGGGTCGGCCCGTGGCCGGTCGATGCCGCACACTGGTGTCCCGTGACCTCCCATCCGCCCATACCCACCCGAGTCGTGCTGCTCTGCGGCCCTTCCGGCTCCGGCAAGTCCCTCCTCGCCGCCCGCTCCGGCCTCCCGGTGCTGCGGCTCGACGACTTCTACAAAGAGGGCACCGACCCGACGCTGCCACTGGTGGCGGGGAGTCCGGACATCGACTGGGACCATCCCGCCTCCTGGGACGCGGACACGGCCGTCGCCGCCATCGTGGAGCTGTGCCGTACGGGCCGTACGTCCGTGCCCGTCTACGACATCGCGCTCAGCGCCCGCACCGGCGAGGGCACGGTCGACATCGGGCGGACCCCGCTGTTCATCGCGGAGGGCGTCTTCGCCGCGGAGATCGTGGCACGCTGCCGGGAACTGGGCGTGCTGGCCGACGCGCTCTGCCTGAGCCGGGGCCCGCTGACCACGTTCCGCCGCCGCTTCCTGCGGGACCTGAAGGAGGGGCGCAAGTCGGTGCCGTTCCTGCTGCGCCGCGGCTGGCGGCTGATGCGGCTGGAACGGTCGATCGTCGCCCGGCAGACGGCGCTGGGCGCCCACGCCTGCGACCGGGACGAGGCGATGGGCCGGCTGGCCGCCGCGGCGGCGGGACGGTGCGCGGGCGCGCGTACGGCGGCCTGACGGACGTGTCGCACAGGCCCCGAGGGCCACACGGCGAAACGGGACTGGACGGACCCCCCGGCCCTCCAGTCCCGCTTCTTCCCCCGTGATCCCCCGTGTCCCCCGTGCTTTCCCCCGTGTTCCCCGTTCCCCCGTGTTCCCCCGCGGGGTGTTTCCCCCGTGAGTAAGAGCCCGGCACCCTCCCCCTGATACACCCGGGCCCATACTTTTTTTCCGCCCCCTCGGGCCCCTCAGGCGACCAGTTCGCCGAAGGCGTCCTGACGGTCACGGCCGAAGCTGAGGACCTCGTCCTCGCGCAGCCGGCGCAGCGAGCGCCAGATGCTGGACTTCACCGTGCCGACGCTGATGCCGAGGATGTCGGCGATCTCCGGGTCCGTGCGGCCCTCGTAGTAGCGCAGGACCAGCATGGTGCGCTGGAGTTCGGGCAGCCGGGCCAGCGCCTGCCACAGGACCGTGCGCAGTTCGGTGCCGCGCATGGCGTCCGTGTCGCCGGCCGTCTCCGGCAGTTCCTCGGTCGGGTACTCGTTCAGCTTGCGGCGGCGCCACGCGCTGATGTGCAGGTTGGTCATGGTGCGGCGCAGGTAACCGCCGACCGCCGCCTTGTCGCTGATCCGCTCCCACGCCCGGTACGTCGAGAACAGCGCGCTCTGCAGCAGGTCCTCGGCCTCGAAGCGGTCGCCGGTCAGGTGGTAGGCGGTCGCGTACAGGGAGGCGCGGCGCTCCTGGACGTAGGCGGTGAACTCCGCCTCCGACAGCGAGCGTCGCTCCCCCGGCTCCTCCCCGTACGCCGTCCCCCCCTGGGACTCCCCCGTGGGGGCGTCGACCACCGACATGTACGTCGTCGGGTGCTGACGCCCGGCTCCGCGAGCGCACCCCCGCCCTCCCCCACGCTCGGACATGCTCGCGCGGGAGGGACCCCCGTCGGAGCCGGACTTCTCACAACCCCGGTGCCCGTTCACGTCGTGCAGACGCGTGATCACTGCGCTGGTGCTGGTGCGAGTCAGCGTGTTCATCATGCGCCCCCCGTCGTGGAGTTACCGGTGTCCGTCTTGCGGTGTCGCGGTGTTGCCCTGTGCCGAGAATCCTGCCGAGGCCACTTCATGGCCGTGTCCGCCGACTGTCACAGACCTGTCACAGCGCCCGGTCACGGCGGAACCACAGGCCCTTCACAAGGTTCGGCGGTAGAAAGGCCCGCTTCGCCACCCGCCGGTCGAACCCCGCCCCCTCCATGGGCCAGAATGAGACCCGTGCCTTCCCTGTTGCTGATCGAGGACGACGACGCCATCCGCACGGCCCTGGAGCTCTCCCTGACGCGCCAGGGCCACCGGGTGGCCACCGCGGCCAGCGGTGAAGACGGTCTGAAGCTGCTGCGCGAGCAGCGGCCGGACCTGATCGTGCTGGACGTGATGCTGCCCGGCATCGACGGTTTCGAGGTGTGCCGGCGCATCCGGCGCACCGACCAGCTGCCGATCATTCTGCTGACCGCGCGCGACGACGACATCGACGTGGTCGTCGGCCTGGAGTCGGGCGCCGACGACTACGTCGTCAAACCGGTGCAGGGGCGGGTGCTGGACGCCCGTATCCGGGCGGTGCTTCGCCGCGGGGAGCGGGAGTCCACCGACTCGGCGACCTTCGGCAGCGTGGTCATCGACCGCTCCGCGATGACCGTCACCAAGAACGGGGAGGACCTCCAGCTCACGCCGACCGAGCTGCGGCTCCTGCTCGAACTGAGCCGCCGGCCCGGCCAGGCGCTCTCCCGGCAGCAGTTGCTGCGGCTGGTGTGGGAGCACGACTACCTCGGCGACTCCCGGCTCGTGGACGCCTGTGTCCAGCGGCTGCGCGCCAAGGTCGAGGACGTGCCGTCCTCCCCGACGCTGATCCGTACCGTGCGGGGCGTGGGCTACCGGCTGGATCCGCCTCAGTGACACAGGAACACCCAGGGGGTCACCGCGGCTGGTCCGCGGCACGCAAGGGAGTCTGGTCGCGGCTGCGCTTCACCAGCCTGCGGCTCAGGCTGGTCGTCGTCTTCGGACTGGTGGCGCTCACCGCCGCCGTGTCCGCGTCCGGGATCGCGTACTGGCTGAACCGGGAGGCCGTGCTCACCCGCGCCCAGGACGCCGTGCTGGGCGACTTCGAGCAGGAGATGCGCAACCGGGCCGGGTCGCTGCCCCAGCACCCCACCGAGGACGAACTCCAGCACACCGCGGGTCAGATGGCCAACAGCAGCCAGCGTTTCGGCGTACTGCTGGTCGCCGAGGACACCGACGGCGGCACCGTGCAGGGCAGCGCGGGCGGGCCGGACGGCTTCGCCCTGTCCGACGTGCCCGAGTCGCTGCGTACGGCGGTGAACAAGAAGCAGAAGGTCACCGACGCCAACAAGTCCCCGTATCACCTGTACTGGCAGCGGATCGTCGTCGACGACACCCCGTACCTGGTGGCCGGCAGCCGGGTGGTCGGCGGCGGGCCGACCGGTTACATGCTCAAGTCGCTGGAGCCGGAGGCCAAGGACATCGACTCGCTGGCCTGGTCGCTGGGGATCGCGACCGCGCTGGCCCTGATCGGCTCCGCGCTGCTCGCGCAGGCCCTGGCGACGACCGTGCTGAAGCCCGTGCACCGGCTGGGCAGCGCCGCGCGCCGGCTCGGCGAGGGCAAGCTGGACACCCGGCTGCGGGTCTCCGGCACCGACGAACTGGCCGATCTGTCCCGGACGTTCAACAAGGCGGCCGAGTCGCTGGAGAAGCGGGTCGAGGACATGGCCGCACGGGAGGCGTCGTCCCGGCGGTTCGTCGCGGACATGAGCCATGAGCTGCGTACGCCGCTGACCGCGATCACGGCGGTCACGGAGGTGCTGGAGGACGAGCTGGAGGCGGAGTCGGGGTCCATCGACCCGATGATCGAACCCGCCGTGCGGCTGGTGGTCAGCGAGACGCGGCGGCTGAACGACCTGGTCGAGAACCTGATGGAGGTCACCCGCTTCGACGCGGGCACCGCCCGGCTGGTCCTGGACGACGTGGACGTCGCCGACCAGATCACCGCCTGCATCGACGCCCGCGCCTGGCTGGACGCCGTCGACCTGGACGCGGAGCGCGGCATCCACGCCCGCCTCGACCCGCGCCGCCTCGACGTCATCCTGGCCAACCTGATCGGCAACGCCCTCAAGCACGGCGGGTCGCCGGTGCGGGTGTCGGTGACGGCGGTGGACGACGCGGTGGTCATCGCCGTGCGCGACCACGGGCCCGGCATCCCCGAGGACGTCCTGCCGCACGTCTTCGACCGCTTCTACAAGGCGAGCGCCTCCCGGCCGCGCTCCGAGGGCAGCGGGCTCGGCCTGTCCATCGCCCTGGCCAACGCGCACATCCACGGCGGTGAGATCACCGCGGGCAACTCCCCCGACGGCGGGGCGGTGTTCACCCTGCGGCTGCCGCAGGACGCGTCGTCGCTGACGGACGCCGGCGCGGACGCCGAGGGCTCCGGGAGCAAGGGCAAGGGCACGGACGCGAAGGGACAGGGCTGATGACCGTACGCCGCCTGCTGGCGCTCCCCGTGCTCGCCGCACTGCTCACCGGATGCGGTATCCGGGCCACGGAGGTGCCGACGGACTTCGGCCCCGCGCCCTCGCGGGTGCGCTGCTCGCTCACCGAACCGGAGGCGCCGACCGGGTCCGGGCGGGACGTGGCCGTGCGGGTGTCCCTGCTGTGCGGCTCGTCGCTGGTGACGGTGGACCGCACGGTACGGGTGCCGCAGGGCTCGGCCGGGACCGCGCGCCGGGTGGCGGTGGCGAGGGGGCTGCTGAGCCAGCTCGCCGCGCCGCCCTCCGCCGCCGAGACGGAGGCCCGGTACACCACCGACGTGCCCGGCGGGATCACGGTGTCGGGGCCGCGGGACGGCGACCCGGACACCGCCCTGCGGCTGGGCACCGCGCCCGGCGACCTCACCTCGTACGCCCTCGCCCAGACCGTCTGCACCTTCGCGGAGTCGGCCGTGGCCGAGGACGACGGATCCGTGGTCCTCGGCGGACCGGACGAGCGGGCGCCGCGCCGGTACGTGTGCACGGACGAGGTCCGCACCCGGCCGGGCAGCAACGAACCGCCGTCCAGCGAGGTCACCCGGGACTGACCGTCGCGCCCGGTTCGCCCGGGTGTGGCGCATGACTCACCCGTGTGGGGGAGAGCCCGGAACCGCGCGCGCCGGGGGTCGCGTCTAGGGGGGCGTGCAGCGTCAAGGGTTCTTCGGCGGCAGCGCCGCGCTCCGCATCCGTGCGACGGGAGGCGTCCTCCTGGCCGCGCACCTCGTGGTCGTCGCCTGGCTCACGCTGCGTCCCCTGGACGTCCCCTGGGTGACGCCGCCCAACCTGCACCCTTTCGACGGCATCCGGGCCGAGGTGGCGCTGGGCTGGCCGCAGGCGGTCCGGTGCGTGGGCGGCGGGCTGGGCCTGCTGGCGCCGCTGGGCGTCCTGCTGCCGATGGTGAACGGCCGGACCGTCGTCTCGGCGCCGGCCTCCCTGCTGCGCAGCACCGCCGCGGGCGCCCTGCTGTCCCTGGGCATCGAGCTGCTGCAGACCGGGGTGCCCGGCCGGGTCGCCGACATCGACTCGCTGCTGCTGAACACCGCGGGCGTGGCCCTCGCGCACCTCGCGGTGGTCCCGGCGGGCCGGGCCTGGCTCCGCCGCAGGTCCGAGGCGGGGCGGAACGGAGACCTCCTCCAGGAGGAGCCGTCTCAGGGTCGTACCCCGACGATTCCCAGGGTCGGGATCGCCCCGTAGAGCGACGCTTCGCCCCTGTTCGTCCCCGTAGCGTGGAGGGCAGATGAGGCGACCGACGGGGGCGCCTCGGACCGACGCTCACGAAGGAGCCGCCATGTCCCGCCTTGCCCGCCCCACCGACGGCCGCATGATCGGCGGAGTCTGTGCCGCGCTGGCGCGGCGCTTCGGCACCTCCGCGACGACGATGCGCGTCGTCTTCCTGGCCTCGTGCCTGCTGCCCGGCCCGCAGTTCCTGCTCTACCTGGCGCTGTGGATACTCCTCCCGTCGGAGGAGAAGGCGGCCCGCACGGCCTGGTGACGACGGCCGACGGCCGCGCCCGGATCTCCCTCCGCATCCCTTTTCCCTCTGGTTCCCTCCCTCTGGATCTCCCTCTGGAAAGCCGACGGGGCGCACCCGGCAGTACCGGGTGCGCCCCGTCGGCGCGTCGTGACGGGCGCGGCTCAGCCGAGCGACAGGCCCTTGACCGGCAGGCCGCCGATCAGCCGGGTGACCGGGGCGACCGGACCCTTGGTGAGCGTGTCGGCGACCGACTGCGCGGCGGCCGGACGTGCGTCGGCGCCGGGGGTGGTCCCCTTCGCGTCGGCCCCCTTGGCGCCGGGCGCGGCCTGGGCGCCGGACGCCTGGGCGCCGGGCGCGGCCTGGGTGAGGCGCTCGGTGGCGGGGAGCGTACGGACGACGCCGTCGACCGTCGGGCCGAGTTCCGGGACGACCGGGGCCGCGTTGGCCGCGCCCGCGCCGGCGGCGGCGAAAGCGGCACCGAGGGCGGCGGCACCGAGGGTCTTGGCAGCAGACTGCTTCATGAAATGCGTCCTCGAAATGGGAGGTCGGGGATCTGAGCGGTCCTCGACCGTAAACACGCACCGTCGCCCGCCGCAAACATCGAAATGCGAACGGATTGTGAAAGCCGGTCCGCGCACACGGCCCCCATTCCTCTCCACCCACCCCTCACCCCCCACGGAACCGCAGGTAGAAGCGTCCTACCGGAACAGCCATTCGGACTTCAGCTCCGCATAACCGGGCTTGATCACGTCATTGATCATGGCCAGTCGTTCATCGAAAGGAATGAACGCTGATTTCATCGCATTGACAGAGAACCACTGCATGTCGTCGAGCGTGTAACCGAACGCTTCGACAAGGCGCTCGAATTCTCCGCTCATACTGGTGTGGGACATCAGACGATTGTCCGTGTTGACCGTGGCGCGAAATCCCAGCCGCCGCAGCAGCCCGATCGGGTGCTCGGCGTACGAGGCCGCCGCCCCGGTCTGGAGGTTGGAGGAGGGGCACAGCTCCAGCGGGACGCGCTTGTCCCGGACGTAGGAGGCGAGCCGCCCCAGCTTCACCGTGCCGTCCCCGGCCACCTGGATGTCGTCGATGATCCGCACCCCGTGCCCGAGCCGGTCCGCGCCGCACCACTGCAGCGCCTGCCAGATGGACGGCAGCCCGAACGCCTCGCCGGCGTGGATGGTGAAGTGGTTGTTCTCGCGCTTGAGGTACTCGAAGGCGTCGAGGTGCCGGGTGGGCGGGTAGCCGGCCTCGGCGCCGGCGATGTCGAAGCCGACGACGCCGAGGTCCCGGAAGCGGTTGGCGAGTTCGGCGATCTCCAGGGAGCGGGCGGCGTGCCGCATGGCGGTGAGCAGGGCGCCGACGCGGATGCGGTGGCCGGCCTCGCGGGCCCGCCGCTCCCCTTCCCGGAAGCCCTCGTCGACCGCCTCGACGACCTCTTCGAGGCTCAGCCCGCCCTCCAGGTGCTGTTCGGGGGCGTAGCGCACCTCGGCGTAGACGACGCCGTCCTCGGCGAGGTCCTCGGCGCACTCGGCGGCCACCCGGACCAGGGCGTCGCGGGTCTGCATCACGCCGACGGTGTGCGAGAAGGTCTCCAGGTACCGCTCCAGGGAGCCGGAGTCGGCGGCCCGGCGGAACCAGCGGCCCAGCGTGTCGGGGTCGGTCTCGGGCAGCCCGGAGTAGCCGGTCTCGCGGGCGAGTTCGACGACGGTGCCGGGGCGCAGCCCGCCGTCGAGGTGGTCGTGCAGCAGAACCTTCGGCGCCCGGCGGATCTGCTCCGGCGTCGGGGACTTCGCGGTGGTCTGGCTCGTCATCTCAGCACTGTAGCTCCTACGCGCGTAGATCGCGGGGCGGACGGCGACATCGCGGGAAAGAACCAGGTGACCGACGCACCGGCCGATACGTAACAGTGACCGCGCGTACGGATGGCGGACACCCGCTCTTCTGACACTGTTTTGTCATGGCACAACAAGCGACGCCGGTGCGCGAGGCCCGGCTGGGGCGGGCGCTGGGTCCGCAGACGGCGGCGGTGAGCGGAGTGGTCGTCCTGCTCCCGGCGGGCGACGAGGTCTCCAGCCGCAGACCGTCCCCCCTGCTGGCGAACGCCTCCGTCCGCGCGCTGGGGCGCCGGCTGACCCGGGCCGGCCGCGACGAGGGGCTGGCGGCCCACGTCGTGCACTACCGCTACCGGGGCTGGAACGGCAGCGAGGCGCACCTCGCCCGGGACGCCGCCTGGGCCGCCGACGAGGCGGTACGGCTCTACGGCGACGTCCCCGTCTGCCTGGTCGGGGTCGGCATGGGCGGGCGGGCGGCGCTGCGCGCGGGCGGCCACGAGGCCGTCAACTCGGTGCTGGCGATCGCCCCCTGGCTGCCGGACGAGGATGTCGCGGCGCCGCCCGAACCGGTGAAACAGCTCACCGGGCGGCGGGTGCTGATCGTGCACGGCACGGACGACGGGCGGTGCGATCCGGAGCTGTCGTTCCGGCTGGCGGCGCGGGCGAAGAAGGCCAACCGGGACGTGTGCCGGTTCGAAGTGCACAGCGAGGGACACGGGTTGCGGCACTACCGCGACGAAGTGGCGGCGCTGACCGAGGACTTCACCCTGGGTGCGCTGTTCGGCCGGCCGTTCTCCCGGCCGGTGGCGGACGCGCTGGCGGCCCCGCCGCCGCTCGGGCTGCGGATGCCGCTGGCCGTGGGGTTCGGGAAGACGCTGCGGTAGCGCCTTCAGGCAGGGTCTTCAGGGCGGGGCCTTCAGGGCAGGCATCCAGGGCAGGGCCTTAAGGGCAGGGCCTTCAGGGCAGGGCCTCCAGGGCAGGGCCTCCAGGGCGGGGCCTTCAGGGCAGGCATCCAGGGCAGGGCCTTCAGGGCAGCAGCCGGCCCCGCTTCGACAGCAGGAACTCCTTGAACGCGGCCACCGGCGGTGTGTCCGCCCGCCCCGCCAGCCACGCCACGCCGATCTCCCGGGCCGCGCGGGGCGCGGTGACCGTCAGCTCGACCACCCCCGGGCGGGGCACGGCCGGCGGCGGCAGCAGGGCGACGCCCAGGCCCGCCGCGACCAGCCCCCGCAGGGTCTCCGCCTCCTCCCCCTCGAAGGCCACCTTGGGCCGGAAACCGGCCTCCGCGCAGACCGCGTCCGTGATGCGCCGCAGCCCGTAGCCGGGCTCCAGGGTCACGAAGGGCTCGTCGGCGGCCTCCGCGAGCCGCACCCGGCGGCGGGCGGCGAGCCGGTGGTCGGCGGGGACGACCAGGCGCAGTCGCTGCTCGTCCAGGCGGCGCGCGACGAGGTCGGGGGCGTCGGGCACCGGGGAGGTCAGGCACAGGTCCAGTTCCCCGGCGCGCAGCCGCTCCAGCATGGCCTCGCCGTAGTTCTGGACCAGGCTGAAGCGGACCCTGGGGTGGTCGGCGCGGAAGGCGTGGATCAGGCCGGGCACGGTCTCGGCGCCCATCGTGTGCAGGAACCCGAAGGCGACCTTGCCGGTGGTGCGGTCGGCGTCGGCGCGGACCTCGTCGGCGGCCCGCTCGATCTCGGCGAGGGCGCGTTCGACGGAGGCGAGGAAGGTGTGCCCGGCCGGGGTGAGGGAGAGGGCACGGCCATGGCGGGCGAACAGGTCGACGCCGAGGTCCTGTTCGAGGCGGACGACCGCCCGGGAGAGCGTCGACTGCGGGACGTTCATCTCCTGGGCGGCGCGGGTGACGTGCTCGGTGCGGGCCACGCCGGCGAAGTGCGCGAGACGCGGCGCGAGCAGCGCGACGATGTCTTCTGTGTCACTGTCCCGTGACAGCCGCCCCTGTGAGCTTCGCTGATGCGCCATGGGAACGATTATGGACGTTCCATGCATTGGACGGATGAGTAAGGGGCTTCGTACGGTCATCACATGACTCCCGCCGATACCGGGGCGTCCACCACCGTGGGCGCCGCTGCCTCCGTCCCCGATCTCCCCGACACGCGTGTGGCCCCGGGCGGCCCCGGCTACCGCCGGATGAGTTTCGCCCTGTTCCTCGCGGGCGTGGCCACCTTCGCGCTCCTCTACTCCACCCAGGCCCTGCTGCCGCTGATCTCCGGTGACCTGGGGGTGACGGCGGGCGACGCGAGCTGGACGGTGGCCGCCGCGACCGGCGGCCTGGCGCTGTTCGTCATCCCGATGAGCGCCCTGTCGGAACGGTTCGGACGGCGTACGGTCATGACGGCGTCGCTCGCGGTCGCGGTGACCGTCGCGCTGCTGGTCCCCTTCGCCCCCTCGCTGCCGGCGCTGGTCGCGCTGCGCGCGGTGCAGGGCGCGGCGCTGGCCGGACTGCCGGCCTCCGCGACGGCGTATCTCGCCGAGGAGGTCACGCCGAAGGCGCTGGTCACGGCGATCGGCCTGTTCGTGGCGGGCAACAGCGTCGGCGGCATGAGCGGCCGGGTGATCACCGGCTGGGTCGCGCAGGAGTGGGGCTGGCGGGTGGCCGTCGGCGTGGTCGGCGTCGTCGCCGTGGTCTGCGCGGTGGCGTTCCGGATGCTGCTGCCGAGGCCGAAGCACTTCCGCCCGGGTTCCCTGCGCCCCAGGGTCCTCGCCGGGACCCTCCGCGATCACCTCGCCGACCCCCTGCTGCGCCGCCTGTACGCGATCGGCGCGCTGTTCATGACGGTCTTCGGCGGCGTCTACACGGTGATCGGCTACCGCCTGACGGAGGCGCCGTTCTCCCTCCCCCAGGGCATCGTCGGCTCGATCTTCCTGGTGTACCTGGTCGGCACCGTCTCGGCGTCCACGTCGGGCCGGCTGGTGGGCCGGCTGGGCCGGCGCGGCGCCCTGTACCTGGCGGGCGGCACGACGGCGGCCGGTCTGCTGCTGTCGCTGGCGGACTCCCTGCCCCTGGTGCTGCTGGGCCTGGTCCTGATCACGGCGGGCTTCTTCGCGGGCCACTCGGTGGCGTCCTCGGCGGTCAGCCGTACGGCGACGCACGGCCGGGCGCAGGCGTCGGCCCTGTACCAGTCGGCGTACTACATCGGCTCCAGCGCCGGCTCCACGGTGGGCGCGGTGGCCTTCCACTCCGGGGGCTGGGCCGGCACGGTCGGGGTCGGGCTGCTGGCGGTGCTGGGGGTCGTGACGGTCACCCTGCTCGGCACCCGGGCGGCCCGCGGACAGACCGCGAAGCTCCCCGCCGCGGCCTGATCAGGACCGCTGTGACCTGCTGATTCCCTGGCTGCACGGGCCAATGTCGGTCCACTCCTGTAGCTTCCGAAGTGCGAGGCGCGAAGACGCGCCCGGCAGGACGGCCACAGGGGTGGGTGGACGATGACCAACGGCACGGTGACGCCGGAGCTGGAATCCGCGCTGGAGAAACACCGGGTCGAGCTGACCGGGTACTGCTACCGGATGCTCGGCTCCTCCTTCGAGGCGGAGGACGCGGTCCAGGACACCCTGGTCCGCGCCTGGCGGAGCTACGACAAGTTCGAGGGCCGGTCCAGTCTGCGCTCCTGGCTCTACCGCATCGCGACCAACGTCTGCCTGGACATGCTGACCGCGGGCAACAAGCGGGCCCGCCCGGTCGACCTGACCGAGGCGACCCCGCTGGCCCAGGCGGCCCTGACGCCCCGCCCGGACAACACCTGGCTGGAGCCGATGCCGGACGCCCGGATGCTGCCCACGACCGACGACCCGGCGGAGGCCGCGGTGGCCAAGGAGTCGGTGCGGCTGGCCTTCATGGCCGCCTTGCAACAGCTTCCGCCCAAGCAGCGGGCGGTGCTCATCCTGCGCGAGGTGCTGGCCTGGCGGGCGAGCGAGGTGGCCGAGCTGCTCGGCACCACGGTGGCGTCGGTGAACAGCGCCCTCCAGCGGGCCCGCGCGACGCTGGCGGAGCGGTCGGACCTGGAGGCGGCGGGCGCGGTCTCGGACCCGCTGGACGAGGAGCAGCAGAAGCTCCTGGAGCGGTACGTGGCCGCCTTCGAGGGCTACGACATGACGGCGCTCACCGCGCTGCTGCACGAGGACGCGGTGATGACGATGCCGCCGTTCGACCTGTGGCTGGCCGGCCCGGCCGACATCACGGGCTTCATGACCACCATCGGCGCGTCCTGCGCCGGCTCCCGTCTGGTGCCGGTCCAGGCCAACGGCCTGCCGGCCTTCGCGCACTACAAGCCGGACCCGGAGGCAGGCGGCTTCTCGCCCTGGGCGGTCCAGGTGCTGGAGATCTCAGACGGCCGCATCACCGGGTTCCACTGCTTCCTCGACACCAAGCGGTGGTTCCCGCTGTTCGGTCTCCCCCTCCACCTCGAAGCGGAGGCCGACCAGGCCGATTAGGGCACGCAGGGCCGGATCGGGATTCCGCAGCCGGATCCGGCCCCCGCACCGCAGCGCGGTCAGCTGCATCCGGGCCAGCACGTCGACCGCGGCGAGCCCCGGCGGCCCCACCCCGGCGGCGTCACAGACGACCACCCCGGCCCCGGTGGCGTCCAGCAGCGCGCGCACCTCGGCACAGAGCCGGGGCAGGGTCTCCCTGGACAGGGGCCCCGGCAGCACGAGTACGGCAGGTGTCACGGCATCCACGTCCCGGTAGACCGGGAGGCGGCGCGGAACTCATCGGTGGCGGCGGGGCCGCGTCGCCCCCGGTCACATCTCGGCGATGTGTTCGGCCTTCCTGCCCACGGAGTCGAGCACGTCCAGCCACTTCTCTTGCTGCCGCGCCCGCTCCGCCCGGTCCGCCGGAACCAGTCGCTCGGCGGTCCGCACGGCACAGGCGTCCGGGTCGCCGAAAGCGGTCCGCGGGTGCTCCCCCGTTTCCTCGCAGCGCGCCGTGACCTCCTTGACCCCCTGGAGCACGACGGCCCGGTCGACGCCCGGCTGCATGGCCAGCCGCACCTGGAACCGCGCCAGCCACCGCTCGCGGTCCTTCTCCTCCGCCGTCGCCTTGTCCTTCTTCGCCATGTGCTCTCCCGGGTGATCGGCAGCCGTCCGTCGCGGAGTCAGACGCCGGGGCGTCGGCACGGGTTCCGGAAGCGGGGAATCCGGATGGGCCGCAGGGGTGCCGCCAGGGTCACATTGACCTGCGCATGCTCTACAGCGGAAGGTTTGCTGTATGCCGCACGCATCCCCTCCCCGCAGGTCGCCCGCTGCCGTTCGCGCCGCTCAGGGGGTGCCATGCAAGGGGTGCTGACCGGGTTCGCGGTGATCGCGGTCGTGATCGGGGTCGGGTATCTGCTGGGCCGGGGCGGGTACCTGGGCGACCAGGGCCGCGAGGTGCTGACCAAGCTCGCCTTCCACGTGGCCTCACCGGCGCTGCTGTTCACGACCTGCGCGCAGGCCGACCTCTCGGTGGTCTTCTCCAGCCGGCTGCTGGTGACGGCGCTCAGCACGGTCGCGGTGGCCGGCGTCTTCATCGCGGTCGGCGCGGTACGCCGCTGGGGCACCGGCCGGATCACGATCGGCGCCCTGTGCTCGGGATACGTCAACTCGGGCAACCTCGGCATCCCGATCGCCGTGTACGTCCTGGGCGACGCCTCCCTCGTCGCGCCGGTGCTGCTGTTCCAGCTGATCGTGGTCGCGCCGATCGGCCTGACGATCCTGGACCTGGCCGGTACGGAGCGGTCCGGCTCACCGTGGTCCCGGCTGCTCACCCCCCTGCGCAACCCCATCGCGGTCGGGTCGCTGACCGGGGTGGCGGTGGCGGCGCTCGGCCTCCACGTCCCCGCGCCCGTCATGGACCCCCTGACCCTGATCGGCAACATGTCCGTCCCGGCGGTCCTGATGGCGTTCGGCATATCCCTGCGCGGCAGCGCGATGCCCTTCCGGGGCCCGGACCGGGCCCCGGTGCTGCTGGCGGTGGCCCTGAAGGCGGCCGGCCAGCCGACGGTCGCCTGGGCCCTGGCGGCGGGCGTCTTCGGACTGCGGGGCGCCCAACTGCTGGACGTCGTGGTGACCTCCGCCCTGCCGACCGCGCAGAACATGTACACGTACGCCTCGGCCTACCGGGTGGGCGAACGGCTGGCCCGCGACGTGGTGCTGGTGTCGACGGTGGTGGCGGTGCCGGTGCTGGTGCTGATCGCGACGGTGCTGGGGTGACGCCTGTCAGTCGACGGGGAAGTCACCGGTGATGCGGTCACCCTCGATTTCCCGCACAGGGCCATGCCAGCATGCCGAACGGGACCGGCGCGGCTCCACCGGTCCCGGTCACCCGATCGGGACGTCACCAGGTCAGGCGATGCGCTCCAGGACGACCGGCGAGGTGGTGAACGCGGTTCCCGGGGCCGCGATGTCGTAGGAGCCCGCCACCGCCTCCAGCGCGTACGCGAACCGCTCCGGCGTGTCCGTGTGCAGGGTCAGCAGGGGCTGGCCCGCGCGGACCTCGTCGCCCGGCTTGGCGTGCAGTTCCACGCCCGCCGCCGCCTGCACCGGGTCCTCCTTGCGGGCGCGTCCGGCACCCAGGCGCCAGGCGGCGACGCCGATGTCGTAGGCATCCAGGCGGGTCAGGACACCGGAGGCACCGGCCGTCACCACGTGCTGTTCCTTCGAGGTGGGCAGGGCCGCGTCCGGGTCGCCGCCCTGGGCGCTGATCATGCGGCGCCAGACGTCCATCGCGGAGCCGTCGGCCAGCGCCTTCGCCGGGTCGGCGTCGCGGATGCCCGCCGCGTCGAGCATCTCGCGGGCCAGGGCGAGGGTCAGTTCGACGACGTCCGCCGGGCCGCCGCCCGCCAGGACCTCGACCGACTCGCGGACCTCCAGGGCGTTGCCCGCGGTCAGGCCGAGCGGGGTGGACATGTCGGTGAGCAGGGCGACCGTCTTCACGCCGTGGTCGGTGCCGAGGCCCACCATCGTCCGGGCCAGTTCCCGGGCGTCCTCGACCGTCTTCATGAAGGCACCGCTGCCCGCCTTCACGTCGAGGACGAGCGAGCCGGTGCCCTCGGCGATCTTCTTCGACATGATCGAGGAGGCGATCAGCGGGATCGCCTCCACCGTGCCGGTCACGTCGCGCAGGGCGTACAGCTTCTTGTCGGCCGGGGCCAGACCGTCGCCGGCCGCGCAGATCACCGCGCCCACGCCGTCGAGGACCGACAGCATCTCCTCGTTCGAGAGCAGTGCCCGCCAGCCCGGGATCGACTCCAGCTTGTCCAGCGTGCCGCCGGTGTGGCCGAGGCCCCGGCCGCTGAGCTGCGGGACGGCCGCGCCGCAGGCCGCGACCAGCGGGGCCAGCGGAAGGGTGATCTTGTCGCCGACGCCGCCCGTGGAGTGCTTGTCCGCGGTGGGGCGGGACAGGGAGGAGAAGTCCATGCGCTCGCCCGACGCGATCATCGCCGCCGTCCAGCGGGCGATCTCGCCCCGGTTCATGCCGTTGAGGAGGATGGCCATGGCGAGCGCCGACATCTGCTCGTCGGCGACCTCGCCGCGGGTGTACGCGTCGATGACCCAGTCGATCTGCTCGTCGCTGAGTTCCCCGCGGTCGCGCTTGGTGCGGATGACGGAGATGACGTCCATGGCCATGGCGGGACTTCCTTACTTACTTGGTGAGGTGGTCGGGGCCGAAGGCCTGCGGGAGCATCTCCGCGAGCGGGAGGATGCCCGCCGGGGTCTCCAGGAGCAGGCCGGGGCCGCCGAACTCGTACAGCAGCTGGCGGCAGCGGCCGCACGGGACGAGGACCTCGCCGTGGCCGTCGACGCAGGTGAAGTGGGTCAGCCGGCCGCCGCCGGTCACCTGGAGCTGGGAAACTAGCCCGCACTCGGCGCACAGGCCCAGCCCGTAGCTGGCGTTCTCCACGTTGCAGCCGGTGACGGTGCGGCCGTCGTCGACCAGGGCCGCCGCGCCGACGGGATACCCGGAGTAGGGGGCGTACGCCCGGGACATGGCGTCCCGGGCCGCCTGGCGCAGCGACTCCCAGTCGACGCCGGTCACTTGCCCTGCCCCTTCCGGTACGGCATGCCGTCCGCCTTCGGCATCCGCAGGCGCTGCGCGGACAGGGCGAGGACGACGAGGGTGATGACGTACGGCGTGGCGGAGACGACCTGGTTGGGGACCTCGTCGGTGCCCGCGTACCAGGCGAAGACCAGCGCGCCGACGACCACGGTGATCGCGGCCTTGACGTACTTCTTGCGGACCGCCAGCCAGATGGCGCCGACCAGGAGCAACAGGGCGCCCAGCAGCAGCAGGGCGTGCACGTTGGCCGAGCCGCCGCGCAGGTTGAGGCTGTCGGTGTAGCCGAAGAGGCCGGCGCCGATGGCGAGGCCGCCCGGCATCCAGTTGCCGAAGATCATCGCGGCGAGGCCGATGTAGCCGCGGCCGCTGGTCTGGCCCTCCAGGTAGAAGGGGTTGGCGACGATGGAGAGGAAAACGCCGCCGAGACCGGCCAGACCGCCGGAGATGATCACGGCGAGGTACTTGTACTTGTAGACGTTGACGCCGAGGGACTCGGCGGCGACCGGGTTCTCGCCGCAGGAGCGCAGGCGCAGACCGAACGGCGTGCGCCACAGGATCCACCAGGTGGCGGGGATCAGCGCGACCGCGACGAGCGTCAGCCAGGAGACGTCCGTGACCAGGCCGCCGAGCAGGCCCGCGATGTCCGAGACGAAGAACCAGCCCTGGTCGTTGAGCGACTTCAGTCCGTCGGACAGGCCGGGGATGGTGAAGTGGCCCAGCGAGTCGACCGGCGGGGACTGCTTGGCGGAGCCGCCCTGGTGGCCCTCGAAGGCGAGGGGGGCCAGGTAGCGGGTGGCGCCGAGGGCGAGGATGTTCAGGGCCACACCGGAGACGATGTGGTTGACGTTGAAGGTGATCGTCACGATGGCGTGCAGCAGACCGCCGAGCGCGCCGCCGACGATGCCGACGAGGACGCCGGTCCACGGGCCCCACTGGAACCCGGCCCAGGCGCCGAACCAGGTGCCCAGGATCATCATGCCTTCGAGGCCGATGTTGACGACGCCCGCGCGCTCCGCCCACAGACCGCCGAGTCCCGCGAGGCCGATCGGCACGGCGAGCTGGAGGGCGGTGGACATCTGGCTGACGTTGGTGATGCCGTCCGCGCCGGTGACGATCCGGACGAGGGAGGTCAGGGCCAGGGCGCCCGCGATGACCAGGAGCAGGACGGGCAGGGACATGCGGCGGCCGGTGGGGGCCGTGGACTTCGGCGTCGGCTGGTTGAGGTCGGTCACGGTGGTCATCGCGCCGCCACCTCCTTCTCGGTGTTGTCGGCGCCCAGGACGTGCCCGGCGGCCAGTTCCGCGCCGACCCGGCGCTGCTGGCGGCGCAGGCCCCACTCGCGTACGGCCTCGTAGGAGACGACCACGGAGAGGACGATCAGGCCCTGCATGATGACCGCGATCTCCTTGTCGTAGCCGTGGAAGTCCAGCTCGGGGCTGGCCTTGTCGAGCCAGGCCCACAGCAGGGCGGCGAAGGCGATGCCGACGGGGCTGTTGCGGCCGAGCAGGGCGATGCCGATGCCGAGGAAGCCGATGCCGGTGGGGAAGTTGAGGCTGTAGGTGTGGGTGTCGCCGAGGAGGATGGGCAGGCCCGCGAGCCCGGCCAGTCCGCCCGAGATGAGCATGGCGGTCAGGACCATGCGCTTGGGGTCCACGCCGCTGGCCGACGCGGCCGTCTCCGAGGCGCCCGAGGCGCGCAGGTCGAAGCCGAAGCGGGTGCGGTTGAGGACGACCCAGTAGCCGATGCCGAGGAGGACGGCGAGGACGACCAGGCCGTAGATCTCGCCCGCCGCGCCCAGGTCGATGCCGGGGACCCAGCCGGAGTCGTGCATCTCACCGGTGGTGTTGTTGTTGCCGACCTTGACGCCGAAGACGTCGGGCAGCCACAGATAGCCGATGACGGCGGTGGCGATGGAGTTCAGCATGATCGTCGCGACGACCTCGCTGACGCCCCGGGTGACCTTCAGGACGCCGGCGATGCCGGACCAGAAGGCGCCGGTGAGGACGGCGGTGAGCAGGAGCAGCGGGATCTGGAGGACGCCGGGCAGGGCGACGTGCGCGCCGACCACCGCCGCCATCATCGCGGCCAGCTGGTACTGGCCGTCGACGCCGATGTTGAACAGGTTCATCCGGAAGCCGATGGCGACCGCCAGGGCGGCGATGTAGTACATCGACGCCTGGTTGATGATCAGGACCTGGATGTCGGAGAACCCGGCCTGCTCGAACATCAGGGCGAAGGGTTCCACCGGGTTCTTGCCGGAGGCGATCAGCACGATCGCGCTCAGCACGAAGGCCACGGCGAGCGCGATGACCGGTCCGGCCACCGCGAGGAGCACGCGCTCCTTGTCGAACTTCTTCATCAGCGGGCCTCGTCCTTCCCGGAGGCTTCGGAAGTCCCGGGCTCGTCGCGTTCCTCGTGCTCCAGGTGGCCGGTGACCGCGCCGGTCATCGCCGAGCCGAGTTCCTCGGGCGTGATGGTCGCCGGGTCGGCGTCGGCGACGAGCTTGCCGTCGTAGATGACCCGGAGGGTGTCGGACAGGCCGATCAGCTCGTCCAGGTCGGCGGAGATCAGCAGCACGGCCAGGCCCTCGCGGCGGGCCTCGCGGATGTGGTCCCAGATCGCGGCCTGGGCGCCGACGTCCACGCCCCGGGTGGGGTGGGCGGCGATCAGGAAGCGCGGCGCGTGGCTCATCTCGCGGCCGACGATCAGCTTCTGCTGGTTGCCGCCGGAGAGGGAGGCCGCGGTGACGTCGATGCCGGGGGTGCGGACGTCGTACGTCTCGACGATGCGGCGGGTGTCGTCCTGGGCGGCCTTGATGTCCAGCCAGACGCCCTTGGCGTTGGGCTTCTCGGTGACGTGGCCGAGGATGCGGTTCTCCCAGAGGGGGGCCTCCAGGAGCAGGCCGTGGCGGTGCCGGTCCTCGGGGATGTAGCCGACGCCCTGCTCGCGGCGCTTGCGGGTGGTCCAGGCGGTGATCTCGTCGTCGGCGAGGCGTATCGACCCGGAGTCGGGGGCGCGCAGGCCGATCAGCGCGTCGACCAGCTCCGTCTGGCCGTTGCCCTCGACGCCGGCGATGCCGAGCACCTCACCGGCGTGGATGGTGAAGGTGACGTCGTCGAGGAGGGCCTTGCCGCCGGGGGCCGCGAGGCGCAGCTTGTCGACGGTGAGCACGGGGCGGTCGGTGACCGTGGACTCGGCCGTCTCCGGGGTGGGCAGTTCGCTGCCGACCATCATCTCGGCGAGCTGGCGCGGGGTCGTCTCGGACGGGACGGCCGTGCCGACCGTCGTGCCGCGCCGGATGACGGTGATCTCGTCGGCGACGGAGAGCACCTCGCCCAGCTTGTGGGAGATGAAGATGACCGACAGGCCCTCGGACTTCAGCTCGCGCAGGTTGTCGAAGAGCGCGTCGACCTCCTGCGGCACGAGCACGGCGGTCGGCTCGTCGAGGATGAGGGTGCGGGCGCCCCGGTAGAGGACCTTGAGGATCTCCACGCGCTGGCGGGCGGCGACGCCCAGTTCCTCGACCAGGAGGTCGGGGCGGACGTCGAGGCCGTAGCGCTCGGAGATCTCCTGGATCTTGCGGCGGGCCTTGGCGCCGATGCCGTAGAGCTTCTCGCTGCCGAGGACCACGTTCTCCAGGACCGTGAGGTTGTCGGCGAGCATGAAGTGCTGGTGGACCATGCCGATGCCGCGCACGATCGCGTCGGCCGGGGACGAGAAGGAGACCTGCTCGCCGTCGACCGTGATCGTCCCCTCGTCCGGCTTCTGCATGCCGTAGAGGATCTTCATCAGCGTCGACTTGCCGGCGCCGTTCTCGCCGACGAGGGCGTGGACGGTGCCCTTGCGGACGGTGAGGTGGATGTCGTGGTTGGCCACGACTCCGGGGAAACGCTTGGTGATCCCGGCGAGCTGGACGGCGGTCGCCTGACCGCTGCCCGCCGCTGCCGAGGCCGGAGGGCTGCTGGACGCGTTGATGGCGCACTCTCCTGGGGACGGGGGCCGTCTACGCGTGTAGCGCCCCTACGGCGTCGAAAGCGGTGGCACACCTGCCTCGGCGGGGTACGGGGCGGACGTCCGAGAACGCCTCCCCGCACCCCGCCGAGCGGCCGCGCGACCGCGGTGGCGGCACGGTGCGGGTGCTGCCGGTGTCAGCTGCTCTTGACCTTGATGTCGCCGCTGATGATCTTGTCCTTGGCCGTGCTGATGGCTTCCTGGAGCTCGGTGTCGTCCGCGAACTTCGGGTTGGAGTCCGACAGGCTCACTTCACCGGTCTTCAGATCGCCCCGAACGATACCGGTCTCCGGCTTTCCGTCCTCGACCGACTTCGCCAGGTTGTAGACCGCCTTGGCGACGTCCTTCATCGCCGAGGTGAGGATCGAGTCCTTGTACTTGGCGAGGGCTTCCTGCTGGTACTGGTCGGAGTCGACGCCGATCGCCCACACCTTGTTGGCGGCGGCGGCCTCGATCACGCCCTGCCCGGACAGACCGGCCGCGGCGTACACCACGTCGGCCTTGTTCTCGATCTGGCCCTCGGCGGCGGTCTTGCCCTTGTCGGGGCTGGAGAAGCCGCCCTCCTCCGCGGTCTGCGTCAGGTACTGGGAGAGGACCTTGGCCTTGGGGTTGGTGTCCTTGACGCCCTGCTCGAAGCCGGCCTGGAACTTGTGGATCAGCGGGTTGTCCACACCGCCGATGAACCCGACCACGTTGCTCTTCGTGGACTTGGCGGCGGCGACACCGGCCAGGTAGGAGCCCTGCTCCTCGGAGAAGACGAGGTCGGCGACGTTCTCGGCCTCGATGGTGGAGTCGTCGACGATGCCGAAGGTGACGTCCGGGAACTTCTCGGCCGCGCCCTTGACGGCGGCGGCGTACGCGTAGCCGACGCCCACGATCGGGTTGTAGCCCTGCTTGGCGAGGGACTCCAGGCGCTGCTGCTTGTCGGCGTCGGTCTCACCGTCGGTCGGCTCGATGTCCGCCGTCTCGTACTTGTACTCCTTCTTCGCCTGCTCCAGGCCCGCGTAGGCGGCGTCGTTGAACGACTGGTCGCCCTTGCCGCCCACGTCGTACGCGATCGCGAGACCCTTGTCGCCCTTCGACTCCGAGGAGGAGGAAGAGGTCGAGGTACCACCGCAGGCGGCGAGCGCGAGGGCCAGGGAGGCGGTCGCTGCGCCTGCGACCGTGATCCGGGAAATCCGGCGCATGTGTGGTGCTCCTGTCGTACAAGCGCCGGACGGGGTTCGGCTGCGGCGCTGGGTTCGCCGCAGATTAACGCGCGTAGACCAGCCTGAAAACCCCTTCTGTCCACCTTGTTATCGGCCCGTGCCCAACTCTCGCCGGGCGCAAACGCGAGGTGGCGTTCCGTGACGCCCGGCCGCCTCGCGGGGACGGCCGGGCGGGGCGTCCTACGGCTCGGTCCGCACCTTGATCGAGCCGCTGACGATGCCGTCCTTCGCCTTGGCGACGGCGTCCTTCAACCCGGCGACCTCGGCGTACTCCGGGTTGCTCTCGGACAGGCCCACACCGTCGGACTTCAGGTCGAAGGTCTTGGTGCCGGTGAGCGGCTTGCCGTCCTCCACCGACCGGGCCAGCGCGAACACGGCCCCGTCGATGTCCTTGAGCGCGGAGGTCAGGATGGAGTCCTTGTACTGGGCGAGGGCCTCCTGCTCGTACTGGTCGGAGTCGACCCCGATCGCCCACACCTTGTTGGCGGCGGCGGCCTCGATGACCCCCTGCCCGGACAGCCCCGCCGCCTGGTAGACGACGTCCGCCTTCTTCTCGATCTGCCCTTCGGCGGCGGCCTTGCCCTTGTCGGGGCTGGAGAAGCCGCCCTCCTCCGCGGTCTGCGTCAGGTACTGCGAGACCACCTTCACCTTAGGGTCGGTGTCGGCGACGCCCTGCTCGTACCCGGCCTGGAACTTGTGGATCAGCGGTACGTCGACCCCGCCCACGAACCCGACCGTCTTGGTCTTGGTCGCCTTGGCGGCGGCGACACCGGCGAGGTAGGACGCCTCGTTCTCGGCGAAGACCAGGGAGGCGACGTTGTCGCCCTCGACCACGGAGTCGACGATGCCGAAGGTGGTGTCCGGGTAGTCGGCGGCAACCTTCTCCATCGCCGGGCCGTAGGCGAAGCCGACGCCGACGACCGGGTTGTAGCCCTGCTTGGCCAGCGAGGCGAGCCGCTGCTCCTTGTCGGCGTCGGTCTCGCCGTCGGTGGGCTCGATGTCGGCGGTCTTGTAGCCGTACTCCTTCTTCGCCTGCTCCAGGCCCGCGTAGGCGGCGTCGTTGAAGGACTGGTCGCCCTTACCGCCGATGTCGTAGGCGATGGCCATGCCCATGTCTTCCTTGGAGCCGCCGCCGTCACCGCCGTCCTCGGTGCTGGTGCCTCCACAGGCGGTGGCGGCGAGCGCGAGCGACGCGACCCCGACCACGGCGCTGGTCAGTCGCGGTATCCGACGCAGACTCGTTGTCCGACGCATCTGAAGTTCCCCATCCCTCAAGTCCCCGCGGCGGGCGCCCGGTTCGGCGCACATTAACGCGCGTAGAAACTCCTGGGAACGGGGTTCCTCGGGGCCGTTATCCATTCGTGCCGGAGGGGGTTACGGGGCTGTGAACCAGGGGTTCGAAGGGGGCGGAAAGGGGTGGGCGCCGGCCCTACCATCGAGGTACGGCAAGCCGGAGCGATACCGACCCACTGGGGTGACCGTGAGCAACTGGGCAGACCTGACGACCGGTAAGCGCATCAAGCACCTACGGGGCTCCGACCTGACCCAGCAGGGGCTGGCGGAGGCGTCGGGGCTGTCCTTGGCCCTGGTGCAGAAGGCCGAGCAGGACCGGGGGGAGCTGTCCGTCGGCTCCCTGCTCAAGCTCGCCCACGCGCTGAACACCGACGTGGCGGTGATCCTTGGGCAGCAGGCGCCGCGGCGGGGGATGGGCAGCGGTACTCGGGCTGCTGTGCGCAGGCTTTCCGACGCCGTCCACGACAGCGCCCTCGGCGTCTGGGAAGGTATCGAAGAGCCGAGCAGTTTGCGTGAGTTGTCGGTCGCTCATGCCCGCGTGTGCGCCAGTTATTGGCGAGGCGACTACGAGGAGTTCGGCGAACTCGTCGCCAAGGTCCTGATCGAAGGACGTATCCGGTACGGGCAGGCCAGTGGGTACGAGCGCGAGCGGCTGGGCTCCGTCCTCGCGAGCACGTACCAGTTCGCCTCCTCGGCCGCGATCTTGCTGGGCCAGCGGGACCTCGCTCTGAGCGCACTCACATCGGCACGCCACCTAGCGGAGAACTCCGGAGACGACGTACTCGCCGCACTCCTGGAGTCCACGCTGTCGTGGATCTACTTGCGAAGCGCGAGACTTCCCAGGGCGATTGCCGTCGCCGAGCAGGCGGCCCTGCGGATCGAGCCGACGTTCAGCCGGGCTTCCCGGCCTCAGTTGCTCGCGTACGGGCGACTGATGATCTCCGCCGCCGTGGCCGCATCGCGCGGGGGAAACGCCGCCTCCGCGGACGACTACCTGTCGCAGGCGCATGCGGCGGCAGCTCGTCTCGGCAGCGACGAGCGCCTGTACGGCACGCACTTCGGTCCCACCGCCGCGAACACGGAAGCCGTGGGAATCGCCGTTGCGCTCGGGAACCACGGGAGGGCCTTGCGACTGGCTGCGCACACCGAGCTGCCGCAGTCCATGCCCAAGCTCGCCCGCAACCGCTACAAGCTCGACGTCGCCCTGGCCCAGTGCGCGGCCGGCCTCTACGACCAGGCGGGAGACACCCTGATCGAGGTGGGACTCGACGCCCCCGAGTGGGTCAGGCACCAGGCGCTGCCCGGTGTCATCGGCAAGCGGCTCGCGAAGGTGTCGACGGCTCGCGTGCGCAGGATCGGCGAAGTGATCGGCGTGCCCTTGATCGCGTGAGTCCTACGGAGCGTACGAGTCGGCGCCGGGCAACTTTTCCTGTCGCACGCCTCGTCACTTCACCATGCGTGATCGGTCGAGCACAGTTGACGCATGGTCAGCTACAAGAGCGCACAGACGCAGGAACCGGCACGCCGCCGCACCGAGGGCGACCTGAGACGACGCCAGGCACTGGCGGACGCGGCGGCGGGGATCTCGCCGGGTGAGGCCGACGTACTGGCCGAGGCGGCGAAGGTCGAGCGGTTCCGTTGCGTGATCTACCTGTGCGGTGCTCCCCGTACGGACATCGCGGGACCTGGCCAGGAGTGTACGGAGTACGCCGAAACGTTCGGGTGGGAGATCACGGACGTCATCGAGGAACGCGCGGGCCTGCTGCCGCCGCGCGGGCGTGACGGGCTGTGGCGAGCCGTCGAACGCGTCAGGGCCGGAGCGGCCGGGGCGGTGCTCACGGCGTGCCGCTCGATGATCTCCTCCGTTCCGCAGGAGTACGACGAGGTGGCGCGCGAGATCGAGAAGGCCGGCGGCTTCCTGCACGTCAAGGACTCGGCACGCGGCCGGCTCACGCGGGCGGACGGGCACTCGGCGTGATCTTCGCCCCCGCCGTCACGCGCCCGTGGCGCGACGCGTGGCCGCTCGCCGCACAGCCGGACGACGGCAACCCCTGGGTGACCGGCACCTGTTGGCTGTACTGCCGACGCGAGGGGGTGCGCGTGCTGTGGGTCGGCTCCGTGTCCACACCGGGCGCTACGGGTGACGTGTACGCGTGCGCTCCGTGCGTCGCGGAGCTCGACCACATGGTGCGTGTCCAGTCCCACGACCGGGACCGGAGGGTGTGGGGGTCCGCAGCTCTCACCGTGCCCGCGCACGCGCCCCTTTCCGGGCCTGCACCACACCACCGTACGAACGACAACGGACGAGAGGGAAGCACATGACCACGAGCACAGCGGCACCTGCCATCAAGAAGCCGGGCGCGTCCGGCTTCGTGTGGCTGGACCTCACCCGGAAGTGCCAGCTCGCCTGCGGCCACTGTCACAACGGCTCCGGCGCGGCCGGCTCACACGGCTCGATGACCGCCCAGGACTGGACACGTGTCCTCGACGAGGCCACCGCGGCAGGCGTCTCCCGAGTGCAGTTCACCGGGGGAGAAGTCACCCTGCACCCCGACGCGCCGGCCCTCGTCGAGTACGCGTTGACGCTCGGCTTGGCGGTCGAGGTGTACAGCAACCTGGTCCATCTGAACGACGCGTGGTGGAGCCTGCTTCGGCGGAAGCACGTCAGCCTCGCCACCTCGTACTACGGCTCGGAGGGCGCGCACAACGCCGTCACCGGACGCGGCAGCCATGCTCGCACCCGAGCGAACATCGTAAAAGCGGTGGCGGACAAGATCCCGATCCGCGTGTCCGTGATCGTCTCCGCCCCCTCCGATCCCTCCAGCACCGGCGACGAAGCGAGGCGGGAGCTCCAGGCCCTGGGCGTCCGCGCCGTTCGCGTCGACCATGTCCGGCCCTTCGGCCGTGCGGCGAACGGACGGGAACCGTGTACGGACGGCCTCTGCGGACGGTGTGGGGACGGGCGAGCGTCCATCGGACCGGACGGCGCCGTGTCCCCATGCGTGTTCTCCACGTGGTTGAGCGTGGGCAACGTCCAGGAAGCCTCGCTGAGCGCTATCCTCGACGGCCCTGAGATCGCACAAGCCAATGCGGCCATTCGAGCGGGGCGCGGTCTCGACGGCACTTTCAGTTGCGGCCCCGGCAGTCCTTGCGGCCCCGACAGTGACGACAGCCGCCCCTGCACCCCCGACACCGATGACGAGTGCTCCCCGGGGACACCCGGAAGCGAGTGCACCCCGAGGAACTGAACGCGCTATGGACGACGACCTTCCCGAAGACGCGGTCCTCCCCTTGATCAAGAAGCACACGGGTCCGGTGGTGCAGGTCAGGCGCACCGCGCGCGGCTTCAGCTCGGATCTGACGGCCTTGGTCGACTGCGGCGAGGGACGGTTCTTCGTCAAGGCAATGCGTAACCGGCCGGGCGGCCGACGGAAGTCCCTCATCAGGGAAAAGCAGATCAACGGGCATCTCGGGCACATCTCGCCACCTCTGTTGTGGGACGTGGAATCCGCAGACTGGTTGGTACTGGGCTTCGAAGTGATCGACGGCCGGTCGTCCGACTTCGCGCCCGGCTCGCCGGATCTTCCTCTGGTGGTCGGGGTCCTCGGGGAGATCGGCCGGTTGTCCCTTCCGGAGATCGCGCGAACCTGGACCGAGACACGCTGGGACCGGTTCGCCTTGAACAGCTCGGAGGCCGAACTGTTCAAGGGCCACTCGCTCCTTCACACCGATATCAACCCGAGCAACTGCCTCGTGGTGAAGCGGCGGGTGTGGGCCGTGGACTGGGCGTGGCCGACCAGGGGGGCGGGGTTCATCGACCCCGCGCTCCTGGTTCTCCAGCTCATCGCGGCCGGGCACACCCCGGACGGCGCGGAAGCGTGGGCATCCGAGTTGTCCGCGTGGCGCGAGGCGGCCCCGGAGGCGATCAACGCCTTCGTCGCCGCCAACCTGCGGATGTACCGGGCCGCTGCCGAACGCAAGCCCGATGAGGACTGGCTCAAGGCCATGGCCGAGGCGTGCCGGGCGTGGGCCGGGCACAGAAGGCTGCCCGAGGAACGATGACCACTCGTGCCCGGAGGCACTCCATGAACACCTCCCCACCCGACGTGTCCGTCGAGGATCCGGCCTGGCGTGCGGCACAGGCCGCCCGGCGTGGGCGGGGTGCCAGGCGGCCTGGCACCCCGTGTTCAGACACCCGTGTCGATGAGGGCCGCCGCCGTGAACAGCTCCACCCCCACCGTGATGGCGTGCTCGTCCACGTCGAAGTCGCCCTGGTGCAGGTCGCGCACCGCGCGCTCGCCGGGCGGGCGGACGCCGAGGCGGGCCATGGCGCCGGGGACCCGCTCCAGGTACCAGGAGAAGTCCTCGCCGCCCAGGCTCTGCTCGGTGGACTCCACGGAGTCCGTGCCGCGCCGGGCGACCATCGCGGTCTGGAGGAGTTCGACGCTGGTCACCTCGTTGACGACGGGCGGGACGCCCCGTACGTAGGTGATCTCGGACTTGGCGCGGTGCAGGTTGGCGATCTCGTCGATGGCCGCGACCACCAGGTCGGGGGCCTGCCGCCAGGCGTCGAGGTCGAGGCAGCGCACGGTCCCGGACAGCTCCGCGTGCTGCGGGATGACGTTGGCGGCGTGGCCGGACTCGATGCGGCCCCAGGTCAGGGAGAGGCCGCCGCGGCTGTCGACCCGCCGGGCCAGGAGGGCGGGGGCGTCGACGGCGACCCGGGCGGCGGCGGTGACCAGGTCGGTGGTGAGGTGGGGGCGGGCGGTGTGGCCGCCGGGGCCGTCCAGGGCGATCTCCAGCCGGTCGCAGGCGGAGGTGATGGGGCCCTCGCGCAGTCCGATCCGGCCGGCGTCCACCCGGGGGTCGCAGTGCACGGCGAGGATGCGGTGCACGCCGTCGAGCGCCCCGGCCCCGATCACGTCCTCGGCGCCGCCGGGCAGCACCTCCTCGGCGGGCTGGAAGATCAGGCGCACCGGGCGGGGCAGCGGGGCGCGCTCGCGCAGGGCGGCCAGGACCAGGCCGGTGCCGAGGACGACGGTGGTGTGCACGTCGTGGCCGCAGGCGTGGGCGCGGTCCGGCACGGTCGAGCGGTACGGGCATCCGCTCTTGACGTCCGGGATGGGCAGGGCGTCGATGTCGGCGCGCAGGGCGAGCACGCCGGGGCCTGCGGCTCCGGCGGGGGCGGCGGACGGGCGCCCGGGGGTCGTGCCGATGTCACAGATGACTCCGGTGCCTCCGGGGAGGACTCTCGGCGTCAGTCCGGCCCGCTCCAGCCGTTCCTTGATCGCGGCGGTGGTGCGGAACTCCTGGTTGCCCAGCTCGGGGTGCATGTGCAGGTCGCGGCGGAAGGCGATGAGTTCCGCCCGCAGCGCCTCCGGCAGGGTGCCGGGCAGCGTGGCTTCCCCGGGAACGTCGGCTTCGGACTCCAGTGACATCAGTTGCTTCACCCTTTGAAGGGTAGGACGCCCGGACGGCCGACCGACCCACGATCAACAAAACTTCAGCCCCTCAGGGGAAGAAAATCCGGCCGCCGGACGCATATGCACCGGCGGGGGTGGGTAAAATCCGTCGATTACCGACCGGGCCGCGGCGCACCGGTCCGGTCCGTTCCCACCCCGTCCCTCACGGCTACCACGCCTCACGCCTCCTACGCGTCGGCGTGCGGGCCGCGCGGCTCGCGCCACATCCCCCACAGCACCGGCCCGTCCCCCGGCAGCCACAGCTCCTCCCGCACGGTGAAGCCGAAGTGCTCGTAGAAGGGGAGGTTGGACGGCTTGGAGGACTCCAGGTAGGCGGGCAGCCCGGCCGCGTCGGCCTCGGCCAGCCCCGAGCGCAGCAGGGCGGCGCCGTGCCCCTGCCCCTGGGCGGCCGGGTCGGCTCCGATCACCGCCAGGTACCAGTGCGGTTCCCGGGGAGTGTGCCGGGCGGCCGTCTCGATGGTGTCCCGGAAGTACGGGGCCCGGTCGCCGAGGACCTCCTGGAGCTGCCGGACGGCCTCCGCGTCGGGGACGGCCTTGTCCTGCGCCTGCGGCGGTACCCAGAAGGCGGCCGCCGCCTCCGTGTACTCGCACACGCCGTGGCGGACGTACTGCCGGGTGAAAATGGTCGTGAAGTAACGGCCCAGCCGCTCCACGCGCGAGGCGTCGTCGGGGAAGAACCGGCGCATCATCGGGTCGTCGTCGAAGGCGCGGGCCAGCGTGCGGCTGATCAGCGGGGCGTCGTCGGCCGTCGCCGTCTTCGGTATGTGCGTGGTCGGCATACGGCTCATTCTCCATCCCGTGATCTTGGACGGTGAGCCGAGGCCCCGACCCCGGCCGCGAGGCAGACAGGGCTGCCCGGCGGCGGAGTCGGGCACTCGCCCTCAGGTGCTGACGGTGGCGACGGGGTCGACCTGGTAGTTGCGGGCGTAGCCGTTCTCGGTGCCGACGAGGAGGTCCACGATCTCGAAGTAGCGGTCCCAGAACGGGGTTTCGCGCAGGGCATCGATGAGGAGCTGGTAGGCCTGGTGATCGTCCGCTTCCCAGACCCAGACGTCGGTGACGCGCGCGGAGTAGAACTCGGTGTCGTAGAAGCGCGACCGGACCCCGGTGGTCCTGGCTTCGATCGTGGGGACGACCTCGGTGGCGAAGGCGTGGATCCGCTCGGGAACGGTCAGCGCGAGCCACTCGGGCGTGGTCTTGACGAGTATGAACGCGGTGATCGGCGGGTCGGTCTTCTCAGCAGTCATGGTGGGTGCTCCCAGTCGGTGGGTGACAGGACGCCACGGCGTCACGGCGCCGTGTGCGGCGCCGAAGCCCTCGTCCAGAACCCATCCTGGGAACACCGCGGTGATGCCACAATGGGAACTTCAGCAAGCAGGTGTTGCCTGAACTGGAATGACACTGGTGAACAGCCCGTATTCGGCTCTCGACGCCAACCTCGCCGTGGCGCTGGACGCCCTGCTGACCGAGCAGAGCGTCACCCGCGCCGCCGCCCGTCTGCGCACGTCCCCCGCCGCCATGAGCCGCACACTCGGCCGGCTCCGCCGTACCCTTCAGGACCCGCTCCTCGTACGGGCCGGGCAGACCATGGTCCCCACCCCCCGCGCCCTGGCGCTGCGCGACGAAGCAGCGGAGGTGGTGCGGCGCCTCGGTTCGCTGCTCAGCCCCGTCGAGGGCGCCGACCCCGCCACCCTGCGCAGCACCTTCACCCTCCAGGCCGCCGACCTGGTCGGTGCGGCGCTGGCGCCCGGACTGCTGGGGCTGGCCCGGCAGGAGGCGCCGGGCGTCTCGTTCCGGCTCCGGGCCGAGGAACTGGAGGCCGGTCCGGCCCTGCGCGACGGCCGGATCGATCTGGAGGTCGGGTCCATCGACCACGTGGACCCGGAGACCCAGGTCGAGGAACTGGCCACGCTCCGGATGGTGGCGGCCGTCCGCCCGGGCCACCCGCTCACCGAGCAGGCCCTGACCCCGGCGCGACTCGCCGCCGCCGAACACGTCGTGGTCAGCCGGCGAGGCAGGTTCACCGGCCCGCTCGACACCGCCCTGGCCGAGCGGAACCTCCACCGGCGCGTCACCACCGTGCTCCCCGGTCACCTGGCGGCGATGGCTCTCGCGGCCGGCAGCGACGTGGTCTGTCTCGTCCCCGCCGCCCTCCCCGGCGCCCCCGCATCGCCGCTGACCCGTACCGCCACCGCCCTCGGCCTGTGCCTCCTCGACATCCCCCTGCCGCTGCCGCCGCTGACCATCGGTATGGCCTGGCACCCCCGTCACGCGGCCGACGGAGCCCACCGGTGGCTCCGGGACGCCGTCCGCCGCACCCTCCGCGCCCCTGGGGCCGGTTGACGCGGCCGGTCACACGCCCCCGGGGGCTCCAGGGCCCTCGCGCCCGTCGCCGTCGCCGTCGTCGTCGACGTCGATCAAGTGCTCGGCGGCCCCCTCCAGTCGACGTGCCGTCTCCGTCGACCGGGGCAGCATCGTCTTCTCGTAGCGGCGGACGGCGTCCTCGACCGTGCCGGACTCCGCGAGGGCCGCGGCGAGTTCGGCGGCGTCGAGCATCGCGAGGTTGACGCCGACGCCCAGCGGCGGCATGAGGTGGGCCGCGTCGCCGAGCAGTGTCACCGTGGGGCTGGGCTCCCAGGTGTGCGGCACGGGCAGGGCGAGGATCGGGCGGTCGACGTACGGGCCGTCGTTGTCGGTGATCGTCTTCAGCAGGCGGGGCGACCAGTGGGCGTAGCGCTCCAGGAGCAGGGCGCGGATGCCGTCGGTGTCCCCGGGCGTCAGGCCGCTCGCGCGGATCCAGTCGGCCGGGACGCGCTGGATCAGGTAGACGCGGACGTGGCCGCCGCCGTTGCGCTGGGCGAACAGGGCGCGTTCGCCGTCCCGGGCGTGGGCGCCGCCCCGGCCGACCAGGTCAGCGATCTCGGGGTGCCGGCGGTCGACGTCGTCGAACCACGCCTCCAGGAAGCTCACGCCGGTGTACGCGGGGACGGCGTCGGAGACGGCGGGGCGGACCCGGGAGAAGGCGCCGTCGGCGCCGATGACCAGGTCCGTCTCGACGGTCGAGCCGTCGGCGAAGCGCAGGCGCCGGGGCCCGTCGGCGGGGCCGCCGACCTCCTCCAGCGCCTGCCCCCACCGCACGGTGCCGGGGGCGAGGGAGTCGAGCAGCAGCCGGCGCAGCTGTCCGCGGTCGATCTCCGGTTTGAACATCTCGTCGGGCGCCGGGACCCGGTGGTCCGTGATCGCACCGGTGAGGTCCAGCTGCCGCATCTCCTGCCCTTCGGGGCGGGCCAGTTCGAAGAAGGCGTCCAGCAGACCGGCGGCGCGCAGGGCGAGTTGGCCGTTGTCGGCGTGCAGGTCCAGGGAGCCGCCCTGGTCGCGGGAGCCGGGGCCGGGCTCACGGTCGTGGACGGTGACCTGGAGGCCGTGCCGCTGCAGGATGCGGGCGCAGGTCAGGCCGCCGGGACCGGCGCCGACGACGCTGATCCGGGCGCGGGAGGGGTGCGGAGAAGCCATGAGTGTCCTTCCGGTGGAAGCGGGCGGGATCACCGTACGAGCAAAAGTGTAATCTGACAACTTAGTGACAGACTCAATAAAGCTACGGATGCCATGACCGGCTAGGATGGCCCCATGCCCGAGCCCACCGCCCCCGCCGCCCCCGCCGCCCCCACCGCCCCCACCGCCGCCACCGCCGCCCCCGGACGCCGCGAGCGCAAGAAGGCGGCGACCCGGCAGGCGATCGCCGACGCCGCGCTCCGTCTCTTCCTGGAGCGCGGGTACGACGACGTGAGCGTCCGCGATGTCGCCGAGGCGGCCGACGTCTCCGTCACCACCGTGTTCAAGCACTTCAGCGGCAAGGAGGCGCTCGTCTTCGACCAGGAGGAGAGCACCGAGGCCGCCCTCGTCTCGGCCGTGCGCGACCGCGCCGCGGGCACCACCGTCCCCGACGCCCTGCGGGAGCACGTGCTGGCCACCTGGCTGCCGATCGCGGAGCATCCGCAGCGGGTGGAGTTCAACCGGCTGGTGGACTCCACCCCGGCGCTGCGCGCGTACGCGGAACGGATGTGGGTCCGGCACACCGCCGCCCTGGCCGCGGCCATCGCCGACGAGTTCGGCGTGGCGCACGACAACCTGGCCTGCAGCGCGCTCGCCCGGTTCGTCCTGGACGCCCCCGCCCTCGCCCAGGGCCGGCCCGACCACCGGGCCGCGATCGAGGAGATCTTCGGCATCCTGACCGACGGCTGGCGGCCGCCGGCCCCCTGACGGCCACGGGTTCACCCTCAAGGCACGCTGTCCCCCGGCCGATGAGAACGGGCATGCCGGATTCATTCGCACACCGCCGTACGGTGCTCACCGGCGCCGCTCTGCTGACCGCCGGCGGGACGTCACTGTGGGGGGCGGCCTCCGCCGGGGCCGCGGGCCGGGTCCTCGCGGAGCGACGGGTCGACGAGCGGCTCGTCGAGCTGACCGTGGACTCCCCGGCCCTGGGCGGTCCCGGCCGCGTCGCCCTGCTCACCCCCCGGGGATGGGACCGGCGCCGGCCCGGTGACCGCTGGCCCACCCTGTACCTGCTGGCGGGCGGCGACGGGGACCACACCGCGTGGACCACGCTGTTCCGCGTGCAGGAGCTGGCCGAGCTGCGCGACGTGCTGGTCGTCATGCCCGGCATGCCGCTGTTCGGGTTCTGGACCGACTGGTGGAACCACGGGAAGGACGGCCCGCCCCGGGTGCGGACGTACTTCCTGCGCGAGGTCGTGCCCCTGGTCGAGCGGGACTACGGGGCCGGGACGCGCCGGGCGGCGGCCGGCGAGTCCCAGGGGGGCTTCGGTGCCCTGGGGATGGCCGCCCGGGTTCCCGGTCTGTTCCGCGCGGTCGCCGCGTTCGGGGCGCCGGTGCACCCGGTCCGGCACCCCGAGATGTGGCTGTCCGGCGCGGAGTTCGTGGGAGTGGACGGCCGTGCGGTCTTCGGGGATCCGTGGGAGCAGTGGAAGGTGTGGCTGGACTGGGACCCGTTCCGCCACGCCGCCGGTCTGCGCGACACGCCCGTCTACCTCGCCTGCGGTGACGGAACGCCGGGTCCTCTCGACGGCGAGGACCCCGAGCCGCACATCCCGGGCACCGAGAAGTGGGTCGCGCTGGCGGACCCCGGCGTCGTCTCCGTCACCGAAGCCGTCTGCGCGGAGGAGACCCGGATGCTGGGCGACCGGCTCGAGTCGCTGGGGGCACCGGTCACCACGCACCTGTACCGCGGCACCCACACCGGCACCTACGGGTACCGCGAACTGCGGCACGCGCTGCCGATGCTGCTGGCCGCCCTGCACGACCGGCCCCGCCGGTAGCCGCGCGCACGGCCCCGCGGACCGGGGACCGTCAGACCCCCGGCACCGCCAGCAGCCGCTCCACCCCCCGGGCCGTCCCCGTCACCCCGTCCAGGAAGCCCTGGGCCCGGGGGGAGGCGCCCCGGGTCAGCCAGGCCGGGTCGATGTCGCAGACGGCGACCTTGACCTCCGTACCGGCGAGGGCCAGCGGGAGGGTGTGGACGACCGTGGAGGGGAAGCTGAGGATCGTACGGCCGACCGGGCCGCGGCGGGCGATCAGTTCCAGGGGGAGGTCGGGGCGGACCACCTCCAGGCCGGTCTCCACGGCCAGCCGGTGGAGTTTCTCGGTCGCCTCGCGGCGGTGGGCGAAGTAGCGGGTGGCGCCGTGGGTCTTGGCCAGGCGGCGCACCGCGTCGAGGTAGGCCCCGGCGTCCACGACGCCGGTCTCCACCAGGGAGGTGCCGACCATGTCGGCGCCCTTGGTGATGCGGGGCGGGCCGAAGCGGTCCCGGGTCCAGGCGAAGTCGTGGGCGGTGACGGTGACGCCGTCGGGGACCTCTTCGAGCGGCATGGAGGAGAAGACCTCCACCCGCCGTCCCCCGGCCGGGGTGAGCCGGCGGCGGGCCGAGGCCGACACCGGGGCGAAGAGCAGGTCGCGGGGGCCCGGCCGGCTGCCCTTGCGGTGCCAGCGCACCAGGCGTTCGCCGCGGGCGAGCTGGCCCACGAACTCCATGGTGGCCGTGCCGTCGTCGACGACGACCAGGTCGCGGGCGCGGGTGATGGTGAGGAGCAGCTGCACGTAGCGGGAGAACGGGTCGCCCATGACGATGCGTTCGGCGCGGCGGAGCAGGCCCGCCAGGCCCCCGACCGTGCGGAAGGGGGCCGAGGCCCCGCCCCGCGCCTCTTCCCAGCGGACCTCGTGACCGTCCGCGCGGGCCAGCTCCGACATGCGGCGGAGCTGGCCCCGGGTCATGGGGTCCACGGGTGACAGGACGACGAGGGTGAGCCCCGACCGGGGGGCGCGGGTGTGCGCCCACTCCAGCACGTTCAGGAGCTGTACCGGACTCTCGACGAAGGCGAGAGTGCGAGGGCCGGCGTTCCCGGCGCGGGGGCTCATCGGCGTGTGACCGTCCCGTCTTGGGCGTGGGGTGGGGGGTGGCGGCGCGGGTCAGACGTTGACCGGCTCGCCGGCCGCGGCGGCGATCTCCGCCTCGGCGACCACGCCGGTGACGCGGCGCAGCTTCTTCATCGGGCCGAGCTCCGACTCGTAGACCTTCTTGACGCCGTCACCGAGGGACGCCTCGATGGTGCGGATGTCGCGGACCAGGCGGACCAGGCCCTGCGGCTCGACGGAGGCGGCCTGGTCGGAGCCCCACATGGCGCGGTCGAGGGTGATGTGGCGCTCGACGAAGGTGGCGCCGAGGGCGACGGCGGCCAGCGTGGTCTGGAGGCCGGTCTCGTGGCCGGAGTAGCCGATCGGGACGTTCGGGTACTCCTGCTGGAGGGTGTTGATGACGCGCAGGTTCAGCTCCTCGGCGACGGACGGGTACGTCGACGTGGCGTGGCACATGAGGATGTTGTCCGAGCCGAGGACCTCGACCGCGTGGCGGATCTGCTTCGGGGTCGACATGCCGGTGGAGAGGATGATCGTGCGGCCGGTGGCGCGCAGGGCGCGCAGCAGCTCGTCGTCGGTGAGGGAGGCGGAGGCCACCTTGTGGGCGGGGACGTCGAACTTCTCCAGGAAGGCGACGGCCTCGGTGTCCCACGGGGAGGCGAACCAGTCGATCCCCTTCTCCTTGCAGTACGCGTCGATCTGCCGGTACTCGTCCTCGCCGAACTCCACGCGGTGGCGGTAGTCGATGTACGTCATCCGGCCCCAGGGGGTGTCCCGCTCGATGTCCCACTGGTCGCGCGGGGTGCAGATCTCGGGCGTCCGCTTCTGGAACTTGACGGCGTCGCAGCCGGCCTCGGCGGCCACGTCGATCAGCTTGAAGGCGTTCTCCAGCTCACCGTTGTGGTTGATGCCGATCTCGCCGCAGATGTAGACGGGGCGGCCCGGGCCGGCCTCGCGGTTGCCGAACGTGCGGATACGGGAGTTGCTCATCAGGGGTGTCCTAACTTGGCTTACTTGGTGAGGGTGTCGAGAGAGGGGCCGAGCAGCCAGCCGGCGATCTCCCGGATCGCGCCGGAACCGCCCTGCACGGTGGTGACCGCGCGGGCGGCACCGCGTACGACGTCATGGGCGCCGGCGACCGCGACGGGCCAGCCGACGAGGTCGAAGCAGGGCAGGTCGTTGACGTCGTTGCCGACGTAGAGCACCCGCTCGGGGGCGATGCCCTGTTCCTCGCACCACTGCTTCAGGGCGAGGTCCTTGCGGTCGATGCCGTGCAGCACCGGGATCCGGAGCTTGCGGGCGCGGGCGGCGACGACGGGGTTGACCTCGGTGGAGAGGATCAGCAGCGGCATCCCGGCCTTGCGCAGGGCGCCGATGCCGAGGCCGTCGCCGCGGTGGACGGAGACGAACTCGCGTCCGTCGGAGTCGATCAGCACCCGGTCGTCGGTCTGGGTGCCGTCGAAGTCGAGGACGACCGCGTCGATGTCGGCGGCCGTGGGCAGGGCGCCGGGGCGGGCGCCGTCGAAGAGGGGGGCCAGCGCGCGGGCGCGGGCCAGGTCGTGCGGGTCGTCGATCTCCAGGACGCGCGCCGGGTCGGTGCGGACCAGTTCGGTGCGGCCGAAGAAGCGGTGGCCGTGGGTGCGGAAGCCGGCCGCGTCCATCGCGTAGGCGGCACCGGTCTCCAGGAAGTCCTGGGGGCGGTCCTGGCGGCGGGGGCGGTAGGACTTGTCGTGGTTGACGCCGTGGCCGCCGGGCTCCTCGCCGGAGTCGGCGCCCTCGCGCCAGACGAAGCCGTGGAAGGGGGCGACGGTCACCGCGGTGTCCGCGCCGCCCTCGGCGACCGCGCCGGCCACCCCGTCGATGTCCTCGCGGACGAGGAACGGGCTGGTGCACTGCACGAGCAGCACCACGTCGACGGGGGCGCCGTGCGCCGCCTCGTGGGCGTCCATGGCGTGCAGCACCGCGGCCTCGGAGGTCGCCGTGTCGCCGGCGATGGCGGCGGGGCGCAGCACCACCTCGGCGCCGGCCTGGCGGGCGGCGGCGGCGATGGCCTGGTCGTCGGTGGAGACGGCGACGTCGGTCACCAGCCGGGTGGCCAGGCACTCGCGCACGGCCCGGACGACCAGCGGTACGCCGCCCACGGGGGCGAGGTTCTTGGCGGGTACGCCCTTGGAGCCGCCGCGGGCGGGGATGACCGCGAGCACGCGGCGTACCGGTTGCGGATCGGACATGAGGTGTACCTCTCGGTGGTCGGAAGTCGGGACGGCGGTCGCGGCACGCTCGTCCGCTCGTGCTCGTGCGGCGGTCACAGCTCGCCCATCCGCCGGATCACCGGGGCGACGCGCTGCACGCCGTGCCGGTAGGCGCCGCGGGCCGCGCGGCGCACGACCTGCCGGACCGGGCCGGGCTCCTTGTCGGCGGCGGGCGCGCCGGGCAGCGGGTGGCCGTCGGGCGCGAGGTGGTGCCGGGCGAGGATGCCGGGCAGGTAGCCGGGGGCGGTGACGGGTGTGTAGTACGGGGTGAGCGGGGAGAGGCCGCCGGGGCGGGCGAGCAGCTTGGCGATGCGCTCGCGGGCGGCGTCGAAGGCGGTGTCGTACCCGCCGTCGGCGGCGACGCCCTGCCGGGCGACCCAGTCCTCGTCGGGCGTGGGCCGGTGGCCCTCGTCGAGCTGGTCCCAGGAGGCGAGGCAGCCGGAGCCGACGAAGTGGTGGTTGCCGAGCGCCTCGCGCACCCCGAGGTCGGTGAGGACCACGGTCGGGATGCGGCGGTGCAGGGACTCCAGCGCGGCCGTGGAGCTGACGGTGACCAGCAGGTCGGTGCGGTCCAGGACCTCGCCCATGTTCCCGTACTTCAGGTGGAAGTTGGGCGGCGGGTCGGCCTTCTGGACCAGCTTCTGGTACGGCAGTTCCTCGATGTGGGTGGTGTGCTCGCCGGGCTTGGAGCGCAGCTTGAGCACGACCTCCCGCCCGGGGTGCTTGCGGGCGTGCCGGATGAGCCGGTTCAGCAGGTACGTACGGTCCTTGCGGCTCTCCGGCACGGAGGGCTGCGCGGCGAAGACGACCGTGTACGGGTCGTGCTCGCCGGTGTAGGGGGCGCCGCCGAGGAAGGGCAGCGCGACCTCGGTGACCGAGGAGGCGTCGGCGCCGACCCCCTCGTACACGGCCCGGAAGCGGTCCGCATCCTGGCGGGAGTTGGCGAGGACCAGGTCCGCGCCGTGCCGCAGCAGCAGGCCGTCGGCGAGCTTCTCGTAGACGACGCCGACGTAGCCGGTGACGACCACGGGGCGGTCGGTGCGGCCGGACCAGACCCGGCCGAGGCCGTGCAGCATCGCCTGGACGCCGCCGCCGACGAGGGCGAGGACGACGAGGTCGTACTCCTTCTCGCCCATCGCCCGCAGGAACTCGACCGAGGTCACCTCGGTGAGGGCGTCCGCCCGGACGCCCACCTCGCCGAGCTGGCGGGCGGTCGGGGTCGCACGGCCGCGCAGCAGGTAGCCGTCGAGGCGGATGTCCGTATCGTGGGTGGTCGTGGGGGCGATGCGGCTCGCGGTGAGCGCGCCCCATTTCCACCGGGTGTCGGAATCCGCGAGGACGGCGACCCGCAGGGCCTTCGTTGCACTTGCTGGCACATCGAAGACGCTAGGAAGCAATTCCGAGGAACCGCCCAACCAGAACACAACAAACGGTTAACAGCACACCGCCGAATGGCGAATCGGCACGTCCACAGCTCGAAAAAAGGTTCGCGTCACGGCTTCGCCACATGGCGTTCACCCGGTATCAAGGTTCGGGTAAATCGACGGGCCGGGCCGCCCTTTAACGTCCCGGGTGTGCCAAAGCTCTCCGTCATCGTGCCGTTCTACAACGTGCGCCAATACGTCCCCGATGCCCTGCGGAGTCTTCGCGCCAACGCACGCGACGACTTCGAGTTCATTCTCGTCGACGACCGCTCCACCGACGGGACCGCCGACCTGCTCGCGCGCGCGGAGCCCGACCTGCCGGGGGCGGTGCTGGTCAGACACGAACAGAACGGCGGCCTGGCGACCGCCCGCAACACCGGCATCGACGCCGCCCGCGGGGAGTACCTGACCTTCCTGGACGGCGACGACTGGCTGGCCCCCGGCTACTACGAGCGGCTGGTCGCCGTCATCGAGGAGCTGGGCTGCGACTTCGTCCGCACGGACCACGTGCAGTGCACGGCGCGGGCCCGCTCGGTGCACCGGGTGCCGCACGGCCGCCGGGGCGTGGTGATGCGCCCGCGCGACGCGATCCTGCCCGCCCACCGCACCACCTCCGTGGACTACGCCTACGCCTGGGCCGGGATCTACCACCGCCGGCTGGTCGACCGCGGCCTGCTGCACTTCACCCACGGGCTGCGCACCGCCGAGGACCGGCCCTGGATCTGGAAGCTGCACCGGGAGGCGGAGTCCTTCGCGGTGACCAGTCTGCTCGGGGTCTTCTACCGGCGCGGGGTCGCCTCCTCGCTCACCCAGATCGGTGACGCCCGGCAGCTCGACTTCATCCGCGCCTTCGACCAGGTGATCGAGGAGACCGCCGGGGACGCCGAGGCGGCGGCCCTGCTGCCGAAGGCCGTGCGCACGTACTGCGCGATCATTTCCCATCATCTGGGCTCCATCGAGAGGTTCGAGGCACCCGTGGCCCGCAAACTGAAGGAGATGAGCGCCGCCGCGCTGCGCAGGATGCCGCAGACGGTGCTCGACGACGCGCTGGCGTCGATGGACGCCGAGCGGGCCGGCCGGCTGCGCCGGCTGCGCCGCCGTTCCGGGTCGGCCGCGGAGGTGGCGGCGTGACCACGCAGATCTTCATGGCGTCGACGCTGTACGGCACCGCCACGCTGGCCGCCGCCCTGGACGCGGGCTGCTTCGAGCCGTCCGACCGGCGGATCCTGCTGGTCTCCAACAACGCGATGACGCCCGAGACCACGCCGGCCGTCGACGAGATGCCCGGCTTCGAGCGGCTGCGGACCCGGTTCGACGAGGTCGTCTCCTGGAACGAGGCGATCTTCCCGTTCCACCCCGGCGCCTGGGCGCCCCGCCCGGACGACCTCCCGCTGTGGGAGAGGTACCTGCGGCTGGCGTGGAAGCTGGGCGACGACGACGTGGCCCTGGCCGTGGAGTCGATCCAGGTCAACCCGGCGCTCGGGGTGGCGCAGATCCTCACCGACGCGCCCGTGACCGTCTACGCGGACGGCCTGATGAGCTACGGCCCCACCCGCAACAAGATCGACCCGCTGGTCGGCACGCGCGTGGAGCGGCTGCTCCACCTGGACCTGGTGCCGGGGCTGCGCCCGCTGCTGCTCACCGAGTTCGGCGTCGAGCCCGAGGTGGTGCCGACCGAGGCGTTCACCAAGGTGCTGGCGGAGCTGGTCGACACCGGCGCCGGCCTGCCCCGGATCGAGGAGCCCGCGCTGCTGCTGGGCCAGTACCTCTCCGCGCTGAAGATCCTCAGCGCCGAGCAGGAGGAGGACCTGCACGTACGGATGCTGAAGGGCGCCGTCGGACTCGGCCACACCCGGGTGGTGTTCAAGCCGCACCCCACCGCACCGGCCCGCTTCACCCGCACCCTGGAGGAGGAGGCCGAGAAGCTCGGCGTCGACCTCACCGTCCTGGACACGCCGGTCCTGGCCGAGGTGCTGTACCAGCGGATGCGCCCGGCGCTGGTCGTCGGCTGCTTCTCCACCGCCCTGCTGACCGCCTCCGCGCTGTACGGCCTGCCCGTCGCCCGGGTCGGCACCGACACGCTCCTGGACCGGCTGACGCCGTTCGAGAACAGCAACCGGATGCCCGTCACCATCGTCGACGCGCTGCTGCCGGACCTCGCCGACCGCGCGGCGGTCACGGAGCGCCGCCCCGGCACGGACACCGGCGCCCTGGCCGAACTGGTGCGGGCGGTCGGCTTCACCATGCAGCCGCGGATACTGCCGCAGCTGCGCCCGGAGACGGAGAAGTACCTGTCGGCCCGGCTGGACGAGCGCACCTGGCGCTACTTCAAGAAGAAGCGCCTGACCTCCCTGGGGCTGCCCGGCGGCGTCCCCGCCCAGCTCGGCTTCCTGCCGCGCAACGCGACGGTGCGCCGGGTGGCCCGCACGGCCCGCAGCCTGCAGCGGCGGATGGTGCGCCGCTGAGCGGGACGGCAAGGGCGACTCCTGAATGAATGGCAGACGAAAACCATGGAAACAGCGGAAAGCCGCACGGTAAATCCAAAGAATCCATGGTGGGCCACCCTTTACCCCCCTAGAATCACCCGCGCCGCCCCTCCTCTTGCGCCACCGAAACCGTGAGGCACCCATGACGAACCTCGGCCGGCTCTACCCGCTTCTCGACGACGTCCACCTGCCGGACGGACTGCCCTACTCCCAGGTGAGTTCCTGGGAATTGCGGTTCCTCTATCTGCTGGGACGCCATCACCTGACGGGCGAGGGCCGGCTGGTCGAACTCGGCTCGGGCGGCGGCGGTTCGACGTACGCCCTGGCGCTCGGTCTCCGGGAGAGCCCCGTCTTCGACGAGCGGACGGGCCGGCTGCACGCGTACGACTTCTTCCGGGTCGGAAAGGGCACCTTCGCCTCGGAGAAGTTCTTCACCTCAGGGACCAAACCGGAGGACGACAACTCCTTCCTGAACGACTTCCGCACCCGCCTCGAACCGTTCCTGCCGTTCCTGGAGATCCACGCCGGGGACCTCTGGCAGACCTCCGACCCGGACGACACCAGCCCGGTGGAGTTCCTGCACATCGACATCGCCAAGACGGCCCGGGTGTTCCGCTGTGTCACCGAGCGGTTCCTGACCCGGCTGCGGCCGGGTTCGGTCGTGCTGCACCAGGACTTCGCCGGGCCCCGGCTGCCGTGGCTGCACCACAGCACCGGGGCCCTGCTGCCGTACATCGAGATCGCGGGTCCGCCGATCCGCTCCACGCTCGCCTTCGAGGTGGTCCGGCCGATACCCGAGGACGTACTGAAGCGCATCGCCGAGGACGCCTACACGGTCGACGACAAGCTGGAGCTGATCACGGCCGTGCAGGAACGGATCGACCGGGACCACACCGGGGGCATCCCCTTCAAATCCGTCCTGGAGTTCGCCAAGGCGTACGTGGCCCACTACGCCGGCGACCACAGGCGGGCCTGGTCGATCGCGAAGCCGCTGACGTCCGACGAGTATCTGAGCCGGACCCGCGCCGACCACTTCGAGCAGCTGCGCAAGGCGTACGAGCAGGACCGCGAGCGGCACGGCGGCGGGTCACGGCTCGGCCGGCTGGTGAAGAAGGCCGTCGGACGCTGACCTCCGGCAGCCAGGAGCCCCCGCGGCCGGTCCGCCGGCCGCGGGGGCTCTCCGCGTCGTCAGGCGCTCAGGATGGCCCTGATGTCGGCCGCGTTGGCCTCCGTGACCTTCCACAGTTCCTGCTGGCGGCCGTGGACGTCGGCGACGGTCCTGGCGTGGTTGTCCAGGATGCCGATCGCCCGCTCGGTGAGGATCGCGCCCAGGTTCTTGTCGTGCACCGAGACGCCCCACTCGGGGCGCTCGATGTCGGCCAGGAAGTACGCCATCTTCGGGTGCGAGATCAGGCTGATGATCGGCGTGCCGACCCCGAACGGGATCATGCCGGCGTGTCCGCGCATGCCGATGACCAGGCGGGTCTTGGCGTACAGGTCCCGGATCTCGTCGTTGTCGAAGTCGTACATCGGGATCACCGGCAGCGAGATGCCGTGCTCGCGGCGCAGGTCGAAGGCGATCTTCTCGTCGTCGAGCGAGTGCGCCACGCACTTGACCTCGGTGTGCGCCCCGATGCCCCGCACGGCCTTGGCGATCTCGCCGAGGAAGTGCGCGTAGTCGTGGCCGAAGCGCAGGCCCGCCCGGTCGTAGGCCGCGTTGAGCAGGACGGTGTCCTCGCGGTACGACGGGTCGGTCCAGCCCGGGACCAGCTGGCGGCTGACCGTGGTGGGGCAGGGCTGGAAGCGGACCTTGTCGTGCAGCTCCGCCGGGAGCATGGCCCGTACCTTGGCGATGGAGCCGTGGTTGCGCAGGCCGAAGAAGGAGGACTTCTCCACCAGCAGCCTGAGGCTCTCCCGGAACCGGCCGGCCCGGTAGGACTGCCCGTCGAACGCGTTGAACCCGACCGCGTACACCATGATCGGCACGTCGATGGCGCGCAGGTGCTCGTCGGGGACGTTCCACTGCCAGGCGCTGTTGCCGTTGGGCATGGTGTCCGGGATGAACAGGCCGCCGCCGCCGATGACCAGGCCGCGCCGGGCGTTGACCCGGTCCAGCGCCTCCTTGTCGAAGTAGCGGTGGGCGTGGACGGAGTGCCAGCGGCGGGTGGAGGTGTCCGCGCCGAAGCCGAGCCGGACCGTCTCCGGGAGCAGCTTGTCGCCGGCGTTGCCCTGCCGGTCCATGTAGAACGCGACGTGCGCGAGCTGGTCCTCGGGGGCGCCCAGCTCCTGCGCGGGCACGCCGGCCGCGCGCTGCGCCCACAGGCGGCTGGAGCGGTGGGTGATGTCGACGGAGAGGCCGGCCGTGGCGTACTTCAGGGCCGCCGCGTTGTCGCCGTGCACCCAGGACATCTGGGCGAGCCGGGCGTAGGCGGTGGCGGCCCGGTTGGGCGCGGCGGTGGCCAGCAGCAGCTCGGCCCTGGCCTCGTCGTAACGGGAGACGCTCATCAGGGCGTGGCCGAGCACCTCGTGCGGCCAGGCCTCGTCGAGCGGGATGCGCACGCCGGAGAGGATGTCGACGGCGTCCTGGTAGTCGCCGGCCGCGATGTGCGCGGCGGCCACCTTGCGGGCGTACTCGACGTTGCCGGTGCGCTTGACGTGCGGGGTGCCGAAGTGCACCAGCAGGTCGTGGTGGAGGCCGCCGGAGGAGTTGAGGTAGGCGGCGTGGAACTCGGCGTCGGACATCTCGAACTCGCGCCAGCGGTCCTCCGCCTGGGAGTATCCGGCCTCGCCGCCCTGCCAGGGCTTGTGCCGCCCGGTGAAGTGCAGGATCGCGGTGTCCTCGGGGACCGGCAGGTCGCCGGAGAGGCGCCGCTTGACGAAGTTGTAGCGGGCGTCGAGGCGGACGAAGTCGCCGTCCAGGACGGCGTTGAGGATGCCCTGGTCGTGCTTGTCCAGCTCGTAGTCGCCGCTGCGTCCGGTGGCGTCGAGCTTGGCGCAGAACTCGTCGGAGAGGTACTCGCGCTGGATGACGAGGAGGCCCGAGTTGAGCTTGTGCTGCCCGTAGAAGAACTGCGGGACGGCCGCCAGGCCCTCGCGGAGCGCGAGCAGTTCACCGAGGTCGCCGAGGACGACCATGTCGGTGTCCAGGGTGATGACGGTGTCGTACTCGCGGATGCGGAACACGTCCAGGATGAAGTACGCCTTGCGGACCAGGTAGTTGTCCTGGTCGCCCTTCTTGTACGAGTCGTAGTGCTCGGCGTCGACCCGGCGCAGCACGATGCGCGGGTGCAGGGCGCGGATCTTGGCGATGGAGCCGGGGCGCAGGTCGTCGTAGAGGACGACGAAGTCCTCGCACACGCTCGGGTTGGACAGGGCGAGGCTGCGCAGCAGGACGAGGAAGCCGGGGAGGTAGTTCTCGTCCACGTAGGACGCGAAGGCGATGCGGCGCTTGCCGGTGAGGTCGTGGGCCGCGGTCACCGGGGCCTGGGCCGCCGCGGCCGGTGTCGGGGAGGTCGTCGTCATCGCAGGGATATCCTCATGTCGGTCACGCTCTGGGCCCGCTGCATGACCCATTCCTTCTCGCTGGTGTATTCGTGCACGGACGTGATGGCCAGCTTCATCGCCTCCGGCACGCGATAGGCGCCGGACTCGTAGAAGTCGAAGCCGATCAGGTCGAGCTTCGGGCTGACGTCCAGGAAGTCCAGCAGGAACAGCATGTTGAAGCCGGTGGTCGGGATGCCCGACCAGACGTCGGTGCCGAGCTTGCCGATGTTGCGCACGGGCCAGCGCAGCGACTCGTCGCCCAGGTAGGTCTGGGCGCCGGGGACGAGGCGGTTGCGCAGGGACCACTTCCAGTCGCCGGAGACGCCGCCGAAGACCAGCCGGGTGGTGACCTTCTGGTCCCAGTTGAAGCCGTGCTTGTGGATGGTGGCGTGGATGTCGGTACGGCTGCCGGTGTGCTTCGGGTCGATCTTGTACGAGTTGAAGCGCACCACCAGGTCGTAGTCGTCGATCTGGGAGCCCATCGAACTCGCCCCGACGCGGCCGGAGTTGGCGATCAGGCAGATCGACTTGCCGGCGACCAGGTTGCGGAACTCGCCGAGGGTGATCCACTGGACGCCGCCGACGGTCGGGTCGGCGACGGGGCCGCGCATCCGGTGGCGGCGCTGTTCGGCGTAGAGCGCGAGGACCTCGGTGAGGGCCGGCAGGTCCCGGTCGACGGCGGTGCGCAGGTCCAGGTACTGGCTGAGCAGGTCCTGCCGGTCGGCGACCGGGGCCTCCTGTTCGGCCTGGACCAGGAGCGCTCCCACCAGCCGCGGCTCGGCCGCCGCCCAGTCGCCGGCGGCGTGCAGGGCCAGTCCCTCGGCCCATACGTCGGTGGCGGAGCCGCGGGCGTGGTCCCGGGCGGCCGGGCACTGCCGGGCCAGCAGGGCGAGCAGTTCACGCTCCTTCTCCCCCGCGGCGCGCAGGCCGGCGATGCGGGGGCGGACGCCGAAGCCGTCGGCGTCGGTGAGGGACGTGTACTTCTCGTACGCCTCGATGGCGTCGGCCTCGTCGCCCAGCGCCTCCAGGAGCCGGGCGCGCAGGCGCCAGCCGGCGCGGGAGTTCTTCCGCTGGGCCAGGACCGTGTCGCTGATGACGAGGGCGAGGTTCAGCTCGTCGTCGTAGCCGCACTGCAGGGCCTTGTTGGCGACGGCCAGCAGGGCGTCGAGCAGGTCGCCCGAGATGGTGCCGGCGGCCGGGGCCGCCGAGCCCTTGACGGCGCGCTTGAGCAGGGCGGTGGCACCGGACGGAGCCGCGGCGGGGCTGTCGATGCGGTGCGTCCCCCACACGACGAGCAGCTTGCGCAGCTCCTCGGCGAGTTCCACGCGGCGCCGGTCGAGGCTGCCCACGAGCTTGCCGCTGTGCACCGCGCAGGCGCGCAGGCAGGCGTCCAGCTCACCCCCGCGCGCACGTTTGTTCTGGACCCTCGTCATGCCACTCCCGGTCTTCTTTTGCCAAGCGTTTCTTGCACCCGCAGCCACGCGTGCCGCAAAGGAGAGGCGACTGACTGCGACGTGGGGGGGATGCTGGGCGAATTTAGAAAGCCAAAACGACGCACAGGTGAACGGGCTGGGTCTACGGGGCGAATCGTTGCGCCTTCGAACTGTCATACCGTGATTCGGACTGACGTGCTGACTAACGTGACCGGTGGTGCACAGCCGATCCATGGCTGGCCGATGGCCGACAGACATCCGGCGAGGAGCATTCCGTGACCAGCGCGACCGTCCGACCGGTGGCCGAAGGGGCCGAGGCGACCGGACCGGCCCCCGTGCCGCAGACCGCCGCGGCACCGCGCCGGGAGCACCGGCTGCGCGCCCTGGACGGACTGCGGCTGGTGGCCGCGCTGATGGTGGCCGCGTACCACTACGGCGGCCGCGGCGGTGACGTCACCACCGCCTGGGGCGGCTCCGCCGCGCACCAGTTCCCGACCCTGCACACGCTGTTCGCCTACGGCTGCCTCGGTGTCGAGGTGTTCTTCGTGATCAGCGGGTTCGTGATCTGCATGAGCGGCTGGGGGCGGACCCTGACGGCGTACTTCGCCTCCCGGGTGTCCCGGCTGATGCCCGCCTACTGGGTGGCGGTGATCCTGGTGACGGCGGTCTTCGCGCTGCCCCAGGTCGTCTACCAGGCCGTCTCGCCCAGCGACGCGCTGGTCAACCTGACGCTGATGCAGCAGCCGCTGGGCGCCGACCGGGTGCTGGGCGTGTGCTGGACGCTGTGGGTGGAGATCCGCTTCTACGCGCTGTTCGCGCTGTGCGTCGTCCTGCCCGGCGCCAGCCGCCGGCGGGTGCTGATGTTCTGCGGCGGCTGGCTGCTGGCGTCGGTGCTGGCGCGGGCCTCCGAGGAGCCGCTGCTCGACCTCGTGCTGCTGCCGGAGTACGCCCCGTTCTTCATCGGCGGGATCGGCCTGTACCTGATCCACCGCGACCGCCGGGACGCCCACGCCTGGTTCCTCACCGCCGTCTGCTTCCTGATCGGGCAGCACTACATGGTGGACAACCTGTGGACCGCCGGCAATCCGGACGCCTTCTCCTCCCGTACCACCTTCGGCATCATCGCGGTCGTCGCCTTCGGCTTCGTGGCGGTGGCGGCGATCGCGCTGGGCTGGCTGCGCTGGGCGAACTGGCGCTGGCTGACGGTGGCCGGGGCGCTGACGTACCCGTTCTACCTGGTCCACGAGCACCTGGGCTGGGTGGTGATCCACGCCCTGCACCGCACGCTGGGCGTGCCGTCGGCGGTGACGTTCGTGCTGACCGTCGTCTCCATGCTCGTCCTGGCCTGGCTGCTGAACCGGTTCGTCGAGAAGCCGCTGACGCCGCGGCTGCGCAAGGCGCTGTCCCGGACCCGCTGAGCGCCCCGGGACCGGGACCGGGCCCGGGGCGTTCAGCCCTTGCCGTAGCGGGCCGCGATGCCGTCGAGCAGGAGTGCCAGCCCCTCCTCGAAGTGGCGGTCGTAGTCGGCGAAGATCTCCGGGCCGGCCGCCGCGCTGAGCGGGTAGTCGGCCATCCTGCGGGTGCGTTCGGCCACGTCGTAGCCCTCGCGGCGCTCGCCGGGCAGGGGTTCGACGCCCTGCTCCTCGGTGACGAAGCCGAGGGTGAAGACGTACGTCGTGGTGGTCGCCCGCACGGCCTGCGGGAGGGTGAAGCCGGCGGCGGTGAGCAGCCTCAGGGTCTCCTCCATCTGCTCGGCGTGCACCAGACCGGTGAAGCGGGAGCCGCTGAAGACCTTCGCGCCGTCGCGGTAGCCGCGCAGTGCCGCGCGCAGCCCCCGGTTGGCCTTCAGCAGGCGCTCGCGCCAGGTGTCGGCCGGGTCCAGGGGGGTCCCGGCGACCATCCGGCGGTACATCTCCGTCGCCATCTCGTCGAGCAGCGCCTGCTTGTCCTTGAAGTGCCAGTACAGCGCGGGCGCCTTCACGTCCAGCTCGCGGGCGATGGTGCGCAGGGTCAGGCCGTCCAGGCCGACCTCGTTGAGCAGGCGCAGCGCCGTGTCCGCGACCCGGCGGCGGTCGAGGGGCGTGCGCTGTCGTCCGGTCGTTCCACTTTCCACGCCTGACAGCTTGACACCTTAACGCCGTTAAGGGGATGCTCGTCATCGACACCGCTTAACGACGTTAAGGAGAGATGCGTGGAAACCGATGTTATGGACGTGCTGATCGTGGGCGCCGGCCCCACCGGACTCGCCCTCGCCGTCGACCTGGCCCGGCGCGGCGTCGACGCGCTGGTCGTGGAGAAGGCGGACGGACTGTTCCCCGGCTCCCGCGGCAAGGGCCTGCAGCCCCGCACCCGGGAGGTCTTCCACGACCTCGGCGTCATCGACGCGATCCAGGCGGCGGGCGGCGCGTACCCGGTCGGGATGATCTGGCGGGACGGCGAGCGGCTCGGTGAGTACCACCTGGCCGACCCCGTCGAGGCGGACGAGTCCGCGCCGTACGCCTCGTCGTGGATGGTGCCGCAGTGGCGCACCCAGGAGATCCTGTACGCGCGGCTGACGGAGCTGGGCGGCCGGGTCGAGTTCGGCCGGGAGGTCACCGGCATCGCCCAGGACGCGGACGGGGTCCGCGTCCGGTGCGCCGACGGGACCGAGCCGGCCGCCCGGTACGCGGTCGCCGCCGACGGCGGCCGCTCGGCCGTGCGCCGCGCGCTCGGCGTGGCGATGACCGGCCGGACCGTCGACCCCAAGCCGATGCTGGTGGCGGACGTCCGGATCACCGGCCTGGACCGGGACAACTGGCACTTCTTCGCGGCGGGCCAGGGGCCGGTCACCAAGGACAGCGTCGTGCTGGCCGCCTGCCCGCTCGCCGGGACCGAGGACTTCCAGGTCTACGCCGACTTCCCGGCGGGCACCGAGGTGGACCTCTCCCCCGACGGGGTCCGCAAGGCCGTCGCCGACCGCTCCCACCTCGCCGCCGAGGACGTCACCGAGGTCCGCTGGGCCTCGGACTTCCGGCCCCGTGAGGCCCTCGCCGACCGCTTCCGGGACGGCCGGGTCTTCCTCGCCGGGGACGCCGCCCACATCCACTCGCCGGCCGGCGGACAGGGCCTGAACACCAGCGTCCAGGACGCCTACAACCTGGGCTGGAAGCTGGGCGCGGTGCTGCGCGAGGGTGCGGACGCGTCCCTCCTGGACACCTACGAGGAGGAGCGCCGCCCGGTCGCCGCCGACATGCTCGGCCTGACCAGCGGGGTGCACCGGGGCGAGGTGCGGCGCGGGGAGGCGACCTCGCAACTGGGGCTGAACTACCGGGAGTCGTCGCTCGCCCAGGAGACCCGTACGTCCCCCGACGGCCCGGTCCTGGCCGGTGACCGCGCGCCCGACGGGACGGTGGCGGGCGTACGGCTCTTCGACGCGTTCCGGGGGCCGCACTGGACGCTGCTCGCGCTGGGCGCCGAGCTGCCCGGGGCGCTGCCGGGGGCGGTACGGGTGGTGCGCGGGCCCGCCCACCGGACGTACGGGAGCGGCCTGTTCCTGGTCCGGCCGGACGGGTACGTCGGCTGGGCCGGGGCTTCGGGGGCGGCCCTGCCGGGCGCGTACCTGGGGCGCGTGGGGCTGGGCTGACGGCGCCCTGCGGCAGGAGCGGCCCGGCCCCGGTGGACGCCTCCGTCGCAGGGGGGCTGCTCGGGGCTGCCGGGGGGCTCGGGGGCTCGGGGGGCGTTGCCGCGGCGGCTCAGGTGGTGCGGTGCCCGCGGCCGGTCAGCCGGCCCCGGCGCCGCGCCGTCCGCAGGAAGAGGACCGTCGGCACCGCGCAGACCAGGATGGCGAAGATGCTCGCCTCCGGTCCGAAGACGCCCCCGGTGAGCGCCTCGGGGCCGGAGAGGGTGCCGTGCAGCAGACCGGCCGGGGCGCCGTCGTCGCCGGAGACGGTCACGCCGACGATCCCGCTGAGGGTGAAGTTCCAGCCGAGGTGCAGGCCGATCGGCACCCACAGGGAGCGGGTGGCGGCGTAGGCGGCGCCGAGCATCAGGCCGGCCTCGACGGCGATCGCCAGCGCGCCCCACACGGTGGCCTCGGGGTTGACCAGGTGCAGCCCGCCGAACAGCACGGCGGAGACCACCAGCGCGCCCGTGGTGCCGGCCATCTCCTCGACGAGCCGGAAGACCACCCCGCGGAAGAGGAGTTCCTCCGTGACGGCGACCCCCGCCATCAGCCCGAACACGGTGATCGCGCCGCCGACGGACACCCCGCCCTCGGTGTCGTACCCGCCGCCGCACAGGAGGATCAGGACGAACGTCGCGGCGAACAGGCCGACGCCGGTCAGGGTCGTGGTCCACAGCTCCGGGCGGGCCCGCGCGGGGTCGAGTTCGGTGACCGGGCGCTGTTCCAGGGCCCGGACGACGCCCGCGTAGACGCACAGCGCGCCCACGGCGACGAGCGCGCCGCCGACGAGGGAGAGCACCGGGTTGTCGCCGGCCACGGCGCGCACCCCGGCGGCGAGCGCCGTCACGGCCAGGAACGCCGCCACCAGCACCACCAGCCGGACGCCGGCATGACGCGTCCGGCCGGAGGAGACGACCGGCGTCTGCGCGAACAGGGGCTTGAGCAGCGAGAACGGCGCTGCAGCCTTCGTGAGGTCCATGTCCGGAACGCTACGAGCGCGGGGCGGTGCGGGACGTCCCCCCGCGGTGGACAGCGCGTGTAGCTCCCTCGGGTGACACCGGCACCGCTGCCCCCGGCCCCGTTCAGTCGTCGGCGGAGACCAGCCCCACCCGGTGCGCGAGCACCACCGCCTGGACCCGGTCCCGCAGATCGAGCTTGGTCAGGATGCGGGAGACGTACGTCTTCACCGTCTCGCGGCTGAGCACCATCCGGTCGGCGATCTCCGTGTTCGACAGCCCCTCGGCGATCAGCCGCAGTACCTCGGTCTCGCGCGGGGCGAGCGCCGCCACCTCCTCCGGCAGGGCTGCCTGGCGGCGTCCGCCGGCCGGGCGGATGCGGTCGGCGAAGCGGCCGACGAGGTGCCGGGTGACGGCGGGCGCCAGCAGCGACTCGCCGGCGGCGACGGTCCGGATGCCGTCGATCAGTTCGCGCGGCGGCGCGTTCTTCAGCAGGAACCCGCTGGCGCCGGCCCGCAGTGCCTCGTACACGTACTCGTCGAGGTTGAAGGTGGTCACGACCAGGACCTTCACCGGGTCGGTGACCTCGGGCCCGGCCAGCAGCCGGGTCGCCTCGATGCCGTCGAGGACGGGCAGCCGGATGTCCATCACCACCACGTCCGGCCGCAGCCGCCGCGCTTCCGCGACGCCCGACCGGCCGTCGGCGGCCTCGCCCACGACCTCCAGGTCCGGCTGGGCGGAGAAGATCATCGCGTAGCCGGCCCGCACCAGCTCCTGGTCCTCACAGATCATCACCCGCAGGGTCATGCCGCCTCCGTCAGTGGTATCCGGGCGTGGACGCCGAACCCGCCGTCCGGCCGCGGGCCGGCCTCCAGTTCGCCGCCGCACACGCTCACCCGTTCGCGCAGCCCGATCAGTCCGTGGCCGCCGCCCCGGCCGAGCGGCCGGGGTCCCGCGGAGCCCACCGGACCCGCGGCCTCCGTCGCCTCGGTGACCACCTCGACCTCCAGCCGCTCGGCCCCGTACTCCACCCGGACCCGCGTGGGCCGCCCCGGGGCGTGCTTGAGGGCGTTGGTCAGCGCCTCCTGGACCACCCGGTAGGCGGCCAGTTCCACCGCCGACGCCATCGGCCGCCGCTCGCCGCGCTCGGTCAGTTCCACGGGCTGGCCCGCCGCCCGGGTCTGCGCCACCAGGTCCGCCAGGCTGCCCGGTACGGGAGCGGCGGGCGTCCCGTGGTCCGGTGGCCCGTCGGCCGCCTTGAGCACGCCCAGCAGGTACTGGAGGTCGGTCAGCGCGTGCCGGCCCGCGTCGCTGATCGCGCCGAGCCCGGTGGCGACCTTGTCCGGGGCGGCGTCGAGCATGTACTGCGCGGCGTCGGCCTGCACCACCATCGCGGTGACGTGGTGGGTGACGACGTCGTGCAACTCCCGGGCGATCCCGGCCCGTTCGCGGACGACGGCGGCCTCGGCCGCGAGCCGCCGCCGGTCCGCCTCGGCGGCCCGGCGGGCCCGGACGGTGCGGCCCGCGCCCCAGAACGCGGCCAGCACCAGGTACATCAGGGCGTACGCGGCGCCGTCGTGCGGGGCGCCCCGGGCGTGCAGCCCGAGCGCGAACGCCACGTACAGCGCGGTGCCCAGGCCCGGCAGCACCCGGTCCGCCGTGCGGCCGCCGTGGGCGCCCGCGCCGTAGAGGGCGGCGTACAGCCCGACGCTCGCGAACACCGGCGGGTACCCGCTCAGTTCGCGCGCCCCGAAGGCGAGCGCCACCAGCGCCAGGCAGGCCCCGGGCCACCGCCGCCGCACCGCCAGCGGCAGCCACAGCGCCGCGGTGAGCAGCACGCCGGGCAGGTCGTACGGCCGCTGCGGCAGGTCCCCGAACTGGGCACCGATCGACGCCGTCACCGGCGCGAACACCACGGGCGCGAGCAGTACGGTGCCCACCGCGTCCCGGGTCACGACGCCGAGCGCGTTCCAGCGGGCCACGGCGTCCCGCCCGCTTCTGACCCATGCCGCCACAGTCGCTTCCGCCACGGACGGGAGCCTAGTACCGAGTTGACGCGCCGTGCCGGTCAGGCACTGGCCAGCGACAGCTTCACCGCGAAGCCCAGGAACAGCGCCCCGGCCGCCGACGTGGCCGTCGCCGACAGGCGCCTGCGGCGGCGGAAGGCGGCGGCGAGCCGGGTGCCGCTGAATATCAGGGCGCTCAGGTACAGGAAGCTGAACAGCTGGGCGAAGGCGCCGAGGACGACGAACGAGAGGGCGGGGTAGGCGTACCCCGGGTCGACGAACTGCACGAAGAAAGCGATGAAGAACAGGATCGCCTTCGGGTTGACCAGGCTGACGACCAGGGCCCGGCGGAACGGCCGCTCGTCACCGGCGGGCGCGTCCGGCGCCTGCGCCGCGGTCCGCTCGCGCCGCGTCCGCCACATCGCCCAGGCCGCCCGCAGCATCCCGACGGCGAGCCAGGTCAGATACCCGGCACCGGCGTACTTCACTATCGCGAACAGTACGGCGTTGCCCTGGAGCAGGGAGGCGACCCCGGCGGCCGAGAGGGTCATCAGCACGGCGTCCCCGCACCAGACCCCGGCGGCGGCCCGGTACCCGGCGCGTACGCCGCGGCGGGCGGCTACGGAGAGCACGTAGAGGGAGTTGGGCCCGGGCAGCAGGATGATGAGGACGAGGCCCGCCAGGTAGGTGGGCAGATCGATGACGCCGAACATGGGAGGAGTGTCGCACGGGGGTACGACAACGCGCGGCGCCGTTTCAGCCGTCGAGAACGGTGATGCCCGCGCGGGGCCGGCCGGCGGCCTCGCCCAGGGCCGTCTCCCGCTCCGGTACGGCCATGGTGTCCTCCTCCCGTCCAGGTATCGGAGCCGCTCCGGGCGGGGAGACATCCGGGGTGACGTCGATGCGTGGGGCGCGTACGGGGACGGGGTTGGCCGCGCTGCTGGCGCTGGCCGTCGGGGGTGTCGGCGGCTGCACGGTGCAGCCGGTCGACGGCGACGGGAAGGGCCGCTCGCCGGTGCACATCGAGCTGCCGGGCAGCGGCGGCCCGGCGGCCACGGCACCCGCCGCTCCCGTGACCCCCACGGCCCCCGGGGCCGGCACAGCTCCCAAGGCCCCCACGGCTCCCACGCGGCGGAGCAGCGACCCGCCGCCCCCGGTGGTGCCCGCCCCCGTGCTCTGGGGACCCGGCGCCACCGGCCGGGACGTCCGCGAGGTCCAGGCCCGGCTGCGCCAGATCGGCTGGCTGTACGACGGACCGACCGGCACCTACGACGAGTTGACGGAGAAGGCGGTCCGCGGCTTCCAGCGCAAGCGCGGCCTGCCGGTGACGGGCCGGACGGACACGGTCACCTGGGAACGGCTGCGCGGCATGACCCGCGAGCCGGGCCACTGGGACCTGTACCTGATGGGCGGCCAGCCCGCCGCCGCGCCCGACCCGCGCTGCCTGACCGGCCGGGTGCTGTGCGTCAGCAAGGAGAGCCGGACGCTGCGCTGGATGATCGACGGCCGGACCGTGTCGACGATGGCGGTCCGCTTCGGTTCCCGGGGCACCCCGACCCGGGAGGGCGTGTTCTCCGTCTACTGGAAGTCCCGCAACCACTGGTCGACGCTGTACGACTCGTCCATGCCGTACGCGATGTTCTTCAGCGGCGGCCAGGCCGTGCACTACTCCTCCGACTTCGCGGCCCGCGGCTACGCCGGCGCCTCGCACGGGTGCGTCAACGTCCGGGACGAGGCGGCGATCGAGCAGCTGTACGCGGAGGTCCGCGACGGCGACAAGGTCGTCGTGTACCGCTGACGGGAGTGAGTGAGGGGAGCAAGTGAGGGGAGCAAGTGAGGGGGCGCGGACGGGACCGGGGGAACGAGTCCCGTCCGCGCGGGTGCACGAGCCACGGGTACGGGGGGAACCCCGGCTCTGTGCGGAAGCCGATGACCAGTCGGCTCACTTCCTACTGCGTCGGGGCGTCCGAAAGTGTCACACCGGCGCCGTGACGGCGTCCGCGACCTGGGCGGACTCCCGGCCCGAGCCCGTCGCCGAGCCCGTCGCCGGGCGCGCGACGGGGTCCGGACGGGACACGGACCGCCGGGCGTCCGCGCGGTGGCCGGCGCGGCCGTCGCCCGCCCGGTCGCCCCGGTTCTTCCTCCGGTCGGCCCCGTCCGTGCCGCAGTCCTTGCGGCAGTCCTTGCCGGGGCCGGTGCCGGGGCGAGTACCGGTGGCGTTGCCGCTGTCGGTGTCGTCGCCGATCAGGACGTTGGCGTTCCGCGTCGGCCGGGGGTCCCCGCCGTGCGCGCGGTCGTCCCTGTCCTCATCGTCGCGGTCGTCGCCGTCGTCGCCGTCGGCGCCCTTGGTGTACCCGTCGTCGCCCTTCCCGGTCTTCTCCCCGTCGCCGTCCTCGACGCCCTCCCCGATGCCGTCCCCGGCTCCCCCGGCGTTCTCCCCGGCCTTCTCCCCGGAGCCGGCGAGGAGCCTCGCGCAGTACGCGCGGACCCGGGCGGACCCCCCGGCCGCCTCCGTCAGGGCCCGTCGGCGGGCGCGGTCGAGTTGCTGGCCCGTGCGCAGGTCGCGGCAGGACCCGGCGAGGCCCTCGCGTGCCGCGGTGCCGTCGTCCGCCGGGTCGTCGGCGCCGGACGACCCGAGGTCCGTGTCCGTACCCGTGTCCCCGTCCGCACCCGTGCCGGGGTCCTGCCCCGTCGCCCCGCCGTCCTGCCGCGCCGAGGGGCCCTCCCCGGCCGGGGCGGTGGCGGAGCCGTCGGTGTCCTCGCGCTGCGGGACGCCGGGCGGGGAGGGCGACATCAGCGGGCGGTCGGGGGTGACCGCGGCGGAGGCGGAGGAGGCGGGCTCGGGGTCACCGCCGAACGGGACCAGCGCTCCGGTCCCGGCCGCCACCGCGACCCCGCCGACCGCGCCGGCGGCCAGCATCGCGGCCAGGCCCAGCCGCAGCGGGCGGGGCCTGCGAGCGCGCCGGGCGTCGCCGTCACGGCCGCCGATGCGTACCAGCGGGGCGCCGGACGTGTCCCGGCCGCCGGTCGGGGCCGGCGCTCCCGCCGCACCCGCCCGTTCGGCGTGCGCGGCGCGGAAGGCGGCCAGCGCGGCGGCCTCGCCGGGGAGTTCCGCACCGGCCGGCGGGGCCGAGGCGGCCAGCGCGGCGAGGGAGGCGGCGAGCCGTTCGGCGCGCGCCCGGGCCACCGGGTCGCCGGTCGGCGGATCTCCGCGCAGCACCCGCTCCGCCGTTTCGCGGTCCAGCCACCCGCCCTGCTTGTCGGCCATCACATGTCCTTCTGCGTCCGCGCGCCGCTTGGCGTCACAGTCGCGGACGTCACCGCACGGCCGCGCGGTTCTCGCCGCGTCGGCAGCACGCGGAGCCCGGCGGCCGATTCCGGATCGTCGCCGAGCAGTTCGGCCAGCCGCTTCAGGCCGCGGTGCGCGGCGGTACGGACGGCCCCCGGGCGTTTGCCCAGCGTCTTCGCGGCCGTCTTGGCGTCCAGGCCCACCACGACCCGCAGGACGACGGCCTCGGCCTGGTCCTGGGGCAGCGCGGCGATCAGGGAGAGGGTGGTGCCGGTGGTGAGCGCCTCGATGGCCTCGCCGGCGGTGTCCGACGGGGCGGCCCGGCCGGTCAGCTCCGTCTCGTCGCCGCCGATCAGGGGGCGGCGCCCGCGCATCCGGACGTGGTCCAGCGCGCGGTTGCGGGCGATCGTGGCGGCCCAGCCGCGGAACCGGTCCGCGTCGCCGGCGAACCGGTGCAGGTCGCGGGCTATCTGCAGCCACGCCTCGGAGGCCACGTCCTCGGCGTCGGATTCGCCGACGAGCGTGCGGACGTAGCCGAGCAGCCGTGGGTGCACCGCGCGGTACACGGTCCGGAACGCGGTCTCGTCCCCGTCCTGTGCCGCGTGTACGGCGGCGGTCAGCTCCGCGTCGTCCCCCAGCACCGCGCGCGCCTCTCTTTGCGCCTGACTCTCCGTGGGTGGTTGCGGTGGTCCACCGCAGCTCGGGACGGGGGCACCGCCCTCCGCACTCCGGCGCGAAAGGCACGTTACGTCGTGAAACCGGTCCCCGTCCATGCCCGGAGGACAGGCCGTACAAGACGCAACTAAGCCGTGACACACGGGGTGTGACACAAATCGCGAGCCCGGCGCAGTAGGAAGTACGGGCCGCCGCGCGGCCCGTGCCGCGCGACGGCCGGGGCCTCTCCTGTGGGGGGTGGCGGCCCCGGCCGTCTGCGTGACTTCTACCCCTCTGACCTGCGGTGATGCAAGGCGTTGCCCATCGCCGTGACCAGTAGCGTGACCAGCGCGTCCGGCACTCCACGCGATGCCCTCCACACCGATGCGCCGAGCTGTCCCCGCCGCTAGCTTGCGGGCGCCTTCGACTCGGCGCTTCCCGTACTGGGCCATCGTGTATCCCGGCGAGTGGTGCCTCACGTTCGCGGAAACCCCCACCGGGTTCACGCTCGCATCCAGATCGTCAGTGACTTTGCTGTGCCTCCAGTCGGGGACGCGGGAAGCGGGCCCTGTCCCGCACGAAATAGTCGCTGACCTGAGGATTCATCTGGCCGCAGTGCCTGACCCACGGTCCCGTCGCGGCATCCGCCACGTGGACGGCCCTGCTCAGCGCCGCGGCCGCCGCCGTTGCGACCAGCGCCGCCTCGGTCACGGCGATCGGAGAGTGCGTCGCCGACGCCCCGCAGCGCGCCCCATCCGTCTCGTCCTGACCGCCGCGGACGGCGACGCCCTCGACCGCGCCCTCGGCGGCTTTCTCCAACAACGCCAGACCTCGGTCCCGGGACGACGAGTCATCGCCGTCGACGGCAAGACACTCCGCGGCTCCTGCACCGCCGGGCGGCCGGCCACCGCCCTGATCTCCGCGATGACTCACAGCGGCCAGGTCCTTGCCCAACGGCAGGTCGACGGCAAAAGCAACGAGATCCCCGCCTTCGCCCCGCTCCTGGACAACATCGACCTGACCGGCGCCGTCGTTACCGCCGATGCCCTCCGTACCCAGCACGACCACGCCGCCTACCTGATCGAACGCGGAGCCCACTACCTTGCCGTGGTGAAGCGGAACCACCCCGGGCTCCACGAGAAGGCCCGGCGCCTGCCCTGGCGAAACATCCGCCTGGACCACTACGAACGCGGACGCGGCCACCACCGCGACGAGATCCGTCATCTCAAGACGGCCGCGTTCGCCCACCTCGACTACCCGCACGCCCGCCAGGCCCTCCAAGTCGTCCGCTGAAGAGGGGACCTGGGCACGGGCAGCTGGCAAACGAACGGATCCACCTGGTGGTGGATCCGGAAGCCGAGTTTTGCGGGACTCACCCGGCTCCGGCGGCGTACCGGCGTTGCCCGTACCGGCCCGACGCCTGCCGGAACCGGGCGCCAGCACACCCGGCGCCCACCTCGGCGCAGCTCGGAGTGACGAGTCCACCGACTGACGCACGCCGCCCCGATCCCAGCAGCGGAGAGGTTCAGCCACCGTAGAGGGTGGGCGGGTCGACCAAGTCGGGGCAGAAGTCGTGCAGGGAGTACAGGGCCAGGGCGGCGGCAGCAGTGCCGTATCCCTGATCCGAGGGCAAGGCCCGGATCCATTCCAGATGCTCCAGGTCACCGCTCCCCCGGCGTGGCGGTCGCCTTGGCCTCGCCCAGCAGCGCGATCCTCACGCGGGGGCTGGGGACGCTCGCCGCGACCAGGGGGATGACGTCGACCTGGTGCTTCGCGCGGGCCGCCTGGTCGGCGACCTCGACCACACGTGATCAGTAGCGATCAAGGACGGTCAGGTACACCTGGAAGCCCTGAAGCCGGTGCCGCGGGCGCCGACCTCAGGAAAGTTGGAAGTGCTTCGAGACCGTCGGCTGCCGTTCTGGGCGCATCTTGACTTGCAGCCCTCCACACCCGGCACGCGCCCTCGGTACCTTCGTCGTAGAAGCCGCTACGGATGGAGCATCGATGCCTCGCCGCCCGTTGGAAAGCCGGCGCCTCACCTCCAGGGGGGCGTACTGATGCTGGAAGAAGCCGAAGAGATCGGCCGTCGTGTACGCCGCGCACGGCTCCGCCTCGGCATGCCTCAGGCCGACCTCGCCGCTGCCCTGGGCAAGACCCAGGGGTGGGTGTCCAAGATGGAGCGCGGGCACATCGAACTCGACCGCGTCGGTCTGCTGAACCTGCTCGCCTCGGAACTGCACGTCCACCCCAACGACCTCATCGGGCGTCCGTACAACAGCTCCCCGGCCGAGAATCAGTGGCAGGTCGCCGCCGCCTCGATCATGCGCGAACTCCGCCGCCACGATCTCGCCCCCGTCTTCGACGGCACCCCCCGGCCGGCCCAACAGCTCTGGCAGGAGACCACCCGCCTGCACCGCCTCCGCGATGCCGCCGCCAACGTGGCGATCATGGAGGTACTTCCGGACCTGTTCCGCGAGACACGCGCTCTGGTCGAGGTCTCCACCGGCCACGAACAGGAGGAGGCGTACGCCATCTACGCGGTGTGCTGCAAGTTCGCTCACACTGCGGCGCACGCTCTCGGACATCCCGAACTGGTCGCTATGGCCTGTGAGCGGGCTGCCTGGTCCGCGCGGCGATCCGCCGATCCGGTCATGCCGGCCGTCGCCGACTGGATGCGTGTCTGGGACATGTGGGCCACGGCCGATTGGGACGACGCCATCGCTCTGTCGGACAAGGCTCTTCGAAGCGTGCAGCACGAGTACGACCAGGGCGAACCGCTTGCCGTGCGGGCTTGGGGCTCGCTGCAACTGCGTGCGGCTGTCTCCGCTGCACGGGCCGGCCGTCGTGCCGAAGCTCGGGACCGCATCAAGCACGCCTGGGCCGCGTCGGGCCGGATGGCAGAGTACGGGGGCCCTCCCGTGTACGACCGCCACAGCCTGACGTTCTCGCCCGGCAACGTGCAGATTCACGCGATCAGCGTCGCGTTGGAGATGCGCGAGCAAGGTCGGGCATTGTCGATAAACCGGCGCATGCGTCCGGAGGTGATCGAGTCGCTTCCCAACTCTCGTCGTGGCCACTACAGCATGGACGTGGCACGCGCTTGGTTGTGGGACGGAAACCGGGACAAGGCACTGAAGGAACTGGAGAAGGCCGAGCGCATCGCGCCCCAACTCATCCGCAACCACCCCATCGCCCGGTCAACCCTGCGCAGCATCGTGTACGCCGAGCGAGCGAGCACACGCGAGAAGCTTCGTCGCATGTCAGACCGCTTCCACCTCGACGGCTGAGGGTCGTATTCCTGCGGTTCATATTGGGCCCCGGAGATATTCCTAGCTTCGGGGTATGGCCGATCGAAGCGTGAAACAATCACCAGAACCAAGCGCAGAGTTAGGCGCCGGTGCCCCTTTTCATCCCCGCCTTGGTGAACTTGCCCTTGACCTCGCCAAGGCGGGACGAATCGGGGTGGTCGTCGCTCTCCCTGGTGGCACCTCGGCGTCATACCAACTTCGCCCGCCCGGTGGTGGTGAGGACTGGCGCGCCCGGTCGGACGGAGCCACACTGCGCCCCGTACCGGTACCGGTCACGCACGTGACACCCATCCGGCGAGATGCCGTCTATGACCACCGCGCTCGGCAAGCGGCGCTGCCGGTGACCGTCCACTACGAGGACGGCGGTGTCTGCGAGACCGTGCTGGTTCTCACGTCGGCACAAGTCGAGCTGTACTCCATCCAGTTCGGGCGCATCATCGAGGTGGGAGACACGGCACGGGAGCCGTCGCGGTGAGCTCGGCCGTGCTGACGTTTCCGCCGCCGGCCTCTTTGGGCGGCGCTGCGCGGCCTCCCACCGCCTTCCACTGTGAAGCCACCGCATACGACCTCAGCGGCACCCGCGAGATTCCGCTCGCCGCCTACTGCGGCCGTTCCGCCCGCCTCGCCGCCCGCTGGTTACGCACTGAGGCACACCACCTCGCTCGGCTGTTGGCTCCGGACCCCTGCGCCACATCCCTACGGGGCGCTCCCCTCACTACCACAGGCACGGACGTCGCCCGCCCTGACGCCGAGTTGCGCGCCTGGGTGAGCAACGATCACGCGTACGAGCACGCCCTGCTCACCCTTGCCGCCGGCCGAGGCTTCGTGTTCACCGTGACGGACTACGACGCCCGGTACTCCCTCCGGGTGCATCCGCTGTCCGCCAGGCGCCAGGCGCCCCCGCAAGCCCCGGCCCCCGCCTCGGATGGTCACCTCGCTCCCCCGCCACCGCAGCCCTCGCGGGCGGCGCGCCACCCGATGATCCCCGCCTCCGCGTCTCCCATCACCCGGTGCTCGGACGGGTCCAGCACCTGTCCTGAGCCTTACCGCCCAACCAAGGGAAGTGAGCAATGGAACAGTTCGAGCGTGCGCGTCTCGATTCGTACTTCGCTCGTATCGCGGGGACCTTCGCCCCGGAGGAGAAGCCGTCAGCCCTCCTGATCACACACCTGCTGTCCGAGCGACCCGCGTTCGTGCGAGCCGTGGGCATCAACACCAACCTGCGGGCCGTGCTGCCCAAGCCCAAGTCCATCGACCTCACCGCCCGCCGCGAGATCGAGAAGACGACACAGTGCGACACCCTCTCGCGGGAGCTGTTCGAAGACCCGGCCGGCGCAGTCGACTATGTCGAGTCGCGGGCCAGCGGTGAACCTGTCGTACTGCTCGACGTCGGCGGGTACTTCGCGTCCACGCTCATCGCCCTGTGCGAGCGGTTCTCGGGCCGCGTCCTGGGCGTCGTCGAGGACACAGAGAACGGGCACAAGCGGTACGCGAACGCCGAGAAGCTGCCCTGTCCGGTCGTCTCGGTCGCCCGTTCCCCGCTGAAGGACCCCGAAGACTTCCTCGTGGGTCAGTCGGTCGTCTTCTCGGCCGAGGCCCTGATGCGCAGCCGGGGAGACATCCTGCACGGCCGCACGGCCCTCGTGATCGGTTTCGGCAAGCTCGGTTCCAGCATCGCTCGGCTGCTGCACGCCAAGGGCGTACAGGTCACGGTGTACGACCTCGACCCCATCCGTCGCACACAAGCGCTCTCGCAGGGCTTCACCGTCACCAGGGACCGCGACACCGCTCTGCACGGCGCCGGGCTGGTCCTGTGCGCGACGGGTGCCGTCTCCCTGCAGGGCGAGGACTTCTCGGCCCTGCGGAACGGCGCGTACGTCGCCACGGTCACCAGCAGCGAAGACGAACTCGACCTGGCCGGTCTCCCCGACGTGTACCAGCGCACCCCGAACGGGGAGCACATCACCCGTTACCAGACCACCGGGCACTACTTCTACCTCCTCAACGGCGGCAACGCCGTCAACTTCCTGCACGGCGCCAGCGTGGGCCCGTTCATCTACCTCGTTCAGGCGGAGATCCTCGCGGGCGTCCGGAATCTGGCCCGCGGCGACCTCCGGCCCGGTATGCACGAGGTCGACGCCGCCGACCGAGCGGCCATCGCCGGAACGTGGCTGAACTACTTCAACCGCTAGGAGACGCAAACCCTATGCCGATCACCGCACAGCACGTACGCGACACCGTCGCTGCCTACCTCGCCGACCACCCGGAGGAGAAGGACGCTCTCTACGCCGTGGTCGAGGCAGTGGAGCAGGCCGGCGATTCGGTCGCCTCCCGCGAAGAGTTCCGCGGACACGTCACCGCCGGTGCCGCTCTTGTCCGCCCTGACGGCCGCGTCCTCACCATCGAGCACCGGGCCCTGCGCAAGTGGCTGCTGCCCGGCGGGCACGTCGAGGACAGCGACACGACGCTTCGGGAGGCCGCTCTGCGGGAACTGGCCGAAGAAACCGGCATCAGCGGTGACCAGGTCGAACCGGCCGGCGACGCACCCCTTCACATCGACGTTCACTCGATCCCGGCGAACGACCGCAAGGGCGAGCCGGAACACCTGCACTTCGACTTCCGGTTCCTGTTCCGGACCACCGCCGACGCCGTCGAGCTGCAGGAGGAAGAGGTCACGAACTACTCCTGGCAGTTCGCCGACATGCTGACCGCCGAGCCGCTGCGCTCCCGCGTCATGGCAGCCGCAAACCACTCGTAGCGGGCCACAGCAGGCAGCCGTACAGCTCTCGACAAACCCGACAGAATACGGCTTCCCCGCCGACCGCCGCTTGCCATCCGCGCCACGAGCGGCGGACGCCCACATCCAGAGGCCGGATCACCCCACCGCTCCCCGCCCCGCCAGTCGTTCCGGTGCCGGGTGCGGACGGTACGGAGGGGTCCGGTGTCGCGGGCGGCGCGGAAGGCGGCCACGGCCCGTAGCTCGTCGCCGCTCTCCGCGACCGCCGTGCGGTCCGCTCATGTGCTTTCCCGCTCCCGCCCTCCGTCCCCGCCCCGGTCATGTCGGCCCGCCCACGCCGCACACACCCTCGGCACCGAGCTGCCGGGCCAGTCGCCCCAGCCCCCGGTAGGCGGCGATGCGCACCGCGCCGGGGCGTTCGCCGAGGACGCGGCCGGCGGCCGGGCCGTCCAGGCCGACGACAACCAGCAGCAGCACCGCCTCCGCCTGGTCACGAGGCAGCGCGCGCACATAACCGAAGAGACGGTGCTGCACGATCCGGTACGCGACCGCGAAGGCGGCCTCGTCGCCCGCCTGGGTCCGCGCCACGGCCGCGCCCAGTTCCTCGTCGTACGCGGGCGTCCGGCGCCGTTCCCCTCCCTGGCCCTGGCCCAAGAACCGTCCTCGTCCGTGCCGAGTGGCGGGCGTGCCCCACTGGGCCCGCCCGGTGCGGCGCGGCCGGTCCCGGCCGTGCCCCCGCCTCCACGGTCGTCAGCGTCCGGCTTCCCCGACGTCACAGGCGTGGGGGTGCCGTGCGGGTCACGGGGAGGTCGTCGCCTCCCGGCACAGCAGCCGCAGCGAGCCGTCGCCGGCGTAGCAGCGGCGGGCCTCGTCGATCGGGTCCCACAGGCGGCCGTCCGGGGTGCGCACCCAGTGGTCGCCGCCGCCCGCCCACCACTCGCCGCCGGTCTCGCGGACGATCACCTCACCGGCGTAGGCGCCGAAGCCGCGCAGCACGGTCTCCACCGCCGCGTACGGCGCCTCCTCGCGGCGGATGCCCTCGATCGTCCGGTCGACGCGCCACAGGCTCCGCGCCGAGTAGTCGAGGCGCAGCCGGGCGCCCTCGCGCAGGGCCGTCACCGCGTCCGCCGCCCACCGCACCGGCCGGGCGGCGGCGGAGGGCCGGGCCCCCGGTGCCGCCGTCGCTGTCGCTGTCGTGCTGATCCAAGTCGTCACACCGGCAGCAGCGTCGCCCGGTGACCTTTCGTCACGCGGATCGGGGCGGCTGCCCGCAATCGACGCAGAACCGCCACATCTCGGCCCCGACGGTCACGAACGCGCCACGACGCCCAGCCGGTCCAGGAGACGGAAGAAGAGGTCCTCGGCGTTCCCGGCCGGCGGCTCGGCCGTCAGTACGCCGAGCAGGTCGCCGGGCCGGACCGGGTGCCCGGCCTCGGCGGCCCAGGTGACGGCCCGTGCCGCGGCGTCCGGCGGCTCGAGGAAGTAGTCCTCCAGGGTCAGGCCGTTCTGCTCGGCGCCCAGGTACCCGGCCATCGCCGCCCGCCCCAGGCAGGTCGTCCACGCCCCGCTCTCGGGTGCCGCCGCCTCCACCACCACGCAGGCGCCGTCCATGACGTACCCGAACAGCGCGGGCGCGCCGGTCTGCGCGGCCAGGTCGTTCATGTTGCCGACGCCCGACTCGCCCGGGTACTCCCACACCTGCCAGCCGCCCGGCGCGGACGCGCGCAGGCTCATGCCGTCCTCGGCACCGGGCAGCGCGTCCAGCGCGGCGAGCGGCCGCTCGGCGCGGCCCACGACGAGATACCCCCAGTAGCCCATGTCCGGCTCCCCCGTGTTCCGTTGGCTCGTCCACAGACCACCACAGTCCAGGGGAGTTCGCAGCAACTCCCGGGCAATTCCCGCGTCGTTCCGGTCCGGAACGGCGCGGGAATCGCCACAGACGCGCGGGCGTACGCGGGTCAGTCCAGTCGGCCGGACAGCTCGCGGAACTCTGTCCAGGACAGTTCCGGGTCGTCCGGGTCCCAGAGTTTCTGGACCGTTGCCGCCAGCGGCAGCCGGATGCCGGCCGCGACCTGGTCCTCGGTCTGGGCGCTCGGGTAGTCGCCCCAGACGGCGAAGCTGCCGCCGAGGATCTGATCGTCGTACTTGGCGTCGACCGGCTCGGTGCCGCGGATCACGCGCGGGGTCCACTGCTCGTAGATCCGCTCGCCGGTCGGGTAGACGAAGGTCTGCGGCTGGCCGAGCACGTAGTAGAGGAACTCGTCGTTGTAGTTGATGACCTCACGGCCCTCGGCGAGGTACTCGGCGGGCTGCCGGGCGCCGATCTCCTTGCCTGTCCAGTAGGCGACCAGGATGTCGTCGGCCGCCGCCGGGTCGCTGTCCTTGAAGAAGCCGTCGTTCCAGGCGCGCGGGGTGCGGTCGTTCTTCTGGACGGTGGCGGCGCGGTCGTTGAGCCAGCCCGCGGTGAGGTCCTCGACGGTGGCGCCGGAGCCGTACTTCTCGCGGGCCGCGGCGGCGAGCTGCGGGTAGGACGCCTCCGGGTCGGAGACGGTCAGCGCCTGGTACTCGTCGCCGCCCAGGTGCCACTGGCCGCCGGGGAAGACGTCGGAGTACTCGTCGATCAGGTCGTCGACGATCTCGGCGGCCCCGGGCTCGGAGATGTCGATCGCGCCCTTGGTCGCCGTGCCCTGCGCGTTGCGCAGCTGGAGGTCGGGGTGGGCGGCGATGACGGCGCCGAGGTGGCCGGGCGAGTCGATCTCGGGGACGACGGTGATGTGCCGCTCCTCGGCCAGCGCGACGATCTCCTCGACCTGTGCCTTGGTGAGGTGGTCGGCCGAGACGATCTCCGGGTGCGAGGAGGACTCGATGCGGAAGCCCTGGTCGTCGGAGAAGTGCAGCCCCAGCTCGTTGTACTTCAGGTCGCCCAGCTCCCGTATCCGGTCCTTGATCCAGTCGGCCGAGTAGTGCTTGCGGGCGATGTCCAGCATGAACCCGCGCCGCTCCTTGGCGGGCTCGTCCTTCACGACCCCCTCGGGCGCCGCGCCGTCCGCCCGGACCGCCTGCTTCAGGGTCCGGGTGCCGTAGAAGACGCCGCTCTCCCCGGGCGCGCTGACGGTGACCCGCCCGTCGCGCACGGTCATGGTGTACGACTCGCTGCCGGCGCCGCCCGCGTCCGCGGTCTCCAGCCGCAGGTCCCCGGACTTCTCGTCGTCCTTCTCGCCCGCGTACGTCAGCCCCAGCTCGCTCGCTATGAGCCTGCCCTCGTCGGCGAGGGCGGCGTCGGAGACGACGACCCGGTGGTCGTCGGCAGGCTTCCAGCCCGGTCCGCGCGCCGGGGTGTGGTCGCGTACGGCGGGTATGGTGCGGGGTTCGCCGGACAGGGCGTAGGACCGGGTCGGCGACGGGCTGTCCGAGGGCGAGGCCGCGGAGAGCCCCTCGGCGGAGCGGCCCGCCGACCCCGATGACCCCCCGTCGCAGGCCCACAGCCCCGCGCCGAGCGCGACGACCGCCGTACCGGCGGCCACCGCCCGCCGCCCCGCCCTCTGCCTCGCCGGTCCACGGCGTCCGTGCTGACTCACGGCGTCAACCTACGGCCGGTACCGACAGGAAACGTCCAGCACCCGTTCTGAAACTCTCCCGTTCGGGTGAAATTCAGGTATCGCTCGGACATGTCATGCCCTCACTCGCTAACGTGACGCCACACAACTCACACGAGCCCCTGCCGACACACACGTGACGCACAAGGACCCACGCTGCCTGCGCACCGTCTTCCAGATCTCCCCGGCCGGGTGGCCATACCCGTACCGGCCCAAACCCGTACCACTCCGACCCCCCTGCATTTCTTCAACACCGCGAGCCCCGAGCACACCGTCAGCACCCTCCTCACCTGCCTGAACAGCACCCCCTGGGCCCACCGCCTCGCCGCCCACCGCCCCTACCCCGACCTCCCCGCCCTGCTGGCGGCGGCCGACGAGGCGGCGTACGACCTGAGCGCCGAGGAGCTGACGGAGGCCCTGGCGGCGGAATCCCTGCCGGCCCTGCCCGAGAGCACCTACGCGGCGGCCGGCACGGCCTTGCGGGCGGCCCACGCCGCCTATGAGTCCCGATTCGGACACGCGTTCGTCATCTGTCTCGACGGGATCCCCGAAGACGAGTCCCTGAACCACGTCCTGACCGCCATCCGATCACGATTGGCGAACGATCCCGAGGACGAACGAGTGGTCGCGGCGGACGAACTCCGGCGCCTGGCGAGGCAACGGCTGAGGAGCGTCGCCAGGGGCGCGAGGCTGTGACAGGGCGGCTCCGCCGCGGGGCGCGGCCAGCCACCGACGCCCCGCACCCCGCAAACCGGACAAGCCCCCCACCCCGGTAGCGCCGCCGGTACTCCGTTGCGTGCAACTTTGATCACACCGGTAGGCCCGCTGTAAGAACGACAGCGAGCGCTGGCTACGATGCTGGGGGCCGGTGGACCGTACCCGGCCGGGCCCACCGACAGAGAAGCCGGCGCGGCCCCAACCCCCGCTCCCGGAGGAAACTTCCGTGCCGGCTGGAACGCTGTACCGCGGCCGGGAAGGAATGTGGTCCTGGGTGGCTCACCGAGTCACCGGCGTCCTCATCTTCTTCTTCCTGTTCGTACACGTGCTGGACACCGCTCTCGTGCGTGTCTCCCCCGAGGCCTACGACAAGGTCGTGGCCACGTACAAGTCGCCGATCGTCGCGCTGCTGGAGTACGGCCTCGTCGCCGCCATCCTCTTCCACGCGCTCAACGGTCTGCGCGTCATCGCCGTCGACTTCTGGGTCAAGGGCGCTCGCTACCAGAAGCAGATGCTCTGGTCCGTCGTCGCCGTGTGGCTGGTGCTGATGATCGGGGCCCTGTACCCGGTCCTCGGCCACGCCGCTCGTGAACTGTTCGGGAGCTGACGCAGATGTCCACGACTGAAACCGCCTCCGGGGTCGGCCCCGTCGAGGGTTCCTCCGTCTACACGGTCGACAACCCCGCGCCGCTCATCGAGCCCCCGCGCAAGCGCACCAAGAAGTCCCCGAAGTCCACCCGGGGCAACTTCGAGATGTACGGCTGGCTGTTCATGCGGCTGTCCGGCGTGGTGCTGGTCGTCCTGGTCCTCGGCCACCTGCTGATCCAGCTGGTCCTCGACGGCGGCGTCTCCAAGATCGGCTTCGCCTTCGTGGCGGGCCGCTGGGCGTCCCCGTTCTGGCAGGTCTGGGATCTGCTGATGCTGTGGCTGGCGATGCTGCACGGCGCCAACGGCCTGCGCACGGTCATCAACGACTACGCCGAGCGCCCGAACACGCGCCTGTGGCTGAAGGGCCTGCTCTACACCGCCACGGTGTTCACCATTCTGCTGGGCACGCTGGTGATCTTCACCTTCGACCCGAACATCCGCTAGGCACGGGGCTGCGAATCATGAAGGTACACAAGTACGACACCGTCATCGTCGGCGCCGGTGGCGCCGGTATGCGGGCCGCCATCGAGGCGACCAAGCGCAGCCGCACGGCCGTCCTGACGAAGCTCTACCCCACCCGCTCCCACACGGGCGCCGCGCAGGGCGGCATGGCCGCCGCGCTGGCCAACGTGGAGGAGGACAACTGGGAGTGGCACACCTTCGACACGGTCAAGGGCGGTGACTACCTGGTCGACCAGGACGCCGCCGAGATCCTGGCGAAGGAGGCCATCGACTCCGTCCTCGACCTGGAGAAGATGGGCCTGCCGTTCAACCGGACCCCGAACGGCACCATCGACCAGCGCCGCTTCGGCGGTCACTCCCGCAACCACGGCGAGGCCCCGGTCCGCCGGTCCTGCTACGCCGCGGACCGCACCGGTCACATGATCCTCCAGACGCTGTACCAGAACTGCGTCAAGGAGGGCGTGGAGTTCTTCAACGAGTTCTACGTCCTGGACCAGATCATGACCGAGGTGGACGGCGTCAAGAAGTCCGCCGGTGTGGTCGCCTACGAGCTGGCCACCGGCGAGATCCACGTCTTCCACGCCAAGTCCGTGATCTACGCGTCCGGCGGCACCGGCAAGTTCTTCAAGGTGACGTCCAACGCGCACACCCTCACCGGTGACGGCCAGGCGGCCTGCTACCGGCGCGGGCTGCCGCTGGAGGACATGGAGTTCTTCCAGTTCCACCCGACCGGCATCTGGCGCATGGGCATCCTGCTCACCGAGGGCGCCCGCGGTGAGGGCGGCATCCTGCGCAACAAGGACGGCGAGCGCTTCATGGAGAAGTACGCGCCCGTCATGAAGGACCTGGCCTCCCGCGACGTCGTGTCCCGGTCCATCTACACGGAGATCCGGGAGGGCCGCGGCTGCGGTCCCGAGGGCGACCACGTCTACCTGGACCTCACCCACCTCCCGCCGGAGCAGCTGGACGCCAAGCTGCCCGACATCACCGAGTTCGCCCGTACGTACCTCGGCATCGAGCCGTACACGGACCCGATCCCGATCCAGCCCACCGCGCACTACGCGATGGGCGGCATCCCGACCAACGTCGAGGGTGAGGTCCTGGCGGACAACACCACCGTCGTGCCGGGGCTGTACGCGGCCGGCGAGGTCGCCTGCGTGTCGGTGCACGGCGCCAACCGCCTGGGCACCAACTCGCTGCTGGACATCAACGTCTTCGGCAAGCGGGCGGGCATCGCGGCGGCCCGGTACGCGCACTCGGCCGACTTCGTCGAGCTGCCGGACTCCCCCGAGTCCCTGGTCGTCGAGCAGATCGAGCGGCTGCGCACCTCCACCGGCAACGAGCGGGTCTCGGAGCTGCGCCGCGAGCTGCAGGAGACCATGGACGCCAACGTCATGGTGTTCCGCACCGAGCAGACGATCAAGACGGCGGTCGAGAAGATCGGCGAGCTGCGCGCCCGCTACAAGAACGTCTCGATCCAGGACAAGGGCAAGCGGTTCAACACCGACCTCCTGGAGGCCGTCGAGCTGGGCAACCTGCTCGACCTGGCCGAGGTCATGGCCGTCTCCGCGCTGGCCCGCAAGGAGTCGCGCGGCGGTCACTACCGCGAGGACTACCCCAACCGCGACGACGTGAACTTCATGCGCCACACCATGGCGTACCGCGAGGTCGGCGACGACGGCACCGAGTCCATCCGTCTCGACTACAAGCCGGTCGTCCAGACCCGCTACCAGCCGATGGAGCGTAAGTACTGATGGCTACCCCTGTTCTGGACAAGGCGGACGCGGCCGGAGCCCCCGAGCCCGGTTTCGCCGACTCCCCCTACATCACGGTCACGGTCCGCGTGCGCCGGTTCAACCCGGAGGTCTCGGCCGAGGCGACCTGGGAAGACTTCCAGCTGGAGATGGACCCCAAGGAGCGCGTCCTGGACGCCCTCCACAAGATCAAGTGGGAACTGGACGGCACGCTCACCTTCCGCCGCTCCTGCGCCCACGGCATCTGCGGGTCCGACGCGATGCGGATCAACGGCAAGAACCGCCTCGCCTGCAAGACGCTGATCAAGGACATCAGCCCCGAGAAGCCGATCACGGTCGAGCCCATCAAGGGCCTGACGGTCCTCAAGGACCTGGTCGTCGACATGGAGCCGTTCTTCCAGGCGTACCGCGACGTGATGCCCTTCCTGATCACGAAGGACACCAACGAGCCGACGCGCGAGCGGCTCCAGTCGGCCGAGGACCGCGAGCGGTTCGACGACACGACCAAGTGCATCCTGTGCGCCGCGTGCACGTCGTCCTGCCCGGTGTTCTGGAACGACGGCCAGTACTTCGGCCCGGCCGCCATCGTCAACGCCCACCGCTTCATCTTCGACTCGCGTGACGAGGCCGGCGAGCAGCGGCTGGAGATCCTCAACGACCGCGACGGCGTCTGGCGCTGCCGCACGACCTTCAACTGCACGGACGCCTGCCCGCGCGGCATCGAGGTCACCAAGGCGATCGCGGAGGTGAAGCGGGCGCTGATCACGCGCCGCTTCTGACGTCCGTCGGTTTCCTGCCGGTGAGGGCCCCGTTTCCGGTGGAGACGGGGCCCTTCGGCGTGCGCCACGCGTTCGGGTGAACGGCGCTCGCCCTGCCTCCAGGGTGTCCCCCGGCCTACGATGATGCTCTCGACACCAGCCCACGGGAGGCATGTGATGTCCGCAGCATCCGTCGAGCGGCCCGCCTACGAGCGTCCACTGATCACGCAGGCGAACCTTCTCATGGACCGCCTTCCGGGCTACCGCGTCGAGATCATCGGAGACCAGCTCCTCGTGTCCCCGCCGCCGGACGGCCCGCATGGCGAAGTCCTGACCGACCTGACTCTGCCCTTCCTGGCAGCCAACCTCCACAGGGGGGACTCACGATTGATCCAGGGCATCGGTCTGTGGCTGCCGACCGGCGCCGAGGACTACGCGATCCCGGACCTCGCCCTCGTGGACGCGGATTACCGTGACCACCTCATCGAAAACAACTGCTACGACCCCGTCTGCTTCCGCCTGGTCCTGGAGGTCACCTCCAGCAACTACCGAACCGACCTGCGCGCCAAAGTCACCGCCTACGCCTCCGCCAAGATCCCTCTGTACGTCATCGTCGACCGCAAGCACAACCGCCTCCACGTCCTCACCGACCCCGACGGCGCCGACTACACCACCCACCGCGTCCACACCTCCGGCGATACGGTCACCCTCCCCGGCTCGCTCGGCGCCGAGGTGACCCTCGACGTCGGCGAGATCCTTGCCGCCGGACGGGCGAAGAGCGCGCCCGGGCAGGGCTGACAATCAGCCTCCCCGGGTGATCATCGACCTACCCTGACGCCATGTCAGATGACGAGTCGTACGAGCTGCTCGGGTTCGACAACGTGCTGCTGCCGGTCGGGGATCTCGGCGAGGCGGTGGAGTTCTACGAGCGGGCCGGGTTCGAGGTCGGATTCCGGTTCGACGAGGGCGGGATCGCGCTGCTGAAGGCCGGCAAGGAGACGCCGGGGATCGCGCTGCGGTACGAGGAGGGGTTCGGGCACCGGCCGCCGCCCTGGCCGTCCCCCCGGGTCTGGCTGGAGGTGCCGGACGCCAAGGCCGCCGCGCGGGCACTGACGGACGCCGGGGTCGAGCCGTACGACGGGCCGTTCTCCAGTGCCACCGGGTGGACGGTGGAGTTCGCCGATCCCTGGGGCAACGTGATCGGCCTGACCGACTACCGCAAGCGGCCCCAGCTCGCCCGCCGCGCGTGACGCGGGCCACCCGCCCCTTGAGTTGAACACGTTCAAAAGCAGGTCTAGAGTCTCTCCTGTCAGCGTTTTGAACGCGTTCAAGAAGGGGTGGGGCATGGACCGCACCGTCATCGCCTACGTCATCTACCTGGCCGTCAGCATCGGGCTGACCATCTGGGTGGCCCGTACGCTCAGCCGCAACGGGCGGGTCTTCCTCGCCGACGTACTGCACGGCAACGAGAAGCTCGCCGACGCGGTCAACCACCTCCTGGTGGTCGGCTTCTACCTCGTCAACCTCGGCTTCGTCGCCCTCTACCTCAGCGGCGACGAGACCATCACCGACACCCGTGGCATCTTCGAGGCCCTGTCGACCAAGCTCGGGGTGGTGCTGCTGGTCCTCGGCGTGATGCACCTGGGCAACGTGTACGTGCTCAACCGCATCCGGCGGCGCGGGGTGATGGAGCGGGAGCAGACGCCGCCCGTGCCGCCGCAGGGCTGGGTGGCTCCGACGGTCGGGCGCTGAGCCGGTGCCGGCCGAGACGGCCGCCGTACCCGTACGGCGGCTCACCGTCCTCTACGACGCCGAGTGCGCGCTGTGCGCCTTCGTACGGGACTGGCTGACGCGCCAGCCGCACCTGGTGGAGCTGGAGCCGGTCCCCGCCGGGTCCGCCGAGGCCCGCCGCCGGTTCCCCGGCCTCGACCACGCCGCCACCCTCGACGAGATCACCGTCGTCGGGGACGGCGGGCAGGTCTACCGGGGTGCCGCCGCCTGGATCGTCGTGCTGTGGGCACTGCGCGAGCACCGGCCGCTCGCCCACCGGCTCAGCACCCCCTCGGGGGCGAAGCTGGCCAAGGGCGCGGTGCTGGCCGCCGCCAAGTGGCGGGGCACCCGGTGGGGCGGCCAGGCGTACCGCCGGGCCGACGGCTGGACGTACCATCCGAGCGCCGGCTGGACGTACACCGCGCCGGGCTGTGCCGACGGCTCCTGCCGCACTGGCTAGGCTCTGGACGTGCCCGCGAAGAACGACGGCCCCGGTGACGGAGCCCACCTCAGCAAGTCCGAGCAGACCCGCGCCCTGATCCTGGAGACGGCGATGCGGCTGTTCCAGGAGCGGGGGTACGACAAGACGACCATGCGGGCCATCGCCCAGGAGGCCGGGGTCTCCGTCGGCAACGCCTACTACTACTTCGCCGGCAAGGAACACCTCATCCAGGGCTTCTACGACCGGATCGCCGCCGAGCACCAGGTGGCGGTCCGGGACGTGCTGGCGCGGGAGACCGACCTGGAGGCCCGGCTGGCGGGCGTGCTGAAGGTGTGGCTGGACATCGCGACGCCGTACCACGAGTTCGCGGTGCAGTTCTTCAAGAACGCCGCCGACCCGGACAGCCCGCTCAGCCCGTTCTCCCCGGAGTCGGAGCACGCGCGCGTGGAGGCCATCAGCGTCCACCGGGCGGTGCTGGCCGGGACGAAGACGAAGGTGCCGGAGGAGCTGCGGGACATCCTGCCGGAGCTGATGTGGCTGTCGCAGATGGGGCTCGTCCTGTACTGGATCTTCGACCGGACCGAGGGGCGCGAGCGCAGCTACCGGCTGGCCGAGCGCGGCGCCCGGCTGACCGCGCGGGGCGTCGTGCTGGCCCGGTTCCGGGTGCTGCGCCCGCTGGTGCGCGAGGTGCACGAGCTGTTCAGGGACTTCCTGCCGGGCATGACGGCGGCGCTGCCCGATCCCGGCAGGAAGAGGCAGCGCCCGCCGGACGGGGTCAGTTGACCGCGTCGACCTCGTGCCCGGCCAGTTCCACGTCGTGCGTGAGCGGGCCGTCGGCCACGGTGACGTGCGCGGCCCGGGAGCCGTACCCGGGGGCGGTCGTCGCCAGCAGGTAGGTGCCCGGCGCGGGGACGGCGAGGATGTACGAGCCGTCGGCGAGGGCCGTGACGTGGTCGAGTTGCCGGCCGCCGGACGACAGCAGGGTGACGGACGCGCCCTCGACGGGGCCGCCGTCGGCGGTGCGGACGAAGCCGTGCACGACCGAGGCGGGTCCCTCCGGAGCCGCCGGCTCCTCGGCCGGCTCCACCGCCAGGTGCGGCAGCCGCTTGTCCAGGCTCTTGGGCAGCCACCAGTTGGACCGGCCCAGCAGGTACATCGCCGCCGGGACCAGCGCCGTACGCAGGATGAACGCGTCCAGCGCGACCGCCGCCGCCAGGCCGATGCCCGCCATCGCGCCCTCCGTGTCGCCGCTGAGCACGAACGCGGCGAACACGCTGACCATGATCAGGGCGGCGGAGTTGATGACCCGGCTGGTCTCGGCGAGGCCGACCCGCACCGCGCGGGCGTTGTCCTTGGTGTGCACCCACTCCTCGTGCATCCGGCTCACCAGGAAGACCTGGTAGTCCATCGACAGGCCGAACAGCAGCGACAGCATGATGACCGGCAGGAAGGAGGTGATCGGCCCCTCCGCGCCGAAGCCGAGGGCCTCCGAGCCCCAGCCCCACTGGAAGACCGCCACCAGCACGCCGAACGACGCGGCGGCGGCCACCAGGTTCATCACCGCGGCCGTCAGCGGCACCACCAGGGACCGGAACGCGACCAGGAGCAGCAGGAAGCCCAGCGCGATGATGGTGGCGACGAAGTACGGCAGCCGGTCCCCGGTGACGGTCGCGAAGTCCTTGAAGACGGCCGTCACCCCGCCCACGTGCGCGTCCACGCCCGCCTGGGGGATCACGTCGTCGCGCAGCCGGTCGATCAGCCGGTCCGTCTCCACGGACTGCGGTGAGGTCGTCGGCACCACCTGGATGACGGAGATCCCGTTCGCGGGCGGTACGGCGGCCACCTGGGCGACGCCCTCGGTGGACTCGATCGCCCGGACCAGGCCGGTGGGGGCAGCGCCTTCCACGACCACCTGGAGCGGGCCGTTGAAGCCCGGGCCGAAGCCCTCGGCGAGCAGGTCGTACGCCTGCCGGGTGGTGGTGGACTCCGGCAGGTTGCCCTGGTCGCTGGCGCCGAGCCGCAGCGAGAAGACGGGGATGGCGAGCACCGCCATCACCACGACGGCCACCGCGGCGGTACCGCGCGGGCGCCGCTGCACGAACGCCGCCCAGCGCGCCGCGAGACCGGCCGACTCCTTCGGCTCCGGTCCCGTCGCGGCCAGCCGCCGCCGCTGCCGCCGGCTGAGCACCCGCATGCCGAGCACGCCGAGCAGCGCGGGCAGCAGGGTGACGGCGGCGAGCACGCTGAGGACGACGGTCAGCGAGGTGGCGACGACCACGCCGTTCAGGAAGTCCATGTTCATCACCAGCATCCCGGCGAGCGCGATGCACACCGTGCCGCCCGCGAACAGCACCGCCCGTCCGGAGGTGTTGAGGGCGGTCACGGCCGCCTCCTCCGGTTCCATGCCGCGCAGGATGCCGCGCCGGTGCCGGGTGACGATGAACAGGGCGTAGTCGATGCCGACGCCGAGGCCGATGAGCGTGGCCAGCAGCGGGGCCACCTCGGGCACGTCGGTGACGTGGCTGAGCAGGGTCGTGGACATCAGGCCGCTGGCCACGCCGGCGATCGCGGTGACCAGCGGCAGCAGCATCGCGAACAGCGACCCGAAGGTCAGGAACAGGACGATGGCCGCCGCCCCGATGCCGACCAGTTCGGCGGTGCCCATCGGCAGCTCCTGGGTACGGGCGATGGCCTGCCCGCCCAGCTCCACCGTCAGACCGGCGCGTTCGGCGCCCCGCGCCGTGTCCATGACGTCCTCGATCACCGCCAGTTCCACGGAGTTGGCCTGCTCGGTGAAGGTGACCTGGGCGTACGCGATCGTCCCGTCCCGGCTCACCTGGGCCGCGCCGTCGGCGCCGTAGGGGCTGCTGACCGCGCCGACGCCCGCCATCCGGCCGATCTCCTCCAGCGCGGGTTCGATCCGGGACCGTACGGAGGCGTCCCGCACGGAGCCCTCGTCGACCTTCCACACCACCGTGTCGGTGTCGCCGGAACTCTCCGGGAACGCCTTCTCCATCAGGTCGAAGGCCTCGCTGGAGTCCGTGTCCGGCAGCGAGAAGACGTTCGAGTAGCTCGTCCCCGCGGCCGAACCCCCCGCCACGAGCCCGAACACCGCCCCCGCCCACAACACCAGGACCACCAGCCGGTGCCGGTAGCACCATCGCGCCAATGCCGTCACGCCCAAACTCCTTCATTCCAGGAAAAGTCGGTCGGTCCCCCCAGGTCCTGCGCCTCAGAATCGGGGGCGCGGCACGGGCGTGGACACCGGCCGGGCCCGACTCTCAAGGAACTCCAAAGCGGGAACCGCCCCCGCGGCCACGGCCCGCGCCGATACTGGGGGCATGACGACGGGTCCCGGCACCGTGCTGGTGGTGGAGGACGAACCGAGCATCGCGGACGTCCTCGCCATCGCCCTGCGCTTCCACGGCTTCGAGGTGATGTGCGCGGCCACCGTCCGCGACGCCCTCGCGCTCGCCGGGACCACCCGGCCGGACGCGGCGCTGCTCGACGTGATGCTGCCCGACGGCGACGGCCGCGCGCTCGGCAAGGAACTGCGGGCCCGGTGCCCGGAGTTGGCGCTGGTCTTCGTCACGGCGCGGGACGCGCCCGCCGAGATCGTCGGCGCGCTCGGCTTCGGCGACGACTACATCACCAAGCCGTTCAACATCGACGAGGTGGTCGCCCGCGTCCAGGCGGTGCTGCGCCGGGTCCGCCCCGCCGACGTGCTGCCCGAACGGCCCCCGCTCACCTACGGCGACCTGGAGCTGGACGAGACGACGTACACGGCCCGGCGCGGCGACCGCTCGGTCGAGCTGACCCCGACCGAGTACGCGCTCCTGCGCTTCCTGGTGCGCAACGGCGGGCGGATCGTGCCCAAGGACCAACTGCTGCGCCACGTCTGGCAGTACGAGCACGCGCCGTCCGAGTCGACCGTCGTGGAGACCTACGTCAGCTATCTGCGGCGCAAGCTGGACGCGCTGGGACCGCCGCTGATCACCACGCGGCGGGGCGTCGGGTACGGGCTCGCGTGAGGGCCCTGCGGCGTGTCCTGTTCCGGCGCGGGCGGGGCATCCCCTCGCTGCGCGCCAAGCTGGCGGTGGCGAACATGGCGCTGCTGGCCGTCGGCGTCGTCGTGGCGACCGCGGTCAGCCTGGTGGGCATGCGGCACTATCTGATCGACCAGATCGACGCCGAGCTGCTGCGCACCCGCCAGTCGCTGGGCACCGCGCCGCTCACCATGGAGCAGCTCGACGCGCTGGGCGCGGTGACGCTGGTCCGGGACCGGTTCCTGAACGGCGACGCGGACGACCGGGCGCCGGACAGCCTCATCGCCGCCACCGACCGGCGGGGCCGGGCGCTCGCCCTCGCCGGGTACGAGCCGACCGACGGCCAGCGGGCCCTGGCCGCCGCGGTGGCCGACCCGGCGCCGCTGGCCGCCGACCCCGAGCCGCACGACGTCAGCGTGCGCGACACCGCCTACCGGGTCACCGCCACCCGGCTCTCCGACGGCAGGTTCGTCCTGGTCGCCGCCTCCACCGACGCCCTGCACACCGGCGTCGCCAAGGCCCTCCGGCTCGACCTGGGCGTCGGCACGCTGCTGTTGGCGACGCTGGCCTGGCTGACGATGATGAGCGTGCGGCGCCGGATGCGGCCCCTGGAGGACATGGTGGAGACCTCGTCGGCGATCGCCGAGGGCGACCTGACCCGGCGGGTGCCCTCCAGCCGGGAGGCCACCGCGGAGGTGGAGCAACTGCGGCTCGCGCTGAACTCCATGCTCCACCAGGTGGAGTCGGCGTACCGCACGCGCGAGCGCAGCACGGCCCAGCTGCGCCGCTTCGTCGCCGACGCCTCGCACGAACTGCGCACCCCGCTGGCCGCGATACGCGGGTACCTCCAGCTCTACGACAAGGGCATGCTGCGCGAGCCGGCCGAGCGGAAGCGGGCCTGGGAACGGGTCCTCGCGGAGGCCGACCGGATGGGCCGGCTGGTGGACGAGCTGCTCACCCTCGCCCGCCTCGACCAGCGCCCCGAGCTGCGGCTGCGCCCCGTCGACGTCGGCCGCCTGCTGCGGGACGCGGCCGAGGACCTGCGTGTCCAGCAGCCCGAGCGGCCGGTCACCGTGGACGCCGAGGGGGAGCTGACGGTGTGCGCCGACGAGTCGGGGCTGCGGCAGGTGGTCGGCAACCTGGTGGCGAACGTACGGGTGCACACCCCGGCGGACGTGCCGGTGCGGCTCTGCGCGGAGCGCGTCGAAGGGGTCGTGCGGCTGTCGGTCGAGGACAGGGGGCCGGGGCTGACGGCGGAGGACGCGGCCCGGGTCTTCGACCGGTTCTTCCGGGCGGGCGGCGGCGCGGGCAGCGGCCTGGGGCTGGCCATCGTGCAGGGCGCGGTGCACGCGCACGGCGGTGAGGTCGACGTGCGGACCGCGCCGGGCGAGGGGCTCGCGGTGACGGTGGTGCTGCCCGACCGGGCGGAGGGGGCGGGGGCGGAGACGGGGTGAGGAGGCCCGTCCGCCCGGAGGGGGCCGTCAGGCCTGGCGGGAGGCCAGTTCGATGACGGTGATGTCGGACTCGGCGCCCACGCGCGTGGGCGGGCCCCAGGCACCCGCGCCGCGGCTGACGTAGAGCTGGGTGTCGCCGTAGCGCTCCAGGCCGGCCACGGTCGGGTTGGCGGCGGCGGCCAGGAGCGGGCCGGGCCAGAGCTGGCCGCCGTGGGTGTGGCCGGAGAGCTGGAGGTCGACGCCGTGGTCGACGGCGTCGTGGATCATCACCGGCTGGTGGGCGAGGAGCACACAGGCGCGGCTGCGGTCGCGGTCGCCGAGGGCGCGCTCGTAGTCGGGGCCCTGGCCCTCGTCCTCGCCGCTGATGTCGTTGACGCCGGCCAGGTCGAAGTGGGGCAGTTCGGTACGGGCGTTCTCCAGGGGCAGCAGCCCCAGGCGCCGCACCTCCTCCACCCACTGCTCGGCGCCGGAGAAGTACTCGTGGTTGCCGGTGACGAAGTACGCGCCGTGCCGGGCGCTGAGCTGCGCGAGCGGCGCGGCGGCCGGACCGAGGTCCTTGACGCTGCCGTCGACCAGGTCGCCGACGACCGCTATCAGGTCGGGCTGGGTGCCGTTGACCGTGTCGACGACCTTCTGCGCGAAGCCCCGGCCCAGGACCGGGCCGAGGTGGATGTCGCTGACCACGGTGATCCGGAACCCGTGCGCGGCGCGCGGCAGCTTGGCCAGGGGCACGGTGACGCGCTTCACGGTCGGCCCGTTCAGCACGCCGTACGTGCCGTAGCCGACCGTCCCCACGGCCACCGCGGCGGCGGCCCCGCCGACGACCCGGGAGACGAAGAGGCGGCGGGAGGGGACGGCGAGGGGGGTGGCGGAGGTGGGCGTGGGGGCGGTGGTGGCAGTGGTTCCGGCCCCGGGAGACGCGGCGGGCGCGGCCTCCCCGGCCGCCGCACCGGACGGACCGGACGCACCAGACGTGGCGGCCGTGGCGGCCGTGCCGTCACCGCCCGGAGACGGGGCCGCGGCCCCCGCCGCCACGCGCTCCGTCGGCACGTCGGCGCCGGACTCCGGGGCCGGCGCCGGGGCGGGCGCCCGCCCCGCGGCCCGCCGTTCCAGCAGGAGCCGCAGCAGCGGCCGTACCGCCTCCCCCACCAGCAGCGCCAGCAGCAGGTAGACCGAGAGGGCCATCCACAGGAAGCCCGGCCACCCCAGGACCCGCTGGAGCCAGAAGGGCGCGCCCGAGCGCTCGGCGACCAGCGCGCCGACGGCCAGCAGCCAGCCGCCGGCGACCAGGACCGCGCCCGCCCGGCGCACGCCGCCCGCGCGCCGGGTCGTGTCGCGGAACAGGCGCCGCCACACATACCAGTTGGCCGCCACCAGGACGCCCACCACCAGCAGCGCGACCAGCGCCATGACGATCACCATCGTGTTCCTACCCCACCCCTTGTGAAGCCGCGACTATGACGTGCGGCGCAGTGCGCGCAGGCCGCGCAACCCGATGACCCCGACGACCGTCCCCAGTAGGAAGGAGACCACCGCCAGCAGCAGGTGGACCCAGAAGTACGCCGTGGGGTCGCCGTTCTCGAACGCGAGCCCGCTGCTGTCCTTGGCGAGATTCTTGACGAAAGTGATCCAGATGATCCAGGACCACACCCCGAAGGCGAGCAGGAACCAGGAGACGGGACGGCTGAGCTTCATGCAGCCAGTATCGCCGCCGCGTGTCCGGTTCCGTGTCCGGGGTGGGGAGGCGGGTGGGACGGCGCGGGGAACGGGCGGTACGTTCTCGACCGTGCCCGCACCCAAGAAGACCGTCCGGCGATCGTTGCTGGTCACTCCCGCCGTCCTGACCACCGTCTCGGCCCTCGCGCTGGCCTCACCGGCCGCGTACGCCGCGCCGAGCCCGGATTCCTCGGCGAGCCCCTCCGCCACGCCCCCGGCGAACATGTCGTCCGTGGGCGGCGCCCGCCTCGGGCAGCCGGGGACGCAGGCCAATCTCGCCGACGGTGTGCCCGTGCTGCCCAAGGACATCACCGCCCGCTCCTGGATCGTCTCCGACGCCGAGTCCGGCGAGGTCCTGGCCTCGCACAACGCCCACTGGCAGCTGGCCCCGGCGTCCACCCTGAAGATGCTGTTCGCCGACACGCTGCTGCCGCGGTTCCCGAAGACGACCGAGCACAAGGTCGCCCCCTCCGACCTGGAGGGCATCGGTTCCGGGTCCAGCATGGTCGGGATCAAGGAGAACGAGACGTACACCGTCCACGACCTGTGGCTCGGTGTCTTCCTGCGCTCCGGCAACGACGCCGTGCACGTGCTGTCCGCGATGAACGGCGGCGTGGACAAGACGGTCGCCGACATGAACGAGCACGCCGAGGAGCTCCAGGCCCTCGACACCCACGTGGTCAGCCCCGACGGGTACGACGCCCCCGGCCAGGTCTCGTCCGCGTACGACCTGACCCTGTTCGCCCGCTCCGGGCTGCAGAAGGCGGACTTCCGCGAGTACTGCTCGACGGTCAGCGCGAAGTTCCCGGGCGAGACGACGAAGAACAAGAAGGGCAAGAAGGTCCGCGGGTCCTTCGAGATACAGAACACCAACCGGCTGCTGACCGGCGACTACGACATAGAGCAGTACGAGGGCATCGCCGGCGTCAAGAACGGCAACACCACCAACGCGGGCGCCACCTTCACCGGGGTCGCCGAGCGCGACGGCAAGGTGCTCCTGGTCACGGTCATGAACCCGGAGAAGAACGACCACAACGAGGTCTACAAGGAGACCGCCGAGCTCTTCGACTGGGGGTTCAAGGCGGCCGGCAAGGTCGAGCCGGTGGGCGAGCTGGTGGCCCCGAAGGGCGCCGGGGCGAGCGCCTCCCCGGCGACGGGCGAGGGCCAGGCCGGGGGTGAGGCCGGCGGCAGCGGTGACGCGGCCACCGGCACGAAGACCGTCGGCGCCGCCGCGGCGGGCGGCTCCGGCGGCGCCGGGACGGCGCTGGCGATCACCGGCGGGGTGCTGGTGCTGCTCGCGGGCGCCGCGTTCCTGGTCAACCGCCGGTGGCCGCTGCCGGACCTGGTGCGTCGCCGGACCCGTCCGTGACGTCGGCGGGTTCGGTCTCCTTGCCGCCGGTCGCCGTCCAGGCGGCGCAGAACAGGACCAGCTTCGAGGTGAAGTTGATCCACAGCAGCAGGGCGACGGGGACGCCGAACGCGCCGTACATGCTCTTCGCGGCCACGCCCCGCACGTAGCTGCTCAGCAGCAGCTTGAGCAGTTCGAAGCCGACCGCGCCGATCAGCGCCGCCACCAGCAGCCGGCGGCGCTCGGGCTCGGCGCCGGGCAGCAGGGTCAGGACGTAGAGCAGGACCAGGAAGTCGGCGAGTACGGCGACGGCGAACGCGGCGACGTACAGCAGCACCCCGCCGACGCCGCCGTCGTCCATGCCCAGGTGCCGGACGAGCCGGCCGGCCAGCGCGGAGGCGACGGTGGAGAAGGCGAGGGTGACCAGCAGCGCGCCGCCGAAGCCGATCAGGATGCCGCCGTCCTTGGCCCGGCGCAGGAGGGGGTTGTCGTCCTCGTCGGGCAGTTCCCACACCGCCCGCAGACAGCCCCGGGTCGAGTCGACCCAGTTCATGCCGGTGAACAGCAGCAGGGCGGCGGCGATCAGCCCGACGGTGCCGGCGTTCGCCACCAGCCCCTCGATGTCCAGCTGGTCGCCGAGTCCGGGGAACTGATCGGCGATCGCGTCCTGGACCTCCTTCTGCTGCCGCTCGCTGAGCGTGGCGGCGGTGATCGCGGCGCCCAGCGAGAGCAGCGGGAACAGCGCGACGAAGCTGCTGAAGGTCATGGCGGCGGCCAGCCGCGTCCACTTCACCCGGTCCAGGCGCTCGTACGACCGCCACGCGTGCGTGGCCATCAGCCGCGCCGCCCACGGGCCCACTACGGGAAGCTTTTTCAGCCAGTCCATGGTCCGTCTCTGCCCCCGGTCGGGAAAACCAGTGTCCTTGTGCCCCAGAAACGCAGCAGCGTGGCCAGCGCCATGCCGATTCCCGCGCCGGAGACGGTGTCGGCGCGCTGCGAGGTGAGGCCGAGGCCGTAGTGGCTGACGGCGAGGCAGAGGAGTTGTACGGCGGCCCCGGCGAGGTTGACCGCGAAGAAGACGGCGTAGGGGTGCGGGCCCCGGGGGCGGGTGTGCCGGTAGGTGAAGAGCGCGTTGCCGGCGTAGGCCACCGAGCAGCCGGCGACGAACGCCAGCGCCTTGGCGGTGAGCGGGCCGAGTCCGGCCGGTCCGCGCAGGCAGGTGAAGAGGGCGAGGTCGACGGCGTAGGCGAGCAGGCCGACGGAGGCGAAGCCGACGAGTTCCCGGCGGGGACCGGGCGCGCTCGCCGTACCGCCCGGTCCGCCCGCCGCGCCGCCCGCCGTGCCCGCCGTCCCGCCGGTGCCGCCCGCCGTGCTCACCAGTTGGCCACCGCGGCCCCGTACATCGCGGCCCAGACCACCCCGATGACGGCGAGCGCGCGGTCGCGCAGCACCACGTCCTCGGGTTCGCCGGCCGTGCCCCGGTCGGCGAAGACGGCGTAGCGCAGCACGGCGAGGACGAAGGCGACCACGGAGAGCTGGCGCCAGGGCAGCAGGCCGGCGTGCGGGACGCCGCCCTCCTCCAGGGCCCACAGGCAGTAGCCGAGGACGGCGACACCGGCCGCGAGCTGCCAGACGAACCGCAGGTAGCCGACGGTGTACTCGGTGAGCAGCGCGCGGGTGGCGCCCGCCGCCCCGGCCATCTGCACGGCCTCGGAGTAGCGCTTGGCGGAGACCATGAACAGCGCTCCGAAGCCGGTGGTGATCAGGAACCAGCGGGAGAGCGGGAGGCCGAGCGCCAGTCCACCGGTCACCGCCCGCATCAGGAAGCCCGTGGTGACGACGACGAGGTCGACGACGAGGACGTGCTTGAGGGTGACGCAGTACGCCAGTTGCATGGCGAGGTAGGCGGTCAGCAGGGCGGCGACGGCGGGCGGGCAGAGCCAGAGCGCGGTGGCGGGCGCGAGGAGGGCGAGGGCGCCGCCGGCGGCGTAGGCGACGGGGACGGGGACCTGCCCGGCGGCGACCGGGCGGTGCCGTTTGACCGGGTGGGCGCGGTCGGCGTCGGCGTCGCGGGCGTCGTTGACCAGGTAGACGGCGGCGGCGCAGGCCGTGAACAGGAGGAAGGTCAGGGGGAGCCGGGTCAGGGCGGGCGTGGTGAACAGTTCGCCGGCGGCGGCCGGGGCGGCGACGACCAGGACGTTCTTGACCCACTGCTTGGGGCGTGCGGTGCGCAGCAGGCCGGTCAGCAGGCCACCCGCGCCGGGCGGTGGCGCCGGGGGACGCTCGGGGGTGCGCCGGCGCAGGACGGCGGTGGTGTCAGCCACGGGCGGCGCCCCCTCGCATCCAGTCGGCGCCGAGCCGGGCCGTGAGGGCGCCCAGGGCGGCACCGGCCGCCACGTCCGAGGGGTAGTGGACGCCGGTGACCAGCCGGGAAAGGCACACCGCGACGGCCACCGGCCAGGCGGCGCGGGCCCCGAGGGTGCCGAAGGCGACGGCGGCGGCCACCGCGGAGGTGGCGTGCGAACTGGGGAAGGAGTGCCGGCCCGCGGTGGGCACCAGGGGCCGCACATGCGCGGGGCGCGGGCGGCGCACGACCCGTTTCACGCCCATGCTGGCCAGGTGCGCGCCCGCGGTGAGCGCGGTGCCGCGCAGCCAGGCGCCGCGCCGGGCGCCGTCCACGGCGGCCCCGGCGAGGCCCGCCGCCAGCCACAGCGCCCCGTGCTCCCCCACGAAGGACAGGGCGCGGGCGGCGCCCGCCACGCGCGGGTCGCCGCCGCACGCTCTGAGGGCGGAGACGATCCGGTGGTCCATGCCGTCGCGGTGGTCGAGGTGGTGGTCCATACGGACTCACTGTTCATGCCGGTGGCGGCGGAACTCCGGCAAAACTCCGGAACTATTGAGCGACATCCCATTAATCACCCATTTCGGGGATAAACCGGAGGTTTCAGAATTGATGTTGGATAAAGGGGCGATACGGTCACCGGCATGTCTGCCGACACCGACTGGGGCCCCGTCACCGGCTGGGGCCGCACCGCCCCCACCGTCGCCCTCCTGGTCCGCCCCCGGACGTACGAGGAGGCGGCGCTCGCCGTCCGCGCCTGCGGCCGGCGCGGTGCCGTCGCCCGGGGCCTGGGCCGGGCGTACGGCGACGCGGCGCAGAACGCGGGCGGGGCCGTGCTGGACATGACCGGCCTGGACAAGATCCACGCCATCGACGTCGAGGGCGGCACCGTACTGTGCGACGCGGGCGTCTCCCTGCACCGGCTGATGGAGGTGCTGCTGCCGCTCGGCTGGTTCGTGCCGGTGACGCCGGGGACCCGCTACGTCACCGTCGGCGGGGCGATCGGCGCCGACATCCACGGCAAGAACCACCACGTCAGCGGCTCCTTCTCCCGGCACGTACGGTCGCTGGAGCTGCTCACCGCCGACGGGCGGGTGCGGACCGTCACGCCGGGCACGCCGCTGTTCGACGCGACCGCCGGCGGCATGGGCCTGACCGGCGTCATCCTCACCGCGACGGTCCGCCTGCACCGCGTCGGCTCCTCGTGGATGTCGGTCGACACCGAGCGCGCCGCCGACCTGGACGACCTGCTGGCCCGGCTGACCGCGACCGACCACCGCTACCGGTACTCCGTCGCCTGGATCGACCTGCTCGCCCGCGGTGCCGCGACCGGCCGCGCGGTCCTCACCCGCGGCGACCACGCCCCGCCCCACGCCCTGCCGCGCCGCGCCCGCCGGGACCCGCTCGCGTTCCGCACCGCCCGCCTCCCGGCCGCCCCGGCGTACGTCCCGGAGGGCCTGCTGACCCGGTCCACGGTCGGCCTCTTCAACGAAGCCTGGTTCCGCAAGGCTCCCCGCGCCCGCACCGGCCGGCTCCAGCGCATCCCGTCCTTCTTCCACCCCCTGGACGGCGTCCCGCACTGGAACCGGATCTACGGCCGCGGCGGCTTCGTCCAGTACCAGTTCGCCGTCGGCCACGGCCAGGAGGAGGCCCTGCGCCGCATCGTGCACCGCATCCGCGCGCACCGCTGCCCGTCGTTCCTGGCCGTCCTCAAGCGGTTCGGGGAGGCCGACCCGGGCTGGCTGTCCTTCCCGGTGCCCGGCTGGACGCTGGCCCTGGACATCCCGGCCCATCTGCCCGGCCTCGGCGCCCTCCTCGACGCGCTGGACGAGGAGGTGGCGGGGGCGGGCGGCCGGGTCTACCTCGCCAAGGACTCCCGGCTGCGGCCCGAGCTGCTCGCCGCGATGTACCCGCGCCTCGACGACTTCCGGGCGCTGCGCGCGGAGCTGGACCCGCGCGGGGTGTTCGTCTCCGACCTCTCCCGCCGCCTCGACCTCTAGGAGACCGCCATGAAGGACGCCTTCGGCCTGCCCCAGTCCCTGCTCGTCCTCGGCGGTACGTCCGAGATCGCGCTGGCCGCCGCCCGCCGCCTGGTGGCCCGCCGCACCCGTACGGTCTGGCTGGCGGGGCGCCCCTCCCCCGCCCTGGACGAGGCCGCCGAGGGGCTGCGCGGGCTCGGCGCCGAGGTGCGCACGGTCGCCTTCGACGCCCTCGACCCCGCGTCGCACGAGGAGGTGCTCGGGAAGGTCTTCGCGGAGGGCGACATCGACCTGGTGCTGCTCGCCTTCGGCGTCCTGGGCGACCAGGCGCACGACGAGCGGGAGCCGGTGAGCGCCGTGCGGGTCGCGCAGACCAACTACACGGGCGCCGTCTGTGCCGGCCTGGTGTGCGCCGCCGCGCTCCAGGACCAGGGCCACGGCTCCCTGGTCGTCCTCTCCTCCGTCGCCGGGGAGCGGGCCCGCCGCGCCAACTTCATCTACGGCTCCAGCAAGGCCGGCCTGGACGCCTTCGCGCAGGGCCTGGGCGACGCGCTGCACGGCACCGGCGTGCACGTCATGGTCGTACGCCCCGGGTTCGTGCGGTCGAAGATGACCGCCGGTCTGGAGGAGGCGCCGCTGGCGACGACGCCGGAGGCCGTCGCCACCGCCATCGAGCTGGGCCTGAGGCGGCGCTCGGAGACGGTGTGGGTGCCCGGCGCGCTCCGGGTCGTGATGTCGGCCCTGCGCCACCTGCCCCGCACGGTGTTCCGGCGGCTGCCGCTCTAGGACCCCGCTGTGCCGTTACGGGCCGTCCGGTGACAGGCCGGGGACGTGGCAGGCCCGTACGCCGCCGGGGCCGCGCAGGTAGAGCAGGTCGCCGTAGGTCCAGTGCGGCTGGGTGTCACAGGCCGCGGGCTCGTGGACCGACTCGGCGGACCACACCTCGTGACCGTCCGCCGGCCGCACCGCGCGCAGCCGCAGCCCGTCGTACAGGAACAGCAGACCGCCGTGCCGCTCCGGTGCGAACCGCGGGGTGCCCACGTCCTGCCCGGCCTCCGCCCGCCACAGCAGCTCGCCGCGGGCCGTGTCGCGGGCGAACGCCACCCCGCCGGCCACGGCCCACAGCACGCCGTCCACGGCTCCGGTGTACGTGCCCGACAGCGTGTCGCGGTCGCCGTACGCCGGCGCCGACCACAGCAGCCGGCCGGTGCGCGCGGCGAAGGCCCACGTGCCCTTGGTCGTCACCACGGCGGCCACGTCCCGCTCGGGATCGACGCTCACCGCGCCGTTGGCCCCCCGGGGTCTTCGGCTGCGCCACAGGACGGTGCCGGTGGCGCCGTCCCGGCAGGCCAGCCCCCAGCGGCGCCGCCAGGTGAAGACGCGCTCGCCGAGGGAGGCGGAGGCCTCCGCCCGCTCCCGCCAGCGGGCGCCCGCGTCGGTGTCCAGCCCCACGGCCTCCAGGAACCGGTAGCCCTGGACGAAGAGCCGGTGGTGGGCCGCCCAGAGGGTCGTCCCCCAGAGTGTGACGCCCGGGTCGTTGCTCGTCAGGGGCGTCATGACCGGCTCACCGGTGGCCGGGTCCAGCAGGCAGACGTGCTCCCAGGTCGCCACCGCGTGGTCGGGCGTGTCGGGGGCCGGGTCGCGCACGGTGTGGCGCAGCGCGACCCAGTGCCGCGGTGTGTCGGTGACGAACAGCCGGGCGCTCTCGAACACACCGGACGCCTCTTTCTCCTGGCGGGTCCACCGGCACGCCCCGTCCGCCGCCCGGTAGCCGCTGATCCGGCCTTCGTCGTCGGCGACCACGAAGACGTCCCCGGCCGCCACGGGGCCCGCGGCCAGGCGCGGCCGGCCCGTCGGGACGCTCCAGCGCACGGTGCCGGCGACCGCGTCCAGCCCGTACAGCCGGCCGCCGGCCGCGACGCACACCACGCCGGTCCCGTCCCCGGTGTGCGCGAGGGCCGGGCCGCGCAGCGGGACCCACTCCGTGCCCGCGCGCTCGGGCGCCGTCCACTCCCACGGCCGGGGCCGTACGGCCGCTGCCTTCCCTGTCCGCCCGGCGGACGCCACCGCCGCCGAAGCCACCGCCACCGCCGTCGCCGCCTGCGACTCGGCGCCCGTGAGCAGGTCCCGGACGGCGGGTGCCAGCAGGTCGGCGAAGGAGCGCGGCGGCCCGGCCCGGCCGACCCGCTCGGCGCACAGCGCCGCCAGGTCGGACAGGGCGGGGCGGGCGGCGGGGTCGAGGGCGAGCCCGGCCTCGGCCAGGGCCGCGAAGGCCGCGTCGAGGCCGTCCGGGAGGTCGGGCGGTTCGTGCAGGACGTGGGCGATGTACTCGACCAGCGTGCCGCCGCGGAACGGGCTGCGGCCGCCGGCCGCGTACACCAGGAGGCAGGTCAGCGCGAACACGTCCGCCGCCGGGCCGACGTCGCGCATGCCCCGCAACTGCTCGGGGGCGGCGTAGCCCGGGGTGCCCGCCGCCTCGTGGGTGACGGTGAGGCGGGTGGCGTCGGCGAGGGAGGCGATGCCGAAGTCGATGACCCGGGGGCCGTCCTCGGCCAGGAGCACGTTGGACGGCTTGAGGTCGCGGTGCACGAGCCCGGCGCCGTGCAGGGTGGCCAGTGCCTCGCAGAGCCCGGCCCCGAGCCGCCAGACGGCGTCGGGGGCGAGCGGGCCGCCGCGGGCGACGACCGTGCCGAGGTCGGGCCCGGCCACGTACTCGGTGGCGAGCCAGGGCAGCGGCGCGGCGGGGTCCGCGTCCACGAGCGAGGCGGTGAAGAACCCCCCGGCCCGGCGCAGCGCCTCCACCTCGCGGCGGAACCGGGCCCGGAAGCCGTCGTGGTCGGCGATGTGCCGGTGCACCGTCTTCACCGCGACCCTGCGGCCGCCCGCGGTGAGCCCCAGGTAGACCGTGCCGAAGCCGCCCGCGCCGAGCCGGCCCAGCAGCCGGAAGTCCCCCACCGTGGCCGGGTCCTCGGATCTGAGCCCCGTGACCCCCACCCTCGCGCCCTCCCCCGTGCGTGCCTGTGCGCCCGGGCCGCGTCGGTCAGCGGGCGGGCAGGCCGCCCCGGGCGCGCGGGGCACCGGGCTGTGGGGGTACGACGGTACCGCCGAACGCGTACTCGTGCAGCTTGCGCCAGACGCCGTCGGCGCCCTGCTCGTAGAGGGCGAACCCGGTGCAGGGCCACTCGGCCGCGTAGTCGGCCAGCTCCTCGAAGGCGCGGTCCATGGCCGCCTCCTCGATGCCGTGCGCCACGGTGACGTGCGGGTGGTACGGGAACTGCAGCTCGCGGGCGACCGGCCCGGACGCGTCACGGACCTGCTTCTGGAGCCAGGAGCAGGCCTCGGCGCCCTCGACCACCTGGACGTAGACGACCGGGGAGAGGGGGCGGAAGGTGCCGGTGCCGGACAGCCGCATCGGGAAGGGCCGCCCGGCGGCGGCGACCTCCGCGAGGTGCGCCTCGATCGCGGGCAGCGCAGCGGCGTCGACCTCCGTCGGCGGCAGCAGGGTGACGTGCGTGGGGATGCCGTGAGCAGCGGCGTCGCCGAAGCCCGCGCGCAGCTGTTGCAGCCGGCTGCCGTGAGGCTCCGGGACCGCGATCGACACGCCGATCGTTACGGTCCCCACGTCGTCTCCTGTTCTGAGCTGTCGTCGTTCCGGCGGAAGCGGCCGCCGGTGCGGCCACCTGTTCATCGACTGTACGGCCACGGCCCGGCAGCGGGCAGGCGAAACCGGAGTGATGTGCGGCGCTCGGGGTGGCGCTCAGTGCTTGGCGGGCAGGAAGCCCACGCGGTCGTACGCCTGGGAGAGGGTCTCCGCCGCGACCGCCCGCGCCTTCTCCGCGCCCTTGGCCAGCACCGAGTCCAGCGTCTCCGGGTCGTCCAGGTACTGCTGGGTGCGCTCCCGGAACGGCGTCACGAAGTCGACCATGATCTCGGCGAGGTCGGTCTTGAGCGCGCCGTAGCCCTTGCCCGCGTACTTCTCCTCCAGCTCGCCGATGCCCGCGCCGGTGAGGGTGGAGTAGATGGTGAGGAGGTTGCTGACGCCGGGCTTGTTCTCGGCGTCGTAAACGATGACGGTGTCGGTGTCGGTGACGGCGCTCTTGACCTTCTTGGCGGTGGTCTTCGGCTCGTCCAGCAGGTTGACCAGGCCCTTGGGCGTGGACGCGGACTTGCTCATCTTGACCGTCGGGTCCTGGAGGTCGTAGATCTTCGCCGTCTCCTTGAGGATGTACGGCTTGGGGACGGTGAAGGTCTCGCCGAAGCGGCCGTTGAAGCGCTCGGCGAGGTCGCGGGTCAGCTCGATGTGCTGGCGCTGGTCCTCGCCGACCGGGACCTCGTGCGCCTGGTAGAGGAGGATGTCGGCGACCTGGAGGACCGGGTAGGTGAACAGGCCGACGGAGGCGCGGTCGGCGCCCTGCTTGGCGGACTTGTCCTTGAACTGGGTCATCCGGGACGCCTCGCCGAAGCCGGTGAGGCAGTTCATCACCCAGGCGAGCTGGGCGTGCTCGGGGACGTGGCTCTGCACGAAGAGCGTGCAGCGGTCCGGGTCGAGGCCGGCCGCGAGGAGCTGGGCGGCGGCCAGGCGGGTGTTGGCCCGCAGCTCCCTCGGGTCCTGCGGGACCGTGATCGCGTGCAGGTCGACGACCATGTAGAACGCGTCGTGGGTCTCCTGGAGGGCCACCCACTGGCGCACGGCGCCGAGGTAGTTGCCGAGGTGGAACGAGCCTGCGGTGGGCTGGATTCCGGAGAGCACACGAGGTCGGTCATTCGCCATGCCCACCATTGTCTCAGAGGGTCATGGATGGTTTCGGCGGGTGGGGAACCGCGCGGCCGTCGTGGCCGGTCGCGCGGGTCCCCACGCCCCTTCGGGGCGCCTCAGCCGAGGTCGATCTCCGGGTACAGGGGGAACCCGGCGACCAGGTCGGTGGCGCGGCGGGAGATCTCGTCGGAGATCTTGCCGTCCAGGACGTGGGAGGCCTTGGAGGGGGCGCCCGACTTGGTGGTGCCGGGCTCGGCGGCGGTCAGGACGCGGTCGATGAGACCGGCCACCTCGTCCATCTCGGCGGTGCCCAGGCCACGGGTGGTCAGCGCCGGGGTGCCGATGCGGATGCCGGAGGTGTACCAGGCGCCGTTGGGGTCGGCGGGGATGGCGTTGCGGTTGGTGACGATGCCGGAGTCGAGCAGGGCGGCCTCGGCCTGGCGGCCGGTGAGGCCGTAGGAGGAGGCGACGTCGATCAGGTTGAGGTGGTTGTCGGTGCCGCCGGTGACCAGGGTGGCGCCGCGCTTCATCAGGCCCTCGGCGAGCGCGCGGGAGTTGTCGACGATGCGCTGGGCGTAGTCCTGGAAGGCGGGCTGCCGGGCCTCGGCGAGGGCGACGGCCTTGGCGGCCATGACGTGCGGGAGCGGGCCGCCGAGGACCATCGGGCAGCCCCGGTCGACCTGGTCCTTGAGGGAGTCGTCGCACAGCACCATGCCGCCGCGCGGGCCGCGCAGCGACTTGTGGGTGGTCGTCGTCACGATCTGGGCGTGCGGGACCGGGTCGAAGTCGCCGGTGAGGACCTTGCCCGCGACCAGACCGGCGAAGTGCGCCATGTCGACCATCAGGGTCGCGCCGACCTCGTCGGCGATCTCGCGCATGATCCGGAAGTTCACCAGGCGCGGGTACGCCGAGTAGCCGGCGACGATGATCAGCGGCTTGAACTCGCGGGCGGAGGCGCGCAGGGCCTCGTAGTCGATGAGGCCGGTGGCGGGGTCGGTGCCGTACGAGCGCTGGTCGAACATCTTGCCGGAGATGTTCGGGCGGAAGCCGTGGGTGAGGTGGCCGCCGGCGTCCAGGGACATGCCGAGCATCCGCTGGTTGCCGAAGGCGCGGCGCAGCTCGGCCCAGTCCTCGTCGGTGAGGTCGTTGATCTGGCGGACGCCGGTCTGCTCCAGGAAGGGCACCTCGACGCGGGCGCCGAGGACGGCCCAGAAGGCGACCAGGTTGGCGTCGATGCCGGAGTGCGGCTGGACGTAGGCGTGCCGGGCGCCGAACAGCTCGCGGGCGTGCTCGGCGGCGAGCGACTCGACGGTGTCGACGTTGCGGCAGCCGGCGTAGAAGCGGCGGCCGACGGTGCCCTCGGCGTACTTGTCGCTGAACCAGTTGCCCATCGCGAGGAGCGTGGCCGGGGAGGCGTAGTTCTCCGAGGCGATCAGCTTGAGCATCTCGCGCTGGTCGGCCACCTCCTGGCCGATGGCGTCGGCGACGCGCGGCTCGACGGCGCGGATCACGTCGAGGGCGGCGCGGTAGGCGGTGGACTCGGTGGACAGGGGCGGCTGCTCGGCTGACATGGGGACCTCCGGACGTCGACTTCCAGCGTTCACGGTACGGCCCAGGCGCACGGCACTCGTTCCCGTACGGGCCGCTTCCCGATGGTCGGTCCCATCCCAGCGCGCCAGTCACGGCCCGGGGCAAGGGTACCCGGGGGACGGAAGCGCGGAGGTAAGGCGTCCATCATGCGGGCGGGGCGACGAGGCGGCGTACGGCGTCGGTGATCACGGTGCGCCGCTGTGCGGGCGGGACCAGGGAGTTGACGTCCTCGGTGTGGTGCTGCCACATGTTGGCGAGCGTCAGGACGAGCGCCAGGATCTCCGCGGCCGGCTTGTCCCGCCGGACGGTGCCGCGCCGCTGGGCGGCCTCGACCGCGGCGATCTTGTCCCGCATCGAGCGGGCCACGAGGTCGGACGCCGGCCGTTCGGCGCGCTCCAGCGCGTACCAGGTCAGGAAGCGCATGACCTGGGGGTGGCGCTGTCCCGCGTCGTGCAGGCGGCCGGCGTATTCGGGCAGGTCGTCGGCGTCGAGGGGGACCGCGTTCACGGTCTGCTCGGCGATCGCCTCGTAGACGGCCTCGAACAGGCCCTCCTTGCCGGCGGCGAAGGAGTACACCAGGCCGGGGCTGATCCCCGCGCGCTTGGCGAGCCGGTCCACGCGGGCGCCGGCCGCGCCGAACTCGGCGAACTCGGCGAGGGCGGCCTCCATGAGCTGCCGGCGCTTGCGGTCGGGGTCACGTGTTGCCATGCCGTCAACCTTGCTTACTGAACGTTCATTTTACAACTCGGACCGGCTTCCGCATACTGAGCGGAAGTAAATGAACATTCATTTAGGAAGTGACATGGTGGATTCCCACTGGACCCCGGCCGACATCCCCGACCTCAGCGGCCGTACCGCACTGATCACCGGCGCCAACAGCGGCATCGGCTTCCGCACCGCCCGGGTGCTGGCGGAGCGCGGGGCCCGTGTCCTGCTCGCGGGCCGGCGCCCCGACTCCCTGGCGGATGCCGCCCGCCGCCTGCGCGCCGAGGTGCCCGGTGCCCGCCCGCAGACGGTGGAACTCGACCTCGGCAGCCTCGCTGCGATCCGCGAGGCCGCCGCCCCGCTCGCCGCGGCCGAGACCCTCGACCTGCTCGTCAACAACGCCGGTGTGATGGACGTACCGGAGCGCCGGCTGACCCGCGACGGACTGGAACTCACGGTGGGCACCAACCACCTCGGCCATTTCGCGCTGACCGCGTACCTGATGCCCGCCCTGCGGCGCTCCGCGGCGGCCCGGGTCGTCACCGTCAGCGCCGTCGCCGCCGCCTGGCGCTCCGGTGATCTCGCGGATCTGATGAGCGAGCGCGGCTACCGGCCGATGAGCGCGTACGCGAAGTCCAAGCGCGCCAACGTCGTCTTCACCCGGGAACTCGCCCGCCGCCTCGCCGGCGGTGCGCACCGCGCCGTGGCCGTCCATCCGGGCTCGGCCGTCACCAACCTGCAGCGCCACACCTCCGCCAGCCGGACGGGGCGCCTGCTCGTGGCCCTCGCCTCGCGCACCCTGATGGGCTCACCCGACGGCGCGGCCTGGCCGTCCCTGTACGCCGCGACCCACCCCGAGGCCGCCAACGGGGCCTACCTCGGCCCCGCCGGACGCGACCAGACCTCCGGCACGCCGAGGCCGGTGCGGCTGCCCGCCGGGGCCGACGACCCCGGCCTGGGGGCCTGGCTGTGGCGTGAGAGCGAACGGCTGACGGGCGTCGCCTTCCCGGCCCCGCAGACCTGACGGACGGCCCTGAGGACGGCCCTGAGGACGGCCCTGACGGACGGCCCTGGCGGACGGCCCTGGCGGATTTGTCCGAAGGCTCAGAGGATCACGTGGGGCAGGAAGCGGGCGTACTCGTCCGTCACCAGGCCCGACGACTCCCGGATGCCGAGCCCTGCCGACTCGTCCTCGACCACCCAGGCGCCGAGCACGACGTGGTTGCCGTCGAAGTCGGGGAGCGGGGCGAGGGCCTGGTAACAGCAGGGCTCGTCGCGGACGGCGGCCGGGCTGCCGGGCTCGTGGACCGTGACGCCGGCGCCCTCGCGGCCGAGGAGGGGCTTGGCGACCCAGCCGGGGCCCTGGGCCAGCTCGCGGGGGCCGTCGAGGTAGGCCGGGAGGAGGTTGGGGTGGCCGGGGTACAGCTCCCAGAGGACGGCGAGCAGCGCCTTGTTGCTGAGCAGCATCTTCCAGGCGGGCTCGATCCACAGGGTGGAGCCGGTGCCGCCGCCGTTGTCGAGGGTGTCGAGGACGTGGCCGGCGAAGCGGTCGGTGGTGAGCCACTCCCAGGGGTACAGCTTGAAGCAGCTGCGGATGAAGCGGAGCCTGGTGTCGACGAAGCGGCCGGAGAGGCGGTCCCAGCCGATCTCCTCCATGGAGATCGACTCGGTCTTCAGGCCGGCCTGTTCGGCGGTCTCCTGGAGGTAGGCGACCGTCATCAGGTCCTCGCCGAGTTCGTCGGCGGTGGAGTGCGCGAAGTACAGGGGGCTGCCGGGCGGCAGCAGGGCGGCCTGTTTCCTCCAGGCGTCGATCAGGCGCTCGTGGAGGGAGTTCCACTGGTCGGCGCCGGGGAAGCGTTCCTCCATCCAGAACCACTGCGGGGAGGCCGCCTCGACGAGGGAGGTCGGGGTGTCGGCGTTGTACTCCAGGAGCTTCGCCGGTCCCGTGCCGTCGTAGCGGAGGTCGAAGCGGGCGTAGACGGAGGGGAGTTCGGCGCGGCGCCGCCAGGCTTCGGCGACGGCTCCGGCCACGCGGGGGTCGGTGATGCCGAGGTCGGCGAAGCGGCCGGCGGTGACGATGTGCTCGGCGGCGGCCAGGCACATGCGGTGCAGTTCCTCGACGACTTCCTCCAGTGCCTCGACCTCGGGGAGGGAGAACACGTAGTAGGCGCTCTCGTCCCAGTAGGGGCGCAGGGAGCCGTCGGGGTAGCGGGTGAGGGGGTAGACGAGCCCCTGCTCCTCGACGGTCTGCTGCCAGCCGGGGCGGGGCTCGGTGGTGCGGCGCTCCACGCCGGCTCAGCCGCCGCCGCTGCCGGAGGAGCAGCCGAAGCCGCCCCGGTCGACGGCCTCGTCGCGGTCGAAGGTGCCGTAGTCGGCCCGGCCGCGGGTGACCTCGGAGTCGTAGTACCAGTCCGAACTCGACAGGCCGGTGGAGGACGTGCAGTTCTTGTCGGCGACGACCTTGTAGCCGTCGGCGAGGGTGTGGTTGTCGCGGTCCACACAGCGCCGGTCGGGCTCCGAGCCGCAGGAGGTCAGGGCCGCCGCGAGGACCCCCATGCCGCCGAGCACGACGGTGCTCGACCGCAGCCGTCGCCGAGTCTCTGCCATGTCCCCATCCCCCGCTGCTGTTGCCGATGTCCGTCCGGACGAACGGCCGTTTGGTCGCTCAGATGTACGGCCTCCGTCGGAGGTGGATGCTACGGCAGGAGCCCGTGCGGGTGGCAACGCGCACGGGCGTGCGGTGGCGAATCAGTGGGCCGGGGCGCGCACGGTGGTGGCGGATCAGGGAGTCGGGGCGCGCACGGCGGTGGTCGCCAGGGTGGTGTACCGCATGGTGAAGCCGCCGCCCAGCGCGTCGATGGCGTCGCCCACCGCGCCCAGGACCTCGGCGAGCCGGTCGGCGGGGAGCCGGGTGACGGCGCCGGTCGTGGGGAGCAGGTCCAGCCACTGGTCGCGGGTGTAGGGCCGCTCCCAGTCGAACTGCCACTGTTCCGGCTCGTCGAACCGCCCGGTCTCGCGGATCGTGCCGGCGATCTGCGCGTACCCCGCCCGGTACGTCTCCAGCGGACGTCGCGCCGGCTGACCGCTGAACGGGGAGTCGGGCGCCACCCGACGGCAGGCGGCGGCGAACGCCTCGGCCACCTCGGCCGGGGGCTCGAAGACATGCCCGAAGACCGCCAGACGCCCGTGCGGGCGCAGCACGCGGGCCGCCTTCGCGGCGCCGACGGCCGGGTCGACCCAGTGCCACGACTGGGCGGCGGTCACCGCGTCGAACGTCCGGCCGGCCGGCTCCCAGGCCTCGAAGGTCGCCACCTCGACCCGCAGGCCGCGGGCGCGCGCGACGTCGGCCATCCGCACGTCCGGCTCCACACCGAGCACGGCGCAGCCGGCGGCCTGGAACTGGCGGGCGGCCGTGCCGGTGCCGCAGCCGACGTCCAGCACGTCGGGGGCGCCGGACGCGCCGGACCCCGGGCTTCCGGCGATGACGCGCGCCACCAGGTCATCGGGGTAGCGGGGGCGGGCCCGGTCGTAGCGTCGCGCGTCGGCGCCGAACGACTCGGCGGTCAGGCGAGCCTGATGCGGGCGCACCGGCTCCGGTTGCTCTCGCGTAGGAGTGGGCATGCGGTCACCTTAGTGGGCGCACGCCCACATGCCCATACGGCTGCACCCCTGGGGAACGCCCGTTCCCTCTCGTCCCTCTCCTGCTCCCCTACGGCAGCACCCGGCACAACGCGTCCAGTGCCCCCGCCCAGGCGTGGTCCGGTGGGGTGCCGTAGCCGACGACGAGGGCGTCGGTGGGGGGTGTCGTGGCGGTGGGGTGGCGGAAGAGGGAGAGGCCGTAGAGGGCCAGGTTCTGCCAGGTCGCGGCCTGGACGACGGACTGTTCGGTGCCGGGTGGGAGCAGGAGTACGGCGTGCAGGCCGGCGGCGATGCCGGTGGCGTGGACGCCGGGGGCGCGGGCGGCGAGGGCCGCGACCAGGGCGTCGCGGCGGCGCCGGTAGCGCAGGCGGGAGGCGCGGACGTGGCGGTCGTAGGCGCCGGAGGTGAGGAACTCGGCGAGGGTGAGCTGGTCCAGGGCGGAGCAGGTGGGGAGGTTGTTCTTGGCCTCCAGGACCTCGTCGGCGAGCGGCGGCGGGAGGACGGCCCAGGCCAGGCGGAGGCCGGGGGCGAGGGCCTTGCTGGTGGTGCCGAGGTGGACGACGCGGTCGGGGTCGAGGCCCTGGAGGGCGCCGACGGGCTGGCGGTCGTAGCGGAACTCGCCGTCGTAGTCGTCCTCCAGGACCAGGGCGCCGGTGCGCCGGGCCCAGTCGACGACGGCGGCCCGGCGGTCGGGGCGCAGCGGCATGCCCATCGGGAACTGGTGGGCGGGGGTGAGGAGGACGGCCCCGGCACCGTCGGCGGGGGCGCTCGGGTCGGTGCCCTGGTCGTCGAAGGGCAGCGGGACGGTGCGCAGGCCGGCGGCGGTCAGCAGGTCGCGGTGGATGTGGAGGCCGTACGACTCGACGGCGACGGTGTGGACGCCGCGGGCCCGCAGCACCGAGGCGAGCAGGGACAGGGCGTGCACGAAGCCGTTGCAGACCAGGACGCGGGCCGGGTCCGCGTGCACGCCGCGGGCGCGGGAGAGGTAGCCGGCGAGGGCGAGCCGGAGTTCGGGGCGGCCTCGGGGGTCGCCGTAGCCGAGGGCGTCGTGCGGGGCCCTGTGCAGGGCGCGGCGGGCGGCCTTGAGCCACTCGGCGCGGGGGAAGGAGGCCAGGTCGGGGGTGCCGGGACGCAGGTCGTAGGCGGGGCGGGCGGGGGCGCGGCCCTGGGGTACGGGGTCGGCGGGCGGGGCGGTGACGGGACGGTCGGCGACACGGGTGCCGGAGCCCTGCCGGGCGGTGAGCCAGCCCTCGGCGACCAGGTCGGCGTAGGCGTCGGCGACGGTGTTGCGGGCGATGCCCAGGTCGGCGGCGAGGACGCGGGAGGACGGCAGCCGGGTGCCGGGGGCGAGGCGGCCGGTGCGGGCGGCTTCGCGCAGGGCGTCGGTCAGGCCGCGGCGCAGGCCGGGACCGGCCGGTTCCAGGTGCAGGTCGATGCCGAGATTGGCCCGCGTTTCCGTCACGGAAGTGGACCATACCCGTGGGCTGCTTGCTCCCTAGGGTCGAGGCATGACGGACAACGAGAACACCACCGCGTACGCCGACGAACACCGGCCCCGGCTCCAGTGGGCCAAGCACGCCCCCGAGGTCTACAAGGCGATGGTCCGGCTCGACGCCGCCGCCAAGAAGGGCCTGGACCCGAAGCTGTTCGAGCTGGTCAAGATCCGTGCCTCGCAGCTCAACCACTGCGCCCTCTGCCTCGACATGCACACCAAGGACGCGCTCGCGGCGGGCGAGAGCGTGGAGCGGATCGTGCAGCTCAGCGCCTGGGAGGAGTCGCGGCACTTCTACACGGAGAAGGAGCTGGCGGCGATCGAGCTGACCGAGGCGGTGACCGTGCTGACGGACGGGTTCGTGCCCGACGAGGTGTACGCGCGGGCCGCCGCGCACTTCCCCGACGAGGCGGAGCTGAGCCAGCTGATCGCCGCCATCACGGTGATCAACGCCTGGAACCGGTTCGGCGTGACCTGCCGGATGACGCCGGGGCACTACACGCCGGGGCAGTACGCGTGACGACGACCGATACAGCTGATATGACCGATATGGCTCGTACGGCTCCTGCGGCTCCTGCGGCTCCTACGGCTCCTGTGGCTCGTACGTCGCGTCTGGACGCCGGGGTGCGGTCCGCGCTCCAGGCGGTGAGCGCCGCCGCCAAGCGGGGGTTCGGTGACGCCGCCCTCGCCGAACTCGTGCAGATCCGCGCCTCGCAGCTCAACCACTGCGCGTTCTGCCTCGACATGCATCTGGAGATCGCCCGGAAGCACGGGGTCGGGCAGCGGCAGCTGGATCTGCTGGCCGCCTGGGAGGAGGCGGGGGACGACGTCTTCGACGGCCGGGAACGGGCGGCGCTGGAGCTGACCGAGGCGGTGACCGTGCTGACTGGGGGTCCCTCCCGGGCTTTCGGCTCTGGGGGAGGGTTCGTGCCCGACGAGGTGTACGCGCGGGCCGCCGCGCACTTCGACGAGGACCGGCTCGCCCACCTCCTCGCCCTGATCACCGCCATCAACAGCTGGAACCGGCTGATGGTCGCCCGGCGCGTCCCGGCAGGGGGCAGCCCGTGGTGACCAGGGCCGAGCGGTTCCGCGCCCTGCACCGCCGCCGCGCCCCGGAGGACCCCCTCGTGCTGCCCGGACCGTGGGACGCGGCGAGCGCCCGGGTGTTCGAGGCCGCCGGGTTCCCGGCGCTGGCGACGCCCAGCGCGGGGGTCGCGGCGTCCCTCGGGTACGAGGACGGGCACACCCCGGCCGACGAGATGTTCGCGGCGGTGGCCAGGATCGTCCGGTCGGTGGACGTGCCGGTCTCGGCGGACGTCGAGGACGGGTACGGGCTGGCGCCGAAGGAGCTGGTGGAGCGGCTGCTGGAAGCCGGAGTCGTGGGCTGCAACCTGGAGGACTCCGTGGACGGCGTCCTCAAGGACCCCCGGGAGCACGCGGAGTGGCTGGCCGGGGTCCGGGAGGCGGCCGGCGACCGGCTCTTCGTCAACGCGCGGGTCGACACGTTCGTCCGCGGGGTCACCGATCCCGGCCGGGCCGTGGAACGGGCGGCGCTGTACGTGGCCGCCGGCGCCGACTGCGTCTACCCGATCATGGCCCCCGTGGCCGTACTGCCGCTGCTGCGGGCCGGGATCGAGGGGCCGCTGAACGTCGGCGCCCTGGTCGGGGACGGCCCCTCGCCCGCCGAGCTGGGCGGACTCGGGGCCACCCGGGTCACCTTCGGACCGGGGTTCCAGCGGCGGGCGGCCGAGGCGCTGCGGGAGACGGCCGCGCGGCTACTGGGCTGAGGGCCTCGGGTCAGGGCCGCTGCGGGGCTGAGGGCCACGGGCCAGAAGCCGCCGCGGGGCTGAGGGCCTCGGGTCAGGGCCGCTGCGGGGTTGAGAGCCACGGGTCAGAAGCCGCTGCGGGGCTGAGGGCCACGGGACTGAGGGCCACGGGTCAGGGCAGCCACGCCCGCCACACCGACTCGTGGCTGTCCGCCCACTTCTCCGCGGCCTCCTCCGGCGACAGCTTCTGCTCCGCGATCATCAGGGAGACCTCGTTCTGGTCCTCGGTGGTCCACTTGAAGTTCCTCAGCAGTTGGGCCGCCTTGCCGCCATCCCGGGCGAAGTCGGCGTTGAGGTACTTCTGGAGGGGCGTGACCGGGTAGGCGCAGTCGACCTTCGCGGGGTCGGCGTCGCAGCCGTCCTCGCGGGCGGGCAGCTTCACCTCGGTCATCGGGACCTTCTCGAACAGCCACTGCGGGCTGTACCAGTACGTCAGGAAAGGTTTCTTCTCCTTCGCGAACTGTTGGATCTGGGTGATCTGCGCGGCCTCGGAGCCGGCGAACACCACCTGGTAGTCCAGGTCCAGGTTGGCCACCAGCGCCTTGTCGTTGGTGACGTAGGACGGGGAGCCGTCCAGGAGCTGGCCCTTGCCGCCGCTCTCCGGGGTGCGGAGCCGGTCGGCGTACTTGTTCAGGTTCTTCCAGTCCGTGACGTCGGGGTGCGCCTTCGCGAAGTACGTCGGGACGAACCAGCCGATGTGGCCGGTGACGCCGAGGTCGCCGCCGTTCACGATGGTGCGCTTGTCCTCGACGTAGCGCTGTTCCTGCTCGGGGTGGCCCCAGTCCTCCAGGATGGCGTCGACGCGGCCCTGGCTGAGCGCGTCCCAGGCGGGGACCTCGTCGACCTGGACGGTGTCGACGCGGTAGCCCAGTTCGTGCTCCAGGAGGTACCGGGCGACGGCCACGTTGGCCTGGGCGCCGACCCAGGACTGCACGGACAGCGTCACCGTCTTCGCGCCCTGCGCGTTCGCGAACGGTGACGCCTGCTTGGTCATGTCGGCGGCGCCGCAGCCGGTCAGCAGCAGCAGCGAACCCGCCAGGGCGATGACGCGACGGCGCATGTCAGGCTCCCTTCCGCGCGCGGCGTTCGGTGGGCTGGGTCACCCGGTCGAGCATCAGGCCCAGGCAGACGATGGCCGCGCCGGCCACCAGGCCGGTCGCCAGGTCGCCCTGGGCGAGGCCGAAGACGACGCTGTAGCCGAGGGCGCCGCCGCCGACCAGGCCGCCGATGATGACGACGGCGAGGACCAGGACGACGCCCTGGTTGACGGCGAGCAGCAGCGCCGGGCGGGCCAGCGGGAGCTGGACCTGCCGCAGTTGCTGCCCGCTGGTGGCGCCGAGCGAGCGGGCCGACTCCAGGGCGCCCGGGTCGACGCCGCGCAGGCCCTGGGCCGTGATCCGGACGACGGCGGGGAGGGCGTAGACGACGGCGGCGGCCACGGCGGGGGCGCGGCCGACGCCGAACAGGGCGACGACCGGGATCAGGTACACGAACTGCGGCATCGTCTGGCAGACGTCCAGGACCGGGCGGAGCAGCCGTTCGAAGCGGTCGCTGCGGGCCGCCGCGATGCCGGTGGCGACGCCGATGACCAGGGTGACGGCGACGGCCGCCAGGACCTGGGAGAGGGTGTCCAGGGACGGTTCCCACACCCCGAGGACGCCGATCGCGGCCATGGCCAGGACGGCGGTGAGCGCGGTGCGCCAGGTGCCGAGCAGCCAGGCCAGGGCGGCGACGAGGAGGAGCACGGACCACCAGGGCAGCCAGAGCAGGCCGTCGCGGAGCGGGTCGAGGACCCAGGTGGTGAAGCGGCCCGCCCAGTCGGCGGTGCCGCCGACGACGGGGACGCCGGAGTAGAGGTGGGCGGTCATCCAGTCGACGGCGCGGTTGACCGGTTCGGCGATGCCCAGCTCCCAGGACTCCGGCCACTCCAGGCGGCCGGCGAGGCGTCCGGCGACCGCGACGGCCACGGCGGCCACGGCGGCGGCGAGCGCGTACGGCCATCCCGCCGGGGACGTCGGTTCCTGGCCCGTCCGCTCCCCCGCCGCGCCGGTCACCCGGTCCAGGACGACCGCGAGCAGCACGATGGGGATGCCGGCGGCGAGGGCCGCGCCGACGTCGACCGAGGCGAGCGCCTGGTAGACGCGGTCGCCGAGGCCGCCGGCGCCGATGACGGAGGCGATGACGGCCATGGACAGCGCCATCATGATCGTCTGGTTGAGGCCGAGCAGGAGTTCCGCGCGGGCCAGCGGGACGCGGGCGGTCAGCAGCCGCTGACGGGCGGTGGTGCCGAGGGACTCGACGGCTTCGAGGACCTCCTTGTCGGCGCCGCGCAGGCCGAGGGCGGTGAGCCGGGCCATGGGCGGGGCGGCGTAGACGACGGTGGCCAGGACGGCGGCGGGGACGCCGATGCCGAAGACCAGGACGACCGGGAGGAGGTAGGCGAAGGCGGGGAGCACCTGCATGGTGTCCAGGACCGGGCGCAGCAGCCGGTCCATCCGGCCGGACAGCCCGCCGGCCAGCCCCAGCAGGGCGCCCACGACCACCGAGGCCAGGACGGCTACGGCCATCAGGGCGAGGGTCTGCATCGTCGGCACCCACATGCCGAGCAGGCCGCAGGCGAGGAACGCCGCCGCCGTGCCGAGCGCGAGCCGGGCGCCCGCCACCCGCCAGGCGGCCAGGGCGCCGATCGCGGTGACGCCCGCCCAGCCGACGGCGAGCAGGGCGAGGTAGACGGCGCGTACGGAGAGGACGACGGCGTTGCTGACGTGGCCGAAGAAGTAGAGGAAGAGCGGGTGGCTGTCGCGGTTGTCGATGATCCAGTCGCTGACGTCGCCGAGCGGGGCGGAGACGTCGACGGTGAGGGCGGCCGGCCAGGTTCCGCCGGCCCACTGGGCGTGGGCGAGGGGGCCGAGGACGGCGGCGGCGACGGCGAGGAGCAGCAGCTTGCCGACGGGGCGGCGGCGCAGGAGGGCCGGCAGGGCGGGGCGCGGGGCGGTGGACGCCGTGGCGGTCGCCATCAGACCGCCTCCTTCGGCCGTTCCGTCTCCTCGGGGTCCTCGGGATCGTCGGGGTCCTCGGGGTCCATGAGCTGGCCGGGGCCGGGGCCGGCGCCGGAGCCGGCGCCGGTCCCGGCGACGACGCCGAGCAGCGCGCCCGCGTCGACCACCCCCAGGCAGCGGCCGTCGGCCATCACCCGGGCCGCCGTTCCGGCGCGGGCGACGGCCTCGATGGCCTCGGAGACGGTGGCGTCGGGGCGCAGCGCCGGGCCGTGGCCCGCCTCGGCGGCGTCGGCGGCGGGCCGCATCGCCGTACGGACCGTCAGGACCTGCTCGCGCGGCACGTCCCGCACGAACTCCCGTACGTAGTCGTCGGCGGGCGCGCCCACGATCTCCTCCGGCGTGCCCAGTTGCACCACCCGGCCGTCCCGCATCAGGGCGATGCGGTCACCCAGCTTCAGGGCTTCCTGGAGGTCGTGGGTGATGAAGACCATCGTGCGGCCCTCCTCGCGGTGCAGCCGGACGACCTCCTCCTGCATGTCCCGCCGGATGAGCGGGTCGAGCGCGCTGAACGGCTCGTCGAACAGGAGCACCTCGGGGTCGACGGCGAGCGCGCGGGCGAGGCCGACGCGCTGGCGCTGGCCGCCGGAGAGCTGGGCCGGCCGGCGCCGTTCCATGCCTTCCAGGCCGACCTTGGCGATGACGGCGGCGGCCCGCTCGCGCCGCTCGGCGCGGCCCATGCCCTGGATCTCCAGGCCGTAGGCGACGTTGTCGAGCACGGTGCGGTGCGGGAGCAGGCCGAAGTGCTGGAAGACCATCGCGGTGCGGTGCCGGCGCAGGGCGCGCAGCCGGGCGCGGTCCATGGCGCGTACGTCGTCGCCGTCGATGGCGATGGTGCCGGCCGTCGGTTCGATCAGCCGGGTCAGACAGCGCACCAGGGTGGACTTGCCGGAGCCGGACAGGCCCATGACGACGAAGACCTCGCCCTTGCGCACCTCGAAGCCGACGTCCCGGACGGCGGCCGTGCAGCCGGTGCGGGAGCGCAGCTCGGCCGGGCTGAGGGAGGTGAGGGCGGGGTCGCCGGGGACGCGGTCGGCCTTCGGGCCGAAGACCTTCCACAGGCCGTCCACGGAGAAGACGGGGGGACGCTCGGCCGGGGTCCGGGTGACGGTGCTCATCGGGCGTCACCGCCGATCAGCTCGACGGCCTTCTCCCCCACCATCAGCACGCCGATCATCGGGTTGACGGCGGGCATCGTCGGGAAGACGGAGGCATCGGCGATCCGCAGGCCCTCCAGGCCGCGCACCCGCAGGTCGGGGCCGACGACGGCGAGCGGGTCGTCGGGGGCGCCCATCCGGCAGGTGCCCGCCGGGTGGTAGACGGTGTGCGCGACCTTGCGGGCGTACTCGCTCAGCTCGGCGTCGCCCAGCACGTTCGGGCCGGGGCACACCTCGCGCTTGAGCCACCCGGCCAGCGGCTCGGTCTGCGCGATCTCGCGGGCGATCCGGATGCCGTCGACGAGGGTGCGGCCGTCGTAGTCGTCCTCGTCGGTGAAGTAGCGGAAGTCCAGGGCGGGCTTGACGGACGGGTCGGCGCTGGTCAGGCAGAGCCGGCCGCGGCTGCGCGGCTTGGGGATGTTCGGGGTCATGGAGACGCCGAACTCCGGGCGCTCGTAGCCCAGTCGCTCGGGGTTGTCCGTGAACGGGATCTGGTAGAAGTGGAACATCAGGTCGGGGCCCTGGCGTTCGGGGTCGCGGCGCACGAACAGGCCGGCGTCGGAGTCCATCGCGGAGTTCTCCGGGATGGGGCCGTTGGTCTCCCAGACGATCACCGACTCGGGGTGGTCGAGGAGGTTCTCGCCGACGCCGGGCAGGTCGTGCGCCACGGGTATGCCGAGCCCTTCGAGGTCGGCGCGCGGGCCGATGCCGGAGTGCAGCAGCAGCCGGGGGGAGTCGACGGCGCCGGCGCAGAGGACGACCTCGCTCCGGGCGCGGACGAGGATCTCCTCGCCGTCCTTGGTGCGCACGTGCACGCCCTGGGCGCGGGTGCCGTCCAGCTCCAGCCGGTACGCCCAGGTCTCCAGCATGATCGTGAGGTTGGGGCGTTCGTCCATCACCGGGTGGAGGTACGCCACCGACGCCGACGAGCGCTTGTTGTTTTCGGGGTGGTAGGCGAGGTCGAAGAAGCCGACGCCCTCGGTGAACGGCTTCTTGTTGAAGCCCTCGATCCGGGGGACTTCGAGCGCCTTCTGGGCGGCGTCGACGAAGTCGCGGGCGATGGCGTTCCGGTCCTTCTCGTCGACCGGGACGATATTGTTGAGCAGCCGGGCCCAGTACGCCTCCATCGGCACCGAACCCCAGCCCTTGGCGCCGGCCGCCTCCCACTCGTCCCAGTCGGACGGCAGCGGCTTGAAGGCGATGAGGGTGTTGTGCGAGGAGCAGCCGCCGAGGACGCGGGCGCGGCTGTGCCGGATGTGCGAATTGCCGCGCGGCTGCTCGGTGGTGGGGTAGTCGTAGTCCAGTTCGCCGCCGAGCAGGCCCATCCAGCGGCGCAGGGTCAGCACGTCGTCGCGGCCGACGTCGCTGGGTCCGCCCTCGATGACGGCGACGGTGGTGTCGGGGTTCTCGGTCAGGCGGGCGGCGATGACCGAGCCGGCGGTACCGCCGCCGATGACGACGTAGTCGTAGACATGGGGGGTCTCGGGCATGGGGGTACTCCAGGTGGGGCTGGGGTGGGGAAGGGGGGCTTGCGGGGAGCGGGGCGGGTGGAGGGGGTGGCGGGCTGCGGTGTCAGCCGGCGAACCAGCGGACGGGCGCGGGCGCGAGGTTCTGATAAACGTGCTTCGCTTCGCGGTACTCGGCAAGGCCCGCGGGGCCCAGTTCGCGGCCGGTGCCGCTCTTGCCGAAGCCGCCCCACTCCGCCTGCGGCAGGTAGGGGTGGAAGTCGTTGATCCAGACGGTGCCGTGGCGCAGCCGGCCCGCGACCCGGCGCGCACGGCCCGCGTCGGCGGTCCACACGGCGCCCGCGAGCCCGTACTCGGTGTCGTTGGCGAGGGCGACCGCCTCGTCCTCGGTGCGGAAGGTCTCCACGGTGAGGACCGGGCCGAAGACCTCCTCGCGGACGACGCGCATCTCGCGGTGGCAGTGGTCGAGGACGGTCGGCTCGTAGAACCAGCCGGCCTCGGGGCGGATGGCGCTGGGGGCGGGGCGCTTGCCGCCGCAGCGCAGGACCGCGCCCTCGGCGAGCGCGGAGGCGACGTACTCCTCGGTGCGGGCGCGCTGCCGCTCGGAGACCAGGGGGCCGCACTCGACGCCCTCCTCGGTGCCGCGGCCGAGGCGGATCTTCTCGGCGCGGCGGGCGAGTTCGGCCACGAAGCGGTCGCGGACGGACTCCTCGACGATCAGGCGGGAGCCCGCCGAGCAGACCTGGCCGCTGTGCATGAAGGCGGCGTTGAGGGCCTGGTCGACGGCGGTGTCGAAGCCCTCGGCGGTGGCGCAGGCGTCGGCGAAGACCACGTTGGGGTTCTTGCCGCCGAGTTCGAGGGCGGTCTTCTTGACGGTGACGGCGGCGGCCCGGGCGACCTTGACGCCGCTGACCAGGCCGCCGGTGAAGGAGACCAGGTCGACGTCGGGGTGCTCGGCGAGCCGGGCGCCGACGGTGTCGCCGGGGCCGGTGACGAGGTTGGCGACACCGGCCGGCAGCCCCGCCTCGACGAGCAGCTCGATCAGGGCGATGGTGGTCAGCGGGGTGATCTCGCTCGGCTTGAGCACGAAGGTGTTGCCGGCCGCGAGTGCCGGGGCGACCTTCCAACTGGCCTGGAGCAGCGGGTAGTTCCAGGGCGTGATCAGCGCGCAGACGCCGACGGGTTCGTGGACGACGACGCTGTGCACGTCCGGGGTGCCCGCGTCGACGACCCGGCCGGGGGCCTCGGCGGCGACCAGGTCCGCGAAGTAGCGGAAGGCGTCCGCGACGCAGTCGACGTCGACGCGGCCCTCCTCGACGGTCTTGCCGGCGTCCCGGCTCTCCAGCAGGCCGATCCGCTCCCGGTCGCGGACCAGGAGATCCGCGACGCGGCGCAGCAGGGCGGCGCGTTCGGCGACCGGGGTGTGCGGCCACGGGCCCTCGTCGAAGGCGCGGCGCGCGGCGGCCACCGCGAGGTCGGCGTCCTGCGCGTCGCCCTCCGCGACGACGGCGAACGGCAGGGCGTCCGCGGGGTCGACGACCTCCCGGGTGGCCCCGGAGGAGGCCTCCCGCCACTCGCCTCCCGCGTGGATGCTGCGCCGCGTGCGCTCCGCCGACGGTTCCGCTCTGTCCGCCATGTCTGCCGCCGTACCTGCCGCCATGCCTGATGTCCGCCTTTCGTTCCTGTTCAGCGCCCGTGTGCCACGTGGGCGGCACGGCGGGGTGTCGCGATCCCGGGCGTCCCGTCCGGGCGACCGGGAGCCCTGCCCCGGTCGCCCGTTCGCATGCCGAATCGATGGCTGAAAGTGCGGTATGTCACTGCGGACGCCGCGGGCCCCCTTCCGGTCAGTACCGGAAGGGGGCCCGTCGGACGTCGTGGGCGGGGCGGCTCAGATGAGGCCGAGACCGCGGACCGCGTCGCGCTCCTCGGCCAGCTCCTTGACGGAGGCGTCGATGCGGGCGCGCGAGAAGTCGTTGATCTCCAGGCCCTGGACGATCTCGTACGTGCCGTTCTCGCAGGTCACCGGGAAGGAGGAGATGAGGCCCTCGGGGACACCGTAGGAGCCGTCCGACGGGATGCCCATGGAGACCCAGTCGCCGTCGGCGGTGCCGTTGACCCAGGTGTGGACGTGGTCGATGGCGGCGTTGGCGGCGGAGGCTGCGGAGGACGCGCCCCGGGCCTCGATGATCGCGGCGCCGCGCTTGGCCACGGTCGGGATGAACTCGTCCGCGAGCCACTTCTCGTCGTCGACGACCTCGGCGGCGTTCTTGCCGGCGATGGTGGCGTGGAAGATGTCCGGGTACTGGGTGGCGGAGTGGTTGCCCCAGATGGTCAGCCGCTTGATGTCGGAGACGGTCGAGCCCGTCTTCTTCGCGAGCTGGGTCAGCGCGCGGTTGTGGTCCAGGCGGGTCATCGCGGTGAACCGCTCGGCCGGTACGTCGGGCGCGGCGGCCTGGGCGATCAGCGCGTTGGTGTTGGCCGGGTTGCCGACGACCAGGACCTTGATGTCGTCCGCCGCGTGGTCGTTGATGGCCTTGCCCTGCGGCTTGAAGATGCCGCCGTTGGCCTCCAGGAGGTCACCGCGCTCCATGCCCTTGGTGCGCGGGCGGGCGCCGACGAGGAGGGCGACGTTGGTGCCGTCGAAGGCGACGTTCGGGTCGTCGGTGATGTCGATGCCCTGGAGGAGGGGGAACGCACAGTCGTCCAGCTCCATCGCCGTGCCCTCGGCGGCCTTCAGCGCCGGGGTGATCTCCAGCAGGCGCAGCTTCACCGGCACGTCCGCGCCGAGCAGCTGGCCGGAGGCGATGCGGAAGAGGAGGGCGTAACCGATCTGGCCGGCCGCGCCGGTGACGGTGACGTTCACGGGAGTGCGGGTCATGGCGTTCTCCGTATGACAGCTGGCGGTGGGGCGGCGTCCCTGCCCCGCTACGTTTGATCGATCTCTTGGCGTCAAGAGATCGACACAGCGGTCAGGCTATCGCGCATCCGGCATCCCGGACCTCCGGGTGCGTGTGGCCCGTCCCACAGGGCCCCGGCCCGCAACCCCCCGACCTGCGACGAAGAGGCGGCCGCCCGTCCGGGAGAGGGGGGACGTGAGCGGCCGCCGTATGGGACACCCGTTGCCGGATCCCGTGGGGGTACTGTTCGCGTGCCCGAGATCCCGCCGGCCATGCCTGCCGGACGGAACGATTTCCGGCTGTTCCGTTTCCGGCTGTTCCGTTTCCGGTGTTCCGTTTCCCGCTGTTCCGTTTTCCGGTTGCCCGGTCTTCTCGCCGCTGGGTCCGCCCGTTACTCCGTGCAGCCCTTCTCCCCCGACGCCAGCGTCACGCACGCCTTGGCGTCCGCCGCGCTGTCGACGGCCACCATCGGCGTGTACGCGATGGTGTCGCCGGCCACCGTGATCGACCCGGTCTGCTCGGCCCCGCCGGCGCTCACCTCGACCTCGTCGCCCTGGCCGGCCTGGGTGACCCGGCCCCATGCCGTACCGCAGGTCTCGCTGTACCGGACCTCGACGACGGCCGTGCCGACGGTCGCCGTCCGCTCGGTGGTCACCAGGTCCCCGCCGCACCCCATGGTCTCGGCGTCCTTGCCGGTGCACTGGTCGCCGCTGCACTTCACGCCGGCCGGCAGCTCCGGGTCGGCGGACACGGTGGGCGACGGGGACGGACGGGCGTCCGCCTCCTTCTCGCCGCCGTCGTTCAGCAGGAAGAAGGCGCCGGCGACCACGACGAGGACGCCGACCACGCCCGCGACGAAGGTCGTCAGCCGCTTGCCGCCGCTCCCGGAGCCCTGCCCCGGCCCGTGGTCGCCGGGCGGCGGTCCGCCCTGCGGCTGCGTGCCCGCGGGCCGGGGGCTCCCGAAGGTGCCCAGCGCCACGGTGGCGTCCGGCACGGACGCGCCGGGCGGCGTGGCTCTCCGGTTGCCGGAGGGCGCCGGTCCGCGGTAACCGGCCATGCCCCAGGAGTTGCCCCCCGAGGACGCGCCCGAGGAGACACCGGAGGACGCGCCGGAGACCTCGGCGGCCTCCTCGCCGTCCCGGACCCCGGCGTCCCGGGCCACGCTCCCCCGGGCCGCACCGCCCCGGACACCACCCCGGTCACCACCCCGGTCACCACCCCGGTCACCGGCCCAGTCCTGGCTGTCGGCGGCCGTCGGCTGCGCCGGGACCGGCGGCACGGTGGGCGCCACCCCGGCCGGCCCGGCGATCCCGGGCGTGAGCACCCCACGGCCGACCGCCCTGCCGCCCTTGGCCCCCGCGGCGCCCTTGGTTTCCGCGGCCGCCTTGGCCGCTTTGGCCGCCTTGGCCCCCGTGGCTTCCGTGGCGCCCCGGCCGCTCCTGGCCTGCTGCTGGGGCGCGGTCAACTCGCCCAGCGCCGCGCGCGCCTGGGAGATCCGGATGGCCTCCATCGTCATGTCGTGCCGCATCTCCGAGCGGCTCCACGCCCGCTCGGCCAGCTCCCACATGGTGGTCAGATGGACCGGATTGGTCCCCGTGACCTCGGCCAGGGCCACGATGGCCCCCTTGGGCGCGAGCAGCCGGCCGTTGAGATACCTCTCCCAGGACGTCTTGCTGTAGCCCGTGGCGTCAGCCACCGCCGCGATGCTCAGTTCACTGCGGTCGACGAGCCTGCGCAACTGGCCGGCGAACTCCTTGATCTGCGGATCGAGTTCGTCGGGCAAGGCCTTCCAACGAGGCATTGCTTCCCCCTCTTCCCCCCGGATGTCTTGCTGGGTCGTGCTGGTCGTTCCCCCGTGCGCGTGCTCTCCGCCGAGTCCCGTTCTGGCTACCCACAGGGATGCGCCCGGCGTGGAACTCGGTTTCCCGGGGTGGGGGCGCACAGAAGCACAGCAACCGCGGGCGAGCACCGTCGCACGCCCGCTGGATCGCGGACCAGTCTCCCACCGAGGCCCCCGTGGTCCCAATCACGGAGACCCATTCTTCCGTCGGGACGCCCCGGACCGTCCCGATTGACCAAGTGAAGCGGTTCTAGGACGAGTTGACCACACATCCGCGAACTTGTCGTCACATCATCACACCGAATGCACACGCCCGCGCACACCCTGTCACGCCCGGCGCACGGCTCTCTCCGGTCACGGGTTCGGCGGGTGTCTTGGTAGACGAACGGCGCGGGGCGCGGACCCGGACAGCGCACGGCGGCCCGCCCTCACGCCGGTGGGCGAGAGGACGGGCCGCCGTTCCGTGCCAGCCGTTCCGTGACGGCCGTTCCGTGACGCGGGCGGGCGCGTGCGTTCACTCGTTGCTGACGGTGAAGTGGAGCGTGTCCTTCAGGAACGGGATCTCCAGCAACGGCCGCGGCTGTGCCATCAACGCCAGCAGCACGATGACCAGGCCCAGGAAGCCGTACGTGGCGATGTCCGTGAACCGGGACCGTACGGCGAGCATGCCGACGTCGGGCAGGAACCAGCGCAGCACGGCGCCGCCCAGCAGCGCGAGGCCGATGAGCAGCGTCCCGTACCGGAACACGTCCAGCGCGGTCAGCAGCAGGCCGAGCCCGACCAGTCCCGCCACGGTGAGCACCGGCCACTGCCGGGCGGGCGCCGGGGCGTCACCGGGGGCGGCCCGGCCACCGCCCTCGGGCCGCGCGGTGTCCCTGGTGAACAGGGGGAAGCGGCGGGTGACGCGACGCGGCCGGCCCTGGGCGTCGGGGGCACTGACGGGGTCCCGCACGGTGAGCTCGTCGGCACCGTCCCCGAAGCCGTTCACACGGCCGTCGGCGTCACCGGCACCGTCCCGACGAACGTCGGCGTCACCGGCACCGCCCTGACGAGCATCGGCGTCACCGTCCCGACGAGCGTCCCCCGCCCCGGCCGCGTCCTCGGTCGCCTCCCGCGCCACCCCGGCCTCCGTCACCGCGTCCGCGCCCCGTTCCTCGTCGACCGTGTCCGCGGCCTTCTCATCGGCCGGCACTGCGCTCCGCCGCCTCGACCACGTTGACCAGCAGCTGGGCCCGGGTCATCGGACCGACGCCGCCGGGGTTGGGGGAGATCCAGGCGGCGACCTCGGCGACGTCCGGGTGGACATCGCCGACGATCTTGCCCTCGGCGTTGCGCGAGACACCGACGTCCAGGACGGCGGCGCCCGGCTTGACGTCCTCGCCGCGGATCAGGTGCGGGGAGCCGGCCGCGGCGACGACGATGTCCGCGCGCTTGAGGTGGGCGGCCAGGTCGCGCGTACCCGTGTGGCACTGGGTCACGGTGGCGTTCTCGCTGCGCCGGGTGAGCAGCAGCGGCATCGGCCGGCCGATGGTGACCCCGCGGCCGACGACCACGACCTCGGCGCCCTTGATCTCCACGCCGTGGCGGCGCAGCAGGGTGAGGATGCCGTTGGGGGTGCAGGGCAGCGGCGCCGGCTCGTTGAGGACGAGGCGGCCGAGGTTCATCGGGTGCAGGCCGTCCGCGTCCTTCTCCGGGTCCATCAGCTCCAGGATGCGGTTCTCGTCGATGCCCTTGGGCAGCGGCAGCTGGACGATGTAGCCGGTGCAGGCCGGGTCCTCGTTCAGCTCGCGGACGACCGCCTCGATCTCCTCCTGCGTCGCGGTCGCGGGCAGCTCACGCTGGATGGAGGCGATGCCGACCTGGGCGCAGTCCCGGTGCTTGCCGGCGACGTACTTCTGGCTGCCGGGGTCCTCCCCGACGAGGATCGTGCCGAGCCCCGGCGTGACCCCCTTCTCCTTCAGGGCCGCCACGCGGGCGGTCAGTTCGGACTTGATCGCGGCTGCGGTGGCCTTGCCATCGAGAATCTGGGCGGTCATGCCTCCATCCTCGCGGATGACCGCCCTCCTGTTCCAATCCGGCCACCATCCGGGCAGCCCCGGGCGGCCGCGGACGGCTTGTCCTGCCGTATCCCTCCTTGATCAGGGATGTTGCACTTGCACAACAGTGCGGCTATCGGCTGGACAAGGGATCGGCCCGCCGACGACGATGAACGGCGCAGTACCGCGGTCAAGCTCGGGGGGCGAACCGCTCACGTCCTGACGTTCCTCCGCGGCGTCCGCACCGTCCCCGCTTGCGCAACGGAGGAAATCCACCATGAGTTTCGGCTCGCCCAACAATCCGTACGGTCAGCCGCAGAACCCCCCGCCCGGGTACGGCGCTCCCCAGGAGGGCCAGCCCGGTCAGCCGGGGCAGCCGGGCCAGCCGGGTTACGGCGCGCCGCAGGAGCAGCCCGGTCAGCCGGGGCAGCCCGGCTACGGCTACCCCCAGTACCCCCAGCAGGCTCAGGCCGGCTACGGCTACCCGCAGGCGCCGGGCGTCCCGCCGCAGCAGGGGTACGGCTACCCGCAGCAGGGCGGTTACCCGGGCGGACCGCGCGTCGCCTCCATGGGCCGCCGCTTCAGCGCCCGCCTGATCGACAGCGTGGCCTTCGTCATCATCTACGCCGTCCTCGGCTTCATCGGGGTGGCCGGCTCGATCGGGGACATGCAGGACTGCGACCCGGCCTCCGTCAACTACGACAGCTGCATGAACGACGCCAGCTCGGACTTCGTCAGCTCGTTCGGCGCGATCTTCGGCGTGTTCCTGCTCATCGGCGTGCTCTACGAGTGGCTGATGACCGGCCTGGTGGGCGCCACCCTCGGCAAGCTCTGCGTCGGCATCCGCGTGGTGAAGGTCGACACCGGCCAGAAGCCGGGCCTGGGGTCGTCGTTCATCCGCTACATCATCCCGGTGGTCGGCGGCTTCGCCTGCGGCATCGGCCAGCTGCTCGTCTACCTGTCCCCGTTCTGGGACAAGTCCGGCCGCCAGCAGGGCTGGCACGACAAGGCCGCCGGCACGATGGTCATCCAGAACTGACCCCCGTACCCGTCCGGGGTCCCGTTCTCGCCATTCAACCGTGAGGGCCGTGTTCCACCCTTTCGAGGGGGACACGGCCCTCACGTGTCCCCCTAGGCTGGCCGAGGCAGCCGTCAGGCACGGGGAGACGCACCTTGTACAGCATCATCGTGGTACCTCCGCCGACCTCGGAGGACGGACGGGGACCGGCCGGCCCCGTCGACCGCGCCCAGGTCCGGCTCGCTCCCGGCGAGCGGCTCGCCTTCGGGCGGGCGGTGGGCGCGGACGGCCTGCTGATCCCGCACGACGGGGTGTCCCGCAGAGCCGGTGAGATCACCGCCCAGGGCGCCTTCTGGACCCTGAGCAACCTCTCCGGCCACCAGACGTACGTGGTGGAGAACCCGGAGGGCGCGGGCGAGCACATCAAGGTGGCGCCCGGCCGGCTGGACGCGCCGGTGCCGTTCGAGTTCTCGCGGATCGTGCTGCCCGCGGCGGGCGACCTGCTCCCCGTGGAGGTGTGGGCGCCGCGCCACGACTACCTGCGCGCCGAGGACGGAGCCGACGGCCTGCGCGCCGAGGGCGGATGCGACGGCGACCCGACCGCGCCCGCCTTCTCCGTGGACCGCACCAAGCGGTACTTCGCGGTCCTGGCCGCGCTGTGCGAGCCGCGCCTGCGGGGCGCGCCGCACGCCCCGCTGCCCACCGTCGACCAGGTCGTGGAGCGGCTGCGCCCCACCTGGCCGGCCGCGTCCCGCACCTCGGTGCAGTGGAACATCGACTACCTGGCCGTCAAGCTCCGCCTCAAGCCCGGCCCGGAGACGGCCGAGCCGGGCACACGGCTGAACGGCAAGAAGGAGTCGCTGGTGTCCCTGGCGCTCCGCTTCGACCTGGTCCGCGAGGACGACCTGGTGGTCCTCTCGGCGCCGTCCCGACGGGCGCCGCGGTGACCGAGCCGTACGCCGTGCCGGTGCCCCGGGGGTACCGGGTGGGCGGCTGGGAGGTGCGCGAGCCGATCGCGACCGGCGCCTTCGGCAGCGTGTACGCGGCCCGCCGGGCCGGTGCCGGCGTGGGCGGGCCGGAGGCGCCGGACTCGGTCGCCCTGAAGTTCCTGCCCACCGGCACGGGGACACCCCGCCAACTCGCCCACCTGCGCGAACTGATCGACCGTGAGGTGCGGTTGCTCGGCCGGCTGCGGCAGCCCCGGCTGGTGCGGATGTACGAGACCCTCACCGTGGACGACCCCGGCGCGCCCCGCCTCGACGGCGCCACCGTCCTCGTACTGGAACGGGCCGAGGGCTCCCTGTCCGGCCTGCTGGCCGCCACCCCGCGCCCGCCGTCCGGTCCCGTCCTGCTCGCCCAGGTCTGCGAGGGCCTGGCCCAGCTGCACCGGGCGGGCTGGGTGCACGGCGACCTGAAGCCGGGCAACGTGCTGCTGATGGCGGACGGTTCGGTGCGCCTGGCCGACTTCAACATGGCCGCGGAGCTGGAGGGCACCCACGCCTACACGCCCGCCTTCTCGACCCCGGACTACACCCCGCCCGAGCTGCTGTGGTCCGAGATCGGGGAGCGGGGCCGGCAGACCCGCCCGTCCGCCGACGTCTGGGCCTTCGGGGTCCTCGCCCACCTGGTGCTCACCGGTTCCTTCCCGCTGCCCGGCGGCACCCCGACGGCCCGCCGCGACGCGGCCGTCGCCTACGCCCGCGGCACCGACGAGCTGCGCCTGTCGCCCGCGCTGCCCGACGCGTGGCGGGAGATCGTCCGCGCCTGTCTGACCCGTACGCACGCCGACCGGGTCGGCACCGAGGCGCTGCTGCGCCGGGTCGCGGACGCCACGGCCACGGCACCGGCCGGCCGGCGCTTCCGCCGGCCGGCTCGCCCGTTCGCCCGCCGGGACCTGCCCGGACCACGCCGCCGGCGCGTCCTCGCCGCCGCGGCCGCCGCCACGGCGGCCGTCGCGGCACTGGCGTACGGCGTCGTCGGCCTGACCGCCGCCGGGCCGGACCGGCAGCGCGGGGGCGGCACGGGAACGGCCGGTGCCCCGGCCGTGGCCGCCGCCTCCTACGGCGCCGCCGAGCTGCGCACCGACCGGGGCGTCCCGTCCGCCTACCGGCTGCTGATCGTGGAGACGGCCCACGACTGCGCGGACGAGGACGTCACCCCGGCGCTGATCGCCGCCATGCTGAAGGTGGAGAGCGACTTCGACCCGGACCTGGCCGACTACGAACTCAACGAGTACGGCATCGCCCGGTGGACACCGAAGGTGCTGCGCTGGTGGATGAACGACGACGGCACCCCCGCCGAGACGGTGCCCGAACCCCCGTTCCCCCCGGCCGAGTCCATCCCGGCGATGGGCCGCTACCTGTGCTGGATCGCCCCCCGCCTGGCCGACGACCTGCCCGGCGACCGCCGCGTCCTGATCGCCGCCGCCTACCGGACGTCGTACGACACGGTGAACGACGCGGCCGGTGTTCCCCCGAAGTACCGCGACTACGCCGACCGCGTCGCTCACTACCTCAAGGAATACACGCCTCCGGGCCGGATGTGACCCTGAGACTTCTCAGGGCTTCCGGGGGCGTCTCCCGTACCCGGAGCAGAGCCGCCGCCCGGCCGCGCCGCCACGGCCGGGTGGCCACGGGTACCCGTCCTGCTGAGGTCCGGGTCCCGTCCGGCACCGGCGGCCACGTCAGTGGAAGAAGTGCCGCGTCCCGGTGAAGTACATGGTCACGCCGGCCTTCTTCGCGGCCTCGACCACCAGCTCGTCGCGGACCGAGCCGCCCGGCTGGACGACCGCCTTCACGCCGGCCTCGGTGAGGATCTCCAGGCCGTCGGGGAAGGGGAAGAACGCGTCGGACGCGGCGTACGCCCCCCGCGCGCGCTCGGCGCCCGCCCGCTCCACGGCGAGCTTCGCGGAGTCGACCCGGTTGACCTGGCCCATGCCGACGCCGACCGAGGCGCCGTCCTTGGCGAGCAGGACGGCGTTGGACTTGACCGCCCGGCACGCCTTCCAGGCGAAGGCCAGCTCGGCCAGCTCGGCCTCCGACAGCGCCTCGCCGGTGGCGAGGGTCCAGGTGGCCGGGTCGTCGCCCTCGGCCTGGAGCCGGTCGGTGACCTGGAGCAGGGCGCCGCCGTCGATCGGCTTGACCTCGACCGGGTGGGCCGGGGTCTCGGGGCAGCGCAGGACGCGGATGTTCTTCTTCTTGGTGAGGGCTTCGAGGGCACCGTCCTCGTAGTCCGGCGCGACGATGACCTCGGTGAAGATCTCCGCGACCTGCTCGGCCATCTCCTTGGAGACGGGCCGGTTGACGGCGATGACCCCGCCGAAGGCCGACAGCGGGTCGCAGGCGTGCGCCTTGCGGTGCGCCTCGGCGACGTCCGCGCCGGTCGCGATGCCGCACGGGTTGGCGTGCTTGATGATCGCGACGCAGGGCTCGGCGTGGTCGTACGCGGCACGGCGGGCGGCGTCCGTGTCCGTGTAGTTGTTGTACGACATCTCCTTGCCGTGCAGCTGCTCGGCCTCGGCGAGACCGCCGGTGCCCGCGGTGTAGAGGGCGGCGGGCTGGTGCGGGTTCTCGCCGTAGCGCAGGGTGTGCGAGCGCTCCAGGCTGGTGGCGAGGAACTCGGGGAACTGCGAGTCGTCGGCCGGGGCGTAGGAGGAGGCGAACCAGGAGGAGACCGCGATGTCGTACTCGGCGGTGTGCCGGAACGCCTCGGCGGCCAGCCGCTTGCGGGTGGCCAGGTCGAAGCCGCCGTCCCGCACGGCCGACAGGACGTCGGCGTAGCGCCCGGGGCTGGTGACCACGGCGACCGAGGGGTGGTTCTTGGCGGCGGCGCGGACCATCGAGGGGCCGCCGATGTCGATCTGCTCGACGCACTCGTCGGGGGTGGCGCCCGAGGCGACGGTCTCGCGGAACGGGTAGAGGTTGACCACGACCAGGTCGAACGGGGCCACGCCCAGCTCGTCGAGCTGCTGCCGGTGGCTCTCCAGGCGCAGGTCGGCGAGGATGCCGGCGTGCACCTTGGGGTGCAGGGTCTTGACCCGGCCGTCCAGGCACTCGGGGAAGCCGGTGAGGTCCTCGACCTTGGTGACCGGGACCCCGGCGGCGGCGATCCGGCCGGCCGTGGACCCGGTGGAGACGAGTTCGACGCCCGCCTCGTGCAGGCCGCGGGCGAGGTCCTCAAGACCGGTCTTGTCGTAGACGCTGACCAGTGCGCGGCGGATGGCCCGCTTGTTGCTCTCGGCGGTCACGGGATAACTACCTTTCGTCCCTCGATCGAACAGCCGTTGCGGGCGATCCGCCCCACGACGTCGACGAGCAGCTTTCGTTCGACTTCCTTGATGCGCTCGTGCAGAGCGCTCTCGTCGTCCTCGTCCCGGATCTCCACCACGCCCTGCGCGATGATCGGCCCGGTGTCGACGCCGTCGTCGACGAAGTGGACGGTGCAGCCGGTGACCTTCGCGCCGTACGCGAGCGCGTCGCGCACGCCGTGGGTGCCCGGGAAGCTGGGCAGGAGGGCGGGGTGGGTGTTGATCAGCCGTCCGCCGAACCGTGCGAGGAACTCCTTGCCCACGATCTTCATGAACCCGGCCGAGATGACGAGGTCGGGCTCGTACGCGGCGACGGCCTCGGCGAGCGCGACGTCCCACTCCTCGCGGGTGGCGTAGTCCCTGACCTTCGTGACGAAGGTCGGCAGCCCGGCGCGCTCGGCGCGGGCGAGCCCCTCGATGCCGTCGCGGTCGGCGCCCACGGCCACGATCTCGGCGCCGTAGGCCGCGGTGCCGGTGGCGTCGATCTCGTCGAGGAGCGCCTGGAGGTTGGTGCCGGATCCGGAGACCAGGACGACGAGGCGTGCGACGCCCTCGGCCACGGGCTTGGCGGCCACGGTGGGGCCCTTTCTCGGGGAAACGGGTGCGTACGGGCGGCTCGTACCACCGCGTTTGTGCGGTCATACGAATGCTTCACGCCCCCGGATACGGGGAAGCCTACGAAGCAGCCGACCGGCAGCAACGATACCGGCACTCCGGGCGGCCCCCTCGGGACGGGGGCGTGGCCGGAAGGTAGCGTCGGGTCGAGGGCGCGCCGGGAACGCTGTCCGCGCACCGCGCGTTCACCACTCGTAACCGCCCGATCCGCACAGCCAAGGGGAAGACGCTCACTTGATGCCGGACCGCAGCCCGCGACTGCTCACGCTCCCCCAGCAGTCGGCGCAGGGAAGGGAGCACAGCGCCGTCGTGCTGCTGCGGGAGCGCCCGTCCTCGCCGCCCGACGCGCCGGGCGGCCACGGGTCCGGCGAGGGGCGGGGCGGGACCGGGAAGGATTCCCGCAGCGGCGCCCAGGGTTCCCGGGACGGTGACCAGGGTTCCCGGGACGGTGACCAGCAGGGTCGCCGGGAGGGCGCCCGGCAGGACGACAACCCCTTCGCCCCGCCGCCCGAGGGCTCCCCGGACCAGCCCTGGCAGCCGCGGCACGGGTCCGGCGGCGACGGCTCGCGGGGCTCCTCGGGCCGGGGCGACGGCAACCGGCCGTGGGGCGGTCAGTGGAGCGACCGGCAGCCCGGCCGTTCCCCCGGCGGCTTCGGCGAGCGCCCCGGCGGCCCGGGCAACGGCCCCGAGCAGCCGTCCGGCGCCCCCGGCCCGCGCTGGGACCCCACCGACCCCGCCCAGCGCCGCGCCCGGTACGCGCTGCTGAGCGGCATGTGGGCCCTGTTCTTCGCGCTGTTCAGCTGGGGGTACGTGGCGCTGCTGCTGGGTGCCCTGGCCCTGTACTGGGGCATCAGCGCCCTGCGCGCCAAGCCCCGCGCCGCGACCGACCCGGACACCCCGGCGCCCGCGCAGCCGCCCGGCCGCCCGCAGACCACCGCCGCGGTCAGTGGCCTGGTCACGGCGTCGCTGGGCATCCTGCTGGTCGCCGCGTCCTTCGCCGCGCAGCTCGTCTACAGCGACTACTACACCTGCCGGAGCGACGCCCTCACCAACGAGGCCAGGCAGTCGTGCAGCCGGCATCTGCCGGAGGAGCTGCGGGGGGTGCTGGGGACGGAGGGCTGAGGCGACGGTGGGCGTCGGCCGCCCCGGTCATCTCTGCCGGCCTCGCCGTTCCCGCCATCCCCGCCATCCCCGCCATCCCCGGCGTACGGCCCGAACGGCACGGCGTCCTCGTCGCGACACCGCCCCGAGGCCGCCCGCCCCTGCCCTCGTCTGCCCGCGCCGCCTCCTGAACGGCAGCGGCAGCGGCAACCGCAGCGACAACGGCAACCGCAGCGGCACCCACCTCCACCGGCGCCCGCCCGCTGCGGCGGCCCGCCGCAGCAAGACCCGCGCGACCAAGGCCGTCGGCACGGCCACCGGCCAGATCCACGCCAGCGCCGCGCCCCCGGCCTGCCACCACACCGGCCCGAAGCGGGCGAGGGCCCCGTTGCCCAGCGGCCCTCCGGCCAGCGCGGCGAGCAACGCGACCAGCAGCGCGCAGAGCAGGGCCGCGAGGGACGCGGCGACGGCCGTACGTCCGCTCGGCCAGGGGTCGGACCGGCCCTCACCGCCCGCCGGGTCGTCCGAGGGCGTCGAGGTCATCGTGGGGACCGGGGCGCGGGCGGGCGCGACGGCCGACCGGGCGGTGCACCACCCCACCGTCGCACCGGCGGCCAGCGGCACCACGCCCACCGCCCAGTGCAGCGACGTCCCCGGCCCGGTGTCCGGCACCGCCGCCAGCAGCGGCAACGGCGGCAGCAGGGCGGCGGGGGCGGAGGCGGACGGGCCGACGGCATGACCGGTGCTGAGCGCGAAGCCCGGACCGAGGGAGTACGCCGCCGCCCAGACGGCCGCGTTCGGCACCAGCGCGAGACACAGCAGCAGGACGGAGAGCAGGCCCACCCATCCGTCCGCCAGCAGCAGGAACGACCTTCGGGCCGCCCCGCCGTGCCCCACCAGCGACACCAGGAACAGCAGGGCCCCGCCGCCGACGAGCACCGCCGCCCCGGCGCCCGCCGCCCGCGCCGAGGCCCCCACCCGCGCGTCCGGCTCCACGATCAGTTCGCGCGGGGTCCGGGGCAGCAGCCGCAGCACCCTGCCCACCGGGCCGCCCGGGCGGCCGAACGCCGTCCACGCTCCCGCGCCCGCCGCGGCCATGACGACCAGCGGCAGCCAGATCACCACCTCCGCCCAGGACGGACGCAGCACACCGCCGTCCGCGCTGTCCGCGTGCAGCGTCACCGGCAGGGCGACGGCCAGGTAGCCGAGGACCACGCCCGCCCAGGCGTTGCGCGCGGAGACCGGCGGCGGCCCCGAGAGGTCCCGGACATGGACCCCGGGCCCCGCCCCCACGGTCACGCCCGCGCCGTCCCCGGGGTCGGTCACGTCCCGGGCGGCGCGGTGCAGCAGCCAGACGGGCAACAGGGTGAGGAGCAGCGGGGTGATCCCGACGGGTGCGGGGACGCCGGAGAGGGTGTCGGTGCGGACCAGTTCGACGCCGTGGGCGAGCAGCCACAGGGTCGCGGCGGCGTGCAGGGCGCCGCCGGCCCCGCTGTCGGGGTACGGCGAGCTGATCCACAGCACCGTCACGAGGACGGCGAGGGAGGCGAGTCCGAGCCCCGCCGCGACCGCTCCGCCCAGCAGACCGGCGGCGAGGCCCGGCGAACGGTCACGCCAGCGGACGTGCCAGCGGGCGAGCAGGAGGAACAGCAGCGGTCGGCGAACGGTCGTGGGGATCACGCCGGTCATGCTCCCAACGACACGCGCCTTCCCGTCGTAACAGGCGAAGCCCCGCTGTGTCGCCCAATATATGTTTATGTACTTTTTCGCACGGAGGGGCGCCTGGTGACGGAGAGTCCTGCCATTCCGCTTCCCCCTCCCAAGGCACGCCGACGCCTGCGGGAGGCCGCCTCGCTGACACCGGCTCAGCTCGCGGCACGGGTGGGCGTCACCCGCGAGACGGTACGCGCGTGGGAGACGGGCCGCATGACTCCGCGCGGCCGGAAGCGGGAGACGTACGCGAAACTGCTGGCCAGGCTGGCCCAGGAGGCGCAGAGGACCGGCGAGGCGGTCGTGTGGTCACCACCTGAGCGGCCCACGCCCACCGCACCCGCGAAGCCGGAACGGGAACAGGCACGGGAACAGGCACGGGAGCAGCAGGAGCCGAAGGCCGAGACCAAGACCGAGGCTGAGGCTGAGGTTGAAACCGAGGCTGAGGCTGAGGCTGAGACCGGGATGGCTTCGGAGCCGGAGCCGGGCCCGGAGCCGGGCCCAGCGCCGCAGAGCGAGCCGCCGCACGAGCCGGTCCCGAGCCCGCCCGCCCTGACGCCCGCTCAGGCGTTCGACGCGCTGTACGCGTTCTGCGCCCCCGCCCTCGTACGGCAGGCGTACCTGCTCACCGGCCGGCGTGAACTGGCGCGTGACGCGGTCGAGCGGGCCTTCCAACTCGCCTGGGAGCGCTGGCCCGAGGTGGCCCGCGACCGGGACCCGGCGGGATGGGTGCGGGCGGCGGCGTACGAGGCCGCCCTCTCCCCCTGGCACCGGTTCCGGCTGCGCCCCCGACGCCCCGAACCGCCCGCCGCCGACGCCGACGGCCGGGTCCTGCTGGACGCCCTGCTGAAACTCCCGCCCTCCCGCCGCCGCACCCTCGTCCTGTACGACGGTGTCGGCCTCGGCCTGCCGGAGACGGCGGCGGAGACGGAGGCGACCACCCCGGCGGCGGCGAACCGTCTGCTGAGCGCCCGCGAGGCCGTCGCCGCCCGGCTGCCGGAACTGGCCGATCCGGCCGTACTGCACCGACGGCTCGCCGAGCTGGCCTCCACCGCGCGACTGCGGGCCTCCGAGGCGCCGACGGTACGGACGGGCGGTGAACGCCGGGCCCGGTTCTGGACGAGGGCCGCGATCGCCTTCACGGCGGCCCTGATCGGCACGACGGCGCTGACCCTGCGGACGGCCCCGACGCAGTACGAACCGCCGGTGCCGGTGGGAGAGGCGGTACGGGGCGTACCGGCCCGGGTGGCGCCGGGGCCGCTGTCGGACGAGGAACTGTCGCTGCGGGACAAGCTGCGGCAGGAACTTCAGGACGGGCCGGAGCGGCTGGTTCCGCAGGCGCGCTGAGACGCGGCCCGGCACGCGGAAGGGCCCGCACCCCGGCGAGTTCCGGGGGTGCGGGCCCTTCCGTGTCCTGCGGTGCGGGGGTTCAGCCGGCGAGGATCTCGCGCGCCAGCTTCGCCGTCTCGGTCGGGGTCTTGCCGACCTTGACGCCCGCGGCCTCCAGGGCCTCCTTCTTCGCCTGGGCGGTGCCGGACGAACCGGAGACGATGGCGCCGGCGTGGCCCATGGTCTTGCCCTCGGGCGCGGTGAAGCCCGCGACGTAGCCGACGACCGGCTTGGTCACGTTGGCCTTGATGAAGTCCGCGGCCCGCTCCTCGGCGTCGCCGCCGATCTCGCCGATCATGACGATCAGGTCGGTCTCGGGGTCGTCCTGGAACGCCTTGAGCGCGTCGATGTGCGTGGTGCCGATGATCGGGTCGCCACCGATGCCGACGGCGGTCGAGAAGCCGATGTCCCGCAGCTCGTACATCATCTGGTACGTCAGCGTGCCGGACTTCGACACCAGGCCGATGCGGCCCGGCTTGGTGATGTCGCCCGGGATGATGCCGACGTTGGACTGGCCCGGGGTGATGATGCCGGGGCAGTTCGGGCCGATGATGCGGGTCTTGTTGCCCTTCTTGCCGGCGTACGCCCAGAACGACGCCGAGTCGTGCACGGCGATGCCCTCGGTGATCACGACGGCCAGCGGGATCTCGGCGTCGATGGCCTCGACGACGGCGTCCTTGGTGAACTTCTCCGGCACGAAGATGACCGACACGTTCGCGCCGGTCTTCTCGATGGCCTCCTTGACGGTGCCGAAGACCGGTACCTCGGTGCCGTCGAAGTCCACGGACTGACCCGCCTTGCGCGGGTTCACGCCGCCCACGACGTTGGTGCCGTCGCCGAGCATGAGCTTGGTGTGCTTCATGCCGGTGGCGCCGGTCATGCCCTGGACGATGACCTTGCTGTCCTTGTTGAGCCAGATAGCCATGGTGTGTTGGTGTCCTCGTCCTGAGTGCTTACTTGGCGGCGGCGTGAGCCAGCTCGGCGGCCTTGTCGGCGGCGCCGTCCATGGTGTCGACGCGCTGCACCAGCGGGTGGTTGGCGTCGGTGAGGATCTTGCGGCCCAGCTCGGCGTTGTTGCCGTCGAGGCGGACGACCAGCGGCTTCTCGACCTTCTCGCCGCGGTCCTCCAGGAGCTTCAGCGCCTGGACGATGCCGTTGGCGACCTCGTCGCAGGCGGTGATGCCGCCGAAGACGTTGACGAAGACGGACTTGACGTCCGGGTCGCCGAGGATGATCTCCAGGCCGTTCGCCATGACCTGGGCGGAGGCGCCACCGCCGATGTCCAGGAAGTTGGCGGGCTTGACGTTGCCGTGCTTCTCACCGGCGTACGCGACGACGTCCAGGGTGCTCATGACGAGACCCGCGCCGTTGCCGATGATGCCGACCTCGCCGTCGAGCTTGACGTAGTTGAGGTTCTTCTCCTTGGCGGCGGCCTCGAGGGGGTTGGCCGCGGCCTTGTCGTGCAGCTCGTCCCAGTCGTGGCGGAACTCGGCGTTGTCGTCGAGCGACACCTTGCCGTCCAGGGCGATGACGTCACCGGAGGCGACCTTCGCGAGCGGGTTGACCTCGACGAGGAGGGCGTCCGACTTGATGAAGGTGTCCCAGAGGGTGACGAGGACGTTGGCGACCTTGTCCGCGACCTCGGCCGGGAACTTCGCGGCCTCGACGATCTCGCGCGCCTTCTCCGGCGTCACCCCGTCGATCGCGTCGATCGGCGTCTTGGCGACGGCCTCGGGGCGGGTCGCGGCGACCTCCTCGATCTCCATGCCGCCCTCGACGGAGGCGATGGAGAGGAAGGTGCGGTTGGCACGGTCGAGGAGGAAGGAGACGTAGTACTCCTCCAGGATCTCCGGGGCCGTCTCGGCGATCATCACCTTGTGGACCGTGTGGCCCTTGATGTCCATGCCGAGGATGTCCGTCGCGCGGGCGACGGCCTCGTCCGCGTCGGCGGCGAGCTTGACGCCGCCGGCCTTGCCGCGGCCGCCGACCTTCACCTGGGCCTTGACGACGGACTTGCCACCGAGGCGCTCAGTGGCTGCGCGGGCCGCCTCAGGCGTGTCGATGACTTCACCGGCCAGCACCGGTACATCGTGCTTGGCGAAGAGGTCCCTCGCCTGGTACTCGAACAGGTCCACGCGCTTCCGTCCCTATCAGTGATCTCGCGGTTCGTTGTCTGCGTGGGCGTGCCGCGAGGGCAACGTGACGACCGCCGTGTCAGTCACAAGGGAGGCGCACACGGTGTCCGAGCGCGCGGCATGTCCGTCTCGCAGGTTATCGCCGCTTGCGGACGGTCTCTAAATCTCATCTCACACCTGAGCGGTGATACCTGTCACATGATGCCCACCTCTCTGGCACCGCGTGCCGCGGGTGCGGCGGAACGGGTGGGTACGCAGGTGAGGCCGCGCGGGGCCTCACCGGGCTGGGGTCGGCCCGGTGAGGCCGGTGAACACCCCTGAGCCACGGCGATGCCGGTGCTCTCGGGGCGTGGGGTGGCCGATCCCCACCCCTGGGGACCGCCACCCCGCCCGCGGTCTCCCGTGCCGGACGGAACCGACGGATTTCGGCCGTCCGGCACCGGAGGCTCCGCGGTGTCGGTACCCGCCCTGCGGGCGTCGGGGGCCTGTGCGTCGACGCAGGCACAGGCCCGTGGGCCGCGTGGGCCGCGTGGGCCGCAGGACGGAAGCTGGACAGCGGCGCGGGGGTGCTGGGCGCTGAAGTGCGGGGCACACGACGGAGGCACGCACACGACACGCCGGACCGAACGAGCTACGACGAGCTATGACCAGCTACGACGAGCTACGACGAGCTACGACGATTGACGGCGTGGCGTGACTGGCGTGACGTGACGTGACGTGGCGACGAAGGAACCCGGATCGGATCACCGGGTCGGTCGCGTTACTGCCGCCCCCGGACCCGGGCTATGCAGGGGATACGGGAATGTCCCGGTACCGGTCGCGGACATCGCCCGCGTCGGCGTACGCGACGGCGCCGGGCGCGAGTCGCAGGGGGACGCGGGTGCTCGGGGCTACGGCCGACGCGTCACCGTGCCGCGGCGTGCCGTGATCGGCCGCGGACGCGTCGCCCAAGGCGCCGTCCGGCCCTGCGGGCGACTGGTGAACGGGACCGGGCACGTGTCCCGCGCCCACGGCCGGGCGACCGTCACCGCTCCCACCGAAGTGCGTCGGCCCACCGACGGACCGCGGTCCGTACGGACCGACCACCACGCTCCGCGTGCCGCCCTGGCCTCCGGTCACCTGACCATCGGCGCCGCGACCGCCGGTCGGGGACGCGGTCACCGACTCCGGCGGCGAGGCGGACTCGTCCGGGACGGGCCCGGACCCGGCAGGTGCGGCCACCGCTCCGATCGGGGCGGGCAGCAGGTCCGCCGGCAGCGCGGGGGACACCGGCAACACGGGAAGCACCGGGAGCACGGGCTCGGCCGGAGCTACGGGGGACACGGGAAACGCAGGCCACACGGGCAGCGTCGAGCCACCGACCAGGTCGGACACGATGGGCAGATCGGACACGATGGGCAGGTCCGACAGGCCAGGCAGGTCGGAGAGGGCCGGCAGGTCTGAGACGACCGGCAGATCCGACAGGACAGGCAGGTCCGACAGGCTCGGCAGATCCGCCAGGCTCGGCGAGGTGGGCAGGACCGGTGAGTCGGCCGGGGACGGCGGAGCGGACACCCCCGGCGCCCCCTCCGAGGCGTCGGACCCACTCGACGACGGCAACCGACTCGGCAGATCGGCAGGGACCGGCAGGTCCGGCACGCTCGGCAGATCGGGCACGCTCGGCGTGCCGGACGGGGCGTCAGGGCGACTTGACGGCGGAGACGACGGCGACGGCTCCGGCTCCGGCTCCGGCTCCGGCTCCGGCTCCGGCGAGGCGACCTCTCCCCGCACTGAACCGAGCCCTTCGGCCACCGCCTCCACCACGTCGCCGACCGACTCCGCGCCCCGTTCCCTCACCGGCTCCGTCGCCCGACCGTTGACGGAACGCCCGACGACACTGGCACCGCTGGCGGCACCGGCACCACTGGCACGAACGGCACTACCGGCACCACCGGCACGAACGGCCCCCGAACCGTCGGCCACCGGCTCGACCACCCGGCCGGCCACGCCACCCACCAGCGGCAACGCCCCCCGCCCCAGCGGCGATGACGTCTCGCCCCCCGCGCCTTCGGCCGCCTCCGCAGGCTGTCCGAGGAGCAGCCCGAGGAGGAACACCCCGCCGGCCAGCAGCACGCCCAGGAGCGCGCGCCGAGCGGCAGCGTGCGAAGCGGCCGGCCAGGACAAGGAGATGCCTCCCGTGCGACGGAACGAGGTGGGCGTCACGGGCACCTGCCGGCGCGACGCGGTACAGCGGCACAGCGATGCGGACGAGCGCATCGCCGAGTCACCGCTGACAGACGCCGATAATCGCACGGATATACGGAGTCTGCGCAAGCCCTCCACTACCGACAGGTAGTCCCACCCACCGACAACACGCCACCCCCGGCCATCACACCCCCTCGGCCCTCACACCGTGTCAGGTATCGGCAGTGGCCGTTTCTCGATCGCCGCCGCCATCACGTCCGGGAACAGATCCGGCGTGCAGGCGAATGCCGGCGCGCCCAGCGCGGCCAGCGCCGCCGCGTGCTCCCGGTCATAGGCGGGCGCCCCCTCGTCGGACAGCGCCAGCAGCGTCACGAACTGCACCCCCGACGCCTTCATCGCCGCCACCCGCTTGAGCATCTCGTCCCGTATCCCCCCTTCGTAGAGGTCGCTGATCAGCACGACGACCGTCTCCGAAGGCCGGGTGATCTGCGACTGGCAGTACGCCAGCGCCCGGTTGATGTCCGTGCCGCCACCGAGCTGGGTACCGAAGAGCACGTCGACCGGGTCGTCGAGCTGATCGGTGAGATCCACGACCGCCGTGTCGAAGACGACGAGCCGCGTGCTGATCGACCGCATGGACGCCAGCACCGCCCCGAACACCGACGCGTACACGACCGATGCCGCCATCGACCCGGACTGGTCGATGCAGAGGACGACCTCCTTCTTCACCGACTGGGACGCCCGCCCGTAGCCGATGAGCCGCTCCGGCACGATCGTCCGGTACTCCGGCAGATAGTGCTTGAGGTTGGCCGCGATCGTGCGGTTCCAGTCGATGTCGTGATGGCGCGGCCGGTTGATCCGGGCGCTGCGGTCGAGGGCACCGGTGAGCGTGGCCCGGGTCCGGGTGGCGAGCCGCTTCTCCAGGTCCTCGACGACCTTGCGCACCACGGTCCGTGCCGACTCCTTCGTCGTCTCCGGCATCGCCTTGTTGAGGGAGAGCAGCGTGCCGACGAGGTGCACGTCCGCCTCCACCGCTTCCAGCATCTCCGGCTCCAGCAGCAGCGTGGAGAGCCCGAGCCGGTCGATCGCGTCGCGCTGCATCACCTGGACGACGGAGGAGGGGAAGTACGTCCGTATGTCTCCCAGCCAGCGCGCCACGGACGGCGCCGACGCCCCGAGCCCGGCCGAACGTTCCCGTCCTCCCTGTCCCGTCTGCGGTTTGTCCCCCTTGCCGTAGAGCGAGGTGAGCGCCGCGTCCATCCCGGCGTCGCGCCCGGTGAGGGTGCATCCGGTGCCGTCGGCCGCGTCACCGCCCAGCACCAGCCGCCACCGCCGCAACCGCTCCGCGCCCGGATCACCCGTTTCAACCGATGAGATCGTCACGCCTCCACCCCCACGAGATCCCTGCCGTCCCTGCCGTCCCCGTCGTGCCTGACGTCCCTGACGTCCCTGACGTCGCCGTCCTGCCGACCGCGGCCATCGCCACCGCGCCCCGTCGAGCCGACCGGTCCGCCACCCGCGCCCCCGCCCGCGCCCGCACCCCCACTCACCCACGTGCCCGAACTCGCATCCGAAGCCGAACTCGAACCCGAACCCGAACCCGGATCATCCAGGCCCAACAACAGCCGCACCACAGGCTCCACCGCGTCGGCGCGTACGGCATCCGGCTCGGGCGCGAAGCCCGGTATGCCGGAACCGCCGGTGGCCACGCTCCCCCGCACCCCGGGCCCGCGCCGCACCAGTTCGCCCAGCGTGCGCCGCACTCCGGGCTCGTACGCCGAGAACGTGCGCCGCAGCAACGGCAGGACGTCCGTGAACGCCTCCTCCGGTACGCCGCTCAGCCACGCGTCGACCAGCCCCAGCAGCCGCTCGTCGTGGACGAGGAGCATCCCGCCCCCGGAGCCGCCGCCGACGAAGCCCTCGATCCAGGCGGCGGCGTCCGCCGGCGGCGTCCCCGGCGAGAGCGCCAGCCCCATGAGGCGGGCAGCCTCCTCCGCCGGCAGTTCCCCGTCGTCCAGCAGGAGCCGCACGGCGCGGCCCCGGATGACGCCGGGCACGGTGTCCCGCGCGGACAGCACCCGCAGCACCCGGCGCCAGCGGGCGCGCAGGTCACCGTGGCCGGGCGCGGGGGCGTCACCCAGCAGGCCCACCGCCCCGTGCACCGCGTCCACATGGCGCCGCATCTCCTCGGCCCCGTCCGCGTCCAGCGCGGCGCAGGCCGGCGGCAGACCGACGAACACCCGTTCGGCGAGGCCCGCGGCCACCCCGGCCAGCGCACCGGTGTCCGTACCGCGCACATCGCCGTAGCGCAGGGTCCGGACCAGGGCCGGCAGCGCCTGGGCGAGCCGGCCGACGTCCGTGTCCAGCGCCGCCCGGTCGGCCAGGATCCGCATCACCACCGGGAGCGCGTCCGGCAGTTCGGCCAGCAGGCAGTGTTCGGCGAGGGCCGTGACATCGGCGAGGTGCGGTGCTGCGACGGCGTCCGCCTCGGCCTTGGCGGTCGCGGCGGAGAGCACCGTGGTGCCCCACACGCCGGCCTCGGCGACCCGCACCGACAGCTCCGGCTCCCAGCGCAGCCGCCAGGTCTCCCGGAACGTGCCCGTGCCCGCGCGTGACGCGGCCGGCTCGCCCCAGCCGACGCCGAGCAGGCGCAGCCGGTGCAGGAGCCTGCTGCGCTCGGTGTCGTTCTCCTTGCGCAGATCGAGCTCCAGCTCCCGCTCCAACGCCTCCGGCTTGAGCCGCAGCCGGCGCTGTATCCGGGTCAGATCGCGTTGCAGCGGTACCGCCGGCGCCGCTTCGGGCACCTCCCCCAGGACGTCCCCGACGATCAGCCGGTCGTGCACCAGGCCCAGCGGTACGTCCGACCCCTCGCACATCACCGCACGCACGGCGTCGGTCGTCTCGGTCAGGCCGGGCAGCGGGCGTCCCCGCATCACGGCGAGCGTCTCGGCCAACCGCACCGCCTCGATGACGTGGGCCGAGGACACGATCCGGTCCTCTTCCCGCAGCAGCCCCGCGACCTTGGTCAGCCACCGCTCGACGGGCCGGTCCGGCGCCTCGAAGAGATGCCCGTACCAGCCCGGTGAGTCGATGCCCGCGCCGTAGCCGCTGCTCCGGGACAGCCTGCGGTGGGTCCACGGCACCCATGTCATGTCCACCTTGACCTTGGGCAGGCCCTTGAGCAGCGCCCGGTCGGCGGTGACGGCGGTCTTCCGGCGCAGCGCGGGCACGTGCCAGGCCCCGCACACCACGGCCACGCCGCCCGGGAACTCGCGCTGCGCGGCCCGGACCTGCAGCCGCATGTACGCCTCGCGCACCAGGTCCCGGTCGTGCTCGGTGTCCGCCCCCGGCGGTCCCGACGGGCTCGGCGAGCCGGCCCCCCGCGTCCCCTCCGCCGCCTCGGTCTCCCGCAGCGCCCCCATCGCCTCCTCCAGCGCGGCGAACGGTGCGAGCGGGTCGTCCTCTCCCGCGCCCCGGTGCTCGACGACGTCCTCCCACCAGCGCTCGGGGTCGTCGTACCCGGCGGCCTCGGCGAGCGCGGCGAGCGGATCGGTCCGCACGGCGGTCCGCGCGGCGGTCCGCACGGTCAGCCCCTCCGAACCCGCGTGATCGGGCGCATCGGACGCCGTGCGCCCACCGGACTCAGCCGGCCCACCGGACTCAGCCGACTCGCCGGATTCACCCGGCTCGTCCGACTCACCCGTCTCCTCCGTCCGCTCCCGCAAGGCCAGCGTGTGCGTGGCCGGCAGATCGAAGAAACGGACCGGGACGTCGTGGTCCAAGGCCCAGCGGAGGGCGACCCACTCCGGTGAGAACTCTGCGAGCGGCCAGAACGCCGAGCGGCCGGGCTCGTCCACGGCGTGGGCGAGGAGGGCGACCGGCGGCCGCATCTCCTCGTCGGCGGCCAGCGGGACCAGGGCGTCGGCCTCGGGCGGTCCCTCGATCAGAACAACCCGGGGCCGGGCGGCAGCCAGCGCCGCCCGCACCGCGCGGGCCGACCCCGGCCCGTGGTGCCGTACGCCCAGCAGCAGCGGGCCACCCCCGCGGACCTGGGCGTCAGTGCCCGTCACACCGTCCTCCTCCCTTGAACTCCCCCATGGATTCCCGGACTCCCGCTGATCCACGAGCGCCCGTGCAGGACCACGTCGTGTCGTCCTCGTCACCGGAGCGACCCATCAGGACCTGCCCGTCGTACGCCATCAGCCCAAGTCCCTCCGTCCTCCGTGACGCCCCTCGGATGCCGGTGATGCCGGTTATGCCGGTCATGCGCTCACCTCCCGGCAAGCCCGGTAGAAGTCCTTCCAGCCGTCGCGCTCGCGGACGACCGTCTCCAGGTACTCCTGCCAGATGACGCGGTCGGCCGCCGGGTCGCGGACGACGGCGCCGAGGATGCCGGCCGCGACGTCGCCGGAGCGCAGCACGCCGTCGCCGAAGTGCGCGGCCAGCGCGAGCCCGCCGGTGACGACGGAGATCGCCTCGGCCGTGGACAGCGTGCCGCTGGGCGACTTCAGCTTGATGCGTCCGTCGGTCGTCACCCCGTCGCGCAGTTCACGGAAGACGGTGACGACGCGGCGGATCTCGTCGATGCCGTCGGGCGCGGCGGGCAGGTCGAGGGAGCGGCCGATCTGGTCGACGCGGCGCGAGACGATCTCGACCTCGGCCTCGGGGCTCTCCGGCAGCGGCAGTACGACGGTGTTGAAGCGGCGGCGCAGGGCGCTGGACAGGTCGTTGACGCCGCGGTCGCGGTCGTTGGCCGTGGCGATCAGGTTGAAGCCGCGGACCGCCTGGACCTCCTGGCCCAGCTCCGGTATCGGCAGCGTCTTCTCCGACAGGATCGTGATGAGCGTGTCCTGCACGTCGGCCGGGATACGGGTCAGTTCCTCGACCCGGGCGGTCATTCCCTCGGCCATCGCCCGCATGACCGGGCTCGGCACCAGGGCGTCCCGGCTGGGGCCGTGGGCGAGCAGCTGCGCGTAGTTCCAGCCGTACCGGATCGCTTCCTCGGGCGTGCCGGCCGTGCCCTGCACCAGCAGCGTCGAGTCACCGCTGACCGCCGCGGCCAGGTGCTCGGACACCCAGGTCTTGGCGGTGCCGGGCACCCCCAGCAGGAGCAGGGCGCGGTCGGTGGCCAGCGTGGTGACGGCGACCTCGACGATGCGGCGCGGGCCCACGTACTTCGGCGTGATGACCGTGCCGTCCGGCAGGGTGCCGCCGAGCAGGTAGGTCGCGACGGCCCACGGCGACAGCTTCCAGCGGGCCGGGCGCGGGCGGTCGTCCTGCGCCGCGAGCGCGGCCAGTTCGCCGGCGAAGGCGTTCTCGGCGTGCGGGCGGAGGGCCTGATCGGTCTCCCGCACTCCTGCGGATGTCTGGGTGTCCGCGTCCGTGTGCACGGGCGCGGACCCGTTCTGGCTCGGGTCGACGGACGTCGGTTCTGCGGACACAGGCATGGCTGAGTCCCCCTCCAGCTCGGCCGGTTCGGATCTGGCATCAACGGTGCACCACACCACTGACAATCGCTCTGACCTGCACAAACGCCGTCGCGAAGGGTGATTGTCAGTGGCAGGTCCTAACTTCGACGGCATGACTCAGCAGGGGGAGCGCTGGACGGCGGACCAGGTGCTGGCACTGGCGCCTGACGCGTCGTCACGGAAAGCGGGCGGCAAACTCGGCACGGCCGGGCCGTGGTCCGGGGCGGGATGTACCGACGAAGGGGCGGTGTGGGGACTGTGCAAGGGCAGCGGCAGCAAGCCGTACCAGACGGTCGTCGATCTCGCGGGCGCGAGCGGGCCCGCGTACAAGTGCAGTTGTCCGAGCCGCAAGTTCCCGTGCAAGCACGCGCTCGGTCTGCTCCTGCTCTGGACGGGCGGGGACGGCGCGGTGCCGTCGGCCCAGGCACCGGACTGGGCGGAGCAGTGGCTGTCGGCGCGGCGGGGGAAAGCGGAGCGGAAGGGACGGGCGGAGACCTCGGGTTCCGGCTCCGGTTCCGCGTCCGCCGATCCGGAGGCGGCGCGGCGCCGGGCAGACCGCCGGGCCGAGCGGATCTCCGCGGGCGCCACGGAGTTGGAGCAGCGCCTGACCGACCTGCTGCGCGGCGGCCTGGCGGGCGCGGAGACGGCCGGGTACGAGCTGTGGGAGGAGACCGCGGCCCGCATGGTCGACGCCCAGGCTCCCGGGCTCGCCGCCCGGGCCCGCGAGTTGGGTTCGATCCCGTCGTCCGGCCCCGGCTGGCCGGTCCGGCTGCTGGAGGAGTGCGCCCTGCTCCACCTGCTCGACCAGGGCTGGCTGCGCCGTGACCGCCTGCCGGAGGGGCTGGCGGCGACCGTCCGCTCGCGGGTGGGTCTGCCCGCGTCGCCGGACGGACCGGCCGTCCGCGACCGGTGGCTGGTCCTCGCCCAGTACGACACGGCGGACGCGCGGCTGACCACGCGCCGGGTCTGGCTGTACGGGACCGAGTCGGACCGCACCGCCCTGCTCCTCTCCTACGGCGCGGCCGGCCGGGCCCCGGAACTCGCGCTGCCGGTGGGACTGGCACTGGAGTCGGAGGTGTCCCCTTATCCGGGAGCCGGCCAGTACCGGGCGGCCCTGGGCGAGCGGCTCGCCCCGCCCGCCGTGACGGAGGAACGTCCCCCGGGAATCAGTACGTCCCGGGCGGCAGCCCGCTACGGCGAGGCCCTCCGCGACGATCCTTGGCTGGATTCCGTACCGGTGACACTGGACGGGGTCATACCGGTCCCGGACGGCGACGGCTGGCAACTGGCGGACGCCGACGGCGACACGGCCCTGCCTCTCACGCCCGCTGCCCGCAACCGCCCGGGCCTGTGGCGCCTGGTCGCGCTGTCGGGCGGCGCGCCCGTCAAGGTCTTCGGCGAGTGCGGCCACCGGGGCTTCACCCCGCTGACGGCATGGCCGGCCGGCCCGGGCCCGGCGGTGCCGCTGCACTGACCCACCTGCCTTCCTCCGAACCGCTCCCCTCTTCCCGAGCCGCCTCCTCGACATTTCAGACACCCGCCCCACCCTCTCCAGGAAAAGGAACCGCATGTCCAGGACACCCGCGCCCGCGACCGCGCCGCCCGTCTGGGAGGAACTGGTCACCGCGGCCCTGCTCGGCACGGAACGGCGTACTCCGCCTGGTTGCGCACCCGGTCCGCACGCTCCGACGGCCCTGCTGGACGCGGCGGCCATGGAGACCGTCCGCAGAAGGGCCTCCCTGCGCCCCGCCCGGCCGGCGGAGCGTCCGGCGCCGGCCCCCGCCGATCAGCGTCCGCCCCTGCCGGAGGCCGCCTCCCGCAGGCTCGCCCTGCTGCTCACGGACCGTCCCGGCACGGGCGGCGGCCGGCGCGGGTCGGCCCCGGACCTCATGGAACTGCTGCCCCAGTGGCTGGCGGCGGCGAACGACCACGGGTACGCGGCCCCGCCGGAGGCACTGCCCGGACTGCTGGACGCGGCGCGCGGCCGGACCGACCTGCGCCCGGCGGCCCTGGAATTCGCCGGACCCCGCGCCTTGTGGCTGGCCCGGCTGAACCCGGACTGGCGGTTCGCCCTGCGCGCGGCACCGGGCGGCGACTCCGCGCTGCCGCGCCCGGAGGAGGCGGACCGGGTCCGCCGGCTGTGGGAAGAGGGCCTGTTCGCCGAGCGGGTCGCGCTCCTGTCGTCCCTGCGCGCCCGGCACCCCGCCGACGCCCGTGACCTGCTCGCCACCACCTGGGCGACGGAACGGGCCGAGGATCGCCTGATGTTCCTCGACTCGCTCCGCACGGGCCTCGGCCCGGACGACGAACCGTTCCTGGAGCAGGCGCTCGCCGACCGCAGCCGCAACGTACGGGCGACGGCGGCGGAGCTGCTGTCGGCACTGCCGGGTTCGGCACTCGCGGAGCGGATGGCCGCGAGGGCGGTGACCTGCGTGTCCGTCGACCGCACCCGGACCGTCCCGACGATCGTCGTGGAGGCACCGCACGAGTGCGACGCGGGCATGGAGCGCGACGGTGTCGTCCCCAAGCCGCCCAGCGGACGGGGCGAGCGGTCCTGGTGGCTGGGTCAGTTGCTGGAAGCGGCGCCTCTCCCGACGTGGACCGGGCGCCTGGGCGGACGGACGCCCCAGGAGATCGTCGCGCTCCCGGTGGCGGACGACTGGCAGGGCGAGGTGCACGCCGCGTGGTGCCGGGCGGCCGTACGCCAGCGGGACACCGCGTGGGCACGGGCGCTGCTCGGCTCACCCACGGCACCCGAGGCCGGAGGGCCGGGCGCGGTGTCCCTGGCCGAGCGGGCCAAGCTGCTCGGTGTCCTGGCCGCCGCCGAACGCGCCGAGTGGGTCGCCGGGTTCATCGCCACACACGGTCTGTCCGAGGCGTTCCAGCTCCTCGGGGTGTGCGCGGTGCCGTGGGCCGCGCCGCTGGGACGGGCGGTGGTCGACGCCCTCAACATCGCTCGGGACGCGGGGAACTACCCCTGGAGCTTCAGCGGGGTCATGGGCCTGGCGGAACGGTGCCTCGACCCCTCCGAGGCGGACCGCTTCGACGGGCTGTCGGCGATACCGGACGAGCCGGAGGACGCGTCACCCGGAGCCGGCGGGTACTGGGCGGAGGCGTTCCAGCGCCTGGTCACCACGTTGCGGCTGCGCGCGACGATGGCGGAAGAACTGGAGCCGGGCCCGGCCCTCACGGACGTTCCCCGCACCCAGAAGCCGCGCTGACGTCCGGCCGCCCCCGCCGTACCGCGCCTGCCCGCTCCTCCCTGCTAAGCCCTCCGTACGCCTACGCCTCCCTGCCCTGCCCTGCCCTCCGTACGCCTACCCTCCCCGTCCTGCCCTCCGTTCGCCTCCCCGCCCCGCCCTGTTCGCCTCCGCCCCTCTCCCTTCGACCGCCTCGACGCCTCTCCCTCACGCCTCCGCAGGCTGCCGCGCGTTCTCCCGCACCCATTCCACGATCGACGTCGTGGTCGCGCCAGGGGTGAAGATCGCCGCGACGCCCTTCTCCTTCAACGGCGGGATGTCGGCCTCCGGGATGATCCCGCCCCCGAAGACCAGGATGTCCGCCGCGTCCCGTTCCTCCAGGAGGTCGATCACGGCGGCGAAGAGGGTGTTGTGCGCACCCGAGAGAATGGACAGGCCGATCGCGTCGGCGTCCTCCTGGATCGCGGTGTCGACGATCTGCTCGGGGGTCTGATGGAGCCCGGTGTAGATGACCTCCATACCCGCGTCGCGCAGCGCCCGCGCGATCACCTTGGCCCCTCGGTCATGGCCGTCGAGCCCCGGTTTGGCCACCACCACTCGGATCGGTCCGGCTGCCACGCCCATCACTGCCTCCATGACATGAAGCGACCTCTGACGAAGTGAACGAACGTTATCTCCAGCATCCCGCAACCGGCAGTTTCGCGATGGCCACCGAGGGGGAAATCACACAGAAGAACATATTGACCGCGCAGCGTTCCGACCATCGGCGGGAGCGCGCAAGGAGAGCCGCGCCCGACACGGACGCACCGGGCAGCACAGCACACGGGCAGTGAACACGGGGACACGCACAGCACGCGGGCAGCGCGCGGACAGCGCGCTAACAGTGCGCTAACAGTGCGCTAACAGTGCGCTGACAGTGCGCGGGCCAGACGGCACGAGCACGCGAACCACCAGCTCATCACCGGTACGCCGAACCCCACCCCTCACAGAAGTCACGCCGTACCCCATTTGCACCGCCCGGCACCCGTGTCACGGCTCTCCATGAGGGCACACGGGAGACAGAGGCGTTCTTCCGCGTACCGACGGGAGGCCGGCCATGAAGGTCAGCTGGGCAGTGCAGCCCTTTCGTCCGCTGTGTCAGCGGCTCGCACCGGTTCTGCCGGTGAAGGTGGCGGGCGTGTCCGTGGGTCTGCTGAAGGCGACGGCCCTGGAGATCGCGATCCTGGCCGGGCACGTCATCCTCTACCCCTCGGGCATCATCCAGGAGCGCCGGTCGGCCCCGGCGCTGCCCGCCCCGGCCTCGCCGGACCGACAGCCCTCCGCCAAGCACGACGCCGCCGCCACTGCCACCGCCACGGCCACCGCGGCCCCCGTCGCCGAGGCCCCCACCCCCGACAACCGCGCCGCCGCCGACCCCGCCGCCGGAACCTCCATCGCACCCCCGCGACTGCCGACGCAGGCCGAGAACCGCCCTCCGGTCGTCCTGCTGCACGGCTTCATCGACAACCGGTCCGTCTTCGTCCTGCTCCGCCGCAGCTTGGCGCAGCACGGCAGGCAACAGGTCGAGTCGCTCAACTATTCACCGCTGACCTGCGACATACGCACCGCGGCGGAGCTGCTGGGCCGGCACCTGGAGGACATCTGCGAGCGCACGGGCAAGGACCAGGTGGACATCGTCGGGCACAGCCTCGGCGGGCTGATCGCGCGGTACTACGTCCAGCGCCTCGGCGGTGACCGGCGCGTCCGGATGCTGGTGACCCTCGGCACCCCGCACACCGGCACCCGCGTGGCGCCGCTGGCCAACGCGCACCCGATCGTGCGCCAGATGCGCCCCGGCTCTCCGGTGATCGAAGAACTGGCCCGCCCCGCGCCCGGCTGCCGCACCCGCTTCGTCAGCTTCTGGAGCGACCTGGACCCGCTGATGGTGCCGCTGGAGGCGGCCCGCCTGGACCACCCGGACCTGCTGTCGCAGAACGTACGGGTCAGCGGCATCGGCCATCTGGCCCTGCCGGTTCACCCCGCGGTGGCAACCGGAATCCGGCAGGCCCTCGACGCGAGCGACATCAGCGCACCGTCCGAGGCCGGCCCCGACGACCCGACCGGTTCCGCCGGCCCCACCGGGCTCACCGTCGCCTGACAGCCGTCTGACAGGCCACGCATCCGGCATCCACCGCGCGTCCACCGAACACGGAAAGACGTTCACCCGCGACCGACCCATCGAACAACCCTCGAACACAAGGCCAAACCCGTGCCCGCAGTCCGCCGAATCACGGCCGATTGCCCGTTTCCTGCGCGAGCGAAACCTGAGGAAGATTGTCGCGCCCGCGTACCGCCGGGTACAGTCGCCGCACTGCTCTGGCAGCCCCTGTTGTCGAGGCGAAAGAGAAGTTGGTGAACGACCGTCACCCGTCGGGGACCCCCACCGCCCCGGCCGCGGCTTCCGAAGCCGCCTCGGCGCACTACGCGTCGTACGGCATCCAGGAAGCCCAGTACGGCGACCTCACCACGTACAACGGCTACGACACCACTGGTTTTGCCGCGGACCCGCTCTTCGGCGATCTCCCGGATCAGAACACCGGGGCATACGAGACCGCTCCCTACGCCGCGGCCACGACCGCCGCGGCTGCCGCCACGGCCACGTACGACACGACCGGCGCGTACACCGCGTACGACACGACCGGCACGTACGACACCACCCAGTGGACCGGCAGCCACCAGACCCTGGACACCGGCGGGCATCAGACGCTGGACACCGGTAGCCACCACACGCTGGACACCGGCGGGCACCCCCTCCTGGACACCGGCGGCCACCAGACCCTGAACTACGACGCGTACGCCGCTCAGCACCACGCCGCGTACGACACCGGGGCCTTCGACACCGCCACTTGGGCGGACGGCTGTCAGCCCCTGCCCACCGTGCCGCCGCAGCCGGGGGCTCCGGACACCAGCGGCCAGTGGGACAGCACCGCCTGGCTCCAGACCGACCAGCTCGCCCAGATCGACCAGATCGACCAGATCGACCAGTCCGGCGCCCCGGCCTCCGCTCCGGCCCCGGTGGACCCCGCCGACCAGACCCAGCAGTGGGACTGGGGCACGCAGACCTTCGACACCGGCGCGTACGACGCCACCCAGTGGAACACCGACGGCACGCCGACGCACGACGGAACCGCGCAGGACACACCGCAGAACCACCCCCAGAACCACCCCCAGAGCGACCCGCACGACGCCGGTCCGGACCACGGCCTCGCCGCCACCGGCGAACTCCCCACCGTCGCACCGCTGCTGGAGGAGGAGGAAGAGAACACCCCGGCCGCTGACGCGTCGCAGGCGCCCGGCACCCGCGCCGCCGCCCGCGCGGCTTCCCGGAGCGGATCCCGTTCGCGCCGCCGCCAGCCCGCCAAGCGTTCCGCGCTGCTGACCATCGCCGTGCCCTCGGCCTGTGTGATGGGCGTGGCCGGTATCGCCGCCGCCTCCGTCGACGGCCTGAACGGCGACGGTGACAAGGAGAACACGGCCTCGGCGTCGGACACCCGGACCCAGGCGGTGAAACCGTCCGCCGCCAACAACAAGCTCGACACCCAGCTCGCCAGTCTCTCCGCAGGCGCCGACGACTTCGCCGACCGGGCCAGCCGTACCCAGGAGCGCATCGACCTCAAGGCCGAGCAGGCGGCGGAGAAGAAGCGCGCGGCGCAGGAGGCGGCGCGCAAGGAGCGGCTGCGCCCCAAGTTCGCGCTCCCCGTGGCCCAGCACGGGCTCAGCGCCTACTACGGCCAGTCCGGCATCAACTGGATGTCCGTCCACTCCGGCATCGACTTCCCCGTCTCGTACGGCACGACGGTCATGGCCGCGACCGACGGCACGGTCCGCACCCAGTACAACAGCGCGTACGGGAACATGATGATCGTGACGGCGAAGGACGGCACGGAGACGTGGTACTGCCACCTCTCCAGCTACCAGGTCGCCTCCGGTACGACCGTCAAGGCCGGGGACGCGATCGCGTACTCCGGCAACTCGGGCAACTCGACCGGCCCGCACCTGCACTTCGAGGTGCGCCCCTCCGGCGGCTCGGCGATCGACCCGCTGGCGTGGCTGCGCAGCCACGACCTCGACCCGACGTGAGCCGCCCGGACCCCCGGACGCGGAACGCCTGAACCACCCGGCGCAGAACGCCCGGGCCCGGGCCCCCGAAGGGGCCGCGGGCTGCAGGTTCCGTCAGAGCTTCTCCACCGGCGCGTACCGCAGCAGCAGCCGCTTCGGCTTGGTGTCACCGAAGTCGATCGTCGCCTCGGCGTTGCCTCCCGTGCCCTTCACCGCGACCACCGTCCCGAGTCCGAACTGGTCGTGCGTGACCCGGTCCCCGACCGCCAGCGACACCGCCGGCTGCTCACCGGCCCGGCGCGTGGCGAACCCGGACCCGCCGGACGCCGACGACCGCGACCGGGACCGGGACTGGGAGGACGACAGCGAGGCCGCCACCCCGGACACCGGCCCGGCGGACGAGGCGGCGGCACTCGCGCCCGTCCGCTTCCACGCCAGGTGGGCGGCCGGGATCTCCTCCAGGAACCGTGAGGGCGGGTTGTACGACGGCTGCCCCCAGGCGCTGCGCAGCGTCGACCGGGTCAGGTACAGCCGCTCCCGCGCACGCGTGATGCCGACGTACGCCAGCCGCCGTTCCTCCTCCAGCTCCTTGGTCTGGCCGAGGGCGCGCATGTGCGGGAAGACGCCGTCCTCCATGCCGGTCAGGAAGACGACCGGGAACTCCAGGCCCTTGGCGGTGTGCAGCGTCATCAGCGTGACGACACCGTCGCCGTCCTCCTCGTCGGGGATCTGGTCGGAGTCGGCGACCAGCGCGACCCGCTCCAGGAAGTCGGCGAGGGTTCCGGTCCCGGCCTGCTCCCCCTCCGCCTCCGCGCGCTCCTGCTCGAACTCCAGGGCGACGGCGGCGAGTTCCTGGAGGTTCTCGATCCGGGTCTCGTCCTGCGGGTCGGTGGAGGCCTGCAACTCGGCGAGGTAGCCGGTGCGTTCCAGTATCGCCTCCAGTACGGTGGCCGGTCCGGCGCCGGACTCGGCGATCGTGCGGAGGTCCTCCATCAGCGTGTTGAAGCGTTTGACGGCGTTCGTGGAGCGCGCGGCCATGCCGTACGCCTCGTCGACGCGCCGGAGCGCCTGCGGGAAGCTGATCTTCTCGCGCTGGGCGAGGGCGTCGATCATCGCCTCGGCGCGGTCGCCGATGCCCCGCTTCGGGACGTTGAGGATGCGCCGCAGCGGCACCGAGTCCTCGGGGTTGGCGAGGACCCGCAGGTAGGCCAGGACGTCCCGGACCTCCTTGCGCTCGTAGAAGCGGACGCCGCCGACGACCTTGTAGGGCAGGCCGGTGCGGATGAAGACCTCTTCGAAGACACGGGACTGGGCGTTGGTGCGGTAGAAGACGGCGACGTCGCCGGCCTTGGCCTCGCCCGCGTCCGTGAGCCGGTCGATCTCGTCGGCGACGAACTGCGCCTCGTCGTGCTCGGTGTCGGCGACGTACCCGGTGATCCGCTCGCCCGCGCCCGCGTTGGTCCACAGGTTCTTCGGCCGGCGCGACTCGTTGCGCTCGATGACCGCGTTGGCGGCGGACAGGATGGTCTGCGTGGAGCGGTAGTTCTGCTCCAGGAGGATGGTGGTCGCGTCCGGGTAGTCCTCCTCGAACTGGAGGATGTTGCGGATGGTCGCGCCGCGGAAGGCGTAGATCGACTGGTCGGCGTCGCCCACGACGCACAGTTCGGCGGGCGGCACCTCGGCCTCGGGCGGCACGTCCACCGGGTGCTCGGCGCCGGTGCCGACCAGCTCGCGCACCAGGGCGTACTGGGCGTGGTTGGTGTCCTGGTACTCGTCCACCAGGACGTGCCGGAAGCGGCGGCGGTAGTGCTCGGCGACGTCCGGGAAGGCGCGCAGCAGGTTGACCGTCGTCATGATCAGGTCGTCGAAGTCGAGGGCGTTGGCCTCGCGCAGCCGCGTCTGGTACATCGCGTACGCCTGGGCGAGGGTCTTCTCGAAACCGTCGGCGGCCTGGGCGGCGAAGTCCTCCTCGTCGATCAGCTCGTTCTTCAGGTTCGAGATCTTGGCGCTGAAGGACTTCGGCGGGAAGCGCTTGGGGTCGAGGTCCAGGTCACGGCAGACCAGCGCCATCAGCCGCTTGGAGTCGGCGGCGTCGTAGATCGAGAACGACGACGTGAAACCGAGCTTCTTCGACTCCCTCCGCAGGATGCGTACGCACGCACTGTGGAAGGTCATCACCCACATGGCGTTCGCGCGCGGGCCGACGAGCTGCTCGACGCGCTCCTTCATCTCACCGGCGGCCTTGTTGGTGAACGTGATCGCGAGGATCTGGCCGGGGTGGACGCCGCGCGCGCCGAGCAGGTGGGCGATGCGGTGGGTGAGTACGCGGGTCTTGCCGGAGCCTGCGCCGGCGACGATGAGCAGCGGGGAACCGGCGTGGACGACCGCGGCGCGCTGGTTCTCGTTCAGTCCGTCCAGGAGCGCGGCGGGGTCCAGTACCGGGCGTGGGGCGCCGTCCCGGTAGTAGTGGTCCCGGTCCGGCGGCACGTCGAACTTCCCGGCGAACAGATCGTCCGGGATCGGCTCCGGTACGTGCTCGTCCTCGGGCGGTGGCGGAGGTTCCTCCTCGTGGCCGCGGGGGGCCTGGAGGCTCGCCAGGAAGCTGTCGTCAAAGAGGCTGCTCATCGCTCTACGAGTCTAGGGCGCCCCACCGACAACCGGACGCCCCCTCGAAAACCCGGCCGGACCCGGACCGCTGGACACGCTCCCGCCACCGCACATCACCCACCGTGAGGGCCGCCCCCTAGGTCACGAAAATGTATCGGGCATATCACCCTTCAACCTTCACAGGGGCCACACGAGTTGGCTACGGTGCGGGCGGGCCGCACGACCCCCACCGGCGAACGTCGCCGGGCCGCGCGGCCTCCGCCGAATCCGGCGTGCCCGCGCGGGCGCCCGGAACCGGGGACCCACCGTGACATGGGGTGAATCGGTTCACAGCCCTCCCCGGGGCGCGAACCGTAGGGCAGCCTTCCGTCCCACCGCCCGAACCCGACAGCTAACCCGGTAGGCGGAGCACGGAAGGAGTCGCCTCCCTTGGCGTCGCACCGCAAGTCGCGTCCCGCCGGAACGCGCGTGGCAGGCATACGCACCCCCGTCCTGGCCACGGCCGCCCTCACCTCCGTCGCCCTGCTCTCCCAGACGGCCACCGCCGCTCCCGCCGACGACCGGCCGAGCCTGGAAGAGGTCCAGAAGAAGGTCGACGACCTCTACCGCCAGGCCGGCTCGGCCACCGAGAAGTACAACGCGGCCAAGGAGAAGACCGCGATCCAGCGCGAGCAGGTCGACAGCCTCCTGGACGACGTCGCCCAGCGCACCCAGGAGCTGAACGACGCGCGCGAGGAGCTGGGCTCCTTCGCCGCCGCCCAGTACCGCACCGGCGCGGCCGTCTCCGACACCGCGACCCTTCTGCTCGCGGACTCCCCGCAGGACTACTTCGACCAGAACCAGCTGATGGACCGGCTCACCGGCCGCCAGAAGCAGCTGGTCGACGACTACGTCACCCAGCAGGCCGAGACGATGGAGAAGCGCCAGGAGGCCACCGAGAGCCTCCAGACGCTCACCACGTCGCAGAAGGACCTGAAGACGGCCAAGGCCACCGTCCAGACGAAGCTCGCCTCCGCGCGTGAACTGCTGGCCGACCTGACCGCCCAGGAGAAGGCGCGGCTCGCCGCGATCGAGAAGAAGAAGCAGGCGGAGGCGGCCCGCAAGGCCAAGGAGCTGGCCCGGCAGCAGGCCGAGGAACGGCAGCGCCAGGAGGACGCCGCCGCTGCTGCCGCTGCCTCCGAGCAGGCGAGCGGCTCCACGGGCACGGAATCATCGGGCCCGACCGACTCCTCGTACGCCACCAAGGCCGACAAGGCCCTGGCCTTCGCCCGCGCCCAGATCGGCAAACCGTACGTCTGGGGCGCCACCGGCCCCGACTCCTACGACTGCTCCGGCCTCACCCAGGCCGCCTGGAAGGCTGCGGGCGTCGACCTGCCCCGCGTCACCTACGACCAGGTCAACGCCGGCACCACGGTGTCGATCTCCGCGGCGCAACCCGGTGACCTGGTCTTCTTCTACGACGACATCAGCCACGTCGGCATCTACATCGGCAACGGCATGATGATCCACGCGCCGAAGCCGGGCGCGTACGTCCGCGAGGAGTCCGTCTACTACGACGGTGAGTCGTCGATCTACAGCGTGGTGCGCCCGGCCTGAGCGGTTCCGCTCTTCCGGCACCGGCCCCGGCCTGGTGCGCCGGTCGCGTCCGCGCGGCCGGCGCTCAGGTCCACAGCACCGCGATGAAGACGTTCACCATGGTCAGCACGCCGACCAGCCCGAACAGCCCCTTCTCCACCTTCTCCTCGTCCCGTTTCACATAGACCAGGCCGAGGATCACGACCAGCACGGCCAGCTTCACGCCGATCTTGATGTTGTTGACGGACTGGTCGTCGGCCTGGTTCAGCCCGACCAGGATCACCCCCGTGACCAGCATGGTCAGCGCACCGTGCAGCATCGCCGGGCCGAATCGGGCGGTGCCTTCGCCCATCGCCTTCATCTGGGTGAGGAAGCCGCCGAGCAGCGCCGCGATGCCGATGATGTGCAGGCCGACGAAGAGGTGGATGAGTACGTCCATGAGTCCGGAGCCTAATGAAGGGCGCGGAACCGGCCGGCCACCCGTCCCCCCGGTACCGCGGTTCCCCACGGGGCTACACTCCGCCCGGCCGCGAGGCCGTCCGGCGGTGGCCGCGTCAGACGAGGCGCCGCGCGGTGGCCCACCGCGTCAGCTCGTGCCGGTTGGACAGCTGGAGTTTGCGCAGGACCGCCGAGACGTGGGACTCGACCGTCTTGACGGAGATGAACAGTTGCTTGGCGATCTCCTTGTACGCGTAGCCTCGGGCGATGAGGCGCAGCACCTCGCGCTCCCGCTGGGTGAGGCGGTCGAGGTCCTCGTCGACCGGCGGGGCGTCGGTGGAGGCGAAGGCGTCGAGGACGAAGCCGGCCAGGCGGGGCGAGAAGACGGCGTCGCCCTCCTGGACCCGGAAGACGGAGTCGACGAGGTCGGAGCCGGTGATCGTCTTGGTCACATAGCCACGGGCGCCGCCGCGGATCACACCGATCACGTCCTCCGCCGCGTCCGAGACGGACAGGGCGAGGAAGCGGACGGGCCGCTCGGCGTCGGCCATCAACGGGGCGCAGCGACGCAGCACTTCGACGCCACCGCCGCCGGGGAGGTGGACGTCGAGCAGGACCACCTCGGGCCGGGTCGCGGTGATGACCGTGACGGCCTGGTCGACGTCGGCCGCCTCTCCGACCACCTCGACCCCGGTCTGCTCGGTCCGGCCGATCTCGGCCTGCACGCCCGTACGGAACATGCGGTGGTCGTCGACGAGGACCACGCGCACGTGCCGCCCGGCCGTCCCTCCGGTCGGCTCGGCGGACTCCGCGTTCGCTTCGGTCGGGTCGCTCATGACGTCTTCTCCGCCCTCTCCATCTCCAGCTCGACCTCCGTGCCGCCGCCGGGCACCGCGCGCAGCCGCGCCGTGCCGCCGTTGCGCTCCATGCGGCCGATGATCGATTCTCTGACACCCATCCGGTCGGCGGGTATCGAATCGAGGTCGAAGCCGGGTCCCCGGTCCCGGACGGACACGAAGACCGTCCTGCCCTCGACTTCGGCGAAGACCTGTACGGCACCGCCCTCGCCACCGTACTTGGCCGCGTTCACCATCGCTTCGCGCGCGGCCTGCATCTGTGCTCCGATCCGTTCGTCGAGCGGGCAGTCGCCGACCACGACGACCTCTATGGGGACGCCGTGCTTGTCCTCGACCTCGGCGGCGTCGCGCTTCACGGCCTCGGCGAGGGTGGCCGGTTCGTCGGCTTCGTCCTTGCCGTTGCCCTCCGGCTTGTAGAGCCAGGCGCGCAGGTCCCGCTCCTGAGCGCGGGCCAGGCGCCGTACCTCTCCGGGACTTTCCGCGTTGCGCTGGATCAGGGTCAGGGTGTGCAGCACCGAGTCGTGCACATGGGCGGCGACCTCGGCGCGCTCCTGCGCCCGGATGCGCATCAGGCGTTCCTCGGAGAGGTCCTGCGTCATGCGCACGAGATACGGCCCGGCCAGCAGTGTGATGCCGACCAGGACCGCGAGGGCCGCCTGGAGCACGGACCCGAGGTGGGCCGCGGAGCCCTGCAGCACGAAGATGCCGGAGACACCGGCCGTCACCAGCAGCACCCCGGCCACCGCGCGCAGCAGCCGGACCGTGCGCCGGCGCCGGCCCGCCTCGACCCAGCGGGCCCGGCGGGCGTTGTCCGCCTGCCGCCAGACGAGGGCGACGCCCGCGCCGACCAGCACGGTCGGCCAGAGGTACGCCTTCACCCCGCCGCTGAGGTCCACGTTGCCCACGAAGACCATGGCCACGACGACCATGAGGAGCAGGGCGACGATCTGTCCCTTGTCCGGTCTGCGGGCGACGAGTCTGCGGCGGCCGTCCGGGGAGGTCTCGGTGGCGACGAGGGACGGCGGCTTCTGCGCGTCGACACCGCCGACGCCGAGCGGCACGAAGAACCAGAACGCCGCGTAGAGCAGCGCGCCGAGCCCGTCGGCCATGAACAGGCCGACGAAGACCAGCCGCACCCAGACCACGGGCAGCCCGAGGTGGCCCGCGAGCCCCCGCGCCACTCCACCGAGCCAGCGTCCGTCGCTGCTGCGGTAGAGCTTGCGCGGCGGCCGTGGCTCGACGACTGGCGCTGCTGCGGCTTCCGGCATGCCAACGATGGTCACACGGCCCCGGGGCCAGGGCATCAGGGTGTACCCCGGAGACTCCCCTGATCTTCGGAGCGGCGTGTCGTCGAACATCTCCCCGGCGCCTCATCAGGGCCGATATCAGGGTCCGACCAGGGTCGTAACGGCTGCCGCCGCGGCGCCGCGCCCGCCACCATGGACGCATGACAGAAAACGAGCGCGCCGCGGCGGGTACGGGACCCGGTGCCGGCCCGCGCCCGCCACGGGGCGCCGGGCCGCAGGACACCGCGCCCAGCGCGGCTGCCACGCCCGGCGCTGGCGCCGATGCCGGGGCCGGGGCCGGGCCGGGCGTGCCCGGGCCACCGCACCGGTTCCGCCGCGACCGGCGGCACAAGATGGTGGCCGGGGTGTGCGCGGGGCTCGGCCGGCAGTGCGACATGGATCCGGTGATCTTCCGGATCACGCTGGCGGTGCTCTCCGCGACCGGCGGTCTCGGTCTCCTCTTCTACGGCTTCGCGTGGCTGTTCGTCCCGGCCGACGACGAGGACGAGAACGAGGTGCGCAAGCTGCTGACCGGCCGCGTCGACGGCCAGGCGCTGGCAGCCGTGCTCTTCGCCCTGGTCGGCTGCGGCGTCTTCCTGACCATGCTGCACAACAGCGGGGTGCTCACCTTCGCCGTGGTCCTCTCCCTGCTGCTCGCGGGCGCGGGGTACTGGTCGCAGCAGCGCGGCACGCCCGGGCCCGACCCGCTCGCCGCGCAGGCCGTCGCCGACGCCCCGCCCGAGGCGAAGGCACCACCGGTCATCATCACCTGGCCGTCCTGGTGGCGTGACCCCATCGTCAAGGACGGCTCCCATGCCGGCGGCACGGGTTATCTGTGGGGACCGAGCGAAGCCCGCGCCCGGGACATAGCGGCGGCCGTCAACATCAGCCTGGGCGACCACATCCACGACCATGACCACGACCGTGCGGGCCCGGACGAACCGCGCCCCCGGCCGCCCAGGCCGCGCGGTCCCCGCGGGATCGGTGGCTGGGTCTTCCTGCTGGCCCTCCTCGCCGGCGCGCTCGGCACCCGGGTGTCCTGGGGCGAGCAGGCGCTGGGCACCAGCCTGCAGACCGGCCTGGCCTGCGCGCTGGCCGTCTTCGGTCTGGGCATCGCGGTCAGCGCCTTCCTCGGGCGCACGGGGGCCGGTTCGGTCTTCCTGGCGATCGTCACGGCGGGGCTGCTCGCCGCGTCGGCCGCGCTGCCCAAGGACATCGGCACCGAGTGGGTGCGCACCGACTGGACACCCGCCTCGGTGGCGGAGGTGAAGCAGCGGTACGAGGTCGGCACCGGTGTCGGCACCCTGGACCTGTCCCGGCTGGACCTGGACACGGACCGGACGGTCACCACCCGGGCCGAGGCGGGCCTGGGCCGAATACGGGTCATCGTGCCGCCGGACGTGACGGTACGGCTGGACGTCGAGGTCGGACTGGGCGACATCCAACTGCCGGGTGACGATCAGAAGGACGTGGACGTGGCACCCGACAAGCACCGGCGGGTGACCCTGACTCCCCCCGAGGGCGGCAAGGGCGCCGGAACACTCGATCTCGATGTGGAGGTCGGTCTCGGCCAGGCGGAGGTGAGCCGTGCTGCGTCATGAGTTCCAGCCGGGGCGGCTGGTGGCCGGGGCCTTCCTGGCCGTGGCGGGCGTCGTCTACGCCGGCGACGCGGGCGGGCTGTGGGAGACACCGTGGTTCGCGGTGATTCCCGTCGTCGTCGGCGGCCTCTGTCTCGCGGGCGCGGTGGGCACGCTGGCCCACGGGGTACGGCGACGCCGTCGGCCACCGGACCACCACCCGTCCGACACCGCCGAGCCGCACGCGGACGCCCGGGGCTGAGTCCGGGCGGAGGCCGGCACGAACCCGGTGGCTCAGTTCCCCCGCATCACCGGTAGGCGCCTCGTCGCCGCCGTCGCCGCGCACGCAACCCCGCGTCCAGCGACAACACCGGCGCACCCGCCAGCACGAGAGGAATCCACGCCATGAGGTAGGCCAGGTCATTGCCGTAGTAGTACGGGTCGGAGGCCCAGCTCACCGTCAGCCACAGGCTGAGCGAGATCAGGGCGCCGCCCAACGCGGCGAGCCGGGCGAGGAGCCCGATCAGGGTGCCGATGCCGACGGCCAGTTCCCCGAAGGCGATGGCGTAGCCGAAGCCGGACGGGCTCTTCAGGGAGAGGTCGACGAGGGCGGGGACGGCCGAGGAGTCACGGACGGTCCGCATCATGTCGCCGACGGAACCGGAGCCCGAGTCCTTCATGAAGGCGCTGTCGGTCAGTTTGTCGATGCCGGCGTAGACGAAGGTGATGCCGAGGAAGATCCGCAGAGGAAGGAGCGCATACCGGGTGGCCCGCTCGCGCCAGTCCAGGGCGCCGTCGCCGGGGGACGTGTCCGTCCGCATGCCGTGAGTCATCGCTGCCAGCCGCCTCTCGCCCGCCGCGTGCCGAGACCCCCTCGACGTCCATACGTACGACGTGGAGGACCCGCTCAATCCTCACGGGCCAAGATTTTTCCCGACTGGATCGTTTCTGACCGACAGGAGACCGACCTGCTTGGAAACCACCCGCCTCGAAACCACCCGCTGCGAAACCACCCACTTGGAAACCGCGCTGCCTGGAGACAGCCTTGCTTGGACACCGCACTGCTTGGAGTCCACACCGCGTGGTGACCGCTCGGGGCCCTCACTCCGTCACGTCGATCACACACCGGTTGGTTTCCACTCCCGCCGCCGTGACCACCTGCACCTCGACCCGCCCCGGCTCCACGTCCGCCGGTACGGGCACGGTCAGCAGCGTGTCGGTGGGGTTGCTGAAGCCTCCGGCGACCGGGACCAGCGGCACGTGGACATGGACCGCGCCGATCCGCACCACCATCCGGGACAGCCGGTCCGCGCTCTGCGCCCCCGGCGGTACGAATCCGGCACCCCGGATCTCGATGTCGTCGCCCGTCCGGATGGGTCCGTCCAGATCACCGGCCTCCCGGGCCCGCACCACCGAGAGGACCACCGGACGGCCGCCCTCGGCGTACTTGCCGGCCAGGTAGGTCGCCGCCGACACCAGCACCACGACCGCCAGCCCCCACGGCAGGTCCGGCAGCTGCTCCGGCCGGCGGGCCAGCCGTACCGCCCCGAACACCAGGGCGACCCCGTTGATCACGACGTACTGGATGTCGGCGAAGGTCCCGCGTCCGGCGTCGTCCGTCAGCAGATCGGCCGCGCGCGGCCGGTTCGCCCTGACCTTCTGGAGCCGCTGTCCCAGCACCCGCAGCCCGACCACCCGCCGTACCAGGACGGCGACCCCGCAGACCACCGCGAGCACGGTCACCACACCGGCGCCCCGGCGCAGTTCGAGGCCGGAGATGAGGGCGTCCCGGTCACCGTGCGCGGAGGCCAGCGCCAGTTGTCCCACCAGCACCAGTACCGCGTAGGCGACGAACAGCACCCAGGCCGCCGCCACGGCGCGGGACGTGGAGAGCCGGTTGTCCTCGCCGATGACCGGGGCCAGCGCGCCGCCCCGGGCCCGGTGGAACCAGGACGCCGCCGTCAGCGCCCCGGCCACGACCAGCGCCGCCAGCAGACCGGCGGTCCGGGCGGGCGTCCAGCCGGCGCCCACCGCGGTGAGCGCCTGCACCAGCAGCAGGAGCACCACGGCGGCCAGTGCCGTGCCGGCCGTGCGGCGCCACAGGCCGGCCAGCCAGGCCCCGCCCTCGGCCCGGCCGCGTTCGGCGACGAGCCCGGCGGACTGGGTCAGTTCCTCGGAGACCCACTGCCGGGAGGCCGACGCCGAGTGGGCCACCGCGGCCGGCAGCCCCTGTCCGGCCGCGAACTCGTCCCTGCGCAGGGCGAAATCGGCGACCGCCCGCCGATGGCCCTCACGTGCGCCGTGCGGGCAGTCCCCGCACGTGCACCCGCCGCCGTGCACGCCCGCCCCACCGTGTCTCGCCTCCTGCACCGCCACGCCCGACATCCACCTTCCGCACCCTTGCGACCGGACCCGCAACTCCCCCGGGACGACAGCGAATTGTGCCCTACACCACCCCGTTCGCGCCGGGCGCCCCCGGCCTCCTCTGCTCAGCACGGGTGACGTGCGGTCCGCAGGGTTGACCCGGCTGCGAGAATTCCCTTATGGCCGAGATCATCCAGCGTGACGGAGCCTGGGCCTTCGACGGCAGTACGGTCAGGATCACCCCGGGCCTGCACCGCTCGGTGCCGCTGTTCCGGCAGACGTACGGAGAGGTCGCCGTACCGCTGGAGGCCGTCTCGGGCGTCGTCTTCGAGCCGGAACGCAAGCGCGGGCGGCTCCGGCTGCGGCTGCGGGAGGGCGCCGACCCCCTGCTCCAGGCGACCGGCGGCCGGCTCCCCGGCCCGGCGGACCCCTACCGGCTGACGGTGGACACCGACCGCGCCGGGATCGCCGAGTACGTCACCGAGGAGATCCGCCGCGCGCTGCTGCTCGACCGGGTTCCGAAGGGGCCCGCCACGGCGTATCTGCTGCCGGGCCCTCCGGTCCCGGTCTCGGTCCGTTCCTCCGACGGCACCGTCTCCTTCGACGGCGCCCGGGTACGGATCGACTGGGCGGACACCTCCGAGCGGGTCAAACGCGCCACGGGGCCCAGGATCATCCACGTGGGTGACCTCGTGCGGGTCGAGTGGCTGCCCAACTCCGGTCACCAGGACGGTGTCCTGCGCTTCGTGACGCGGGAGACGGTCTCCGCCGAGCTGCCGCCCGAGAAGGACCCGTACGCCCTGGACCTGTGGGGCAACGCCCGCCGCGATCTGCTCACCGCGCTGGTCGCCACCGCGGTCACCGCCCGGCTGCCGCATCCGTCGGCCCGCGCCGACGCCCACGCGGCCCTGAGGGACGAGGGCTGCCACCCGGCCCGCGCCGCGCCGACGCGGATGGACCGTCACGACGTACTGCTGTGCCGGCTCCGCGAGTTGGGGCGGTTGCACCGCGACGGGGTGCTCACCGACGAGGAGTTCGCGATGACCAAGGCGGTGGTGCTCCGGGCGTTCTGAAGCCCGGCCCTGCGGCGGGCCGGACCCGCCGGACCCGCCGGACCCGTCAGTCCAGCAGGTCCGGTTCGTCGCGGGTGACCTCGCGCCACAGGGGCTGGTAGTTGATCCACGCCACCAGGTCCCCGCCGAGCTGCTCCCAGGTCGCCGTCGCCCGTCGGTGTTCGATCAGTACGGGCCGGCCCGCGGCCTTGGCCGCCAGTTGCACCTGGCAGCACCGTTCCATCGACAGGAACCACCAGGCCGCCGCGTCCACCGAGTCGCCGACCGTCAGCAGACCGTGGTTGCGCAGCACCAGCGCCTTGCGGGAACCGAGCGCCGCGGCGATGCGCCGCCCCTCCTCGGCGTCGACCGCGACGCCGCTGTAGGAGTCGTAGAGGGCGTGGTCCTCGTAGAAGGCACAGCTCTCCTGGGTGATGGGGTCGAGCAGGTCGCCCAGGGCGGCGAGCGCGCGGCCGTGCACCGAGTGGCAGTGGGCGACGGCGACGACGTCGGGGCGGGCGGCGTGCACCCGGGAGTGGACGGTGAAGGCGGCCTGGTTGACGTGGTAGCGGCCCTCGATGACCTGGCCGTCGGCGTTGGCCAGCACCAGGTCGCTCACCGTGACGTGCCGGAACGGCAGGCCGAAGGGGTTGACCCAGAAGCAGTCGGTGAACTCGGGATCGCGGGCGGTGATGTGCCCGGACACGCCGTCTTCGAGCCCGTACCGCCCGAAGATCCGCAGCGCGCCGGCCAGCCGTTCCTTGCGGTGCCGGCGTTCGTCGGCGACGGACTCGTGCATCGGCGGCATCGCGAACTGGAGCGTGTCGAGCGGTCGCGGCGGGGGCGGAGCGGCCCCGGGCGTCCCGTGCATGTGTCCTCCGGCACTGGGTTGATTCACGGGGCGTGAAGTTACCCTCGGTGAGCCGGGGAAGACAGTTCTGTTCCGTAAATGTGCGGGACTGATCGACACCGTCCGATCGACACCGTCCGACGGATACCCGACAGCAGATGTCCGGTTTGAGCGGGAGACTCGGCGCATGACAGCGAACTGGGCCTTCTTCGCCGCCGCCGAACCCGCTCTCGCCACGGCCGTGGAGCGGCGTTTCGGCGCCTTCACCCACCACGTCCTCGCGACCCTGCGCAAGGACGGCTCACCCCGGACCAGCGGTCTGGAGGTGCGTTTCCTCGCCGGTGAGCTGTGGCTCGGCATGATGCCGGGCTCGCTCAAGGCCCTGGACCTGCGCCGCGACCCGCGCTTCGCGCTCCAGGCCAACCCCGGGGAGGGCACCGGCATGGGCGGCGGTGATGTGCGGATCGGCGGGCGGGCGTTCGAGGTCGAGGACGCGGGGACGAAGGCCGGATACGTCGAAGAGGTGGAACCGCCGGAGCCGTTCCACCTCTTCCGTACCGAGCTGACGGAGGTCGTGCGGACCTCCGTGGAGGACGACGCGTATCTCGTCGTCCAGGTCTGGCAGCCCGGACAGCCCCTGCGCACCGTCAAGCGCGCCTAGGGCCACACAGGGGTCACTCCCACTCGATGGTGCCCGGCGGCTTCGACGTGACGTCGAGGACGACCCGGTTGACGTCCTTGACCTCGTTGGTGATGCGGGTCGAGATCTTGGAGAGCACGTCGTACGGCAGCCGGGACCAGTCGGCGGTCATCGCGTCCTCGGAGGAGACGGGACGCAGCACGATCGGGTGGCCGTAGGTGCGGCCGTCGCCCTGGACGCCGACCGAGCGGACGTCGGCGAGCAGCACCACCGGGCACTGCCAGATCTCCCGGTCGAGACCGGCCGCCGTCAGTTCCTCGCGGGCGATGGCGTCGGCCTCACGGAGCAGGTCGAGCCGCTCCTTGGTGACCTCGCCGACGATCCGGATGCCGAGGCCGGGGCCGGGGAAGGGCTGGCGCTGGACGATCTCCTCGGGCAGGCCCAGTTCCTGGCCGACCATCCGGACCTCGTCCTTGAACAGCTTGCGCAGCGGTTCGATCAGCTGGAACTCCAGGTCCTCGGGGAGCCCGCCGACATTGTGGTGCGACTTGATGTTGGCGGTGCCGGTGCCGCCGCCGGACTCGACCACGTCCGGGTACAGGGTGCCCTGGACGAGGAACTCGACCGCCGGGCCCTCGTCGGCGATGATCTCGGCCTGGGCCTGCTCGAAGACTCGGATGAACTCCCGGCCGATGATCTTCCGCTTCTCCTCGGGGTCGGAGACGCCCTTCAGCGCGGTCAGGAACCGCTCCTCGGCGTCCACGACCTTGAGCTGCACGCCGGTCGCGGCGACGAAGTCCTTCTCGACCTGCTCGGTCTCGCCCTTGCGCATCAGGCCGTGGTCGACGTAGACGCAGGTCAGCTGGGAGCCGATGGCCTTCTGGACCAGGGCCGCGGCGACCGCGGAGTCCACGCCGCCGGACAGGCCGCAGATGGCGCGCTTGTCGCCGACCTGCTCGCGGATCGCGGCGACCTGCTCCTCGATCACGTTGCCGGTGGTCCAGTCGGGGGTCAGGCCCGCGCCCCGGTAGAGGAAGTGCTCCAGCACCTGCTGCCCGTGCGTGGAGTGCATCACCTCGGGGTGGTACTGGACGCCGTAGAGCTTCTTCTCGTCGTTCTCGAAGGCGGCGACCGGGACGACGTCCGTGGAGGCGGTGACGGTGAAGCCCTCGGGGGCGGCGGAGCAAGCGTCGCCGTGCGACATCCAGACCGCCTGCTCGGCGGGGGTGCCCTCGAAGAGGGTGGAGGACGGCCGGGAGACGGCAAGGTCGGTACGGCCGTACTCGCGGGCGCCGCTGTTGTCGACCGTGCCGCCGAGGGACTGCGCCATCAGCTGGAAGCCGTAGCACATGCCGAAGACGGGGACGCCGGCCTCGAAGATCTCGCGGTCGAGGCGGGGGGCTCCCTCCTCGTACACGGACGAGGGGCCGCCGGAGAGGATGATGGCCGCCGGGTTCTTGGCGAGCATGTCCTGGACCGGCATGGTGCTCGGCACGATCTCGCTGTAGACCCGGGCCTCGCGGACTCGGCGGGCGATGAGCTGGGCGTACTGCGCGCCGAAGTCGACGACCAGAACGGTGTCGGGGGCGGCGTTGGCAGCGGGAGTCGCTGATGACACGAGGTGCCTTCCGGCGGTCGGGCGGGGGGCTTGTGACTCCGATTCTACCGAGGTGGGCACGTGACCCGTCCCGGCCGCGGACGCCGGTGGCATGTCTCACCATGCGAAAGGGCTTGGCCACCGTGCGTTCCCCCGGCATACTGGGCCCATGCTCACCGCACAGCAGGCTTTCCTGTTTACCTATGGCAACCGGCCCACCGGCTGCCATGGTCGTGCTGCTTGAGCAACTGACAGCGACTTCCCAGGCGCCCCGGGCCGACAAGGCCCGGGGCGCCTGACGTTTCTCCCGGATCCTGTCGCTCGCTCCGGGGCACCCCGTCCGACGAGGAGCCCCGCCCATGACCACCACCGCCACAGCCACCACCACAGCCGCCACCACCGCCACCACCACAGCCACAGCCGCCACCGCCGCGACCGGCGCCCGCACCCCCGAAGCGGCCGACGTGATCACCGGCGCCCGGGAGCGCATCGACGCGCTCGACGACCGGATCATAGGCCTGATCCAGGAACGCATGGCCGTGTCGGCCGTCATCCAGGACGCCCGGATCGCCTCCGGCGGCCGGCGCGTGAACCTCTCCCGCGAGATGGACGTCCTCTCCCACTACCGCGAGGCCCTCGGCAAGCCGGGCACCGCCCTCGCCATGACCTTGCTGGAACTGTGCCGGGGCCGCGTCTGAACCGGTCGCAGATGAGTTCGGGGCCGTTCTCACCCGTACGGCGCGTGACCGGTGGCCGCGTCGCTTCGTTGGTCCCGGTGTCCGTGCCAGCCAGGGGCGGGCCCGAAAGAACCACGCGTGGCTCGCTGGAGCGATGAGACGTACGGATCGTGCCGTACGTCGTGGGACCTCGCTCCAGGGAAGTGACCGGACGGCAGGGGACAGCAGCCCGGTCACCAAGAGAACGGTCGGCTCCGGGGACGCCCGGGGCCGACCGTCGGTACGTGTTCAGGAATGTTCAAGTCCGCGTCAAACGGTTGCGGAGCGTGTTCCTCCTCCAGCACGATGCGAGCACATCCCCAGTCCGATGTTCCCGTGCCTACGCGCCGGGGCATCCGTGACCAGCGGCGCGACCCCCCGGCGCCGCTCCGCGGGCACCGGCGCCGCCCTGACGCCGGTGCCGGCCGCCGAAGGGCCCCGCAGCCGTCTGCCGCGGGGCCCTTCGCATGCCGGTCGTCCGGCCCACCGGGCACGGAAGCCGACAGTGAGCGGACCATGCCGGACAGTAGTGATCCAGGCCACATGAGAATTCCATGAACGCGCGGACAACCATTCGCAGGTCTCACCGATCCAACCTGCTGACCCAAGGGCCCCGGCCGCGTCCCACCGCGGAGGTTTCCTTCACCGTCCGTGCCGCGTCCCAGCGGTACGCCCGACTTCCCGAGGTGTTCATGAAGCTTCGCCGCGCCATGGCAGCAGCGGCCGCGACGGCAGTGATAGCCCCCGTGGCGCTGCTCGCCGCTCCGGCCGCGTACGCCACCGGAGAGACGCCGTCCGGCTCACCGAGCACCTCCGCGAGCGCGCCGGCCGCCGAGAGCACGCCGCCCGCCCCGTCCACGTCCGCGCCGGAGACCGCGCCCGAGGAGAACTCCTCCACGAGCGCCGCCCCGACGGACGAGGCCGGCCAGTCGCCCTCGGCGAGCGCCTCGCCCACCGGCTCCAGCAGCCCGTCGCCGAGCGCCTCGAAGCCCGAGGAGTCGGAGTCGCCGGAACCCGAGCCGAGCGAGTGCGTGGCCGAGGCGGTCGACTCGGACATCACCGGGCTGCCGGGCAAGATCGCGGCGGGCAGCGGCTGGCACGAGTTCTCCCTCACCGTGAAGAACACCTCCGACGGCACGCTCTACGGGCTCGGCTACCTGATCAGCGCCGCCTCGAACAAGGCCGGTGACGACCTGTTCACCAGCCGGACCGTCCGCCTCCAGGCGTACGACCCCGAGGAGAAGAGCTGGTACGACCTCGACGAGTACGGCTACGCCATCGGCTACGCCGGGATGACCGAGGAACTCAAGCCCGGCTACGAGGCCGAGGTCCCGCTGCGCCTCAACGTGGCCGCCGGTGCCGCGACCGGTACCGCCTTCACGATCGGCTCGACGCTCTACGCCGACGACGACCTGTGCGTCCGCGACCTGGAGGTGGCGTACCAGTTCCAGATCGTCGCCGCCGGCACGGACACCTCCGGCACCAAGCCGCAGACAGGCGGCAAGGTGCCCGTGGCCAGCGCGTCGCCCTCGGCCGGCACCCCGCAGGTCACCGGCAACCTGGCCGAGACCGGTTCCAGTTCCGCGCTGCCGATGGTCGGCCTGGTCGGCGGCTTCGCCGTCGTCGCCGGTGCCGGCGCGGTGTTCGCCGTGCGGCGGCGCAAGGCCGGCGCCGAGGCGTAGCCGGCACGTGGTATCCGCGGGCCTGTGGACCGGGCCCGCCGCAGAACAGGGGAGGACCCGCGCTCGGAGGGGGGTGCGGGTCCTTTTCCTTTCCCACCGCAGCTGCCCGGCGGACCAGCGGGCTACGGGTACGGCGTCGGCTACGACTACGGCGTCGGCGTCGGCGTCGGCGTCGGCGTCGGTTACTGCTTCGGCGTCGGCTACGGCTACGGCTACGGCTTAGGCGGCACCGTCGGCATGCCCAGGAACGGCAGCCGCAGCGCGCCGAACGCGTCCGCCGGGACCGCCGGGGACTTGGGCTCGACGGGGGCCAGACGCTCGTACACCCTGCCCTGGGCCGGGCGCGGGTCGGGCTCGCCCTTGTTCGGCCAGTAGGACATGGCCCGTTCGGCCTGGGCGGTGATGGTCAGGGACGGGTTGACGCCCAGGTTGGCCGAGACCGCGGCGCCGTCGACGACGGAGATGCCGGGGTGGCCGTACAGCCGGTGGTACGGGTCGATGACGCCGGTCTCGCGGGTGGCGCCGATCGGGCAGCCGCCGAGGAAGTGGGCGGTGAGCGGGGTGCCCATCAGCTCGCCGATGTTGGAGCCGGGGAAGCCGTTGATCTCGGCGGCCAGCGCGGAGGCGCTCTCGGTGGCGGCCTCGATCTGCTTGGGGTTGGGCGAGCCGTGGCCCTGGCGGGCGGTGAGCAGGCCCTTGCCGACGCCCGCCGGTTTCAGGTACGTCGTCAGGGAGTTGTCCAGCGACTGCATCACCAGGCCGATGATGGTCCGCTCCGACCAGCGCCGGTTGGAGAGGGAGCGCAGGACCAGCAGCGGGTGCCTGGCCGCGTTGGCCAGGAAGCCCAGGACGCGGGTGGTCCCGGAGGCGGTCCGGCCGGCGTAGGGGACCTGGAGGATCGACAGGCCGCCCATCGAGTTGGACCCCTTGCCGTAACGGACCGGCTCGATGTGGGTGTTGGCGTCGGGGTGGACCGAGGAGGTGATGGCGACGCCGCGGGTGAAGTCGGCCTTCGGTTCCCCGGTGGCCTTGCGGTAGCGCCGGTCGTCGGTCTGGGCGCCGACCAGGGCCTCGGAGTTGGTGCGGGTCAGCGACCCGAGCCGGTCGGATATGTACGGGAGCTGCCCGCCGGCCTTCATCCGGTGCAGCAGGGTCTGGGTGCCGTACGTGCCGGCCGCGAGGACCACCCGGCGGGCGGTGAGGGTGCGGCCCTCGGCCCTCTTCCGGTTCCGGGTGCGGTCCCGGCGGTCGGTGGGGAGGGTGGTCACCGCGTAGCCGCCCCGGGAGTCGTCCGTGACGGAGACGACCGTCGTCATCGGGTGCACCACGGCGCCCGCCTTCTCGGCGAGGTAGAGGTAGTTCTCGTTGAGGGTGTTCTTCGCGCCGTGCCGGCAGCCGGTCATGCACTCGCCGCACTCGGCGCAGGCGTGCCGGTCCGGGCCCGCGCCCCCGAAGTAGGGGTCCGCGACCCGCTCCCCCGGCCTGGCCCGCACCGATCCGTCGGCGTCCCGGCCGTCGCCGAAGAAGACGCCGACCGGGGCCAGGTGGAAGGTGTCGCCGCAGCCCATCCGCTCGGCAGCGGCCTTCAGGTGGACGTCGGAGGGGGTCGTCGTCGGGTTCAGGCGGACGCCGAGCATGCGGCGGGCCTGGTCGTAGTAGGGCGCCAGCTCGTCCTTCCAGTCGGTGATGTCCCGCCACTGGGAGTCTTCGAAGAAGGGCGCGGGCGGGACGTAGAGGGTGTTGGCGTAGTTGAGGGAGCCGCCGCCGACCCCGGCACCTGCCAGGACCATGACATTTCCGAGGAGGTGGATGCGCTGGAGGCCGAACATGCCGAGCCTGGGGGCCCAGAGGTAGTTCTTCAGGTCCCAGGAGTTCTTGGGCAGCGACGCGCGGGTGAAGCGGCGGCCGGCTTCCAGGACGCCCACCTTGTAGCCCTTCTCGGTGAGGCGCAGGGCGCTCACCGAGCCGCCGAAGCCTGAGCCGACGACGATGACGTCGTAGTCGTAAGCGTCCTGGGGCACGGTTGTCTCCTCGTCGAGTTTCACGTGCGGGTTCGTCTGTGGTGGCCGGGGCCCGGAGGTTTCGGGCGGCTAGCGCAGCCGGAACGCCTTCATCAGGCGCAGGCTGCGGGACATGAACCGGGCGTACTTCTCGTCGTCCATGCCGAGCGACGGGGCCATCGGCAGCAGGCGCTGGTGGGCGACGGTCTGGGCCTCGGTGTACTTGAGGATGCCCTCGGAGCCGTGCCGGCGGCCGAGGCCGGAGTCCTTCATGCCGCCCATCGGTGCCTGAACGCTGCCGTAGGCGGCGGCGTACCCCTCGTTGATGTTGACGGTGCCGGTGCGCAGGCGGGCGGCGACCCCGTGGCCGCGCCGGGCGTCCCGCGTCCAGACCGAGGAGTTCAGGCCGTACGGCGTCGCGTTGGCGAGTTCGACGGCCTCCTCCTCGGTGTGGAAACGGTGGACGGAGACGACCGGGCCGAAGGTCTCCTCGGTGCACACCGCCATGGGGGCGGCGACGCCTTCGAGGATGGTCGGCTCGTAGAAGTACGGTCCGATGTCCGGGCGGGCGACCCCGCCGGTGACGAGCTTCGCGCCGCGTTCGACGGCGTCGGCCACGTGCCGCTGTACGGTCTCCAGCTGCCGTTCCCCCACCAGCGACCCCATGTCGGCGCCGTAGGCCAGGGAGCTGCCCAGCCGCATCGCCCTGGTGCGGGCGGCGAAGCGCTCCAGGAAGGCGTCGGCGACGGACTCGTGGACGTAGAGCCGCTCGATGGAGATGCAGAGCTGGCCGGCCGAGGAGAAGCAGGCGCGCACGGCGCCCGCCGCGGCCTTCTCGACGTCGGCGTCCTCCAGGACCAGCATGGCGTTCTTGCCACCGAGTTCGAGGGAGACGCCGACCAGGCGGGCGGCGGCGCCCTGGGCGACCTCGCGGCCGGTGCGGGTGGAGCCGGTGAAGGAGACGTAGTCGGCGTGCTTGACGACCTCGGGGCCGACGACCGGGCCGTCGCCGAGGACGACCTGGAAGACCTCGGCGGGCAGCCCGGCCTCGACGAGCAGGTCACGGGCCCACAGGGCGGTCAGGCAGGTCTCGGTGTCGGGCTTCATCACGACCGCGTTGCCCGCGACGAAGGCGGGGAGCGCGTCGCCGACGGACAGTTCGAGCGGGTAGTTCCAGGGGGCGATCTGGCCGACGACGCCGCGCGGGTGGCGCAGTTCGGTGACCTTCGTCAGGGTCGGTACGGCGCCGGTGTGCCGCCTCGGCTTCAGGTACGCGGTGGCGCGGCGGCCGTAGTGGCGGGCGGCGACGGCGACGGCCTGGACCTCCTCGTGGGCGTGCAGGCGGGCCTTGCCGGTCTCCAGCTGGATCAGGTCGAGGACCTCGGCCTGGCGCTGGAGGACCAGGTCGTGGAAGCGCAGCAGAACGGCGGCGCGCTCCCGGACCGGGGTCCGCGCCCAGGCGGGCTGGGCGGCACGGGCACGGTCGTACGCCTTCGCCACGTCCGCCGGTGTGGACTCCGGCAGGTCGGCCAGCTTCCGGCCGGTGAACGGCGCGTGGCTGACCGTCCGTCCGGAACCGGTCACTCCCTTGGTGAGCTGGGCGATCAGCTCGGGCGTGACCACGTCGGCGGCGGTGCGGGCGCCCTCCGGTGCGGGGGCGAGGGGGTTGCTGCCGGCCGGTGCCGGGCCGGTCCGCCCCGTGCCGGTCTTCTCGGTGCTGTCCAGGGCCTGCGCATCCGTCATGAGCGGCAGGGTATGCCGCGCCGGGGCCCTTGTGTACCCGTCGGTAATCCAGATTCACCGACTGCTCACATGGCGCCAGTGATCAGTGGCAACGAATGCCTGATCAGGGGGTTGTCCGGCGGTGCCGACCGTATTTTCAGGGCGAGAGCGGTGGCGGCGGGGTCGTGGACGTGGGAGGCGTGGAGGCGGGGGAGGCGGCGGGGGCGGCGGAGGCGGCAGGGGAGAGGGGCGGGCGGGTCACGGTGACCGTGGCGGTGGGCATCGGGGGCGACGGATCCGGGCCGGTCGGGGGGTGGTGTGTGGTCGAGGGGTTGTGTGTGGTCGGGAGCGTCGGAGTCGCCGGTGCCGTCGGTGTCGTGCCGCCGTTCTCGTTCCCGTCCTCGTTCCCGTTCTCGTTCTCGTCACCGTCGCCGTTCTCATCGCCGTCGCCGATGTCGTCGATCAGCAGGACCGCCGCGGAGATGCCCGCGCCCGCCGTCGCGGCGGCCAGCAGCGCCGCCGTGAGCAGACTCCGTCTGGAACGCGGTCGTCCGGTTCCGGGCGGTACGGGGCTGAGGCCGGTGGCCAGATAGGCGTGCAGCATCCGCTCCGCCTCCGCCGCCTCCAGCCGCCGTCGCGGGTCGCGTTCGAGCAGCCCCCTGATGACGGGGAGGAGCGGACCGGCCTGCGGGGGCGGCTGGATCTCCCCGGAGACCACGGCGTGCAGGATGCCGCCCAGCGAATCCCGGCGGAACGGGGACTCACCGCTGAGTACGGTGCACAGCAGGGCACCCAGCGACCACAGGTCGGACTCCGGTCCGGTCCCGCCCCCGGACATCCGTTCGGGAGCGGTGTACTCGGGCGAGCCGACGAAGGAGCCGGACTCGGTGAGGGTGGTCGCGCCCGGGATCTGGGCGACGCCGAAGTCGGTGAGCACGATCCGGCCGTCCTCGGCGACCAGGACGTTGGACGGCTTCACGTCGCGGTGCAGGACCCCGGCCGCGTGCGCGGTACGCAGGGCACCGAGCAGGGCGATCCCGATCCGGGCCGCCTCGACGGGGCCGACCGGGCCGTACCGGGCGATGCGGTCGGCGAGCGAGCCGCCGTCGAGCAACTCCATGACGATGTACGTACGTTCGCCGTCCGCGACGACATCGTGGACGACGATGATGTGCGGGTGGCTCAGTCGCGCGACCGCACGGGCCTCACGCAAGGTGCGGTCCCGCCACTGCCGGGCCTCGGCGTCGGACAGGCTCACGTCGAAGGGGAGTTCCTTGACGGCGACCCGCCGGCCGAGCAGTTCGTCGGTCGCCCGCCACACTACGCCCATGCCGCCGCGCCCCAGCTGTGCCTCCAGGCGGTACCGGTTCGCTACGAGATGGAAGTTGCTCCCATGACTCCCCTGGCTCCCCATGCGTCTCATCATGCCGCCCCGGGCGGGCCCCTTCCGGGGCGGTGACCGGCCAAGTGTGTCGCCGCCCGGCCGTCGATCAGACGATTACCCGTCTGTTCGCACCGGCAATCCCCACCGGCTTCTCCGGGAGCAACTCGCGGGATTCACCTCGCCGGGGTCAGCCTTCCTGGAAGCTCCGCAGCATCACGTCGAACTGCTCACTGGTGGTGGCCCAGTCGTCGGCCGGCGCGGACGCGTAGAGGGCGTACTCGGTGCCGTCGCTCTTCATGTACCCGACGTCGATGGCACGGTAGGGCCCCGCGAAGTAGTGCGGCGCGTCCTTGGCCAGCGCGTTCCACGTGTACTCCCACCGGACGCCCGGCAGGTCGCGGAAAAGCTCCTCCTTGAGGACCACCTGCTCGTAGTCCCGCAACCGCGCGGCGAGCTGCTTGTCCAGGTAGCTCATATGCTCGTACGAAGTGCTGAAGTCCGGCGCGGTGTCGATGGCGACGCGCACGAGGTGCTTGCCGTTGTCGGGCGAGAAGTCGACCTGCTGGATGCCGTCCTGGTCGATGGAGACGGACCGCTCCCACCCCTCGGGCATGGTGATGCTGAAGCCCACCGGGTCCTCGCGCCGCTCCCAACCCGCGGGAACCGCCCCCTGAGCGCCCTCGCCGCTCGGCGTGGCACTGGCGTCGGCACTCGCGCCGGCGCTCGCACCGGCACCGGCACCCGCACTGGCACTCGCACTCGCACTCGCGCTCGCACTGGCATCCGGCGTAGGCGATACGGAGACGGAGTCGGCGGAGTCGGCGGAGCCGTCCGAACCGAACTGGTTCAGCGTGACCGCGACACCCCCGCCGACGAGCGCCGCGAGGGCGACGACGAGGGCGACCGTGCGCAACCGGTGCCCGCGCTTCGACCGCACGGGTGACGACGCCGCGGTGGCCGACGAAGGGAGCGCGGTGGCAGCCGTCTGCGCGGACGCGGTGCCGGTGCCTGTACTGGTGCCGGTACCTGTGCCCGTGCCGGTCCCGGTACCTGTGCCGGTGCCTGTACTGGTGCCGGTCCCGGTAGCGGCGGCCTGCGTCTCCGTCGTCCCGTACCGCACCGGCCCGGTCGGCACGTACGCCTGCGCCGCGTCCGACCGGCGGCCCTCCGCCGCCTCGGCGAGCATCTGCTCGGCTTCTTCCGCGGAGGGGCGGGCGGCCGGGTCCTTGCGCAGCAGGGCACTGACGACGGGCTCCAGCGGACCGGCGTACTCCGGCGGCTCGGCCTCCTCCTCGACGACCGCCTGCATGGTGGTCAGCGGCGAGGTGCGGCGGAACGGCGACCTGCCCTCCACCGCGGTGTACAGCGTCGCGCCGAGCGCCCACAGGTCGGACGACGGACCGGGGACGTTGCCGCGGACGCGTTCGGGCGCCAGGTAGTCGACCGAACCGACCACCTCTCCCGTCCGCGTGATGGTGGAGTCGCCCTCTATCTGCGCGATGCCGAAGTCGGTGAGGAGCACACGTCCGTCCGCGCTGAGCAGCACGTTGCCCGGTTTCACGTCGCGGTGCAGCACACCGGCGGTGTGGGCGGCACGCAGGGCGCGCAGCACCCACAGCCCGATCCGGGCGGCCTCGCGCGGCTCGACGCGTTCCTCGTCCTTGACCGCGTCGGCCAGCGAACGGCCCTCGACGAGTTCCATCACGATCCACGGCCGGCCGTCGTGTTCGAGTACGTCGTGCACGGTGACGACGGCCGGGTGGTTGATCCGCGCGGCCGCACGCGCCTCGCCCCGGGTGCGGGCCAGCAGTACGGCCCGGTCGCTCTCGGAGACGTAGAGCGCGGCGGTCAACTCCTTGATGGCGACGACTCGGTGCAGCACCTCGTCATGGGCACGCCACACCCGGCCCATGCCACCGCTGCCGATGGCGTCGCCGAGCCGGTAGCGGCCGGCGAGGAGCTGGCCCTGCATCTGATTCACGTTGCCCCGCAATGCTCTTGACAGGGTCAGCGTAGGGACCGGCCCCCGCCCAGGGAACCGGTGGGGTACCCCGGAGACCGCTCTGTGACGGTTGTCGCTTTCCGTTCTACTGGGCAACCGAAGACACTCAACTTGCGTCACTGCTCTGCTGATGTGATCGAAAATCAGGCAGATACAGGCGCCAGTACGTCAGCGCGCCAGGTGCGGTCAGCCGGTGTACTGGTACGTCGCCGACGCCTGCTCGAACAGCCGGGTCACCTCGTCGCGCTCCGCCTCCGGTCCGCGCACCTGCACCACGTGGTAGTGCCGGTCGATCAGGATGGCGAGGTTGCGCACGAACAGCTCGCCCCCGTCGTCGCCGGTCCAGGTGAACTGCCCCTCCGCCATGGACCGCCCGCCCACCTCTATGGACTTCAGCCCGGAAGCAGTGGCCCAGCTGGAGTCGCGGTAGGGCTGCAACTCGGGTTCCCGGTCCCGCTGGTACGTCATCGGATCGCCGCCGAAGTCGTCACTGCCGTCGCGGCCGGGTACGACGATCAGCTCGAAGTCGCCCTTCGCGTACACGACCTGACCGCGTCCGTTGACCGCCGTGCGGTCCCAGCCCTCGGCGACGGCGACGCGGAAGCCCTCCGTGTCCTTGCGCAGAGTGAAACCGTCGGCGACCTCGGGCTCGGCGGTCTGCGGCTCGGTGGAGCCCGCGGACCGGGACGGATTCACCTCCCCCTTCGAGCCCTTCGAACCATCAGAACCGTCCGACCCATCCGAACCATTCGAACCGTCCGAACCGTCCGATTCCTTCGGCGACTCGCGCTCGGGCCGCGGCTCGTCGCTGGCGTCCACCGATCCGGTGGCCCCCGTGCGGTCCGTCTCGCCGACGGCGCCGGTCTCCTCGTTCTTCGGCATGAACAGCATGGCGTACGCGATCAGCGCGGCCATGCCGAGCAGTATCAGCAGGAGCAGCGTGCGGCCGAGCCGGCGCGGTGAGCCACCGTCCCGCTTGGCCCGCTTGTGGCGTCCGTGGTGGGCGGGCAGCCCGGCACGCCGCCTGCGCACCAGCTCGCCCCGGCGGCGGACGATCGGCAACCGGCTCGCGTCGGCCGGCGGGGCGGGGACGACGTTCAGTCCGGCGTCCGCCTCGGGCGCGGAACGCACCAGGGAGCGCAGCCAGCCGCGCAGCTCCTCGAACTCCAGGCGCTCGGTGGGGTCCTGGCGCAGCAGCGACTCCACGACCGGCCGGAGCGGTCCGCACTCCTCGGCGTACGCCGGTGGCTCCGCGCACACCATCTGCACCAGCTCGGCCGTGGACTCCTCCGGGTACGGCGCGTGTCCCTGTACGGCCCGGAAGAGCAGGGCGCCGAGCGCCCACAGGTCGGTGGCGGGGCCGATGGGCGGTGCGAGCTGCCAGTTCTCGTGCACCGGGCCGGCCTGCTCCGGCGCCCAGCGCTCGGTCACCGGGCCGACCACCGCCATCCTGGCCTGCCGGGCCCGCTCGGCGGCGAGCGCGGTGGCCGGCCCCCGGCGCGGGGGCGTCTTGGCGACCAGGTCGTCCCAACGGCTGGCCTGCGGCGCGGCGCCCGCCTCGGGAACGGCGGGCGCCCCGGGTCCGGCAGGCGCGGCGGACGCCCCGGATGCGGCGGGCTCGGCGGGCGTCGTGGGCGAGGCGGGTGTCCTGGACAGGCCGCGTGCGGCGGGCAGCGCGGTCTGACCGGACGACGGCCGGGCATCACCGGCGGTCCGGGGCGCTGCACCGTGCCAGGAGGTGGTGCGGACACCGTAGGGATCGGGGATCTGTCCCGGCGGGGTTCCGCCAGGGCCGTACGGCGACCGTTCCGCGCCGTTGCCGTTGCCGTTGTCACTGCCGCTGCCACCGCCGGTACCACCGCTCTCGCCGTACGGCAGGGCGCCGGGGGCGGGACGGGCGCCGGGCAGCGCCGCCCGGCCGTTCTCCGCCTCCTGGACACGGGCCGCGGCCCGTGCTCCCGCCCGGTAGGCGGCGATCGCCCCGGCCCGCGCGGCCCGGACATCCGCACTGCCGTCCCCGAGCGAACGCGCCCCGCCCGCGTCCCCCCGCCCGTTGGCCATCCCCTGCCCCGGCAGCACCTCGGCCGCCCGCGCCTGAATGGCGGCCCGCCGAGCGGCTTCTGGATCCAGCCGAGTGGTTGCGGCGTCTACAGGGCGCTCAGGGCCGCTTGAACTGGCGGAGCCGCCGGGTCCGCTGCGACCAGTGGAGCTGGCGGAGCCGACGGGACCACCGTGCCCCACGAGACCACCGCCCCGATGGGAGTCCTGAGGGCCGTGGGGGCCATGGGGGCCGTGAGGGCCGTGAGGGCTGCTAGGGCCGTGGGGGCCGTGCGAGCCCTGAGAGCCGCCCCCCTCACCCTCCTCTTCCCCGTCCCCCGGCACCGGGTCGTACCCGCACAGCGCCTCCTCCGCCGCCCCGACCGCGAGGCCGGTCAGCAGCACGCGGCCGTCGTCACAGACCAGCACCGTGCGGGCGGTGATGTTCCGGTGCACCCAACCGTGGGCGTGCAGCACCCGCAGCGCCATGAGGACGTCGGAGGCGATCTCGGCCGCCCGGTACGGCGTCAGCGGCTGCTCGGCGAGGAGTGCCGCCAGCGGCCGGGCGGGCACCAACTCACTGACGACCCACAGCGAACCACCCTCGGCGAACACGTCGAAGACCTGGTCGAGGCGGGGATGGTCGGGAATGCCGGCCGCGGCCTGGGCCGCCTCCACGGCCCGCCGCACCACGGGGTCGGCCGGGCGTCGCGTACTGCCGCGCGCGGCCGGCGGCCGCTGGACCGGCCGGCGCGGCGCACCGTCACGCGCCGTGAACCCGTCCGGCAGCCCCTCCGCGTCGAGCACCTCGGCCTCGACGACCTCGGGCAACGGCACCTGCCTGACCAGCACTTCCTGCCCGCTGTAGGTGTCGAAGGCGCGGGTCTCGGTGAGTTCGTACTCGTCGGAGGGCGGCAGCGGCAGCCGATAGCGGTCGGCGAGGACCCGTCCCGCGTAGTCGTCCACGTTGCCTCCCCCGGCATCCCGGTCGGTCAATTCCGTTCGCCTCGCGGGCCGTTCCTACTGCGTACGGTCCGCAAGCACTCACGATACGTGCCGGAGGCAACCCGCAAAGAGGTGTCACCAGATCTCGGCATCACCAAACCCGCGCACGCCGGGCGCAGGGAGGGATCAGGGCTCCGGCTCGAAGCTCTTCGTGAGGGTCTGCCAGGTCTCCCGGCGCTGGTCAGTGCCCCAGTCGGCGGCCTTGGCGGTGTACATCAGGGCGTACCCCTGCTCGTCGTCGACGACGAATCCCCGGTCGATCGTGCGGTATTTGGTACCGCTGTCCACATAGGTGAACTCCCAGTCGGCCGTGTTCCACCCGCGGTAGTCCACCTCCTCTATGCGGATCTTCTTGTACTGGGAGCGGGTCATGTACCGCTCCTGGTTCTTCCAGTCCGCCACCGGGTCGTCCTTCGGCGTGGACGTCCAGGCGACGAGCAGCTTCTGCCCGTCCGGGCCGGTGAACCGGTCACCCGCGGAGCCCGTGGTCTGGTACTTCCAGCCCTCGGGCAGTCCTATCTCGTACCCCTGGTCGCCCTCATGCGTGGTGACGGCCCCGTTGCCGGAGTCCTCCGACCCCGTCGCGTCCTCGTTCCCGTCCTCTTCGTCCTCGGCGGCACCGCCCGTGCCCGCGCCGCCGGACGCGCTCGCCTCCGCGCCCGTCGAGCCGTCCGCGGTGGGCTCCGACGCTCCCGCGCTGTCCGTGCTGTCGTCCTGCTTGGTCTCGTCGCTCGCGGTGGCGGTGGCCGTGGTCCCCGCGCCGTTCCCGGTCTTCTCCTCGCCGTCGTCGCCCAGCGTGAAGGCCAGCACGGTGCCGATCACGGCGAGCACGACGACCACCGCGATGATCACCAGGGTGCGCCGCGGCACCACGTCGGTGAGGGACGCCTTCGGCACGGGCCGGGACGGCAGGTCGGGGGGCGTCATCACGGGCCAGCCCGAACTCCGGCCGCCCGTCGTCGCGTTCCCGCTGCCTGCGGCCGGCGTGGCCGCCGCGGCACCGGTCCCACGCGCCGCACCGGCAGCGGCCGCGCCCCCGGCGGGCCCGACCCCGGACCCCGTGGTGACGGGCCCGGACCCCGTAGTGGCCGGCCCGGCGGTGGCCGAACCGCTCCGGGACTTGGCGCGGGCCCCGGCCGCCGCCCCGGCCGCCCCGGCCGAGACCGCGGCCTTGCGCACGGAGCGCAGCGCCCCCTTCAGCCGATCCCCGGCCTCCTCGCCCCGCCTGCTCCCGGACCGCTCGTCCGGCTGGGCGGGCAGCGGCACGACCTTGGTCGCGTCCATCGGCTCGGCCGGCGTGCTCATGGGCGCGTGGATCACCTTGTTGAGCAGCGCGCGGGCGCCCGCGTCGTCGAGCCGCTGGGCGGGGTCCTTGGTGAGCAGTCCGTAGATGACGTCCCGCAGCGGACCGGCGTTCTTCGGCTCCTCCAGCGACTCGGTCATCACCGCGGTGAGCGTCGCGATCGCCGAGCCCTTGTCGTACGGCGGTGTGCCCTCGACGGCCGCGTACAGCAGTCCGCCCAGCGACCACAGGTCGGCCGCCGGTCCCGGCTTGTGCCCGCGGGCCCGCTCCGGGGAGATGTAGGAGGGAGCGCCGACGAGCATGCCGGTGGAGGTGATGGACGGGTCGCCCTCGACCTGGGCGATGCCGAAGTCGGTGAGCACGACCCGGCCGTCCTCGGCGATCAGCACGTTCGACGGCTTCACGTCGCGGTGCAGGATGCCCTCGCGGTGCGCGGACCGCAGCACGTCCAGCACCGCCAGCCCCACCTCGGCCGCGCGCTTGGGTTCCAGCAGGCCGTCCTCCCGGATGACCTCGGCGAGCGACTTGCCCTCGACGAGTTCCATCACGATCCACGGCCGGTCGTCCTCGTCGACCACGTCGAAGACCGTCACGGCGCTGTTGTTGCGGATCCGCGCGATCGCCTTGGCCTCGCGCAGCGTCCGGGTGATCAGGCGCCGCTTCTCCTCCTCGTCGATGTTGGTCGGGAACCGCAGCTCCTTGACGGCGACCGTGCGTCCCAGGGTCTCGTCCTGGGCCCGCCACACCGTCCCCATGCCGCCGCGGCCGAGCACATCTCCCAGCCGGTACCGCCCGGCGAGGAGACGTGCGCTCTTGTCCTGACGGGATGTCCCCGCCCGCTCCGCCTCCGACATGCGTCCCCTCATGCAACCCGCCCTGACAGAGCCTTCATTGTCTCTCACCCGACAAGTGCTCGACGCCCAGGGTGCCCCCTGACCGCACCCCGCGGCCCCGACTCCCGGGCAGCCCGGTGAACCGGCCGTCCCCCCGCCCTGGATGAGTGACGCGACACGGAGGAAACCGTGATGCCACCGCTTCGGACGCTCCCACCCCTCCCCGTGGTTCTGGTCCTTCCCTCCCGGCCTGGCGGCCGAGCGGGTCACCGATCACGGCGCGGTCGGCAAGGCCGATCGCCGCCTGGACCTTCCGCCCGGTCGGTCCGTCACCTCCTCCCCCCGTTCCCGTACTTCGCCGCCCGATCCGCACGGCCCCGCGTCCGCCCCCGAGTTCTGCCCTCACACCCGGTAGAACGCCCCGCGCCCGCCCGGATATCCCGGTCACGCACACCCGTTCGAGTGAATGCGACCGACGGGGCCGCCCGGATCGCCGGATCCGGAACCCCGGCCGTCACAACGGCACGATGTCCGGTGCCCCCAGCCGTGCCGCGTCCGCCGTGAGGTCGTCGGGCTGGCGCTGGGACTCCCGCTCGGCCTCCACCCGCTTCTCGTAGTGCTGGACCTCGCGCTCGATCCGGTCCTTGTCCCAGCCCAGTACCGGCGCCATCAGTCCGGCGGCCTCGCGGGCGCTGCGTGTGCCCCGGTCGAAGGTCTCGATGGAGATGCGGGTGCGCCGGGTCAGCACGTCGTCCAGGTGCCGTGCCCCCTCGTGCGAGGCGGCGTAGACGACCTCGGCCCGCAGATAGTCGTCGGCGGCCTGGAGGGGATCGCCGAGCGAGGGGTCGGCGGCGATCAGCTCCAGCAGCTCCTCGGTCCGGGTGCCGTACCGATTCAGCAGGTGCTCCACGCGCACGACGTGCAGGCCGGTGCGGGCGGCGATGCGGGCCCGCGCGTTCCACAGCGCCGAGAAGCCCTCGGCGCCCAGCAGCGGCACGTCCTCGGTGACGCAGTCGGCCACGCGCAGGTCGAGTCCGTGCACGGCCTCGTCCACCGCGTCCTTGGCCATCACCCGGTACGTCGTGTACTTCCCGCCCGCCACGACGACCAGCCCCGGCGCCGGGTGGGCGACGGTGTGCTCGCGCGACAGCTTGCTGGTGGCGTCCGACTCGCCGGCCAGCAGCGGGCGCAGCCCCGCGTACACGCCCTGGACGTCGTCCCTGGTCAGCGGCGTGGAAAGGACCGAGTTCACATGTTCCAGGAGGTAGTCGATGTCCGCGCTGGAAGCGGCCGGGTGGGCCTTGTCCAGGTCCCAGTCGGTGTCGGTGGTGCCGATGATCCAGTGCCGGCCCCACGGGATGACGAACAGCACGGACTTCTCGGTGCGCAGGATCAGCCCGGTCGAGGAGTGGATGCGGTCCTTGGGGACCACGAGGTGGATGCCCTTGGAGGCCCGGACGTGGAACTGCCCGCGCTCCCCCACCAGCGACTGGGTGTCGTCGGTCCACACGCCCGTGGCGTTCACGATCTGCTTGGCGCGGATCTCGTACTCGCCGCCGCCCTCGACGTCCCGCACCCGGGCCCCGACGACCCGTTCGCCCTCGCGCAGGAACCCGGTCACCCGCGCGCGGTTGGCGACCGGCGCGCCGTACGCCGCCGCCGTACGGACGAGGGTGGTCACGAAGCGGGCGTCGTCCATCTGCGCGTCGTAGTACTGGAGCGCGCCGACCAGCGCGTCCTTCTTCAGCGCCGGTGCCACGCGCAGGGCGTGACGGCGTGTGAGGTGGCGGTGGAGCGGCAGGCCCCGGCCGTGTCCGCGGGCCATCGACATCGCGTCGTAGAGCGCGACGCCCGAACCGGCGTACAGCCGCTCCCACCCCGTGTGCCGCAACGGGTACAGGAACGGCACCGGCTTCACCAGATGCGGGGCGAGCCGCTCCAGCAGCAGGCCGCGTTCCTTCAGCGCCTCCCGTACGAGTGCGAAGTCGAGCATCTCCAGATAGCGCAGGCCGCCGTGGATCAGCTTGCTCGACCTGCTGGAGGTGCCCGACGCCCAGTCCCGCGCCTCGACCAGCCCGGTGGACAGGCCGCGGGTCACGGCGTCCAGGGCGGTGCCCGCGCCGACCACGCCGCCGCCGACGACCAGTACGTCCAGTTCCCGCTCGGCCATGGCCGCGAGCGACTCGGCTCGCTGCGCCGGGCCCAGTGTCGCTGTCCTCACCGCTGCCTCCCGCTCATCCCGCTCATCCGTCGATCGGTCGCGTCGGCCGCACCCGTCAGGCAGGCGAAGCCCGGTGGTTCCCAGTACCCCCCATGCCCAGATTCTGACCGGGTTGCCCGACTTCAGCCACCACGCACCCAGGACCTGTGGACAACCCCAAGGGGCGCTTCCGGCGCACAGAGCCCTCAACACTCACCGAAACTCGGCCGACCAATCCCGCAAATCGGTCATATTTACTCCTAGTCTGACGTTGTGCTCGCCCGTTCTGTCCACAGGGCTTGCGCACCTGTCCCGCTCCGGATATTGGGAAGGACGGCCCACGCCATGCCCGCAGATCTCGCCGTCATCGGACTCGGCCCCTACGGCCTGCCCCTGGCCCAGGCCGCCACCGCCGCCGGCATCCCCACCCTCGGCTACCGGACCGGGCCCGAGGCCGGCTCCCTGACCCCCGCCGAACTGCGCCGGATGCTCGCGGGCGGCTTCCGCACCGCCGCCGGACCGGCCGAGCTGGGCCGGGTCCGCACCGCGGTCATCTGCGCCCCGACCCCGCCGAGCGAGGGCGGCGGCCCCGACCTCGGCCAGGTCGAGGCCGCGGCGCGCACCCTGGCGGCACATTTGCGCCCGCACACCACGGTGATCCTGGAGTCGCCCGTCCGCCCCGGCACGACCGAGGAGTTCCTCCGCCCTCTCCTCGAAAACGGCTCCGGCCTGCGCGCCGGCCGCGACTTCCACCTCGCCTACTCCCCCAGCCGCGTCGACCCCGGCAACCGCGAGTTCACCCCCGCGAACACCCCCAAGGTCATCGGCGGCCTCACCCCCGCCTGCACCGAGTCCGCCGCGACGTTCTACGGCCGGCTCACCGACAAGGTGGTACGCGCGCGTGGCCCCCGCGAGGCGGAGACGGTCCAGCTCCTGGAGACCAACTTCCGCCATGTGAACATCGCCCTCGTCAACGAGATGTCCGTCCTCTGCCACGACCTAGGCGTCGACCTGTGGGACGTCATCCGCTGCGCGGAGACCAAGCCGTTCGGCTTCCAGACCTTCCGCCCCGGCCCCGGCGTCGGCGGCCACTCCGTCGCCCAGGACCTGGCCGGCCACGCCCCCCGCGGCCTGCGCATGGTCGAACTCGCCCAGCAGGTGAACAGCCAGATGCCCCGCTACGTCGTCCAGCGCGCCGCCGCCCTCCTCAACGAGCACGGCAAGTCCGCGCGCGGCGCCCGCGTGCTCCTCCTGGGCGTCACGTACAAGGCCGACCTCGCCGACCAGCAGGGCACCCCGGCACAGGAGGTCGCGACCCGCCTGCTCTCGATGGGCGCCGCGGTCAGCTACCACGACCCGCACATCCCGTCCTGGACGGTCCTGGACCGCCCGATCCCCCGCGCCGACTCCCTCTACGAGGCCGCCGCCGACGCCGATCTGACGATCCTCCTCCAGCAGCACCGCACGTACGACCTCCAGGGCCTGTCGGTGAAGGCCCAGTTGCTGCTGGACACGCGGGGGGCCACGCCCACGGGGGCGGCGCATCGGTTGTGAGAGGGGCGCGCGGACGCCGTCCCCGCAACGAGGGGTGTGGTGGGCGGAGGGGCTGGGTGGGTAACGTAGAGGCGGGCCCACCGCAGAGGGCACTGCGGCGGACCCCAGATGGATCACGGAGCGTCGACCCCTAGGTCTCGTGGGGGTGGCCGCTCACCATCCGAAAATCCGCAAGATCCGCCTCCTTCGGCACCGCAAAAGGTGGAGCCCACCGCAGGGCTAGTGCGGCAGGCTCCAAGATGGATCACGGAGTGTCCACCCCTAGTTCTTGTGGGGGTGGCCGCTCACCATCCAAAAATCCGCAAGATCCACCTCCTGCGGCACTGAACCATCCGAAGACGGATCCGGTCCCAGCGGGTGGGCTTGCGGTGACGTCCCATGGGCACGCCCCCTTCCACGATGCCGCCGTCAGCCCGGTGGGCGGCGCGTCTGGAATTCGGGCCGGGCCCCGAGGGGACGGGGCCCGGAACGCGTTTCCTTGGAAGGGGGCGTCCCAGAGAACCGGGGCGCCGGACACGGACGTTACCGGCGCTCCAAGGCGCATTCCGGCGTATTCGGGCCGAAGGCGACCATGCGCCCCCCGATCACCCTGCGCGCCCCCGCGCCGGACCGCCCGGACGCCCGGACACGCGAAAGAGGCCGGCCACCCCCGCAAGGGCGACCGGCCTCCAGCGACGACCGTCCGTCGTGACTACCGCCGGTGCGACGACCGTCCGTCGTGACTACCACCGGTATGACGACCGCCGGTGTGACGACCGCCGTCGTGACTACCTCCGGTGCTGTGAGTCCGCCACCGTGACCTCGACCCGCTGGAACTCCTTCAGCTCGCTGTAGCCGGTGGTGGCCATGGCGCGGCGCAGGGCGCCGAACATGTTCATCGAGCCGTCGGGGTGGTGGGACGGCCCGGTGAGGACCTCCTCCAGGGTGCCGACCGTGCCGAGGTGGACCTTCTTGCCGCGCGGCAGCTCCTCGTTGACGGCCTCCATGCCCCAGTGGTGGCCCTTGCCCGGCGCGTCCGTCGCGCGGGCCAGCGGCGAGCCGATCATCACCGAGTCGGCACCGCAGGCGATCGCCTTGGGCAGGTCGCCGGACCAGCCGACGCCGCCGTCCGCGATGACGTGCACGTACCGGCCGCCGGACTCGTCCATGTAGTCCCGGCGGGCCGCCGCCACGTCGGCGACCGCGGTCGCCATCGGGACCTGGATGCCCAGCACGTTGCGCGTGGTGTGCGCGGCGCCGCCGCCGAAGCCGACGAGGACACCCGCCGCGCCGGTACGCATCAGGTGCAGGGCGGCGGTGTAGGTGGCGCAGCCGCCGACGATCACCGGGACGTCGAGTTCGTAGATGAACTGCTTGAGGTTCAGCGGCTCGGCGGCGCTGGAGACGTGCTCCGCGGAGACGGTCGTACCGCGGATGACGAAGATGTCCACGCCCGCGTCCACGACGGCCTTGGAGAACTGGGCGGTGCGCTGCGGGGAGAGCGCGGCGGCGGTGACCACACCGGCCTCGCGCACCTCCTTGATGCGCTGCCCGATCAGCTCCTCGCGGATCGGCGCGGCGTAGATCTCCTGGAGGCGGCGGGTCGCGGTCTCCGAATCCAGGCCGACGATCTCGTCGAGCAGCGGCTGCGGGTCCTCGTACCGCGTCCAGAGCCCTTCCAGGTTCAGTACGCCGAGGCCGCCCATCTCGCCGATGCGGATGGCGGTGGCCGGGGAGACGACCGAGTCCATGGGGGCGGCCAGGAAGGGCAGCTCGAAGCGGTAGGCGTCGATCTGCCAGGCGATCGAGACCTCCTTCGGGTCTCGCGTACGGCGGCTCGGGACGACGGCGATGTCGTCGAAGGCGTATGCCCGGCGGCCGCGCTTGCCGCGCCCGATCTCGATCTCAGTCACGTGTGTGGCCTTTCCCTCATGCGTTGCAGCGTCTTCCAGTATCCCCGACGGACACGGACGAGGGCGGCCCCGGTGCTCCGGGGCCGCCCTCGGGAAGCGCTTCGCTCACTTACGGCTGTAGTTCGGCGCCTCGACCGTCATCTGGATGTCGTGCGGGTGGCTCTCCTTCAGGCCCGCGGAGGTGATCCGCACGAAGCGGCCCTTGGACTCCATCTCCTCGATGGTGGCCGCGCCGACGTAGCCCATGGTCTGGCGCAGACCGCCGACGAGCTGGTGCAGCACGTTGGCCAGGGGGCCGCGGTAGGGCACCTGGCCCTCGATGCCCTCGGGCACGAGCTTGTCGTCGGAGGCCACCTCGGCCTGGAAGTAGCGGTCCTTGGAGTACGACTTCCCCTGGCCACGGGACTGCATGGCGCCCAGCGAGCCCATGCCCCGGTACGACTTGAACTGCTTGCCGTTGATGAACTGCAGCTCGCCCGGCGACTCCTCGCAGCCCGCGAGCAGGCTGCCCAGCATCACCGTGTCGGCGCCGGCGGCCAGCGCCTTGCCGATGTCACCGGAGTACTGCAGTCCGCCGTCGCCGATCAGCGGCACACCGGCCGGCCGGGCGGCCAGGGACGCCTCGTAGATCGCCGTGACCTGCGGGACGCCGATGCCGGCGACCACTCGGGTGGTGCAGATGGAGCCGGGGCCGACGCCCACCTTGATGCCGTCGACGCCGGCGTCGATGAGTGCCTGGGCGCCGTCGCGGGTGGCGACGTTGCCGCCGATGACGTCTATGCCGACACTCGACTTGATCTTCGCCATCCAGCTCAGGGCGTTGCTGTTGTGGCCGTGCGAGGTGTCGACGACCAGGAAGTCCACCCCGGCCTCGGCGAGGGCCTGGGCGCGGTCGAGCGCCTCGGGGCTGGCGCCCACGGCGGCGCCGACGATCAGGCGGCCCTCCGCGTCCTTGGCGGCGTGCGGGTACTGCTCGGCCTTCACGAAGTCCTTGACCGTGATCAGGCCCTTGAGGACGCCGTCGCCGTCGACCAGCGGCAGCTTCTCGATCTTGTGGCGGCGCAGCAGCTCCATGGCGTCCACACCGGAGATGCCGACCTGGCCGGTGACCAGCGGCATCGGCGTCATGACCTCGCGCACCGGCCGGGAGCGGTCGGTCTCGAAGGCCATGTCACGGTTGGTGACGATGCCGAGCAGCTTGCCGGCGCCGTCGGTGACCGGCACGCCGCTGATGCGGAACTTGGCGCACAGCGCGTCCGCCTCGCCGAGGGTGGCGTCCGGGTGGATGGTGATGGGGTTGGCCACCATGCCGGACTCGGAGCGCTTGACCAGGTCGACCTGGTTGGCCTGGTCCTCGATGGACAGGTTCCGGTGCAGGACGCCGACACCGCCCTGACGGGCCATGGAGATCGCCATCCGGGACTCGGTCACCTTGTCCATCGCCGCGGAGAGCAGCGGGATGTTGACCCGCACGTTGCGGGAGATGCGGGACGAGGTGTCGACCGCGTTCGGGAGCACAGCGGAGGCGCCCGGCAGCAGCAGCACGTCGTCGTAGGTCAGCCCGAGTGTCGCGAATTTATCGGGCACTCCGTCGACGTTCGCAGTCATGACACCTTCCCCAAATGGCCTTGATCGGTGCGGATGTCCATGCTAACGGGAAGTGAGGGTGGCGCATTCCACGATCATGGGCATCTTCCGCCGCCGTATGTTCGTACGAAAGTGACGGGCCGCCCGTTCAACGGGACGGCCACCGCCCCCGGGCAGGGCACGCCCGTGCCCGGCAGGGCACGCCTGTCCCGCCGGTGCGGCTACTGCTCCGCCAGGGCCCGCAGCCGGCTCAGCGCGCGGTGCTGCGCCACGCGGACGGCGCCGGGTGACATTCCCAACATCTGGCCGGTCTCCTCCGCCGTGAGCCCCACCGCGATGCGCAGCAGGAGCAGTTCCCGCTGGTTGTCGGGGAGGTTGGCCAGCAGCTTCTTGGCCCACTCGGCGTCGCTGCTGAGCAGGGCGCGCTCCTCGGGGCCGAGGGAGTCGTCGGGCCGCTCGGGCATCTCGTCGGAGGGGACGGCGGTCGAGCCGGGGTGGCGCATCGCGGCGCGCTGGAGGTCGGCGACCTTGTGGGCGGCGATGGCGAAGACGAACGCCTCGAACGGGCGTCCGGTGTCCTTGTAGCGGGGCAGTGCCAGGAGCACCGCCACGCAGACCTCCTGGGCCAGGTCCTCCACGAAGTGACGCGCGTCGCCGGGCAGCCGGGACAGCCGGGTGCGGCAGTAGCGCAGTGCGAGGGGGTGGACATGGGCGAGCAGGTCGTGCGTGGCCTGCTCGTCCCCGTCTACGGCACGGTGGACGAGCGCACCGACTGTTCCCCCTTGCCCAGGGGCCGTCTCGTCGTCACGCATCGGTCCATGGTGCCTTGCGGCCGTCTGGTCCGCTCCGCCGCGTCCGTTGTTGTGCACCGAAGCGTTATGAGCAGGTGCGCCGGAACTCATCCCCTGCGCCCTCCCCTTCCGCTCGACCGACTCGTCCCCGAGGAACTCCACACCTCAAGGATGCGGCATCGGCGCCGAAACGGGCAGCGGGCACCCGACGGTTCCGCTCGTCACCCCCGCCCACCTGGTGATGAGCGGGATCCGCCGCGCCGCCGCCGAGGTCTGCCGCCCCCTCGCCGGGGTCCGCCGCGCCGCCGCCGGGGACTGCCGCACGTCCGCCGGGATCCGTCGCACTCGCGCCGGGGTCCGCCGCGCCTCCGCCAGGGTCTGCCGTACCCCCGTCGAGGTCCGCCGCGCCGCCGCCGAGATCCGTCGCACCCTCGCCCGGGTCCGCCGCGTCTCCGTACGCCCCCGTGGGTCCGCGCCTCACGGGCGTCGCCTAACGGACCAGGCCCCACCGGAAACCGAGCGCCACCGCGTGTGCCCGGTCCGAGGCGCCGAGCTTCTTGAAGAGCCGCCGGGCGTGGGTCTTGACGGTGTCCTCGGAGAGGAACAGCTCACGGCCGATCTCCGCGTTGGAGCGGCCGTGGCTCATGCCCTCCAGGACCTGGATCTCGCGCGCGGTGAGCGTGGGCGCGGCGCCCATCTCGGCCGAGCGCAGCCGCCGCGGGGCGAGCCGCCAGGTCGGGTCGGCCAGCGCCTGGGTGACCGTGGCCCGCAGTTCGGCGCGCGAGGCGTCCTTGTGCAGATAGCCACGGGCGCCGGCGGCGACCGCGAGGGCCACGCCGTCCAGGTCCTCGGCGACCGTGAGCATGATGATGCGCGCGCCGGGGTCGGCGGACAGCAGCCGCCGGACCGTCTCGACGCCGCCCAGGCCGGGCATGCGCACGTCCATCAGGATCAGGTCCGAGCGGTCGGCACCCCAGCGGCGGAGGACTTCCTCGCCGTTGGCCGCCGTCGTCACGCGCTCGACACCGGGCACGGTCGCGACCGCGCGGCGGAGCGCCTCTCGGGCAAGCGGGGAGTCGTCGCAGACGAGGACCGATGTCATGGCTGTCCTCCGCGGCTCTCACAGCTGCTGCGCGTCACCTTGAGCCTCCAGGCTGGTACGAAATTCGTCACCTGTGCGGTCACCGTCTCGGACGCCCGCCCGAGCGCTTGTTCCTGCAACCGCCTCCGCCCTCTCAACGACGGTCACTCGAAAGAGTTACGGGGCTGTGTGTCGTCTTCGGCACTCTACGTGAGGGGACGAACACGACGCAGTCACGCGCGGGGACCCTCAATCTTTCACCACAACCCGTGCCCCATTTAGACGCTTTTCTTCCGCTTTGGAGGTGTCTGGCACTAGATTCGCAATGGGTCATATTTTCATCTCCTTAGATCGTAGTTGTACGGTCGTGGATACGGCATCCACCCATATCGGTTACAAGGGGTCACGCAATGGCAGATTTCTCCCGCCTTCCCGGACCTAACGCGGACCTGTGGGACTGGCAGCTGCTGGCCGCCTGCCGCGGGGTGGACAGCTCGCTCTTCTTCCACCCGGAGGGGGAGCGCGGCGCGGCCCGAAGCGCTCGTGAGAACTCGGCCAAGGAGGTCTGCATGCGGTGCCCGGTCCGCGCCGAGTGCGCCGCGCACGCGCTGGCGGTACGTGAGCCGTACGGCGTGTGGGGCGGACTGACCGAGGACGAGCGCGAGGAACTGATGGGACGGGCGCGCCATCGTCTGGTCCCCGCGGCGGCCGGCGGCACGGACGCCGCCCCGAACAGCTGAAGGAACGTTTCTGCAAGCGCCGTACGTGGCACGCGCGCGGGTCAGCGCCCCGCGGCCCGCGCCAGCTGGTCGAGCGTCGCCGCGACGGCCGGCACCTGCGCCAGGTCGGGCAGGGTGAGGGCGACGATCTCTCGCCGCACCGCCGGTTCCAGCCGCACCGTGCGGGCGCCCCGCGGCCGTACCGAGTCGACCGCGAGCTGGGGGAGGACCGCGACGCCGAGACCGGCGCCGACCAGGCCGACGACCGCCGGGTAGTCGTCGGTGGCGAAGTCGATCCGGGGGGAGAAACCGGCCGCCTCGCACACCTCGACCAACTGGCCGCGACAGCGCGGGCAGCCCGCGATCCACGGCTCGTCGGCCAGCTCCCCGATGGCGACGGACCCGGCGCGCGCCAGGGCATGCCGGTCGGGTACGAGCGCCACCAGCCGGTCCGTCAGCAGGGGCCGTACGACGAGGTCGTCCCACTCCTCGGCGCCGCCCGCGGCTCCCTCGTAACGGAACGTGAGCGCCACGTCGCAGTCGCCCTCGCGCAGCAGTTCGACCGAGGCGGGGGGTTCGGCCTCCTCCAGCGAGACCCGGGTGCCGGGGTGGGCGGCGCGCAGGGCGGCGAGCGCGGTGGGGACGAGGGTGGAGCTGCCGCTGGGGAAGGAGACCAGGCGGACCCGTCCGGCGCGCAGCCCGGCGATGGCGGCGACCTCCTCCTCGGCGGCGGTGAGCCCGGCGAGGATGCCCGCGGCGTGCCGGACCAGGGCCTCGCCGGCCTGGGTCAGCCGCATGTCGCGCTGGCCGCGGACCAGCAGGGGCGTGCCGACGGACGCCTCCAGGGCCTTCATCTGCTGGCTGACCGCGGGCTGGGTGCAGCCCAGCGCGCGCCCCGCCGCCGAGAACGAGCCGGTGGCGGCCACGGCGCGCAGCACGCGGAGATGACGAGCCTCGATCACGCGACCGAGGATAAGCGACCGGGACCGTCACGGATAAGCGATGCTTTGGCCTGGAGGCGGAAAACGCGTCGACGCTTTGGCCGTGGCTCTTCTACCGTGCCGGACATGAAGCTTCTCTCCGTGAACCTGGGCCGCCCCGAGCCGGTGCCGTACAGCGATCACCCCCAAGGCGTGACCGGGATCGACAAGCGGCCCGTCGACGGGCCGGTGCGGATCGCGGCGCCGGGACCGGACGGGGGCGGCGGGGTCGTCGGGGACGCGGTCTGCGACACCCGCCACCACGGCGGCGACGACCAGGCGGTGTACGCGGTGGCCCGCGAGGACCTCGACGACTGGGAGCGCGAACTGGGGCGCACGCTGCGCTCCGGCGCGTTCGGCGAGAACCTCACCACCGTGGGCCTGGACGTCTCCGGGGCGCTGATCGGCGAGCGCTGGCGGATCGGCCCCGACGTGCTCCTGGAGGTCACCTGCGGACGCATCCCCTGCCGCACCTTCCAGGGCCACCTGGGTGAGAAACAGTGGGTGAGGCGGTTCACGCGCAAGGGCGCGCCCGGGGCGTACCTGCGGGTGATCGAGCCCGGCGAGGTACGGGCGGGCGACCCGGTCGAGGTCGTGCACCGGCCCGGTCACGAGGTGACGGTGGCGCTGCAGTTCCGCGCGGTGACGACCGAACGGGAGCTGCTGCCGCGCCTGCTGGCGGCGGGCGAGGCGCTGCACCCGGTGGCGCTGGCGCAGGCTCGGGCGTACGCAGAGGGGTCCCGGACTTCCCCCAGGGGTGCCGAGCCTTCACCGGCGCTTCACCGGACGAAGGCTCGGTGAGCAAACCGGACGTTGACAGTCCGGGTCACTAACCTTGCGCCATGACAACGGCATTGATTACGGGATCGACGTCAGGCATCGGCGCCGCGTTCGCGCGGCGGCTGGCGGCCGACGGGCACGACCTGGTGCTGGTCGCCCGCGACACCCGGCGGCTGCGCGAGCAGGCGACCGAACTGCACGACCGGCACGGTATCGAGGCCGAGGTCCTGACCGCCGACCTGGCCGAGGACACCGGCATCGAGGCGGTGGCCGCCCGGCTGGACGACCGCAAGAACCCGGTCGACCTGCTGGTCAACAACGCCGGCTTCGGCAACAAGGGCCGCTATCTCGACGTACCCATGGCCGACGAGCTGCGGATGCTCAAGGTGCATTGCGAGGCGGTGCTGCGGCTGACGTCGGCGGCGGCGACGGCGATGCGCGCGCGGGGCCGGGGCGGTGTGGTCAACGTGGCCTCGGTCGCCGCGTTCGTCCCGCGCGGCACGTACGGCGCCTCCAAGGCGTGGGTCGTGCAGTTCACCCAGGGCGCGGCGCGGGACCTGGCCGGCAGCGGCGTACGGCTGATGGCGCTGGCGCCCGGTTTCGTGCGCACGGAGTTCCACGAGCGGGCCGGGATGGGCACGGACAGCATCCCCAACTGGATGTGGCTGGACGCCGACAAGCTGGTCGCGGCGGCCCTCGACGACCTGGCCCGGGGCAAGACCCTGTCGATCCCCGACCCCCGCTACAAGGCCCTGATGGGCGCGGCGAAGCTGGTGCCGCGGGGCGTGCTGGGGGCGGTCAGCTCGCGGACGCGGAAGTACGGGCCGCAGTAGCCGGCGGGCCGAGGTACTCCCCCGGCGCACAGCCACGGGTGATAGCGAAGGGGGATGTACGACGGCCGGAGCATGACGGGAAGCGGGAGCGGCGGGGCGGCGGAGGTGATGCCGCCCGGTGCGCGCGGGGCGGCGGCGCGGCCGAGACCGCGTCCGGGGTTCCGGCCCGACATCGAAGGGCTGCGGGCGCTCGCGATCGGGCTCGTCCTGCTGTACCACGCCGGTGCGGCCCGCCTCGCCGGCGGCTACGTCGGCGTCGACGTCTTCTTCGTGATCTCGGGTTTCCTCATCACCGGCCTGCTGGTGCGGGAGCTGGGCCGCACCGGCCGCGTCTCGCTGGCCGGGTTCTACGCCCGGCGGATGCGCCGCCTGCTGCCCTCGGCGCTGACGGTGCTGGCCGCGGTCGTCCTGGTGGCCTGGCTGCTGGTCTCCCCCGCCGGCCTGCGCGACGTCTTCCTGGACGTCGTCACCGCCGCGCTGTACGTCGTCAACTGGCGCCAGGCGGCCGAGGCCGTCGACTACTCGGCGCTGGGCACCGCGGCCAGCCCCGTCCAGCACTTCTGGTCGCTGGCGGTCGAGGAGCAGTTCTACGTGGTGTGGCCGCTGCTGCTGGTCGCCGTGGCCCGGTGGGGCCGGCGCCGGGGCCGGGACGCGCGGCCGTGGCTGGCCGGGGTGCTCGCGGTGACGGCCGCCGCCTCCTTCTGGTACGCCCTCGCGCTCACCCGGCAGGCGGCCGGTGCGGCGTACTTCTCCACCGGGACGCGGTACTGGGAACTGGCGGCCGGCGGGCTGCCGGCGCTGGTGCCGGGCTCCTGGTGGCGGCGGGTGCCGCGGTGGGCGGCCGGTACGGCGGGCCTGGCCGGGGTCGCCGCGATCGGCGCCGCCGCGCTCTGCTTCGGGGAGGACACCGCCTTCCCCGGCCCGTGGGCGCTGCTGCCGGTGCTCGGGACGGTGGCGGTGGTCGCGGCGGGCGCGGTGGCCGTGGACACCCCGGCGGGCCGCCTCCTCTCCCTCGCCCCCGTCCGCTGTGTCGGCCGGATCTCGTACTCCTGGTACCTGTGGCACTGGCCGTTCCTCGCCTTCACCACGGTGTGGCTGGGCGAGCCGCCCCTGTCGGTGGCGCTGCTCGCGGTCGCCCTCTCCTGGATACCGGCCGCGCTCACCCACCGGTACGTGGAGAACCGTTTCCGGCACGCTCCCGAGCGGTCCGTACGGCCGCACCGTTCCGGCCTGGTGCTCGGCGCGGCCTGCACGGCGGGCGCGGTGCTCTGCGGGGCGGTGTCCTGGACGGCGGTGCCGGGCACCCGGCTCGCGGCGGCGGCGGACGCGCCCGGCGCGGCGGTGCTGACGGCGGGCGACACGGACCTCCAGCGCAGCGCGGACGCGTTGCGTCCGTTGCCGGAGACGGCCGAGGACGACGTGGACGACGCGCACGACGACTGTCTGGTCGACCAGTTGGACTCCACTCTGGCCAGTGGCTGCGTCTACGGCGACACCTCCTCCGGCACCACCGTGGTGCTGTTCGGCGATTCGCACGCCGTCCAGTGGACGCCCGCGCTGCAGACCATCGCCGAGCGGCGCGGCTGGCGCCTGGAGGTGCTGACCAAGTCGGCCTGTTCACCGGCCGAGGTGACGATGTGGGCGACCCAGTTGAAGCGGGCGTACACCGAGTGCGACACCTGGCGGGAGGCGGCACTCCAGCGGATCGAGGCGGAGCAGCCGGCCCTGGTGGTGACCGGGGCGCGGGCGACCACACCGGTGGCGGGCGACGGCACGCGGCTCGGCGACACGGCGGGCGCGGAACTCACCGAGGAGGGCTACGCGAAGACGCTGCGGCGGCTGACCGGGACCGGCGCGAAGGTGCTGACCTTCGCCGACAATCCGCACCCCGCGCAGGACGTGCCGTCCTGCGTCTCGGGCGCGCTGGACTCCCTCGCGGACTGCGCCACCGCGAAGGGCGACGCGCTCGGCTTCGAGCAGGTCGGCGAGGTGGCGACGGACGAGGTCGACGGGGCGTCACTCATCGACGCGACACCGATGCTCTGCCGGGACGGGGAGTGCCCGGCGGTCATCGGCAGCGTGGTCGTGTACCGCAACGACGACCATCTGACGGCGACGTATGTACGGACGATGACGGCGTGGCTGGGCGGGGAGTTGCCGGTGGCGGTGTGACGGAGGGAGGGGCGCCCGGTCAGCCGGACGCCCCTCCCCCGTACGTCAACCGCGCGCTGCCATGCGCACGAACGCCGCCCATTCATCGACGCCGACGGAGAGGATCGTCTCCGACGGTCGCTTGGAGTCACGTATCAGTACGGACGCGCCCGCTTCAGCGATCTCGACGCAATCTCCGCCACTGCCGGAGCTGTAACTGCTCTTCGTCCAGGCGACCTCCACGCACTGGCCGCCGTCACCCGCGCTGTGACTGCTCTTGACCCAGGTCGGCCCAGCTGTCTGATTCGTGTCCTTCACAACTCTCCCAACAGCTTCTCGATGAAGGCCAGGGAGTCGCTGGGAGTCAGCGCCTGCGCTCGGAGCACGCCGTACGTCGCTTCCAACGGACTGACCTCCTTGGGCTCGGAGTACAGGATGCTTGCCTCCTGCACCTCCATGTATCCAATCCTGCGCTGGTCCGGGAGATGGATCAACGTGAATGCGCCGCCAAGCCCGGCGTGTTCAGCGCGTTCCGTCGGCATGACCTGCATCTCTACGTTGCGCTCGTGCCCGAAGAGAAGGAGTTGTTCCAACTGGCCGCGCAGCACAGGACGTCCCCCGACAGGGCGGCGTAGCGCCTGCTCCTCGATGACGAAGCTCAGTAGTGGCGCGGGGCGTCGGGCGAACAGCTTCTGCCTCTCCAGCCGTGCCGCGACACGCTGTTCAATGACCTCCTCACCAAGGAGTGGGCGCCACATGGTGAAGACGGCTCTTGCGTACGCCTCCGTTTGCAACAGGCCCTTGATCACGTGGTTGTCGTAGGCGTGCAGCTCGGCCGCCTGTGCCTCCAGCTCCGCGTACTGCCGGAAGAACGACGGATACCGAGCCTTGGCCACCTCCTTCTTCATGGCCATCAGCACGCCCCGCGCCCCCACCGCCCGGTCGATCGCGTCGATCATGTCCGGCTTGGGAATCCGGCGCCCCTGCTCCACCGCCGCCACCTGGGCCTCGCTGTACCCGACCAGCGCCCCCAACTGCGCCTGGGTGAGCCCCGCCGCCTCCCGGAACAGCTTCACCTGACACCCGAAGCACTTCAGGAACCCCCCACGGGAGTCGTCCAGCCCCATGCTGCTCGCGTCCATCCGCCGCGCCCCTTCGCGTCCGTCCAACCACCCTCCGTAGCCGGAGAGTAGGGCGCCGAGCGAGCCCCCGCAGCCCAATCCCCTTCACGCAACGCGTACGTGTGCACCCGGCTGTACGCGCTGTACGCCCTGTACGGAAACCCCGACCGCCCTTACAGAACCGGGCCGTCTGGCCGTACCCCCTGGTCAGGAGGGTGGACCGGCCGCGACCTTCGGTGCATGGACACTCCCCCCTTCACCCTGCGCTTCTCCTCCACGCCCCGCGGCGCCCGGCTCGCCCGGCGGCTCGCCTCCCAGCGGGTGGACGCCTGGGGCTGGACGTACGGCAGCGCGGTGCACGACACCGTCGAGCTGATCGTCGCCGAGCTGGCCGCGAACGCCGTCACGCACGGCCGGGTGCCCGGCCGGGACGCGGAGCTGCGGCTGGTCCCCTTCCCCGCCCTCGGGTTCGTACGGGTCGAGGTGAGCGACACGCTCGGGGAGTGCCTGCCGCGACCGACGAGCGGTGATCCCGGCGAGGACAGCGGGCGTGGTCTGCTGCTGGTGACCGCGCTCGCCGACCGCTGGGGCGTGTGCGAACGGGTCGGCGGGCCCGGGAAGACGGTGTGGGCGGTGGTCGCGGACGTGTCCGACGGGCGCTACGCCTCCGGTCCGAGCCCCTCGCCGCACAGTGCGCGGACCTCCGCCAACAGGTCCGGGTAGTGCTCCCCGTGGGTGCCCAGCGCATGCCAGACCGCGTCCAGGGCCGCGCGCAGGGGGTCGGGGTCGGCGGCTGCGGGTATGGCCGGGAGGGCGTAGTGGGGCTGGGAGATGCGGTGGGGTGGGCGGGGTTCGTCGGCTGGGCGGATCTCCGCGTAGGTCGCGTGGAACTGCTCCTTGGCCGAGCGTGTCGGTGTGGGCGTGCCCAGGTACCGGCCGAGGCCCTGGCGGGTGGGCCGTGGGGTGTCCGCCCGTCGGGGGGCCGGCATCGGCTGGTCCGGGTGGGGCTCCGGTGGCTGGTACGGCGGGCGCTCCGGGGGCCTCGCCTCCAGGACCGAGGTGCCGGGGACCCGGGGGTCGGTGCGCAGGGCGTCCCACATCGCGGTCCGGCTCTCGTCGGGGCCGTCGAACGGCGGCGGCAGGGGGCGTCCCTCGGTGAGGGCGGTGAGCGCCCCCGCGATCCACGGGACGTCCGTCAGGCCCGCCGCCTCGCAGGCGCGGTGCGCGGCCCGTACCGCCACCCGGCGCTGGACCTCGGGACCGGCCGCGTCCAGGGTGTGCACCAGGTCGGGGTCGAAGCGCAGCAGGCCGCGGACGTTGCCGCCCACGGCGCGCAGGGTGGCGCTGGGCAGCCGGCCGCCCCATTCCCAGCGCTCGCGGTGCAGGCGGCGCTGCTCGGCGGCGCGGGCCTTCGCCTCGCGGGCCCGGCGCTCGGCCTCGGTGCGTTCCTCCGGGGTGGGGGGCGGCGGGAGTTCGCGCGCGTGGTCGTGATGGTAGGCGGCGTGCGGGGAGGTCTGGCGGATCACCCGGTCCGGGGCGGGCGGGGCGGGCCAGAACTGGAGGAGGTACGTGTCGGCCGGTGGATCTTCGGGAGACCGGGTGTCGCGCCGGCGGCCCTCGTCGAATCCCCGGGCGCAGTAGCGCACCCGGTGGTCGGTCACGGCGAGGCCGAGGTCCCAGGCGGCCTCGCCCGCCCACTGCGACAGGCGGGTCCGCTCCGACACGGGACGGAAGGACGCCTCCACCACCTCCTCCCACTCCGGGTCCAGGGCGGGCTCCTCGTCGTGGACCTCGACCGTGAAGCCGACGCTGCCCGTGTGCAGTCCGGTGATCAGCCAGAGGAAACCGGGCGTGGCGGCCCCGCACAGTCCTTCGCGCTGGCCCGCGAACGCCTCGCGCAGCTCCGGAATCAAGCAGTTCGGATCGCTCTCCACGTAGGTCTGGCCGTACTCGACCCGCACCTCGCCCCTGATCGGTGTACGCACCGTCGCCCCTCCCTCGGTCACCTGTTCACAGCATGCCGCAGGGCACTGACATCGATGCTGATACCCGGGTCCCGGAGACGCCGGTGCCCGGCACCCCACGAGGGGGTGCCGGGCACCGGAAGGGTCGCGCAGCCTCAGTGGCTGTGGCCGTGGCTGTGGCCCGCGGCGGCCGGCTCTTCCTCTTCCTTCTTCTCGACGACCAGGGTCTCGGTCGTCAGGAGGAGGGAGGCGATGGAGGCGGCGTTCTCCAGGGCGGAGCGGGTGACCTTCACCGGGTCGATGACGCCGGCCTTGACCAGGTCGCCGTACTCACCGGTGGCGGCGTTGTAACCGCTGCCCTTCTCCAGCTCCTTGACCTTGGAGACGATGACGTAGCCCTCCAGGCCGGCGTTCTCCGCGATCCAGCGCAGCGGCTCGACGACGGCGCGGGCGACCACGGAGACACCGGTGGCCTCGTCGCCGGTCTTGTCGAGGTTGCCCTCCAGGACCTTGGACGCGTGGACCAGGGCGGAGCCACCACCGGAGACGATGCCCTCCTCGACCGCGGCGCGGGTCGCGGAGATGGCGTCCTCCAGACGGTGCTTGCGCTCCTTCAGCTCCACCTCGGTGGCGGCGCCGACCTTGATCACGCACACGCCGCCGGCCAGCTTGGCGAGGCGCTCCTGGAGCTTCTCGCGGTCCCAGTCGGAGTCCGTGGCCTCGATCTCGGCCTTGATCTGGTTGACGCGGCCCTCGACGTCGGCCTTGTCGCCGGCACCGTCGACGATGGTGGTGTCGTCCTTGGTGACGGTGATGCGGCGGGCGGTGCCGAGCACGTCCAGGCCGACCTGGTCGAGCTTGAGGCCGACCTCCTCGGAGATGACCGTGGCGCCGGTGAGGACCGCCATGTCCTGGAGCATCGCCTTGCGGCGGTCACCGAAGCCGGGGGCCTTGACGGCCACCGCGTTGAAGGTGCCGCGGATCTTGTTGACGACCAGGGTGGAGAGCGCCTCGCCCTCGACGTCCTCGGCGATGATCAGCAGCGGCTTGGAGGAGTTGGCCTGGATGACCTTCTCCAGCAGCGGCAGCAGGTCCTGGATGGAGGAGATCTTGCCCTGGTTGATCAGGATGTAGGCGTCCTCCAGGACGGCCTCCATGCGCTCCTGGTCCGTGACGAAGTACGGCGACAGGTAGCCCTTGTCGAAGGCCATGCCCTCGGTGAAGTCCAGCTCCAGACCGAAGGTGTTGGACTCCTCGACGGTGATGACACCGTCCTTGCCGACCTTGTCCATCGCCTCGGCGATCAGCTCGCCGACCTGGCTGTCCTGCGCGGACAGCGCGGCGACGGCGGCGATGTCGGACTTCTCGTCGATCGGGCGGGCGGTGGCGAGCAGGTCGTCGGAGACCGCCTTGACGGCCGCGTCGATGCCCTTCTTCAGCAGCGCCGGGGAGGCACCGGCGGCGACGTTCTTCAGGCCCTCGCGGACCAGCGCCTGGGCCAGCACGGTGGCGGTGGTCGTACCGTCACCCGCGATGTCGTTGGTCTTGGTCGCCACCTCCTTCACCAGCTGGGCGCCCAGGTTCTCGTACGGGTCCTCGATCTCGACCTCACGGGCGATCGTGACACCGTCGTTGGTGATGGTGGGGGCGCCGAACTTCTTGTCGATGACGACATTGCGGCCCTTGGGACCGATCGTCACCTTCACCGTGTCAGCGAGCTTGTTGACGCCGCGCTCGAGGGCGCGACGGGCGTCCTCGTCGAACTTCAGGATCTTCGCCATGGGAGCGTGAGCCCTCTTCCGGAATGTGGGTTAACGACGCTGCGCCCCGGGCGCCCGGCTTCTTGGTGGTGGCGGGGGCCAGGGGCGCAGCTGAAAAGCAATGTGCTTCGGGTGAATTACTTCTCGACGATCGCGAGGACGTCGCGGGCCGAGAGGACGAGGTACTCCTCGCCGTTGTACTTCACCTCGGTGCCGCCGTACTTGCTGTAGAGCACGACGTCACCGACGGAGACGTCGAGCGGAAGACGGTTGCCGTCCTCGAAGCGGCCCGGGCCCACGGCCAGGACGACGCCCTCCTGGGGCTTCTCCTTGGCAGTGTCCGGAATGACCAGGCCCGAGGCCGTGGTCTGCTCGGCGTCGAGCGGCTGGACCACGATGCGGTCCTCGAGCGGCTTGATGGCAACCTTGGAGCTGGCGGTCGTCACGATCCGACCTCCCCCTTCGGAGATCTCACGGGGTTAACTGTCTGAGGTGGCGACCAGGTCGATCCGTCGTCGCGGGTGCCGGACCTGCCCGTCGCGTTGTTGGCACTCTCCTGGGGGGAGTGCCAGACCTGAGACTATGACCGCGATTAGCACTCGGTCAAGCGGAGTGCCAATCCTCGCGGCGCGTCGGCGGGGATTCGCCGGCGGACGCCGGTTTCCGTGACGCCCCGGCACGGGGGTGCGCGTCGCCGGGACGTCACAGGTGGTCCTCCAGGCGTCCCACCCTCAGCCCCGCCCTCTCGATCTGCCGCAGTACCCGCTCCGTACGCTCCGTCAGGGACGTTCCCTTGGGCCGGTCGGGGTCGACGGCGATGATGTCGCCGGGGCGCAGGCGGGGCTCGCCGTGGGTGAAGGTCAGGGCGCCGGTCGCGTCCGGGGCGGCCCGCCACAGGACGACCGCCGTGATGCCGCAGCCGGCGGCGGCCCGCAGGGTCGCCGTGTCGTAGCGGCCGTAGGGCGGGCGGAAGAGCCGGGGGCGGACGCCGAAGCGGGCCTTCAGCTTGCGCTGCTGGCCGCAGATCTCGGCGCGCTGGCCGGCGTAGGGCAGGCCGCGCAGGGCGGGGTGGTCGAGGGTGTGGTTCTGCAGGCTCGCGCCGACCGCGCGCAGCCGCGCGAAGTGGCCGTACGCCGGTCCGGCGACCTGGTCGGTGAGGAACAGGGTGACCGGCAACCGCCGGTCGCGGACGAGGGGGGGGAAGCCGGGGTCGCGTTCGGCGCCGTCGTCGTAGGTGAGGAAGACGACGCGGTCGCGGGTGGGGACGTGGTCGACGACGGGCGGCAGCCCGCCCGCCGGGCCCCCGCCCGTCCCCGGGCCCGCCGCGGGGGCGCCGGCCGTGGCGCAGGCGGTGAGCAGGGCGGCGGCCAGGGCGGCTCCCGCCGTGGCCGCCCGCCGCCGCCTCACAGGTAGTCCTCCAGGCGGGCCACCGCGTATCCCTCGGCGGTGACCTTGTCCAGGAACCGGCGGACCATGTCGCGCATGGTGCCGTCCCAGTCCTTCGTGCCGCGGAAGTGGGTGAGGACGATGTCGCCGGGGTGGATCTCGCGGTCCCACTCGCGGTAGTCCCAGTGGTCGGCGAAGACCTCCTCGTTCCACAGCGGGACGTGCGTGATGCCGCAACTCTTGGCGGCGACCAGGGTGTCCTGGTCGTAGTTGCCGAAGGGCGGGCGGAAGACGGCGGGGCGCTTGCCGTACTGCTCGCGGATCACCTCCTGCATGCCGCAGATCTCGCGTTTCTGCTCGGCGTAGGAGAGGCCCGGCAGGTAGGGGTGGGTGAGGGTGTGGTTGTTCAGGGTGACGCCGCGGGCCTGCATCTTCTTGAAGTAGGCGTAGTCGTCCTTCACCAGGTAGTCGCTGAGGAAGGCGGTGTACGGGACCTTCAGGTCGCTCATCATCTTCAGGAAGCGGCGGTCCTTCTCGCCGCCGTCGTCGATGGTGAGGAAGACGATCTTCTCCTTGGTCGGGACCGTGGTGAAGACCGGCGGGAGGCCGCGTTCGGCGTGGTCGTCGACCTCGAAGCCGTCGCGGGTGGGGATCTCCGGTTTCTCGGCCGGGGGCGGGGGCGCGGGCAGCGGGGCCCGCTTCAGCCCCCAGCGCTTCGCCGCGGCGTGCGCGGCGCGCAGCTTGCCCGCGTAGGCGTCCAGCGCGCGGGCCGGCGGCGCCTTGAGGGGCTGGCCGGCGGCGGGCCGCACCTCGGAGGAGCCCAGTGCACAGCCCGGGACGAGAGTGGCGACGGCGAGCACGGCGAGACCGCCCCGGACGCGCGCCCTCCCCCCGCGACGTACCCGATTTTTGTCATTTTGTACTACTGCTCGCATGGTGCCGGATCCTCGCAGCCGCCGGACCGTCAGCCCGCCCGACACGCGACCGGAGGTGAACGGTCCACCGCCTGGCCCACAATGGCCCGGTGAACGACCTCGACGCCCTCCTCGCCCTCGACACCCCCGCCGGCCGCGACCTGCTCGACCAGGTGCGCGACACCGATCCCGCCGAGGAGCTGGCCGTCGCCACCCGGCTGCGCCGCACCCACCCGGCCGACCTCGTCTCGGCGGCCCTGGGCCAGGCGCGGCTGCGGCAGCGGGCGGTGGCGAAGTTCGGGGCCGAGGACGCCGGGCGGATGTTCTTCACGCCCAACGGGGTCGAGCAGTCGACGCGGGCGAGTGTCGCCGCGTACCGCGCCCGGCGCTTCACCGAGCTGGGCGTGACCTCCGTCGCCGACCTGTGCTGCGGGATCGGCGGGGACGCGATCGCGCTGGCCCGGGCCGGGATCAGGGTGCTGGCGGTGGACCGGGACCCGGCGACGGCCGCCGCCGCCCGCGCCAACGCCGAGGCGCTGGGGCTCGACGGGCTGATCGAGGTGCGGGAGGGGGATGTCGCGGAGGTGGAGACCGGCGGGTACGACGCGGTCTTCGTCGACCCCGCCAGACGGGGCGGCCGGGGCCGGATCTTCGACCCCGAGGCCTACTCGCCGCCCCTGTCGTGGGCCGTGCGGGCGGCCCGTACGGCGTCCCGGGCCGCCGCGCTGAAGGTGGCGCCCGGCATCCCGCACGAGGCGGTGCCCGACGGCGCCGAGGCCGAGTGGATCTCCGACGGCGGGGACGTCAAGGAGGCGGTGCTGTGGTTCGGCACCGAGCCGGGCGCGGTGCGGGCGACACTGCTGCCGGGCCCGCGCACCCTGCTCTCCCGCCGGCTGCCCGACCCGGACGTCCGCACGCCCGGCCGGTACCTCTACGAGCCGGACGGCGCCGTCATCCGCGCCCACCTGGTCGCCGAGGTGGCCGACCAGGTCGGCGGCGGGCTGCTCGACGCGACGATCGCGTACGTCACGGCGGACGCGCTGCGGCCGACGCCGTACGCCACGGCGTACGAGATCACCGACCTGATGCCCTTCAACGTCAAGAAGCTGAAGGCGCTGCTGCGGGAGCGGGGCGTCGGCACGCTGACCGTGAAGAAGCGCGGCTCGGCCGTCGAACCGGAGGAGCTGCGCCGCAAGGTCAAGCCCCAGGGGCCGCACGCGGCGACGGTGTTCCTGACCCGGGTGGCGGGGGCGCCGTTCATGCTCGTCGGCGCCCCCGCGGGTCCGGTCACCGGCGGTCCGGTTACTGGCGGTGGACCGTCCTGAGGGAGTCCAGGTGCGGGTCGGAGCCGACGGGGCCGGAGCGGGCGACCGTGACCTCCTGCCCGTCGTTGGTCCGCATGGTCGACCGGGCGGTCGCCGCGGGGCTCGCCGGGACCTTGCCGTCGTAGTACGGGTGGTACGTGAACTGCGTGCCGCTCGCGCTGATCGACGAGCCCGCCGTGTTCAGCGCGGTCACCGTCACCGCGGCGGTGTCACCGAAGGCGATCGCTCCCTGCGTACCGGCCGACTGGCGCAGCAGGTAGCTCTTGGTCTCGGCGGACAGGGCGGGGCGGGACGTCCACAGCAGCGGGCCGAAGACGTTCATGGCCGAGCCGGCCGAGACGCCGTCGCGCCAGTTGCCCGCGTAGGCGAGGCCGACCTGGCTGGGCGCGGTCCACCAGAACTTGGCGACGGCCACCGACAGCGCGGCGTCGGTGGAGCCCGTGATCGGGTAGTACGAGTACGTCGACGGCCACTTGGAGAACGTGGAGTGGGTCAGCGCGTACTTCGCCGCCGACCCGACCGTGATGATCATGGTCTTGTCGGGGTTCAGGCTGTTGAGGTAGGACCGCACCCCGGTGCTCAGCTTGTTGCCGCTGGTCAGCACCAGGCCGCCGGCGCTGCCGGTGCCGTCGGCGCCCGCGGCGGCGGCTGCGGCGAGAGCGCCCTGGTAGTCGGTGCCGTCGGCCAGGAAGACGTACTTCGGGGCGGTGGTGACCACCTTGGCCACCGAGACCGAGGTGGCGTACCGGTCCGCGGCGGAGATCCGCTTGGGGACGTAGCCGAGGGTGCGCAGCTGGGCGGCGGCCGAGGAACTCAGTACCGAGGTGCCGCCGATCATCCACACGTCGGCGCCGGGCTTCAGCGTCCGCTTCAGCTCGTTCCTCACCGCCGTCGACAGCCCCGACTTCGGGGTCATCAGGACCGGCGCCTGCTTCTTGCCGGCCAGGGTGGCGGCGGTCAGCGCGTACCCCGGACTGTCCTGCTGGACCAGGACGGCCGCCTTGGCGTCCAGCAGCCCCGGCACGTCACCGCCGATGTCGTTGAAGGTCCAGCGGGAGGCGGCGATGCCGGTGGCGTAGGCGTCGGCGCCCCAGACCCGGGCGGTGCTGTTCTTGCGCAGCGGCTGCCAGCTCGGGCTGTCCACGTACGCGCTCTGCGCGGCGTCGGTGACGGCGGTCAGCTCGCCGGTGGCCAGGTCGGCGTACTCGACGGTGTGCACGTCGGTGCTGTTCGGGGCGGTGTGGGCGTCGAAGACGATCCGCTCGCCGGTGGGCGACCAGGACGGGTTGGCGTACCAGCGCGGACCGCTGGTGAGCTGCGTGACCGCGCTGCCGTCGGCGTTCGCCGTGAAGACCTGCGGGTTGCCGTCGGCGTCCGCGCGGACGAAGGCGAGCCGGGTGCCGTCCGGCGACCAGGCGGGCTGCGCGGCGTCGGTCAGGACGCGCTTGACCGTGCCGGCGGCGCCGTCGAAGACGTACACGCCGGCGTTGTCGTAGCAGCCGTAGCCGGTGCTGCGGGTGAAGGCGACCTGGCCGGACGGGTTCACCGCCGGGTCGGTGTCGCAGACGGTGGACGGCTCCTGGGCGTCCGTCAGCAGCGGGACGGGCGCCCACGAGCCGTCGGACGGGCCGTAGACGAGCTGGCCGGCGGTGGAGAAGACGACGTAGCGCCCGCCCCACCAGTAGGCCAGGTCCTCGTAGGCGGCGCTGGAGCGGACGCCTTCCGCCCAGGGCAGGGTGATGGGCGTGGAGCCGCTCGCCCGGTAGCTGGTGATCCGGCCGGCGGAGGTGATCAGCCGGCTGCCGTCCGGCGCCCAGGCCGCGTCGGTGCCGCCGACACCGGGAATCTGGGTGACCTGCCCGGTCGCCGGGTCGATCAGCCCTCCCCCGCTGGTGAGGATCTTGCCCTCGGTACCCGGCCAGGGTCCGGCGTCGTCGGCGACGGCGCCGGGCGCGGTGGCCAGGGTGCCCACGGCGGCGAGTACCGCCGAGGTGGCGAGCGCCGCGGCACGGCGGCGCGTGAACAGTCTCAAGTTGTCGACCCCCCACGGATCGGAGGACATCGATGTCGGCGTCGCTGTCGACGCCGGTGCCGATGTCACGGAGAAGTGCCGCGCGGGGCCGGGTCGGTGTGTTCTCCCGTCGACCTCACAGCCGTTCCACAGCGGCGGCGTCAGTGTAGGTGCGGGCGAGGCGCCGGGGACACGTGTTCGAGTCGATCATTGAGTGAACAGTGGGCCTCGTGTGGGTGAAGAGGCCGGTTCAGTCGCGGGAGCGGGGATGACGGCACTCCTCCGCCCGCCGGGTGAGCAGCTCGCGCTCCCGGGCGTTGCCGGTCAGGGACGCCGCTTTGGCGAACTCGGCGTGGGCCTCGGCGGTGCGGCCGAGGCGGTGGAGGAGGTCGCCGCGGACGCTGGGGAGCAAGTGGTAGGAGCGCAGGGCCGGTTCGGCGGCGAGGGCGTCGACGATCTCCAGGGCGGGGGCCGGGCCCTCGGCCATCGAGACGGCGACCGCGCGGTTCAGCTCCACGACCGGGGACGGGGCGCGGGCGGCGAGCAGGGCGTAGAGGGCGGCGATGCGGGGCCAGTCGGTCTCCTCGTAGGTGTACGCCTGGGCGTGGCAGGCGGCGATCGCGGCCTGGAGGACGTACGGGCCCGGGGCGGCGGCGTCGGCCCGGGCGAGGGCGGTGAGGCCGCGGGTGATGAGCAGGCGGTTCCAGCGGCCGCGGTCCTGGTCCTTGAGGAGGACCGGGGCGCCGTCGGGGCCGGTGCGGGCGGCGGCGCGGGAGGACTGGAACTCCAGCAGGGCGGTGAGGCCGTGCACCTCCGGTTCCTTCGGCATCAGGGCGGAGAGCACGCGGGCGAGGCGCAGGGCGTCCTCGCAGAGGGCGGGGCGGAGCCAGTCGTCGCCCGCGGTGGCCGCGTACCCCTCGTTGAAGATCAGGTAGATGACGTCGAGTACGGAGCCGAGGCGGGCCTCGCGGTCGGGGCCGTACGGCACTTCGAAGGCGACGTTCCGGGTGGCCAGGGTGCGCTTGGCGCGGACGATGCGCTGGGCGACCGTCGGCTCGGGGACCAGGAAGGCGCGGGCGATCTCGGCGGTGGTGAGGCCGCCGAGCAGGCGCAGGGTGAGGGCGGTGCGGGCCTCGGCGGAGAGCACCGGGTGGCAGGTGGTGAAGACCAGGCGGAGCAGGTCGTCGTCGATGTCGTCCGGGTCGGCGGGTTCCTCGGGCGGGGCCGTGTCGTCGAGGGTCCGGCCGATCTCGGCGAGCTTGCGGGCGTAGTTCTCCCGGCGGCGGACCAGGTCGACGGCGCGGCGGCGGGCGGTGGTCATGAGCCAGGCGCCCGGGTTGTCCGGGATGCCGTCGCGGGGCCACTGCTCCAGGGCGGCGACCAGGGCGTCCTGGGTGAGTTCCTCGGCGATGCCGAGGTCGCGGACGACGCGGGCGACGCCGGCGACGACCCGCGGGGACTCCAGGCGGAAGACGGTCTCCAGGGCGGCCCGGGCGGTCCGGGCAGTGCGGGTGTCCTGGGCGGTGCGGGCGGCCTGGGCGGCCCGGGCGGTCCGGGTGGCCCCGGCGGCGGTGGGCTGTGGTTCCACAGGCCCCATGCAACACCGTGGGCCGCGCCGGACCAACCGCGGGCCCGTCAGCCGCGTCAGCCGCCAGCCGTCAGCCGTCAGCCCTCGAGGATCTCCCGCACCTCACAGGTGATCGTCCAGTGCTCCTCGTGGGTCTTCAGGAAGCGCTTGACCCACTCGACCGCCTCGGCCTGGTCCTTGGCCTGGAGCATCGCGTACCCGCCGATGACCTCCTTGGTCTCGGTGAACGGGCCGTCGGTGACGGAGAGCTGTCCGCCCGTGTAGTGGACGCGGGCGCCCTGGGCGGTGGGGGCGAGGCCGCCGTCGTCGAGGTGGACGCCGGCCTTGGTCATCTCCTCCATCAGCTTCCCCATGCGTTCCATCAGTTCGGGGCTGGGGCCCCCGGCGGGGACGTCGGTCTCGTCGATGCGGATCAGCGACAGGAAGCGGGGCATGGTGACTCCTCGGGATCGGCGGCCGGGTTCCCGTCCCGGCCTCTCACCCGTACGTCGATCGGGAGGCGACCGGATCGACACGGTCGGGGGAGATTTTTCGAGGGGTCAGCGCAGCGACTCCCACAGCGCGCTCGCGTCCGGCTCGTCGGCGACCACCCGGTTGGCGTCGGACGGGGCCTGCACCACCGGCATCGTCACCGTCTTCACCTCGTCCTCCGCGAGGCCCCCGAGGCTCTGCCCCAGGCTCATCAGCTCGCCCAGGGAGTCCAGTCCGGTGTCGGTGGTGAGGCTGCCGGTGACGGCGTCGGCGACGTCGTAGAGCTGAGCGGGGTCGGTGAGCAGGTCGGTGTCGGAGATCTGCTTCAGCAGCGCCTTGACCAGTTTCTGCTGGAGTTCGATGCGGGCGAGGTCGCTGCCGCCGGATATGCCGTACCGGGTGCGGGCCAGGCCCAGAGCCTGGGTGCCGTCGAGGTGGTGGGTGCCCGCGTCGAGGGTGAGGTGGCTCTTCTCGTCGTCTATGTCCTCGTCGGTGGTGACGGTGACCCCGCCGAGCGCGTCCACCAGCTTGGCGAAACCGGAGAAGTCGATCTCGATGTAGTGGTCCATGCGGACACCGGTGAGCGTCTCGACCGTCTTCACCGCGCACACCGGACCGCCCACCGCGTAGGCGGTGTTGAACATGACCTGGTACGCCTCCCGCGTCGACCCGCCGTCCGCCAGCGGGCAGGACGGGCGGGTGACGAGGGTGTCACGGGGGATGCTGACGACGGTGGCGCCGGTCCGGCCGGCGTCGAGGTGGACGACCATCGCCGTGTCGGAGCGGGCGCCCTCGCTGTCGCCGCCGCCCAGCTCCTCGTTCTCCTCGCCGCTGCGCGAGTCCGAGCCCAGGACCAGGATGTTGAGGGCGCCGGTGGCCTGCGCGGACGCGGACGCCGACACGGACGGCTCCGGGGTGGCGCGGGCGGGGCGGTCGTCGCCGAGCGCGCTGTTGATGTCGACGCCGGTGATGTTGTCGTTGAGGTGCCAGTAGACCCAGCCGGCCGCCGCGACGCCCAGCAGCAGGAGCCCCGCCATCGTGAGGCCGGCGACCTTCAGCCCTCTTGCCCGCCCGCCCATGCGTCCGCCCCTGTCGGCTCTGTCGCCCCTGCCCACGCCCCACGGTGCCGTCACCGGGTGCCCGCCCGGGAAGAACGTACGTCCGAATTGTTGCGGGCGGCGACACACGGGGGCCATTTCTGCGGAAATTCTCAGACTTCCGGGGCAGCCGAAAGTTTCGGACCCGTGACCGACCGGCGCGGGGCTACGCCGTCGGCGGCGCCGCCGTACTGCTGCGCACCACCAGGCTGGTCGCCAGCTCCACCCGGGTCGCCGCCGCGGCGCCGCCCTCGCGGCCGAGGTCGAGCACCAGCCGGACGGCGGCCTCGGCCATCTCGGTCAGGGGCTGCCGTACGGTCGTCAGCGGCGGCCCCACCCAGCGGGCCACCGGCAGGTCGTCGAAGCCGACCACGCTCAGGTCCTCCGGGATGCGCAGCCCCAGTTCGCGGGCGGCCTCGTACAGGCCGAGCGCCTGGAGGTCGTTGCCGGCGAAGACCGCGGTGGGCCGGTCGGGGCGGCGCAGCAGTTCCAGGCCCTGGCGGTAGCCGGTCTCGTGGTGGAAGTCGCCGGTGCGGATCAGGGCGGGGTCGGCGGGCAGCCCGGCGGTGTCCAGCGCGGCCCGGTAGCCGTCGATCCGGGCGCGGCTGCACATCATCCGGGTGGGCCCGCTGATCGCGCCGATGCGGGTGTGGCCCAGCTCGACCAGGTGCCGGGTGGCGGCCAGTCCGCCCTGCCAGTTGGTGGCGCCGATGGAGGGCACGTCGGCGCCCGGGTCGCCGGCCGGGTCCATCACCACGAACGGGATGGAACGGCTGGTCAGCAGCGCGCGCTGGGACTCGTCGAGCCCGGACAGGACGAGGACGACGCCGTGCGGGCGGCGGGCGGCGACCTGGTCGGCCCAGGTCCGGCCCGGGGTGAGCCGGCCCGCGCTCTCCGACAGCACGACGCTGAGGCCGGTGTCGCGGGCGACGTTCTCCACGCCCCGGATGACCTCCATCGCCCAGGCGCTCTCCAGTTCGTGGAAGACCAGGTCGATCAGGGGCGAGCGGGTGGCCTCGGCGCGGCGGCGCCGGTAGCCGTGGGCGCGCAGCAGTTCCTCCACCCGGGCGCGGGTGGCCGGGGCGACGTCGGCACGGCCGTTGAGGACCTTCGAAACAGTCGGCGCCGACACACCGGCCTCGCGGGCGATCTCGGCGAGGGTCGCGGTCTGCGAGGACCGCCCTCGCGTCCGGGTTTCAGCGGGCTGCGGGGATGTCATGGCGGCGATCGTATCCCTGCGGGACCTCTTGACGAAGAGCGCGTGGGGCCATAGGTTCCCGGAACATTCGCTTTTTACATCGAAACATTCGAACCCTTTCAGTCCATCGACCGTAAGAGCCTCGGAGTTCCCGGAACAGGAGTTCCATGACCACCGCGCCCTGGCGTGACCCCGCCCTGCCCGCCGCCGCCCGTGTCGACGACCTCCTGGCCCGGATGACCCTGGAGGAGAAGACCGCCCAGCTCTACGGCGTGTGGGTGGGCGCCTCCGCGGACGGTGCGGGCGTCGCCCCGCTCCAGCGCGAGATGACCGAGGAGTACGACTGGGAGGAGCTGATCACCCGGGGCCTCGGGCAGCTCACCCGCCCCTTCGGCACCGCCCCCGTCGATCCGGCCGCCGGCGCCCGGTCGCTGGCGAGCGCCCAGCGGCGCATCATGGCGGCCGGCCGCTTCGGCATCCCGGCGCTGGCCCACGAGGAGTGCCTGGCCGGCTTCACCGCCTGGCGGGCCACCGCCTACCCGGTGCCGCTGGCCTGGGGCGCGTCCTTCGACCCGGACCTCGTCGAGGAGATGGCCGGGCGCATCGGCCGCGACCTGCGCTCGGTCGGCGTCCACCAGGGGCTCGCCCCGGTCCTGGACGTCGTACGCGATCCGCGCTGGGGCCGGGTGGAGGAGACCATCGGCGAGGACCCGTACCTGGTCGGCACGGTCGGCGCCGCCTATGTGCGAGGGCTGGAGTCGGCCGGGATCGTCGCCACGCTGAAGCACTTCGCCGGGTACGCCGCGTCCGCCGGAGCGCGCAACCTCGCGCCGGTGCGGGCCGGGGTGCGGGAGCTGGCGGACGTCACCCTGCCCCCGTTCGAGCTGGCCCTGCGCGAGGGCGGCGCCCGGTCGGTGATGGCGGCGTACACCGAGACCGACGGCGTGCCCGCCTCGGCCGACCCGGCGCTGCTGACCGGCCTGCTGCGCGAGGAGTGGGGCTTCACCGGCACGGTGGTCGCCGACTACTTCGGCGTCGGCTTCCTCCAGTCCCTGCACCGCGTCGCCGGGAGCCCCGCCGAGGCGGCGCACCTCGCCCTCGCGGCCGGCATCGACGTGGAACTGCCGACGGTCAAGTGCTATGGCACCCCGCTGCTCGAAGCGGTCCGGGCGGGCGAGGTCCCCGAGGCGCTGATCGAGCAGTCGGCGCGGCGCGTCCTGCTCCAGAAGTGCGAACTGGGCCTGCTGGACGAGGACTGGACGCCCGCGCCGCCCGCCGGCGACGGCCCCGTCGACCTGGACTCCCCGGCCAACCGGGCCCTCGCCCGCCGGCTGGCCGAGGAGTCGGTGGTCCTCCTCGACAACCCCGGCGGCCTGCTGCCGCTGGCCCCCGACGCCCGGATCGCGGTGGTCGGCCCCCGGGCCGCCGACGCGCTGGCGATGCTCGGCTGCTACTCCTTCCCGTCCCACGTCCTGCCCAGCCACCCCGGCACCCCGGCCGGCATCGACATCCCGACCGTCCTGGACTCCCTGCGGACCGAACTCCCGGACGCCAAGGTGACCTTCGCCGAGGGCTGCGACACCTCGGGACCGGACACCGACGGCATCGCGGAGGCGGTGGCGCGGGCCGCCGAGGCCGACGTGTGCGTGGCCGTACTGGGCGACCGGGCGGGCCTGTTCGGGCGGGGCACCTCGGGCGAGGGCTGCGACGCGAGCGACCTGCGGCTGCCGGGCGTGCAGGGCGCGCTGCTCGACGCGCTGGTGGCGACGGGCGTCCCGGTGGTCCTCGTGCTGCTCACCGGGCGGCCGTACGCGCTGGGCCGCTGGCACGGGCGGCTGGGCGCGGTGGTCCAGGCGTTCTTCCCCGGGGAGGAGGGCGGCCCGGCGGTGGCGGGCGTGCTGTCCGGGCGCGTCAACCCGTCGGGCCGCCTCCCGGTGAGCGTGCCGCGGCTGCCCGGCGGCCAGCCGTGGACCTACCTCCAGCCCCCGCTGGGCCTGGCCGGCGAGGTCAGCAACCTGGACCCGACGCCGCTGTACCCGTTCGGACACGGCCGCTCGTACACGGCGTTCGCGTGGGAGGACTTCACCGGCCCGCCCGCCGCGATCGGCACGGACGGCTCGTACGACGTGTCCGTGACCGTCCGCAACACCGGCGACCGGGCGGGCGCCGAGGTGGTGCAGCTCTACCTGCACGACCCGGTGGCCCGCGTGACCCGCCCCGACGTCCGCCTGATCGGCTACCGGCGCCTGGAACTGGCCCCGGGCGAGGCCCGGCGGGTCACGTTCCGGTTCCACGCGGACCTCTCCTCCTTCACCGACCGTTCCGGGCGGAGGGTGGTCGAGCCGGGGGCGCTGGACCTGCGCCTGGGAGCGTCCAGCGCGGACCTGCGGCACACGGCCCGGCTCACCCTCACGGGCCCCGCCCGGAAGGTCGGCCCCGACCGGCGGCTGCGCTGCGAGACGGAGGTGTCGGCCGCGGAGTGAGCCCGGCGCCGGAACCGCCGGGCGCCGGAGGGGGAGCCGATGATCCGCCCGTCCGCGGCGTTGCCGTCGGCCGCCGGCGCTCCGCGTTGCCGCCCGGTGCGCGCGGTACCCGGCGCCGGACCGGACGGGCCGCGTCCTGGCCGCCCGCTACGAACGCCGGCGCGGGGTCCGGCTGTGGAGGGGCCCCGAGGACCGCGACCCGGCGGAGTACTCCTACCCGCCGGTCAGTCCTCCGCGACCGACTCGAACCGCCAGCGGTGCACCGCCCGGGTGACCAGGTCCGCGGCCGGCTCCGGGAGTTCGGGCAGGTCGGCGCCGTACTCCGCGTCCCACCAGGTGATGACGAGCACGCGGTCCTGCGGGGCGCGGAACGTCTCGCGGCGCAGCGGGGCGGCGGGCAGCTCCTGGGCGCGGGCCCAGGCGAGCAGCTCCTCGCCCCGGCCGGGGACGGCCCGCGCCTCCCACATCACGGCGACGGTCATGAGTACAGGTTCTCCTTGCTGACCTCGTGCACGTGATCATGGCCGTGCGCGTGGCCGGGCACGTGCGGGTCGGTGACCGGGAGGGACGAGTCCGCCGACAGGTCCCAGTCGGAGGCGGCCCGGTTCCGGGCGACCATCTCGGCGCCGAGCGCGGCCACCATCGCGCCGTTGTCCGTGCACAGCTTGGGGCGCGGCACGCGCAGCCGGATGCCGGCCGCCTCGCAGCGCTCCTGGGCCAGCGCCCGCAGCCGGGAGTTGGCGGCGACGCCGCCGCCGATCATCAGGTGGTCGACGCCCTCGTCCTTGCAGGCCCGCACCGCCTTGCGGGTCAGCACGTCGACGACCGCCTCCTGGAAGGAGGCCGCCACATCGCGCACCGGCACCTCCTCCCCCGCCGCCCGCTTCGCCTCGATCCAGCGGGCCACGGCCGTCTTCAGCCCCGAGAAGGAGAAGTCGTACGCCGGGTCGCGCGGCCCGGTCAGACCGCGCGGGAACGCGATCGCGGCCGGGTCGCCCTCGCGGGCGTAGCGGTCGATGACCGGGCCGCCGGGGAAGCCGAGGTTCAGTACGCGGGCGATCTTGTCGAACGCCTCGCCGGCCGCGTCGTCGATGGTCGCGCCCATCGGCCGCACGTCGGAGGTGATGTCGGAGGAGAGCAGCAGCGAGGAGTGCCCGCCGGAGACCAGCAGGGCCATCGTCGGCTCGGGCAGCGGGCCGTGTTCCAGCTGGTCGACGCAGATGTGCGAGGCGAGGTGGTTGACGCCGTAGAGCGGCTTGCCCAGCGCGTAGGCGTACGCCTTCGCCGCCGAGACGCCGACCAGCAGCGCGCCGGCCAGGCCCGGCCCCGCGGTGACGGCGATGCCGTCGAGGTCGCGGGCGCTGACCCCGGCCTCCTTCAGCGCGCGCCGGATGGTGGGGACCATCGCCTCCAGGTGGGCGCGGCTCGCGACCTCCGGGACGACCCCGCCGAAGCGGGCGTGCTCGTCGACGCTGGAGGCGACGGCGTCGGCCAGCAGGGTGGTACCGCGCACGACACCGACACCGGTCTCGTCGCAGGAGGTCTCGATCCCCAGTACCAGGGGTTCGTCAGCCATGGGTCTCGGTTCCTTGTACGGGATCGGGTACGGAGTTCGCCGGATCGGTGAGGCGCATCACCAGGGCGTCCACGTTGCCCGGCTGGTAGTAGCCGCGCCGGACGCCGATGGGCGCGAAGCCGAAGCGCTCGTAGAGCCGCTGCGCCCGGACGTTGTCGACGCGGCACTCCAGCATCACTTCGGCGCATTCGAAGGCGGTGGCCGCGCGGAGCAGCTCGGTCAGCAGCCGGGAGCCGAGGCCGGTGCCCCACTGGTCGCGGGCCACGGCGATGGTCTGGACGTCGGCCTGGTCGCCGGCGGAGGCGACCAGCCCCGCGTACCCGACGATCCGGCCGTCGTCGGGCTCCTCGGCGACCAGGTAGCGGCGGGTCGCCTCCGGGCCCCGGGCGTGCGCCAGTTCGGACCAGAACATGCCCCGGGACCAGGCGTCCTCGGGGAACAGCTCCCGTTCCAGGAGCAGCACCGGGTCGATGTCCCACCAGCGCATCTCGCGCAGCACGGCGGTCGGGCTCACTGGGGCGGTCACTTGGGGGTGACCACCTTGTAGTTCTTGGGGACCTGGGCGTCGGGGCGGCGCAGGTAGAGCGGCCGGGGCGGGGGCAGTTCCTCGCCGGCCGCGAGCCGCTCGGCGGCCAGGCAGGCGAGCGCGGCGGCGGAGACGTGCTCGGGCTCGTGGGCCTGGGGGAAGGTGTCCGGGTACAGCAGCGCGCCCGCGCCGACCGCCGGGAGGCCCGCGACCTCGTCCGCGATGTCGGCGGGACGGTCGACGGCCGGGTCGGTGAGCCGGGTGCGGGAGTCGGCGTAGCGGGCCCAGTAGACCTCTTTGCGGCGGGCGTCGGTCGCCACCACGAAGGGGCCCTCCAGGTCGGCGGCGTAGGCGAGGCCGTCCAGCGTGCACACGCCGTGCACGGGCACCCCGAGCGCGAGCCCGAAGGTGTCGGCGGTCATCAGGCCGACGCGCAGCCCCGTGTACGGCCCGGGACCGGTGCCGGCGACGACGCCGGTGACCGCGTCGAGCCGCAGCCCGGTCTCGGCGAGCATCCGGTCGACGGCGGGCAGCAGCAGCTCACCGTGGCGGCGCGCGTCCACCTGGCCGGCGGAGGCGATGACGTCCGTGCCGTCGTGCAGCGCGACGGTGACGGCGGGGGTGGCGGTATCCAGAGCGAGCAAGAGCACACGGACAGCCTACGGCGGCCCGGACGGCCGTGTCGGCCGGGCCGGTCGCCAGGTCACGGACTGCTACCGTCGCTACGGAATCAGTGACGGCGCGGCCCGCAACGGCGCCCGCCGCGCCCCGCACGACGCCGAGGTGGTCGCCAGTGCCAAGCAGCAGCTCCGCGATGGTCGCCGGGCTCACCGCGGCGGCCCTGACCGCGATCGGTTTCCTCGCCCACCAGGCGTCGGTGACCGTCCCGGCCGAACTGGGCAGGCCGCGCGCGAGCGCCTCCCCCTCCCCCGGCGTCTCCGGGGTCCCCGGGGCTCCCGGAGCTTCCAAGGCGCCGCGCGACGAGCGGCACCCCGAGGCCCTGCCGACGGGGTCCGGAAAGGGTGAACGCGTGGTGTACTCGGTGGACGACGACCGGGTCTGGCTGGTCGGCGCGGGCGACCGGGTGCAGCGCACCTTCCGGGTCACGCCCAGCACGGTGGACCCGGCGCCGGGCACCTACACGGTCACCTCCCGCTCCAACCGGGTCACCGGCTCCGACGGCACCCCGGTCGAGCACGTCGTGCGCTTCGCAAGCGTCGACGGGGTGGTCATCGGGTTCAGCGCGGCGGTGGACGGCTCGACGGAGAAGCCCGCGCCGGGCGTGAAGACGGGCGGCATCCGGGAGAGCCGCGCGGACGGCGACGCCATGTGGGACTTCGCGACGATCGGACAGAAGGTCGTGGTCGTCCGCTGAGCGCCGCACGGCGGCCCGCCGGGGCCGGGGCGGGCCGCCGCGCGGCGGCCCGCCCCGGCCCCGGCTCAGGCGGCGTCGCGGTGGTGGGGCGCGGGCTGCTGCCGGGGCTCGGGCTCGGGTGCGCGCGGCGGTGTGGAGAGGGTCCGGGCCGCGGCGCAGGCGGCCAGCAGATCGCGCATGGGCACCTGGACCGGCTGGGTCTGCGAAGCCGACATGGTCGCCTCCTGAAGCTCGGGGGCGGCGTGGTTAGGCATGCCTAACCACGTACTGGCTACCATGTGACCACGGCCAGGGCGCGCAGCGCAATATGTTCCCGACGTGTTGTCGGGAAGTGACGTGGTGTCGGGAAGCGGGGGAGGTCCGGCCGGCTCAGGCGGTCAGGACCGTCAGGTCGGCCGTCGTCCAGCGCGCGCCGATCCCGGTCAGCGTCACGTGCCGTACCTCGTCGGTGGTGTCGCCGACGGCCCGGTGGATGACGAGCTGGAGCCGGTCGTCGGTCAGCTCCTCGACCTTGCCCTCGCCCCACTCCACGACGACCACGGAGTCCGGCAGCGAGACGTCCAGGTCGAGGTCCTCCATCTCGTCCAGGCCGCCGGACAGCCGGTAGGCGTCGACATGGACCAGCGGCGGGCCGTCGCCGAGGGAGGGGTGGACGCGGGCGATGACGAACGTGGGGGAGGTGACGGCGCCGCGCACGCCGAGGCCCTCACCGAGTCCCCGGGTCAGTGTGGTCTTGCCGGCGCCCAGCTCGCCGCTGAGCATCACGAGGTCGCCGGGGCGCAGCAGCTTGGCCAGGCGGCGGCCCAGCTCGCGCATCTGCTCGGGGGAGGTGACGGTGATCTCTGCGGCAGGGGTGTGCTCAGCCGGGCTGTCCGGGCCCTGCGGGGCTGCTGGTGCTTCCATAGCCACCCACGGTAGCCCCTGAGGGGACGGCGCCGACGCGGACGAGCAGGTCGGCGAGGCGGTCGGTGACCACCTCCGGGTGCTCCAGCATCACCAGGTGCCCGGCGTCCGGGACCAGGACCAGTTCCGCGTCCGGCAGTTCGCCGGCGATGGCCTCGCTGTGCTCGCTCGGGGTCACCAGGTCCCGCACCCCGGCCAGCACCAGGACGGGTATGTCCTGGAAGCGGACGAGCGCCGCCGTCTTGTCGTGGTCGTCGAAGGCCGGGTAGTACTCGGCGACGACGTCGATCGGCGTGGACTCGATCATGCGCTCGGCGAACCGGGCGACGGCCGGGTCGACGTCCCGGGCCGCGAAGGAGTACCGCTTGATGATCCCGGCGAACAGGTCGGCGGTCGCCCGGCGCCCCCGCTCCACCAGTTCGGCCCGCTGCCCCAGCGCCTTCAGCACGCCCGGCAGTATCCGCCGCACGGCGTTCACGCCGGCCACGGGGAGTCCGAAGTTGACCTCGCCGAGCCGCCCCGACGAGGTGCCGACCAGCGCGACGCCGACGACGCGCTCGCGGATCAGCTCGGGGAACTCGTCGGCCAGGGCCATCACGGTCATCCCGCCCATCGAGTGCCCGACCAGCACGACCGGCCCCTCGGGGACGGTGGCGTCGATGACCGCCTTCAGGTCGCGGCCCAGGTCCTCGATGCTGACCGGCTCGCCGTCCCGGACCTGGGACACGCCCCGCCCGGACCGGCCGTGGCTGCGCTGGTCCCAGTAGACGGACCGGACGACGCCGCGCAGGGCGGCGCGCTGGAAGTGCCAGGAGTCCTGGCTGAGGCAGTAGCCGTGGCAGAAGACGACGGTCACGGGGGCGGGGGCCTTGCGGCCGAAGAGCCGGCGGCGGCGCGGCGCGGTCCCGTCCTCCGGTCCGACGTCGTCGATCTCGTAGTACAGCTCGGTGCCGTCGTCGGCGTACGCCTGGCCGGGTATGCCGCGCAGCGAGCCGTACGGACCCGTCGAGTCGAGGGCGAGGCGGGCCCGCCGGCGCATGCCGCGGCCGACGGTGAGCCGCTCTATCGCGACGCCGGCCGCGGCGCCCGCCGCGACCACGCCTATCGCGACGCCCGCTATGCCGGTCGCCCGGCGCCAGCCGCCGGCGGCGGCCTCCAGCGCGGCCTCCGCGGCTGCCTCGGCGGCGGAGGCGACGGCCTCCCCGCTGCTCTCGCTCACGTACCGCTCCTCCTCACCACCGGGTCACTCAGGCGCGCAGCACTCGTGCTCGCCTCACTCATGCACGAGGCACTCATGCTCGGACATCTCACGGGTCACACACGGGTCACTCATGCACATGGACGCGCGGCACCCGGGCCCCGATGCGGGTGACGATCTCGTACCCGATGGTGCCCGCGGCCTGCGCCCAGTCCTCGGCGGTGGGCTCGCCCCGGTCCCCCGGTCCGAACAGCACCGCCTCGGCACCGGCCGCGGGCCGGTCGCCGCCGAGGTCGACCACGAACTGGTCCATCGCGATCCGGCCCGCCACCGTACGCCACTTGCCGTCGACCAGGACCGGGCCGGTGGAGGAGGCGTGCCGCGGGATGCCGTCCGCGTAGCCGAGGGGGACGAGGCCGAGGGTGGTCTCGCCGGCGGTGGTGTAGTGGTGCCCGTAGCTGACGCCGTGGCCGCCGGGGACGTCCTTGACCAGGGCGAGGGAGGCGGACAGCGTCATCACCGGGCGCAGCCCGTGGTCGGCGGGGGTGCCCAGCTCGGGGCTGGGCGAGAGGCCGTAGAGCGCGATGCCGGTGCGTACGAGGTCGAAGTGGGCCTCGGGGAGGGTGAGCGTGGCCGGGGAGTTGGCGATGTGCCGTACGTCGGGCCGCACGCCCCGCTCCTCGGCGTACGCCGTCATCTCCCGGAAGACGGTGAGCTGGGCGGCGATGGAGGGGTGGCCGGGCTCGTCGGCGCAGGCGAAGTGGGACCAGAGTCCGGTGACGCGGAGCAGCCCCTCGTCCTCGGCGCGCAGGGCGGCGCCGACCAGCTCGTGCCAGTCCGGGCCCGGCTGGCAGCCGCTGCGGCCCAGCCCGGTGTCGGCCTTGAGCTGCACGCGCGCCGGGCGCCCGGCGCGACGGGCGGCGGCCTCGACCTCGCGCAGGGCCCACATGCCGCTGACGGAGACGTCGAGGCCGGCCTCGACCGCCTCCTGCCAGGGGCCGCCGGGCGTCCAGAGCCAGCACATGATCCGCAGGTCGTCCGGGAGCCCGGCGTCGGCGCGCAGCGCGAGGGCCTCCTGCGGGGTGGCGGTACCGAGCCAGGTGGCGCCGGCCTGCACGGCCGCGCGGGCGCACGGGATCGCGCCGTGGCCGTAGGCGTCGGCCTTCACCACGGCCATCAGCTCCGCACCCGGCGCGAGCAGCGCGCGCAGGGTGCGCACGTTGCCCCGCAGCGCGTCCAGATCGATCTCGGCCCGGGCCCGCAGGGCGGCGCCCCGGCGGGCAGTTGTCTCACTCATCGTGGGGCCAGTGTCTCAGAGGGTCGGACAGGGAGGCCGGGGATGTCTCCGGCGGGCGCGTACCCCGCCGCCGGAACCGACACCGCGCGTCCCGTGACCGACCGGCGCGTCACCCCCGTACATTCCTTACCTCCTGTACATCCCATACCTCCTGTACATCCCTTACTTCCCGCCACGCCCGAGGAATCGCCGACGCCACGTCGTGCGCGCCCATCGGCGCTCCCCGCGCCGCGAACCTCCCCGCCAGCCCGTGCAGATACGCCCCCGCGCTCCCCGCATCCACCGCCGACAGCCCCGCCGCCAGCAACGACCCCGCCAGCCCGGACAGCACGTCCCCGCTCCCGGCCGTGGCCAGCCAGGGCGTCCCCGTCCCGTTGACCCGCACGGGCCCCTCGCCCGCCCCCGCGACCAAGGTCGTCGCCCCCTTCAACAGCACCGTCGCCCCGTACCTCCCCGCCAGCTCCCGCACCGCGTCCAGCCGCGCCGCCTCGACCTCCTCACGGCCCACCCCGAGCAGCGCCGCCGCCTCCCCGGCGTGCGGCGTCATCAGCGTCGGCGCCGTCCGCGCCCGTACCGCCCCGGCGTCCGCCAGCCGCAGCCCGTCCGCGTCGATCAGCACCGGCACCTCCGCCGCGACCACCTCCGCCACGGTCCCGGCGTCGTCCCCGGCCCCCGGTCCGACCACCCACGCCTGCACCCGCCCCGCCCGCTTCGGCCCCTGGTCGGACACGAGCGTCTCGGGGAACCGGGCGATCACCGCGTCCCCGGCCGGACCGACGTACCGCACCGCACCGGCCCCGCCCCGCAGCGCGCCGGACACGGCGAGCACCGCCGCTCCCGGGTACCGGGCCGACCCGGCGGCGATGCCCACCACCCCCCGCCGGTACTTGTCGCTCTCGGCCCCCGGCACCGGCAGCAGCCGCGCCACGTCCGCGTGCTGCAACGCCTCCAGCACCGGCTTCTCGTCCAGTTCCAGCCCGATGTCGACGAGCCGCACCGACCCGGCGTACTCCCGCGCCGGATCGATCAGCAGCCCCGGCTTGTGCGTCCCGAACGTCACGGTCAGGTCGGCCCGCACGGCCGCCCCCCGCACCTGTCCCGTGTCCGCGTCCACCCCGCTCGGCAGGTCCACGGCGACCACGGCGGCCCGCGCCCGCTCCGCCGCCTCGGCGAGCGGCACCGCCTCCGGCCGCAGCCCGCCCTTGCCCCCGATCCCGACGATGCCGTCGACGACCAGGTCGGCCCGCTCGATCAGCCCCACCCCGGAGTCCGCGCCCGCCGCGTTCCCGCCCGCCCGGCGCAGCGCCGCGAGCCCCCCGGCGTGCGCCCGCTCGGGCGCGAGCAGGACGGCGTTCACGCCCGCGCCCCGCCGGGCCAGCCGCGCTCCGGCGTACAGGGCGTCGCCGCCGTTGTCGCCGCTGCCGACCAGCAGCACCACCCGGCTGCCGTACACCCGGCCCGGCGCCCGGCCGAGCAGGTCGGCGCAGGCGGCGGCGAGCCCGGCCGCCGCGCGTTGCATCAAGGCCCCCTCGGGCAGCCGCGCCATCGCCGCCCGCTCCGCCGTCCTGACCGTCTCCACGCTGTACGCAGTCCGCATGGGTCCGAGTGTGCCCCGCACCGCGCGGTGCGACGCGGGGACGGAACGGCGGAGGCGGACCTCCTCCGCCCCACGGACGGCGAGCCCGGCCGGCCGCCCGTGCGACCAACCGCCCGCACACTCCCCCGCCAGGCCCTCCCCCTCAGGCCGGTCGGTCACGTCCGGTGAACAGGGCGAGCAGCCCGTGGGGCGAGTCGTCGCCGAACATCAGCGCGTGCAGCCGGCCCGCCTCGACGGCCTCGGCGGCGCCGCGCGGGAACATCTCCCGCTCGTACGCGGTGAGCGCGGCCTCGGTGTCGCCGGGGTGCGCGGCGAGCAGCTCACCGAGCCGGGCGGCGTCGTACATGGCCAGGTTGGCGCCCTCACCGGACGGCAGCATGAGGTGGGCGGCGTCACCGAGCAGGGTCACCCCGGGCACCCGGTCCCAGCGGTGCTCGTCCGGCAGCGCGTACAGGGGGCGCAGTACGGGCGCGGTCTCGCCGTCGGTGATCAGCGCGGTCAGTTCCGGCGCCCAGCCCTCGAACTCCCCGGCGATCCGCGCGGCGGCCGGGCCAGCGCCGGTGAAGTCGACGCCGTCGAACCACTCCAGCGGCCGGGCCAGCGCCACGTACGTGTGCAGGGTGCCCCCGCTCTCCCGGTGCGCCGTGATGCCCTTGCCCGGCGCGAGCGCGTACATCGATCCGCCGCCGACGGCCTTCGCGGCGGCGGGGTGCCGGGTGTCGGCGTCGTACAGGTACGTCTCGACGAACGACGTGCCGGTGTACTCGGGTGTGGCCGCGGAGAGCAGCGGCCGCACCCGCGACCAGGCGCCGTCCGCGCCGACCAGCAGCCTCGTGACGACGGTCGTGCCGTCGGCGAAGGCCACCTCGTGCCGGCCCCCGCCCAGTGCCCGGACGCCGCTCACCTTGCGCCCCCACCGCACGGTGCCCTCCGGCAGCGAGTCGAGCAGCAGCCGCCGCAGCTCACCGCGCTGCACCTCGGGGCGTCCGCCCGTGCCGTCGTCGGGTTCGTCAAGCAGGACGGTCCCGTCCGGGGCGAGGGCGCGGGAGGCCTGGCGGCCCTCCAGGACGAGGCCGCGGAACTCCTCGTGGAGGCCCGCGGCCTCGAGGGCGAGCTGCCCGTTGTGGTCGTGGATGTCGAGCATCCCGCCCTGCGCACGGGCGGTCGGCGAGGCCTCCGCCTCGTGGACGGTGACCGGTATGCCGTGGACGTGGAGGACACGGGCGAGGGTGAGCCCCCCGAGCCCGGCGCCGATGATCGTGACGTCGGTCGTCATGACAACGCTCCCTACAGTGCTGGAATGCCGTTCCATTGCTTCCGCGCTCCACACTGGAACCTCGTTCCACCCTTGTCAAGCTGGAACGGGGTTCCAGGCCCTGTGCCACAATGGCCGCATGGCAGCAACCAGGACCCGCCGACCCGAGCGCCGCCGCGAGCACCCGCTCTCCCGCGAGCGCATCGTCGAGGCCGCGATCGAGCTGCTCGACACGGCGGGCGAGGGCGGGCTCACCTTCCGCGCCCTCGCCGAGCGGCTCGCCACCGGGCCCGGCGCGATCTACTGGCACGTCACCGGCAAGGACGAACTCCTGCACGCCGCCACCGACGCGGTCGTCACCGCCGCCGTGCCCCCGACGACCGCCGGCACCACCCCGCAGGAGGCCACCCGCGCCACCGCGCTCGGCGTGTTCGACGCGATCGACGCCCATCCGTGGGTCGGCGCGCAGCTCGCCCGCTCCCCCATGGACATGGACGCGCCGGTCCTGCGGATCTTCGAACGCCTCGGCCGCCAGGTCCAGGCGCTCGGCGTGCCCCGCGCCCTCCAGTTCACGGCCGCGTCCGCGCTGCTGAACTACGTCGTCGGCGTGGCCGGCCAGAACGCGGCCAACGCCCGCGCGGTCCAGCCGGGCACCGACCGCGCCGAGTTCCTGACCACGATGGCGGCGGGCTGGGCGGACCTCGACCCCGAGGAGTACCGGTTCGTCCGGCACATCGCGGGCGACCTGCCCCACCACGACGACCGGGTGGAGTTCCTGGCCGGCATCGACCTCATCCTCACCGGCATCGCTCCCCGTGAACGACCCGAGTGAGGAGAGCGGTCCGGCGGCGCTGTCCGGCTTCGGCCCCCGCCTGCGCGCCCTGCGCCAGTCCCGCGGCACCACGCTGGCCCAGCTCGGCGCGGCCACCGGCATCTCCGTGAGCACCCTGTCCCGGCTGGAGTCGGGACGACGCGAGCCGACCCTGCGTCATCTGCTCCCGCTGGCCGAGGCGTTCCGCGTCTCCCTGGACGACCTGGTCGGCTCCCGCACCGGCGACCCCCGCGTCCACCCCCGGCCCTTCGTCCGCCACGGACAGACCTGGATTCCGCTCACCCCGGCCCCGCACCTCGGCGGCCTGCACGCCTACAAGCAGATCCTCCCGGCCCCGGCCGGCCCGCGCACCACCCGCCCCGAGCAGGGCTCCCACGAGGGGCACGAGTGGCTGTACGTCCTCTCCGGCCGCCTGCTCCTCGCCCTCGGCGACCACGACCTGGTCCTCGCGGCGGGCGAGTCGGCGGAGTTCGACACGCGCGTCCCGCACGGCCTGGCCAACGCGGGCGACCGCCCGGTGGAGTGGATCGCGCTGTACGGCGCCCAGGGCGAGCGCATGCAGGTCAGGGTCCGCCCGACGCGGGACTGAGACCCGGGGTTCACCCCTCCGCGATCACCACGGCCGACGCCACCCCGGCGTCATGGCTCAGCGACACGTGCCACGAGGTCACGCCCAGCTCGGCGGCGCGCGCCGCCACCGTCCCGGTCACCCGCAGCCGGGGCCGCCCACTGTCCTCCACGTAGACCTCGGCGTCGGTCCAGAGCAGCCCGGCCGGCGCCCCCAGCGCCTTGGCCAGCGCCTCCTTCGCCGCGAACCGCGCGGCCAGCGAGGCGACCCCGCGCCGCGCACCGCCCGGCAGCAGCAGCTCGCTCTCCAGGAAGAGCCGCCCGGCCAACGCGGGCGTACGCTCCAACGACGCCGCGAACCGCTCGATCTCCGCCACGTCGATCCCGACCCCGATGATGCTCATGCGGGCACCCTACGGGGCTCCCCGCTCCTCCCCCGCACCGTAGCGGTCCTCAGCCCGCCCGGCCGCTCACTCCACCGTCACCGACTTCGCCAGGTTCCGGGGCTGATCCACCTCGTTGCCCCGGGCCGTCGCCAGTTCGCAGGCGAAGACCTGCAGCGGCACCGTCGCCACCAGGGGCTGGAGGAGCGTCGGCGTGACCGGCACCCGGATCAGGTGGTCGGCGTACGGCGTCACCGCGTCGTCGCCCTCCTCGGCGATGACGATGGTGCGGGCGCCCCGGGCGCGGATCTCCTGGATGTTGGAGACGATCTTGTCGTGCAGCACCGAGCGCCCACGCGGGGACGGCACCACCACGACGACCGGCACGTCCTCCTCGATCAGCGCGATCGGCCCGTGCTTCAGCTCCCCCGCCGCGAACCCCTCGGCGTGCATGTAGGCCAGCTCCTTCAACTTCAGCGCGCCCTCCAGCGCGACCGGATAGCCCACGTGCCGCCCCAGGAACAGCACCGTGTCCTTCCCGGCGAGCGTGCGCGCCAGCTCCCGTACCGGCTCCATGGTCTCCAGCACCCGGCCGACCGCCTCCCCGATGCCCGCCAGGTCCCGGATCACCGCCCGGATCTCGTCCCCCCACTTGGTGCCGCGCACCTGCCCGAGGTACAGAGCGACCAGGTAGCAGGCGACCAGCTGGGTCAGGAACGCCTTGGTCGAGGCGACGGCGACCTCGGGACCGGCGTGCGTGTAGAGCACGGCGTCGGATTCGCGGGGGATCGTCGAACCGTTGGTGTTGCAGATGGCCAGCACCTTGGAGCCCTGTTCGCGGGCGTGCCGCAGGGCCATCAGCGTGTCCATGGTCTCGCCGGACTGGGAGATGGCGATGACCAGTGACCGGGAGTCGAGGATGGGGTCGCGGTAGCGGAACTCGCTCGCCAGCTCGACCTCGCACGGAATACGCGTCCAGTGCTCGATCGCGTACTTGGCGATCAGCCCCGCGTGGAAGGCCGTACCGCACGCGACGATGACGACCTTGTCCGTCTCGCGCAGCTCCGCCGCCGGGATCCGTACCTCGTCCAGGGTCAGTGAGCCCGCCGCGTCGATGCGGCCCAGCAGCGTGTCGGCGACCGCCTTCGGCTGTTCGGCGATCTCCTTGAGCATGAAGGAGGCGTGGCCGTCCTTCTCGGCGGCGGAGGCGTCCCAGTCGACGTGGTAGGCGCGGACGTCGGCCGGGGAGCCGTCGAAGCCGGTCACCGTGACGCCGTCCCGGCGCAGCTCGACCACCTGGTCCTGGCCGAGTTCGAGGGCCTCGCGGGTGTGCGCGATGAACGCCGCCACGTCGGAGGCGAGGAAGGACTCGCCCTCGCCGACCCCGACCACCAGCGGCGAGTTGCGGCGGGCGCCGACCACCACGTCCGGCTCGTCCGCGTGCGTCGCGACCAGCGTGAACGCGCCCTCCAGGCGCCGGCACACCAGCCGCATCGCCTCCGCCAGGTCGGCGCAGGCCGAGTACTCCTCGGCGAGCAGGTGGGCGACGACCTCGGTGTCCGTCTCGGAGGCGAGACCGTGACCGCGCTCGGTCAGCTCGGCCCGCAGCGCGGCGAAGTTCTCGATGATGCCGTTGTGCACGACGGCGACCCGGCCCGCGTTGTCCAGGTGCGGATGGGCGTTGGCGTCGGTGGGGCCGCCGTGCGTGGCCCACCGGGTGTGGCCGATGCCGGTGGCCCCGGCCGGCAGCGGGCGCTCGGCCAGCTCCTTCTCCAGGTTGACGAGCTTGCCGGCCCGCTTGGCGGCGGCGAGGCCGCCGTCCGCGAGCACGGCGACGCCCGCGGAGTCGTATCCCCGGTACTCCAGTCGCTTCAGCCCGGCCATCACGACGTCGAGAGCCGACTGCGTTCCCACATATCCCACGATTCCGCACATGATCGGCAGCCTACGGTCAGATCCGATCACGATCGCGCCGAATCCTGCCCGATATCGGAAATTCCTACGGCTGCCCGGCCCGCGTCGGCCCACATGGACTCCGGCCGGGCGACGTGACCGACCCCACCCTGCACCCCGTTCAAACTCCGTTAACAATGGACTGTGATCTCTCCGGTCCCTTCGACGGCGCCTTCAGTCGTCCCCTCGACCCCCCGGAGCGCCCACCGGCCCAGGCCGGAGGCGACTCCCTACGTCGACCTCACCCGCGCCGAGTGGAGCGCGCTGCGTGAGAAGACGCCGCTGCCGCTCACCGCCGAGGAGGTGGAGAAGCTGCGCGGCCTCGGCGACGTCATCGACCTCGACGAGGTGCGGGACATCTACCTCCCGCTCTCCCGGCTGCTCAACCTCTACGTCGGCGCCACCGACGGCCTCCGCGGCGCGCTCAACACCTTCCTCGGCGAACAGGGCTCCCAGTCCGGCACCCCCTTCGTCATAGGCGTGGCCGGCTCGGTCGCGGTCGGCAAGTCCACCGTCGCCCGCCTGCTCCAGGCGCTGCTCTCCCGCTGGCCCGAGCACCCGCGCGTCGAGCTGGTCACCACCGACGGCTTCCTGCTGCCGACCCGGGAGCTGGAAGCGCGCGGCCTGATGGCGCGGAAAGGTTTCCCCGAGTCGTACGACCGCCGCGCGCTGACCCGCTTCGTCGCCGACATCAAGGCCGGCAAGGCGGAGGTGACCGCGCCCGTCTACTCCCACCTGATCTACGACATCGTCCCCGGCGAGAAGCTGACCGTCCGCCGCCCGGACATCCTGATCGTCGAGGGCCTCAACGTCCTCCAGCCCGCCCTCCCCGGCAAGGACGGCCGCACCCGGGTCGGCCTCGCCGACTACTTCGACTTCAGCGTGTACGTCGACGCCCGCCCCGAGGACATCGAGAGCTGGTACCTCAACCGCTTCAAGAAGCTGCGCGCGACCGCCTTCCAGAACCCCTCCTCCTACTTCCGCAAGTACACCCAGGTGTCGGAGGAGGAGGCCCTCGACTACGCCCGCACCACCTGGCGCACCATCAACGAGCCCAACCTGATCGAGAACGTCGCCCCCACCCGGGGCCGCGCCACCCTGATCCTGCGCAAGGGCCCGGACCACAAGGTGCAGCGGCTGCACCTGCGCAAACTGTGACCTCACCCGGGGCCGTCCGACGGTTCAATAGGCCGCATGCTGCATCTGCGCCTGATCACCCCGCCCGAACAGACCGACGAGGTGGTCCGCCTCCTCGACACGACCGTCGGCACCGCCCACCTGGTCGTCCTCCCCGGGGCCGCCCGCTCCCCCGCCGGGGACGTGGTGATGTGCGACGTGGCGCGGGAGGCGGGTGACGACCTCATCGGCCGGCTGCGCGAGCTGGGCCTGCAGCGCCACGGGGCCATCACCGCCGAGGACATCGACCTGTCGCTGTCCGAGTACGCCGACCGGGCCGAGCGGGAGGCGCCGGGCGAGGCGGCGGACGCGGTCCTGTGGGAGCAGCTCCAGGAGGCGACCCACGAGGAGTCGACCCTCTCGGTCACCTACGTCGCCTTCATCACGCTCGCCACGATGATCGCGGCCTGCGGTGTGGTGCTGGACAACGCCATCCTGATCGTCGGCGCGATGGCGGTCGGCCCGGAGTTCGGCCCGCTGGCCGGCATCTGCACCGCGGCCGTCCAGCGCGCCCCGCGCCTGGCGCTGCGCTCGGCCGTCGCCCTGCTGGCGGGCTTCGCGGTCGCCATGGCGGTGACGGCGGCCTTCAGCCTGTTCATGGACTCCGTCGGCCTGTTCACCGAGGCGAAGCTGGAGGGCGACCGGCCCAACACCGGCTTCGTCTACGCCCCCGACTGGTTCTCGTTCGTGGTGGCGGTCCTGGCCGGCGCCGCCGGCATGCTCTCCCTGACCTCCGCGAAGTCCGGCGCCCTGGTCGGCGTGGCCATCTCGGTCACCACGGTCCCGGCCGCCGCGAACGCGGCCGTGGCCCTGATCTACGGCGACGCCGTCCAGGGCTGGCGCTCCACGGAACAGCTCCTGCTGAACCTGGTGGGCATCATCATCGCCGGCACCCTGACCCTGCTCCTCCAGAAGACCCTGTGGGCCGCCATGAAACGCCGGCCCGGACGGCGTCCCTGACCCGCGCCGCCCGTCTCAGCCGACCTGCTCGAAGACCATCGACCACCAGCTGTCCGGCTGTGCGAACGCGTACCGGTCACGGGCCCGGAGGTACTCCACCAGCTTGTCCGTGTACGGGCCGCGGTCCTGCGGGGCGGCGTGCTCCAGGTGCTTGGCGCGCAGCGCGAAGCGGTAAAGGAACTCCACGAAGTCGGCGAGGGTGCGGTTGGCGATCTCGGCCTGCGGCTCCTCGCCGAAGGACATGAGGATCACATAGCCGCGCTCCATGTCGAGGCAGTACCGCAGCGCGGGATCGTCGGTCGGCCCGCCCAGCACGAGGATGCGGGTCTCCTCACCGCCCGCGGCGACCGGCACCACGGTGAAGGGGTCGGGCCCCCCGTCGGCGGTGTCCAGGATGAACAGCACGTCGACGAAGACGGGCACCCCGACCTCACAGAGCACCTCGGTGTCGGCCTCGGACAGCCCGCGCTCGTCGGCGACGGCACGCTCCAGCGTGACCACCCGGTCCGCGCCGAACAGTTCCGTCATCTCCTCGTGGGTGGCCATGCGTCCGTTACTTCCCTTCGTCATGCGCTCAGTCGGCGAGCCCGGCCCGCCGCAGCAGCTTCAGCCAGTCGTCGTACTCCAGCAACGTGTCGTCGATGGACGCGAGCCGTACGTATTCCGGGGCGGCCAGCCGTTCCAGGAAGAACGTCTCCACTCCGGGCGCGAGCTGCTCGAAGCGCTCCGCAGCGGACCAGTCGGCGCCCAGCTCCGGGGCGCCGAGGACGCCACCGCCTGCGCGATCGAGGAAGACGGCCGCCTGGTTGATCATTCCGATGCAGAACAACTTCTCCGGGGACAGCGGGAGCGGCGAGTCGACCACCGGCTCGCAGTAGAACTGATTCGCCTCGGCCTCCTCCAGGCCGAAAAGCTGCACGTTCGGTCCGCAACTCGCTCCGTCCAGCACCTGGCAGAAGTCCAGGAACTCGCGCGGCACCCCATCGGCCTCCGCGGCGGCCGCCGTCTCCTCGTCGATCGTTCCGCCGAGTGTGAAGGAGAGCACGTCCGGGCTCTCCGCCAACGCCAGCCTCAGGGCGTCCACTGTCGTGATCAGGCGGGGGGAGGCATGGCTCGCGCTAGTCATCTGGCCACCACTTGATGTCGATCTTGATGGGATTGCCGTCGGGAAGACTTCTGATCTGCGGGGCTATCTGGTGCCAGCCGATGTCCCGGTTCGTGAACGCATCGAGCAAGCGCAGATTGCGCCACGCGTCGGGGCCACCTGTCTGGAGCTCGTTTATGTGGTCGGGTTGCATACTACGGGCGGTTCTCGCGACCTCTTCGGCGAACCCGGGGTCGTCCTTGTGGTTCCTGCGGATCAACGCTTCCAGGGCGCCCTTGTACTGCTTGGTGATCTCTGAGTCGCGGTAGTCCTGGGTCCTGCCCTTGAACTTGAAGAGCTTCCCCTCCTCGCCGAGGCGCTGCAAGGCCCTGGCCTTGCGTTCGAAGGCCGGCTTGGGCATCCCGGGCTTCCACTCCAGCGTGACGGTGTGCGGGTCTTTCGTCGGGTCCGGCCGGTCCTTGCCTATCCCGCCGCCGTCCCGGACCGTGTCCTGCGCACGGGAGCGGTTGACGATGTTGTTCAGCATCGTCTCGATGTTCTTGTCGTTGCGCGCGTGGTTGTCACCCATGGCCCGCACGCCCTTGGACACGTCGTGCAGGTGCTTGTGGAGCTGGTCCTCGGCCTCCTCTATGGCTCGCAGGATCTTCTCCGCGCCGGTCTCGACGGCCGCGGCCATGGCCCCCCGGCCCCGCGTCCGGTCCAGCCCGGCGCGGCTGCGGCGCAGCTGGGGACGGGCCCCGGACTCCTGCTCGTCGGCCTGCGAGGTGATCCGGTCGGCCAGCCGGTCGTGCAGGTCCTTGTCGCTGCGTACCGTGTCGCTCACGCGCCGCCTCCCCGCCCGGTCAGAGTTCCGGTAGCGGTGTCCAGGCCCTCGGAGAAGCCCTCACCGCCCGCGCGCAACGTCTTTCCCGGGCTGTAACCGTCCTGGAGGCCGACGGCGTTCGCGCCGACCTGGACGACGAGGTCGGCCGCCATGTTCCCCAGCGCGGAGAAGACGGGGCCGGTGGCGACCGCCATGAGTTCCTCGACGAGGAGCTGCTCCGCCTCCTTCAGCAGTCGCCGGACGATGACGCGCGTGGCCTGGGTGGCGCCCAGCGCGCCGAGCTCGGAGAGCCCGAGCGTGAACGGCGCCGCGGCCTGAGCCGCGATGATCTCCGCCGCGAGAATGCCCAACTGGACGATGGCCGCCACCTTGGCGCCCGCCACCGCGACGGCCGCGCCGTCCAGCGCCATGGCACCGAGGTCGGCCGCCTCGGCGAGGCGTTCCAGATGGGTGTCGCTGACCTTGCCCCAGTGCGCCTGGAAGGCGGCGGTCGCCAGCCCTTCATTGCCTTCGAGGAACTCCTGCACCACACGTGCCGTCGCGTCCTTGCCGTCCCTCGTCTGAGCGGCGAAGGTACGCAGGCCGTCGGCCATGTCCCGGTAGTCGTCCTCGTCGACGTTGGGCCACTCGACGCCGATGAGGTCCAGAACCCAGGCCGCCTCGTCGGGCAGCACGACACCCATCCCCGTTCCCCCTCCAGCTTGGCAAGAGCACCTCAATCCGCTGGTGACGATCGAACAGTACTACGAGAGGGAAAGCGTCACGAAGAAGGAAATCCCGGATCTCGCCGACGGGACGGGCCCAGTCGGTCCCGCCCACCGAATCCGGGTCAGCGGTGGCGTGGGGGTCCGGTCGGCCGGAGTCCGCCCGGACCACCGGGGCGGGGATCACGCCCGGGTCCGGCCTGCCGCCTGGGAAGCGGGTAGGCCGGCGCGGCCTGTGGGGGTGGGTCCTGCGCGGTGTCCTCGTCGTCGGCACGCCGTTCCCGCTGCCAACCGTCGAAGCGCTCGCCGGCCTCCCGCGCCTCGGCGGCGGACCGCAGCTCCCCGGCCCGGCGCACCTCGGCGGCGCCGGAGAACAGGGCGGCGGTGTACTCCGGGTCGGTGAATGCCTCGCGCGCGGTGAGGTCGCCGCGCAGCACTCCGGCGGCCATCTCCCGCAGCCGGGGATCGGGACTGCTCCGCAGGTCCCGCAGAGTGCGGTACAGACTGCGGGCCCGCTCCTCGTCCCCGGCGACCTCCAGCAGGTCCTCCGGGCCGACCTCACGTCCCTCGTACACACGTCCCCCTCACGCCGATCGCGCCATCGTCCACGCATGGCCGCCGTCCTCGGGCCGAAGCGCGGAAGTGTCCTCCGGTACCTACCCCAGCGCCGACTTCACCGAATCCGCCAACCGCCCCGCCACCGCCCGCGCCTGCTCGATGTCGGCCGCCTCGACCATGACCCGCACCAGCGGCTCCGTCCCGGAGGGACGCAAGAGCACCCGACCGGTGGAGCCCAGCTCGCGTTCGGCCTCGGCGACCGCCGTGGCCAGCTCGGCGGAGGTCGTCACCCGGGACTTGTCCACATCGGGCACATTGATCAGCACCTGCGGCAGCCGCTCCATCACCGACGCCAGCTCCCGCAGCGTACGTCCGGACTGCGCGACCCGCGCCGCCAGCAGCAGCCCGGTCAGGGTGCCGTCGCCGGTGGTGGCGTGGTCCAGCACGATGACGTGCCCGGACTGCTCGCCGCCGAGGGCGTACCCGTGCTGCTTCATCGCCTCCAGCACATACCGGTCGCCGACCGCGGTCTGCACGAACTCGATGCCCTCGCGCTCCATGGCGAGCTTGAAGCCCAGGTTGGACATGACGGTGGCGACCACCGTGTCCGAGCGCAGCGCGCCCCGCTCCCGCATCGCCAGGGCCAGCACGGCGAGGATCTGGTCGCCGTCCACCTCCGCGCCGGTGTGGTCCACGGCCAGGCAGCGGTCGGCGTCACCGTCGTGCGCGATGCCGAGGTCGGCGCCGTGCTCCACGACGGCGGCCTTCAGCAGGTCCAGGTGGGTGGAGCCGCAGCCGTCGTTGATGTTGAGGCCGTCCGGTTCGGCACCGATGGTGACGATCTCGGCGCCGGCCCGCGCGAACGCCTCCGGCGAGACCCGCCAGGCCGCCCCGTGCGCCTCGTCGAGGACGATCTTCAGCCCGTCCAGCCGGTTCGGCAGCACGCCGACGAGGTGGGCGACGTACTGGTCGAGCCCCTCCTTGTACTCCCGCACCCGGCCGACGCCGGCCCCGGTCGGCCGGTCCCAGGGCGCCCCGGTGCGGTGCTCGGCGTAGACGGACTCGATGCGGTCCTCCAGCTCGTCGGCGAGTTTGTGGCCGCCGCGGGCGAAGAACTTGATCCCGTTGTCGGGCATGGCGTTGTGGCTCGCGGAGAGCATCACCCCGAGGTCGGCGCCGAGGGCGCCGGTCAGGTGGGCGACCGCGGGCGTCGGCAGCACCCCGACCCGCAGCACGTCGACACCGGCGCTGGCCAGGCCCGCGACGACGGCGGCCTCCAGGAATTCGCCGGACGCCCGCGGGTCACGTCCGACCACGGCGGTCGGCCGGTGCCCCTCGAACGTGCCCGCCTCGGCCAGTACGTGCGCCGCGGCGACGGAGAGGCCGAGCGCCATCTCGGCCGTCAGATCCGCGTTGGCGACACCGCGCACGCCGTCCGTGCCGAAGAGTCGTCCCACTTGTCCTCCTGAGGAATCGTCAGATGCACACCGCACCGACACCCGAACCGACATCCGATCACATAAGCCTTTGAGCGTCTTGTGCCGTTATACGCCCCCGGCTGTGGATAAACGAACGCCCCGGAGGCACAAGTGGCGTGCCGCCGGGGCGTTCGGAGTACGCGCAGGCGCGTGGGGTTTAGCGCTTGCTGTACTGCGGGGCCTTGCGGGCCTTCTTCAGACCGGCCTTCTTCCGCTCGACCGCGCGGTCGTCGCGGCGCAGGAAGCCGGCCTTCTTGAGGGCGCCGCGGTTGTTGTCCACGTCGGCCTCGTTCAGCGCGCGGGCGACACCGAGACGGAGGGCACCGGCCTGGCCGGAGACGCCGCCACCGGAGATCCGGGCGATGACGTCGTAGCGGTCGTCCAGCTCGAGCACCTTGAAGGGCTCGTTGACTTCCTGCTGGTGCACCTTGTTGGGGAAGTAGTCCTCAAGGGTGCGGCCGTTGATCTTCCACTTGCCGGTGCCCGGGACGATCCGGACACGGGCGATGGCGTTCTTGCGGCGGCCCAGGCCGGCGGCCGGCTGGGGCTCGCCGAAGCGGGAGGCCATCGACTCGGAGGTGTACTCGCCCTCGACGGGCACCTCGGACTCGGTGGTGTAGCTGTCGATGTCAAGCTCTTCGAGCGGCTGCTCGGCAGTGGTCTCGGCCACGATTCTCCTCAGAAGATTCTGTTCAGTCTTGGGGGTGGCCGGACTTACTGCGCGACCTGGGTGATCTCGAACGGCTGCGGCTGCTGCGCGCCGTGCGGGTGCTGGTCACCCTTGTAGACCTTCAGCTTCGAGAGCATCTGACGGCCCAGCGTGTTCTTGGGGAGCATGCCCTTGACGGCCTTCTCGATGGCCTTCTCCGGGTTCTTGTCCAGGAGCTCGTCGTAGCGGACGGAGCGCAGACCGCCCGGGTAGCCGGAGTGGCGGTAGGCCATCTTCTGGGTCCGCTTGTTGCCGGAGAGGTGCACCTTGTCGGCGTTGATGATGATGACGAAGTCACCGGTGTCGACGTGGGGCGCGTAGATCGGCTTGTGCTTGCCACGCAGGATGGAGGCCGCGGTGGAGGCCAGACGGCCCAGGACGACGTCCTGAGCGTCGATGACGTGCCACTGGCGCGTCACATCGCCGGGCTTGGGGCTGTACGTACGCACGGTTCGTAGCCTTCGCTTCGAGTGAATGGTCCTGAACAGGTCACCGAAACGATCACGACAGCCTGGACCGCACTGCGGCGACGCATACCGCGTACGTGGGTCGCTGGTCATCGGCCCGGTGGACCGGTGTAAGGGCCCGTCCCGTGAGAATGAGCAAGCCAATACACAACGAACATGCAGGATACCGGTGTGCCCCCAGAAGGGTCAAAACGAGGGCCGCCCGGAACCGCTGTCCACCTCCAGCGTACGTGACCGCACGCCACCCCCCGCCGGAACCCGGGGCGCCCGGCCGCCCCGGGCGTGCGCCGCCACCGTCACCGCCAGCGCACTCAGCGTGACCGCGTCCCGGAAGGCCCGCCGCCGCCCCGTCTCCAGCCAGGGCCAGGTCACGCCGGGCAGCTGCGGCACCAGCGCGACCCAGAACCCGGGGCGCCGGGCGACCGAGTCGCCGTACGGCAGCCCGGCGAGCAGCAGGGGCACGACGACCAGCAGATAGTGGTCGTAGGACGGGCGGGAGACCAGGAACGCCGAGAGCATCAGGCCGGCGGCGGTCTCGGCGTACCGCAGCGGCCCGGGATCACCGCGCCACCAGCGCACCCGGGCGCACAGCACCCCGGCACCCGCCGCCAGGACGGCCAGCCCCTGGGCGAGCGGCGCGGGCACGCCGAGCCGGGGCAGCACGGCCGCCGGGGACGCCTCGTAGAGCCGTACGAAGCCGTCGTCGCCGCTCAGCAGGAAGGGGAGGGTGCGGGTGAAGAAGCCGGCCGGGTCGGGCATCAGCAGGGCCGCCGCCCCGGAGGCGAGGGCCGGCACCAGGACGGCCGCCGCCAGCGCCCGCCACCTCCCGGCCAGGACGAAGAGCAGGGCGGCCGGGACGAGCAGCGGCTTCAGCGCGACGGCGGCGCCGAGCACCGCGCCCGCCGCGACCCACCGGCCCCGGTGCGCGAGGAGCAGGCAGAGCGGCAGGGCGAGGGCCGCCGTGACGGTCCAGTTGCCCAGCCGCACCAGGTGCGCGAACGGCGCGAACCCCGCCGCGAGCCCGGTCAGCCCCAGTACGGCGAGCCGGCTGTCCCGCGCCACCCCGTGCAGCCGCAGAGCACACGCCCAGCCCAGCGCCAGCAGCCCGGCCACCACGAGCGGCACCGCCCACCGCAGCACCGCCGGCGGCAGCAGGGCCTGCGGTACGGCGGCCAGGACCGCGCTCGGGAAATAGAGGAAGTGGGGATCGTCATAGGGGTCGCCGCCCGTCAGCCAGGCCCGGGCGGCCCGCACGACGATGGCGTTGTCCATCCCTCCGCCCGAGGTCACCCGCCCGGCGTGCACCACCAGGGCGCCCAGCACCGCCACGAGCACCGCCCACGCCGCCCGCCCCGCCGTCTGCCCCAACCACCCCGAGATGTCACTTTTGCCGGTACGCATGACCGGAACGCTAGGCGCTCCCCTCCCCGTGGACACGGACCAGCACGCCATCTGTCCCGTCTAAGATGCGCCCCATGAGCTTTGGGCAGGGGGGACCTGACTCCCAGTGGGATCCCTGGACACCGCAATCCCAACAGCAGCAACAGCCGTGGAACAGCGGGGGTGGTGACACCCCGGACTGGGCCGCGCTGGCCGAGGCGTCCGAGGCGCGCGCCAAGCGCCGCCGGCTGCTGTTCATCGGCGGCGGGGCGCTGGCCACCGTGGCGGTGGCGGCCGCCGTCGCCGTGGCCGTCGTCTCGGCGGACGGCTCGGGCCAGGCGTCGGACTCGCCGACGTCCCAGCTGCCGAGCGCGGCCGAGATCCCGAGCGCGTCGGCCGCGGCGCCGTCGTTCGCCCCGACCAGCGCGCCGCCTCCGCTGGACCCGAAGGACTTCATCTCCAGCGCCAAGAAGGACACGGCCGCGCTCAGCCCGGAGACCCTCTTCCCCGGCACCCAGCTGACCATGGGCGAGACGGTCTACAAGAAGGGTCCGACGGCCGACACCACCACCTGCTCCTCGGCCGCCCAGCAGACGCTGCCGAAGGTGCTGGAGGCCAACGACTGCACCCGGCTGATGCGCGTCACCTACACCAAGGACGACATCGCGGTCACGGTCGGCGTCGCCGTCTTCGACACCGCCGCGAAGGCGGCCCAGGCCAAGGCGCAGACCGACACCAGGAGCATCGTCAAGCCGCTCTCCGGCGGCGGCGTCGCCTCCTTCTGCGACGGCCCCGTCTGCCGGAACACGACCAACTCCTACGGCCGCTACGTCTACTTCACCGTCGCCGGCTTCACCGGCGGCAAGGACGTCACGGAACAGGACACGGCGGTCTTCCGCACCGGCGACGACCTGGGCACGTTCACCTACCGCCAGATCCACCGACGGGGGGAGGCGCAGGCCTCGGCGGCGGCGAGCGGCTGACTCCGGCCGCCCGCCGGCGCTCCGGCCGCGGTGGGAGATGCTGGGGAGGGAGATCCTGCTGAGGGAGATCCTGTGGAACTAGCAGGCTGCACAGCCCGCCCTGCCGGGCAATGACCGCTTGTTCCGGGCCTCCAGGTTCCGCGCCGCCAGCAGTTCGTCGGCCGGGTAGCCGACCTCCTCCAGCGTCAGCCCGTGCGGCCGCACCACATGCACCGCCGAGTCCCGCACCCCGGCCGCCAGCACCTTCCCCGGCCACTCGGGCCCCCGGTGGCCGTCCCCGACGAACAGCAGCGCCCCGATCAGCGAGCGCACCATGTTGTGGCAGAAGGCGTCGGCCCGCACCGTCGCGGTGACGACCCCGTCCGCCCCCCGCACCAGGCTCAGCTCCTGCAAGGTCCGGATGGTGGTGGCCCCCTCCCGCCGCTTGCAGTAGGCGGCGAAGTCGTGCTCCCCCAGCAGCGCCCGCGCCGCCTCGTTCATGGCGTCGACGTCCAGCGGCCAGTCGTGCCACAGCACATGCCCCCGCAGCAGCGGGTCGACCCCGCCCGGGTTGTCGGTGACGCGGTACGCGTACCGCCGCCACACCGCCGAGAACCGCGCGTCGAACCCCGCCGGCGCCTCCTCGGCCGACCACACCCGCACGTCCTTCGGCAACCGCCCGGCCAGCCGCTTGAGCAGCTTCTCCCGGTGCTCGTCCCACACCTCCGCCGGCAGATCGACGTGCGCGACCTGCCCCCGCGCGTGCACCCCCGCGTCCGTCCGCCCGGCCACGGTCAGCTCGTACGTCCGCTCCCCCGACCGCGTGACCGTCCGCAACGCGTCCTCGATCTCCCCCTGCACGGTCCGCCGCCCCCCGGCCTGCTTGGCCCAGCCGGAGAAGTGGGTCCCGTCGTAGGACAGATCGAGCCGCACCCGCACGTGCCCGTCCGCTACTCCATCGCTCACACCCAGATCCTTTCACCCACGTGAAAGCGGGCCCGCCCCTCCGAAGAGGAACGGACCCGCAACGCACCCCTCAAGGGGCGCGGGGAACTGCGCGACCAGCCACGAACGAGCCGCAGCCGCCAAGACCACAGCACCCGGCAGACGCTTACGCGTCCTTCGACTCCTCAGCGGGCGCCTCGGCGTCCTTGGCCGCACGCTTCGTCGCGGCCTCGGCCTCGCCGGTCGCCTCCTGGGCGACCGTCAGCGCCTCGACCAGCTCGATGACGGCCATGGGCGCGTTGTCACCACGGCGGTTGCCGATCTTGGTGATACGCGTGTAGCCGCCCGGCCGGTTCTCGTAGCGCGGGCCGATCTCGGTGAAGAGCGTGTGGACGATGCTCTTGTCCGTGATCACCTGGAGCACCTGACGGCGGTTGTGAAGGTCGCCCTTCTTCGCCTTGGTGACCAGACGCTCGGCGTACGGCCGCAGCTTGCGGGCCTTCGCCTCGGTGGTGGTGATCTTGCCGTGCTCGAAGAGCGACTTCGCGAGGTTCGCGAGCAGCAGCTTCTCGTGCGCGGCACTGCCGCCCAGACGGGCACCCTTGGTGGGCTTCGGCATGATGTTTCTCCTAGGTGTCTGCCCCGGCCGTATCAGGTACCGGGGTCAGTATCCGAGCAGGCGGTCGCCTGTCGGAGATCCGGGGGACGCGGACGTCCCCCGGAAGGCACAGCCGTCAGTACTGCTCGGTCTCCACGAACCCGGCGTCCGCGTCGTCGTCCGCGCCGAAGGCGTCGGCCGCGGCGGTCGGGTCGAACCCGGGAGGCGAGTCCTTGAGCGCCAGGCCCATGCCCGCGAGCTTGGCCTTGACCTCGTCGATCGACTTCGCACCGAAGTTGCGGATGTCGAGCAGATCCGCCTCGGACCGCGCGACCAGCTCACCCACGGAGTGGATGCCCTCGCGCTTGAGGCAGTTGTACGACCGAACGGTGAGCTCCAGCTCCTCGATCGGCAGCGCCAGATCAGCGGCGAGCGCGGCGTCCGTCGGGGACGGACCCATGTCGATGCCCTCGGCGTCGATGTTCAGCTCGCGGGCGAGACCGAACAGCTCGACCAGGGTCTTGCCGGCGGAGGCCATGGCGTCACGCGGACGCATCGCCTGCTTGGTCTCGACGTCGACGATCAGCTTGTCGAAGTCGGTGCGCTGCTCGACACGCGTGGCCTCGACCTTGTACGTGACCTTCAGCACCGGCGAGTAGATCGAGTCGACCGGGATGCGGCCGATCTCCTGGCCGACCTGCTTGTTCTGCACGGCGGAGACGTAACCGCGGCCGCGCTCGACCGTCAGCTCCATCTCCAGCTTGCCCTTGCCGTTGAGCGTGGCGAGGACGAGGTCGGGGTTGTGCACCTCGACACCGGCCGGGGGCGCGATGTCGGCGGCGGTGACCAGACCCGGGCCCTGCTTGCGCAGGTACATCACGACCGGCTCGTCGTGCTCACTGCTCACGACCAGCTGCTTGATGTTGAGGATCAGGTCGGTGACGTCCTCCTTGACGCCCGGCACGGTGGTGAACTCGTGCAGGACACCGTCGATCCGGATGCTGGTGACGGCCGCACCGGGGATCGACGACAGGAGCGTACGACGCAGGGAGTTGCCGAGGGTGTAGCCGAAGCCCGGCTCCAGCGGCTCGATCACGAACCGGGACCGGAATTCGTCGACGACCTCTTCGGTCAACGAGGGACGCTGAGCGATCAGCATGTGTGTTCCTTCAGTCAGGGGCGCCCGCTATTTGACGCCCGACCATGTACTGCAAGGGTACGGGCGGCACGACCGAAAGGAGCCGTACCGCCCGGAACCGCAAGCCGAGAAGCGAACGTCAGACGCGACGGCGCTTCGGCGGACGGCAGCCGTTGTGCGGGGTCGGCGTGACGTCCTGGATGGAGCCGACCTCGAGACCGGTGGCCTGGAGGGAGCGGATCGCGGTCTCACGACCGGAACCCGGGCCCTTCACGAACACGTCGACCTTGCGCATGCCGTGCTCCTGCGCGCGACGGGCGGCCGACTCGGCGGCCATCTGCGCGGCGAACGGCGTGGACTTCCGGGAGCCCTTGAAGCCGACGTGGCCGGCGGAGGCCCAGGAGATCACGTTGCCGGTCGGGTCCGTGATGGACACGATCGTGTTGTTGAACGTGCTCTTGATGTGCGCGTGGCCGTGAGCGACGTTCTTCTTTTCCTTGCGGCGCACCTTCTTGGCAGCGCCCTGACGTCCCTTGGGGGGCATCTGTAACTCCTACGGGGAGGTGGTCGGTCCTACAGCGAAGACCGCTGATGAAGCGTTGTCCGCTGAGGACTACTTCTTGCCCGGCTTCTTCTTACCGGCGATGGCGCGACGCGGGCCCTTGCGGGTACGAGCGTTCGTGCTGGTGCGCTGACCGCGCACCGGCAGACCACGGCGGTGACGCAGACCCTGGTAGGTGCCGATCTCGACCTTGCGGCGGATGTCGGCCTGGATCTCGCGACGGAGGTCACCCTCGGTCTTGATGTTGTTGTCGACGTACTCGCGGATCGCGACGAGCTGCTCCTCGGAGAGGTCCCGAACACGGGTGTTCGGGTCCACGCCGGTCGCGGCGAGCGTCTGCTGCGAGAGGGTCCGGCCGATGCCGAACACGTAGGTGAGGGCGATCTCCACGCGCTTTTCGCGCGGGATGTCAACACCGGAAACGCGTGCCATTCAATGGCTCCTGGTGATCTTCGGAGGTCTTCCACAGAACCGGCTCCCCGCCCGCCGTACCAGGTACGGACAGGGTCCCCGGCCTCCGAACCGGGGGTGTCGGGCACGTGAGCGCCCGGGTCCTGCGTATGAACATATTCAGCTCGCGTCGCGCGAAGTACTGCGAATCGCGGAGGGAGGGTACTGCGTCAGCCCTGGCGCTGCTTGTGGCGCGGGTTGTCGCAGATGACCATGACCCGACCGTGACGGCGGATCACCCTGCACTTGTCGCAGATCTTCTTGACGCTCGGCTTGACCTTCATGGGGTGAGGTTCTCCGGGTCAGTTGCCGGCGGTCCCCCGGCCTGGCGGCCACGGGACGTGGGCAAGATCTACTTGTACCGGTAGACGATCCGGCCACGCGTCAGGTCGTACGGAGACAGCTCCACCACGACCCGGTCGTCAGGGAGGATGCGGATGTAGTGCATACGCATCTTGCCGCTGATGTGTGCCAGGACCTGGTGGCCGTTCTGGAGCTCAACCTTGAACATGGCGTTCGGCAGAGACTCGACGACAGTGCCCTCGATCTCGATGGCACCCTGCTTCTTGGCCACGCTTCGCCCTTCGAATCGACTACCTTGATCGACTCCCGCGACACTTACACACGTCTGCATGCAGACATGCGGGTGCACCAGAGCCGACGAGTCAGTCTACGTCAGCACCCCCGGAAAGGCGAAACGAGGAAGTCTGCCCCACCGGGGAGATCACTATGCGAGCGGGTCGGGCGCGGCCGTGATCCCCAGCTCCGCCAGCTTGGCCTTGCCGCCGTCGGGGGCGGTCAGCACCAGGGGGCCCTGCTCGGTGAGCGCGACGGAGTGCTCCCAGTGCGAGGACCAGGTGCCGTCGGTCGTGATGACCGTCCACTCGTCCTCCAGCACCCGCGTCCGCGGGGTGCCGAGCGACACCATCGGCTCGATGGCCAGGCAGAACCCGGGGACCAGCTTCGGCCCCTTGCCCCGACGCCGGTCGACGTAGTTCAGCAGGTGCGGGTCCATGTGCATCTCGGTGCCGATGCCGTGGCCGCCGTAGTCCTCGATGATCCCGTACCGGCCGCCGCCGGGCTTGGGCTGCCGGCGGATGTACGTCTCGACCGCCCGGGAGATGTCGACCAGCCGGTTGCCCTGCTTCATGGCGGCGATCCCGGCCCACATCGACTCCTCGGTCACCCGGGAGAGCTCGACCAGCTCCGGCGCGTGGCCGGACCCCACGAAGGCGGTGTAGGCGGCGTCGCCGTGCCAGCCGTCGATGATCGCCCCGCAGTCGATGGAGATGATGTCCCCGTCCTTCAGCACGACCTCGTCGGAGGGGATGCCGTGGACGACGACCTCGTTGACCGAGGTGCAGATCGTCGCGGGGAAGCCGCCGTAGCCGAGGAAGTTCGGCTTGGCGTCGTGCTCCGCGAGCACCTTGCGGGCGACCTGGTCCAGGTCCTTGGTGGTGGCGCCGGGCACGGCCGCCTCCCGCGTGGCCGCGTGAATGGCGGCGACGACCAGCCCCGCCTCACGCATCTTGGCGATCTGCTCGGGACTCTTGATCTGCACCATGGAAAACCTGCGGCCTCTCTCAACCAGGGGAAGGGGACGAACACCCTCAACGATACGGGGCCGTCGATCCGCGGGCAGTCGTGCCGCCGGGCGGCACGGGTGGCACGGGTGGCTCAGGTGGCACTGGTGGGCGCGGACGGTACGCCGCCGGCGCCGGGCCGCGCGAGGCCCTCCATACGACAGCCGCGGCCCGCCGGAAGGCGGACCGCGGCTGCACGCACGTCAAACCTACTGGTCGCGCTTGAGCGCCTCCAGCGCCCGCCCCGTGACCTCGTCGACCGCCCCCATCGCGGAGATGGTCACGACCAGCCCCTGCGACTTGTAGTAGTCGATGATCGGCTCGGTCTGCGTGTGGTAGACCTCCAGCCGCTTGCGCACGGTCTCCTCGGAGTCGTCGTCCCGCTGGTACAGCTCGCCGCCGCAGACGTCGCAGACGCCCTCCTTGGCCGGCTGCTTGTACGTGACGTGGAAGACGTGCGACGAGTCGTTGCGGCACACGCGCCGTCCGGCGATGCGCTTGACGACCTCTTCCTCCGGCGCCTCCAGGTCCAGCACCGCGTCGAGCTTCATGTCCTCGGTCTCGAGCAGCTCGTCCAGCGCCTCCGCCTGGGAGACGTTGCGCGGGAAGCCGTCCAGCAGGAAGCCGCCCTCGGCGTCGGGCTGCTCCATGCGGTCCTTCGCCATGGCGATGGTGACCTCGTCGGGGACGAGATTCCCCGCGTCCATGTAGGACTTCGCGAGCTTGCCCAGCTCCGTCTGCCGGCTGATGTTGGCGCGGAACAGATCACCCGTGGAGATGTGCGGGATGTGCAGCGTCTCGGCAAGGCGGGTGGCCTGCGTTCCCTTACCGGCACCCGGCGGCCCGACGAGGACGATTCGCATCAGCGGAGGAACCCTTCGTAATTGCGCTGCTGGAGCTGGCTCTCGATCTGCTTCACCGTCTCCAGTCCCACACCCACGATGATCAGGATGCTGGTACCACCGAACGGGAAGTTCTGGTTTGCCCCGAAACCAACCAACGCCATCGTCGGCACGAGAGCGATAAGACCCAGATACAGCGAACCCGGCCAGGTGATCCGGTTGAGTACGTAGCTCAGATACTCAGCGGTCGGTCGGCCAGCCCGGATGCCCGGGATGAAGCCACCATACTTCTTCATGTTGTCCGCGACTTCCTCGGGGTTGAAGGAGATCGCCACGTAGAAGAACGCGAAGAAAACAATGAGCAAGAAGTAAAGCGTGATGTAGATGGGGTGATCGCCCTGGACGAGGTTGGCCTCGATCCAGGTCTTCCAGCCGGACGTGCCGCTGGAGAACTGGGCGATCAGAGCCGGGATGTACAGCAGCGACGACGCGAAGATGACGGGGATCACGCCCGCCTGGTTCACCTTGAGCGGGATGTACGTGGACGTACCGCCGTAGGAACGGCGGCCGATCATCCGCTTGGCGTACTGCACGGGGATGCGGCGCTGTGCCTGCTCGACGAAGACCACCAGGCCGACCATGACCAGGCCGACCGCGATGACCGTGCCGAACTCGATCCAGCCGTCGGCCAGCGAGCCCTGCGTCTTGATCGCCCACAGGGCGGACGGGAAGGTCGCGGCGATCGAGATGAACATGAGGATCGACATGCCGTTGCCGATGCCGCGGTCGGTGATCAGCTCACCGAGCCACATCACGGTGGCGGTGCCGGCGGTCATGCAGATCACCATGACGATGGTGGTGAAGATCGCCTGGTCCGGGACGATCTGGTTGGCCACGGTGCAGCCGGAGAAGAGGGCGCCGCTGCGCGCGGTGGCCACCAGGCCGGTGCCCTGGAGGATGGCGAGTGCCATGGTCAGGTAGCGGGTGTACTGCGTGATCTTCGCCGTGCCGGCCTGGCCCTCCTTCTTCAGGGCTTCCAGGCGCGGGATCACGACGGTCAGCAGCTGCAGAATGATGCTGGCCGTGATGTACGGCATGATGCCGAGCGCGAAGACCGTGATCTGCAGCAGGGCGCCGCCGCTGAACATGTTGACCAGACCGAAGAGGCCCTGGTTGCCGGACGCCTGGTCCACACACTCTTGAACGCTCTTGTAGTCGACGCCCGGGATGGGGATGTGCGTACCCACGCGGTACACGACGATGATCCCGAGCGTGAAGAGGAGCTTCTTGCGCAGGTCGGGCGTCTTGAACGCCCGGGCGAACGCGGTGAGCACGGTGCCTCCTGCGACCCCCGCGCTGGCGCGTCAAGGGTGACGGTCTTGAGGTTCGACTGACGACTTAATGAGTAACGGTCAACTGCCGCTCAGGGTGCCCCATGTGTGACACCCGTGAAAGTGGGCAGTTCCGGTCACCTTACCGGCGAGACCACTGCCCTTGGAACGACCAACCGGGGATACCCCATTTGTGGGGTATCCCCGGTCGGGATCGCTCAAGTCATCGAGACGCCTGTGGTGTTCAGACGAGCTCGGTGACGCTGCCGCCGGCGGCGGCGATCTTCTCCTTGGCGGAGGCGGAGGCCTTGTCGACCTTCACCTCGACCGCGACGGAGATCTCGCCCTCGCCGAGGACCTTGACCAGGCTGTTCTTGCGAACGGCGCCCTTGGCCACCAGGTCCTCGACCGTGACCTCGCCACCCTGCGGGTAGAGCTTGGCCAGCTTGTCGAGGTTCACGACCTGGTACTCGGTCTTGAACGGGTTCTTGAAGCCCTTCAGCTTCGGAAGACGCATGTGGAGGGGCATCTGGCCACCCTCGAAGCGCTCCGGAACCTGGTAGCGGGCCTTCGTACCCTTGGTACCACGACCGGCCGTCTTACCCTTCGACGCCTCACCACGACCCACACGGGTCTTGGCGGTCTTGGCGCCCGGGGCGGGACGGAGGTTGTGGATCTTGAGCGGGTTCTGCTCCGCCATGATCAGTCGACCTCCTCGACCGTCACGAGGTGGCGGACGGTGTGCACCATGCCGCGGAACTCGGGACGATCCTCCTTGACGACCTGCGTGTTGATGCCCTTGAGACCAAGGGAACGCAGGGTGTCACGGTGGTTCTGCTTGCTGCCGATGTAGGACTTGACCTGCGTAATCTTGAGCTGCGCCATGATTACGCACCCGCCCCGGCACGCGCACGGAGAAGAGCCGCGGGGGCGACGTCCTCGAGCGGCAGACCGCGGCGGGCCGCGACCTCCTCGGGACGCTGCAGGCCCTTGAGGGCCGCCACGGTCGCGTGCACGATGTTGATCGCGTTGTCGGAGCCGAGCGACTTCGACAGGATGTCGTGGATACCGGCGCACTCGAGCACGGCACGCACCGGACCACCGGCGATAACACCGGTACCGGGCGACGCGGGCTTGAGCAGGACGACGCCGGCAGCCTTCTCACCCTGGATCGGGTGCGGGATGGTGCCCTGGATACGGGGGACCTTGAAGAAGTGCTTCTTGGCCTCCTCGACACCCTTGGCGATGGCGGCCGGCACCTCCTTGGCCTTGCCGTAACCGACACCCACGGTGCCGTCACCGTCGCCCACCACGACCAGCGCGGTGAAGCTGAAGCGACGACCACCCTTCACAACCTTGGCGACACGGTTGATCGCGACGACGCGCTCAACGTATGCGGTCTTCTCGGCGGCAGCAGCGCCGCCGTCACGGCCCTTCCGGTCCCGCCGCTCGCCGCCACCGGCACCGCTTCCGCGGCGCTGGGGTCCAGCCATTGGATTACCTCTCTCTTTCCGCTAGCTACAAGCGGCTCAGAACTTGAGCCCGGCCTCGCGGGCGGCGTCCGCCAGGGCGGCGATGCGCCCGGCGTACTGGTTACCACCACGGTCGAACACCACGGCCTCGACACCGGCGGCCTTGGCGCGCTCGGCGACCAGGGCACCGACCTGCTTGGCCTGCGCGGACTTGTCGCCCTCGCCACCGCGGATCGAGGTGTCCAGGGTGGACGCCGACGCCACGGTGTGGCCCTTCAGGTCGTCGATGACCTGCGCCACGATGTGGCGGTTGGAGCGGGTCACGACCAGACGGGGACGCTCCGCCGTACCCGCGACACGCTTGCGGATGCGGATGTGACGGCGCTTGATCGCGGCGCGCTTGTAAGCGTCGCCCTTGAGGATCTTCTGCCCGTATGCCATGGCTTACTTACCCGCCTTTCCGACCTTGCGGCGGATGACTTCGCCCTCGTACTTGACGCCCTTGGCCTTGTACGGGTCGGGCTTGCGCAGCTTGCGGATGTTGGCCGCGACCTCGCCGACCTTCTGCTTGTCGATGCCCTCGACCGAGAAACGGGTGGGGGCCTCGACCTTGAAGGTGATGCCCTCGGGGGCCTCGACCAGGATCGGGTGGCTGTAGCCGAGGGAGAACTCCAGGTTCGAACCCTTGGCGACAACGCGGTAACCGACACCGCTGATCTCGAGCTTCTTCACGTAACCCTGGGTCACGCCGGTGATCATGTTCGCCACCAGCGTGCGGGACAGGCCGTGCAGGGCCTTGTTCTGACGCTCGTCGTTGGGGCGGGTGACGTTGAGCACGCCGTCCTCACCCTTGGCGATCTCGATCGGCGCCACGACGGTGTGGGTCAGCGAGCCCTTGGGGCCCTTGACCGAGACCGTCTGGCCGTCGATGGTGACGTCCACGCCGGCGGGAACCGCGATGGGGAGCTTGCCGATGCGCGACATAGCTGTTTCCTCCGTTCCCTTCCGCTACCAGACGTAGGCGAGGACTTCCCCACCCACGCCCTTCTTGCCGGCCTGCTTGTCGGTGAGGAGCCCGTGCGACGTGGAGATGATCGCCACGCCCAGGCCGCCGAGCACCTTCGGCAGGTTGGTGGACTTCGCGTACACCCGGAGACCGGGCTTGGAGATCCGCTTGATGCCCGCGATGGAGCGCTCACGGTTGGGGCCGAACTTCAGCTCCAGGACGAGGTTCTTGCCGACCTCGGCGTCCTCGACCTTCCAGCCCGTGATGAAGCCCTCCTGCTGGAGGATCTCCGCGATGTGAGACTTGATCTTGGACGCCGGCATCGTCACGGAGTCGTGGTACGCCGAGTTCGCGTTCCGCAGACGCGTAAGCATGTCTGCGATCGGATCAGTCATGGTCATGAATTGGCCTTCGGCCTCTCTCGCCGGGGTTTCCTGGTGCGCCATCCCTCTCCCCGATCCGAGACGGGACGGGTGCGGCGCGGTGGACCTACGGCGTAGTAAGTCGTATGGGCACGACAGGCGCCCAACCCCACAAGCCTAAGGCATGCGAGGGTGGGCCCCTGCCGACCCAGTTGCTTACCGAGAGCCCTGGGGAGTCCCTGTAAGGGGACTACCAGGAGCTCTTGGTCACGCCCGGCAGCTCGCCACGGTGAGCCATCTCACGAAGGCACACGCGGCAGAGGCCGAACTTGCGGTACACGGAGTGCGGGCGGCCACAGCGCTGGCAGCGGGTGTAGCCACGCACACCGAACTTCGGCTTGCGAGCAGCCTTGGCAATCAGAGCCTTCTTCGCCATCTCGCTCACGCCTCCTTGAAGGGGAAGCCGAGGTGACGAAGGAGCGCGCGGCCCTCAGCGTCGTTGGTCGCCGTGGTGACCACGGTGATGTCCATACCCCGGACGCGGTCGATCTTGTCCTGGTCGATCTCGTGGAACATGACCTGCTCCGTGAGACCGAAGGTGTAGTTGCCACGGCCGTCGAACTGCTTGGGGGACAGGCCGCGGAAGTCGCGGATGCGCGGCAGCGCGAGCGACAGGGTGCGGTCCAGGAACTCCCACATGCGGTCGCCACGGAGCGTGACGTGGGCACCGATCGGCTGACCCTCACGCAGCTTGAACTGCGCGATGGACTTGCGGGCCTTGGTGACGGCCGGCTTCTGACCGGTGATCGTGGTGAGGTCCTTGATGGCGCCCTCGATCAGCTTGGAGTCGCGGGCGGCGTCGCCCACACCCATGTTGACCACGATCTTGACGAGGCCGGGGATCTGCATGACGTTCTCGTACTTGAACTCGTCACGCAGCTTGCCCGCGATCTCCTCGCGGTACTTCGTCTTCAGACGCGGAGTGGTGGTGGTAGCCATCAGATGTCCTCACCCGTCCGCTTGGCAACGCGGATCTTGTTGCCTTCGTCGTCGAAGCGGTAACCGACGCGGGTCACGACCTTCTTGCCGTCCTTCTCCACGACCAGCTGGACGTTGGAGACGTGGATCGGCGCCTCGGTGGTGACGATGCCGCCGGCCTGCGAACCGCGAGCGGTCGGCCCGGCCTTGGTGTGCTTCTTGACCCGGTTGACACCCTCGACCAGGACGCGGTCCTCGCGGGGGAAGGCCGCGATGACCTTGCCCTGCTTGCCCTTGTCCTTACCGGTGATGACCTGGACCAGGTCGCCCTTCTTGATCTTCATGCTCACAGCACCTCCGGCGCGAGGGAGATGATCTTCATGAACTTCTTCTCGCGCAGCTCACGGCCGACGGGGCCGAAGATACGGGTGCCGCGAGGGTCGCCGTCGTTCTTCAGAATGACGGCGGCGTTCTCGTCGAAGCGGATGTACGAGCCGTCCGGACGGCGGCGCTCCTTGACGGTGCGAACGATGACCGCCTTGACGACGTCACCCTTCTTCACGTTGCCACCGGGGATCGCGTCCTTGACGGTGGCGACGATGACGTCACCGATACCCGCGTAGCGGCGACCTGAGCCACCGAGCACACGGATGGTGAGGATTTCCTTCGCACCCGTGTTGTCGGCGACACGAAGTCGCGACTCCTGCTGGATCACGTCTATCTCCTGATTGTCTGCCGGTTCCCCGGGGGCCGATCAAGCGACCGGCCCCCGGAGCCTGGCGGAACTGTCCTGCGGGTTTGCCCGCAGGAGAATTACTTGGCCTTCTCGAGGATCTCGACGACGCGCCAGCGCTTCGTGGCGGACAGCGGCCGGGTCTCCATGAGGAGGACGCGGTCGCCGACACCCGCGGCGTTCTGCTCGTCGTGCGCCTTGAGCTTGTTGGTACGGCGGATGACCTTGCCGTACAGCGCGTGCTTGACGCGGTCCTCGACGGCGACGACGACGGTCTTGTCCATCTTGTCGCTGACGACGTAGCCCTCACGGGTCTTACGGAAGCCGCGCGCCTCGGTGTTGTTCTCAGTCACGTTGCTCTCGCTCATCAGGCGCTCTCCACCGTCTCGATGCCCAGCTCGCGCTCACGCATCAGGGTGTAGATCCGCGCGATGTCCTTACGGACGGCCTTGAGCCGGCCGTGGTTCTCGAGCTGACCCGTCGCCGCCTGGAAGCGGAGGTTGAACAGCTCTTCCTTGGCCTCGCGGAGCTTGTTGAGCAGCTCCTCGTTGCCCAGCTCGCGCAGCTCGGACGCCTTGGTACCGGCCGACATCACGCTTCACCTGCCTCGCGCTTGACGATCTTGCACTTCATCGGCAGCTTGTGGGCCGCACGGGTCAGGGCCTCGCGCGCGATCTTCTCGTTGGGGTACGACAGCTCGAACATGACGCGTCCGGGCTTGACGTTGGCCACCCACCACTCCGGGGAACCCTTACCGGAACCCATGCGGGTCTCGGCCGGCTTCTTGGTGAGGGGGCGGTCCGGGTAGATGTTGATCCAGACCTTGCCGCCACGCTTGATGTGGCGGGTCATGGCGATACGAGCCGCTTCGATCTGGCGGTTCGTGACGTACGCCGGGGTCAGCGCCTGGATGCCGTACTCGCCGAACGCAACCTGCGTGCCACCCTTCGCCATACCACTGCGCTTGGGGTGGTGCTGCTTGCGGTGCTTGACCCTACGGGGGATCAGCATGACTGGTCAGGCCTCCGTTCCGGTGCTCTCAGCCGGAGCCGCAGCGGCGGGCGCGTCAGCCTTGGGGGCTTCGGCGGCCGGAGCCGACTGCTGCTGCGGCTTGCGACCGCGACCGCCACGCTCGCCACCGCGGCCACCACGGGCCGGGCGGTCGTTGCCACCACGGGCCGGGCGGTTGCCGGCGCGGGCAGCGGCGTTCTCGGCGCGGACCTCGGCGATGTTCTTGACGTCGCCCTTGTAGATCCAGACCTTCACGCCGATGCGGCCGAAGGTCGTCTTGGCCTCGAAGAAGCCGTAGTCCACGTTCGCGCGGAGCGTGTGCAGGGGCACGCGGCCCTCGCGGTAGAACTCCGAGCGGGACATCTCGGCGCCGCCGAGGCGGCCACCGCACTGGATCTTGATGCCCTTGGCGCCCGCCTTCATCGCCGACTGCATGCTCTTGCGCATGGCGCGGCGGAAGGAGACGCGGGAGGAGAGCTGCTCGGCGACGGCCTGGGCCACCAGCTGAGCGTCCGTCTCCGGGTTCTTGACCTCGAGGATGTTCAGCTGGACCTGCTTGCCGGTCAGCTTCTCCAGGTCACCGCGGATGCGGTCGGCCTCGGCGCCGCGGCGGCCGATGACGATGCCCGGACGCGCCGTGTGGATGTCCACGCGGACACGGTCACGGGTGCGCTCGATCTCCACCTTCGAGATGCCGGCGCGCTCCATGCCGGACGTCATCATCCGACGGATGGCGACGTCTTCCTTGACGTAGTCCTTGTACAGCTTGTCGGCGTACCAACGCGACTTGAAGTCGGTCGTGACACCGAGCCGGAACCCGTGCGGGTTTACCTTCTGGCCCATTACCGGGTTCCTTCCTTGCTGCTGACGACCACGGTGATGTGGCTGGTCCGCTTGCGGATCCGGTAGGCGCGGCCCTGGGCGCGCGGACGGAACCGCTTCAGGGTCGGGCCCTCGTCGACGTACGCCTCGGAGATGTAGAGGCTGTCGGCGTCGGTGTGGTCGTAGTTGTGCGCGGCGTTGGCGATGGCGCTGTCCAGCACCTTGCCGACCGGCACGCTCGCGGCCTGCGGGGCGAAACGCAGGACCGCCTGAGCCTCCGTGGCGTCCATGCCACGGATGAGGTCCACCACGCGGCGGGCCTTCATGGGCGTGACGCGGATGTACCGCGCCTGGGCCCTGGCTTCCATGGTTGTCCCTTCGGTGTTAGTCATAGTCGATTCCACCCCGCCGTTAGCGGCGCTTCGACTTCCGGTCGTCCTTGACGTGACCCCGGAAGGTGCGGGTCGGCGAGAACTCGCCGAGCTTGTGGCCGACCATGGACTCGGTGACGAACACCGGGATGTGGGTCTTGCCGTTGTGCACCGCGATCGTGTGGCCCAGCATGCTGGGGACGATCATCGAGCGACGGGACCAGGTCTTGATGACGTTCTTGGTGCCGGCTTCGTTCTGTGCGTCCACCTTCTTGATCAGGTGGTCGTCGACGAAGGGCCCCTTCTTCAAGCTACGCGGCATCTCAACCCGTCCTTAGCGCTTCTTGTTCGTCTTGCGGCGGCGGACGATGTACTTGTTCGACGCCTTCTTGGGCGAACGAGTACGGCCTTCCTTCTTGCCCCACGGGGACACGGGGTGGCGGCCACCGGAGGTCCGGCCCTCACCACCACCGTGCGGGTGGTCCACCGGGTTCATGACCACACCACGGACGGTCGGGCGAACGCCCAGCCACCGCTTGCGGCCCGCCTTGCCCCAGTTGATGTTCGACTGCTCGGCGTTGCCGACCTCGCCGACGGTGGCGCGGCAGCGGACGTCGACCAGGCGGATCTCACCGGACGGCATGCGCAGGTGGGCGTAGGCGCCCTCCTTCGCGAGCAGCTGCACGGAGGCGCCGGCGGAGCGGGCGAACTTGGCGCCGCCACCGGGGCGCAGCTCGATCGCGTGGATGGTCGTACCGACCGGGATGTTGCGCAGGGCGAGGTTGTTGCCCGGCTTGATGTCGGCCCCGGGACCGTTCTCGACGCGGTCACCCTGCTGCAGGTTGCGCGGGGCGAGGATGTAGCGCTTCTCGCCGTCGGCGTAGTGCAGCAGCGCGATGCGCGCGGTGCGGTTGGGGTCGTACTCGATGTGCGCGACCTTCGCCGGCACGCCGTCCTTGTCGTGCCGACGGAAGTCGATGACGCGGTAGGCGCGCTTGTGTCCGCCACCCTGGTGGCGAACGGTCACACGACCGGCGTTGTTACGGCCGCCCTTGCTGTGCAGCGGGCGAACCAGCGACTTCTCCGGCGTGGACCGCGTGACCTCGACGAAGTCGGCGACGCTGGCGCCACGACGGCCAGGAGTCGTCGGCTTGTACTTGCGGATTCCCATTTCTCAGTCCTCGTCCGATATCGGACGATCCGGACCTCCGTCAGGAGGTCGGACCGCCGAAGATGTCGATACGGTCGCCCTCGGCGAGGGTCACGATGGCGCGCTTGGTCGCGGCGCGCTGGCCGAAACCGGTGCGGGTGCGCTTGCGCTTGCCCTGGCGGTTGATCGTGTTGACCCCGGTGACCTTGACCGAGAAGACCGCCTGCACGGCCTGCTTGATCTGGGTCTTGTTGGCGCCCGGCGCGACGATGAAGGTGTACTTGCCCTCGTCGAGCAGCGCGTAGCTCTTCTCCGACACGACCGGCTTCAGCAGGACGTCACGGGGGTCCGTGAACGCCTTGCTCGCCGGGGTGACGACGGTGTTCTTGCCCTCGGCCTCGTGGCGACGTGCCTTGGCGACGCGCGCGGCCTTGGCGGCCTTGGCCGCCTTCGAGGCGATGCTCGGGTGACGCGTAGCCATCAGGCTTCGCTCCCTTCGGTGTCAGCAGCCGGCGACTTAGCCGTGCCAGACACGAAGGACTCGAACGCGGCCTGGGTGAAGACCACGTCGTCCGAGACGAGAACGTCGTACGTGTTCAGCTGGCCCGGCTCCAGGATGTGGATCTGGGGCAGGTTGCGGGCGGAGAGCCACGCGGCCTCGTCCGAGCGGTCGGCGACGAGCAGCAGGTTCTTGCGCTCGCTGATCTTGCCGAACAGCGTCTTGGCGGCCTTGGTGGAGATCTCGCCCTCGACCACGCCGGAGACGACGTGGATGCGGTTGTGACGCGCCCGGTCGGTGAGGGCGTGACGCAGGGCGGCAGCCTTCATCTTCTTCGGGGTGCGCTGCGAGTAGTCGCGCGGCACGGGACCGTGCACGACGCCACCACCGGCGAACTGCGGCGCGCGGGTCGAACCCTGACGGGCTCGACCGGTGCCCTTCTGGCGGTACGGCTTCTTGCCACCGCCGCGGACCTCGCCACGCGTCTTGGTCTTGTGGGTGCCCTGGCGGGCAGCGGCCAGCTGCGCGACGACGACCTGGTGGATCAGCGGAACGCTGACCTTCTCGACGTCGAAGATCTCCGCGGGGAGCTCGACGGTACCGGCCTTGTCGCCCGCCGGCGAAAGGATGTCAACAGTGCTCATCGGTTACCTCAGGCCCCCTTGGCCGCGGTGCGGACCAGGACGAGGCCGCCGTTCGGACCGGGAACCGCGCCCTTGATGAGCAGCAGACCCTTCTCCGCGTCAACGGCGTGGACGGTCAGGTTCTGGGTGGTGACCCGCTCGTTGCCCATGCGACCCGCCATACGGAGGCCCTTGAACACGCGGCCCGGGGTGGCGCAGCCACCGATGGAGCCGGGCGAGCGGTGCTTGCGCTGGGTGCCGTGTCCGGCGCCGAGGCCCTTGAAGTTGTGACGCTTCATGACACCGGCGAAGCCCTTGCCCTTGCTCTTGCCGGTCACGTCGACCTTGACACCGGCCTCGAAGACCTCGGCGGTGACTTCCTGGCCGAGCGTGTACTCGGCGGCGTCGGCCGTGCGGATCTCGACGAGGTGGCGGCGGGGCGTGACGTCGGCCTTGGCGAAGTGGCCCTTGAGGGGCTTGTTCACCTTGCGCGGGTCGATCTCGCCGAAGGCGATCTGGACCGACTCGTAGCCGTCGGCGTCGTTCGTGCGGACCTGGGTGACGACGTTGGGGCCGGCCTTGACGACGGTGACCGGAACAACACGGTTGTTCTCGTCCCACACCTGCGTCATGCCGAGCTTCTCGCCCAGGATGCCCTTGATCTGCTTGGTCATCTTCAGATCACCGGCCTCAGAGCTTGATCTCGATGTCGACACCGGCCGGGAGGTCGAGTCGCATCAGAGAGTCAACGGTCTTGGGGGTCGGGTCGAGGATGTCGATCAGGCGCTTGTGCGTGCGCATCTCGAAGTGCTCGCGCGAGTCCTTGTACTTGTGCGGCGACTTGATGACGCAGTACACGTTCTTCTCAGTGGGCAGCGGCACCGGGCCCGCGACCGACGCACCAGTGCGAGTCACCGTCTCGACGATCTTCTTCGCCGAAGAGTCGATGACCTCGTGGTCGTAGGCCTTGAGCCGGATGCGGATCTTCTGTCCCGCCATGGCTACTTAGTAGTCCTGTCTCTCTCACGCTCTGGGACCCGGAGTTTCCTGTCCCCGTCTCCGACCCACGCGGTCGGGCGTGTCGCGCTCCCGCTGACACAGATGCCCCTACTTCGAACATCCCTGCTATGGGGAGTGCGGGCCCTTCCGGAACCGCGGACCGGGGGCGAAGACCCACCGGGCGCCTGGTCGGAACCCCGCATACGCTTCCCGAAAGATTCCCGTACGTCCGTCCCCGCACCTTCCGGTGCACTACCTGGGGCGACGAGTACTGTGGGACTCGCTTCCGGTCCTCCCGGCGGGAGGCGCGCAGCATCGGCACTCGACCGAGCAACCCCGCTAGTCTGCCATACGGGGCATCGAGGACGCCAATCGAGCCGACGACATTACCCCGCCGGTGCCACACCTCAAACCCTCGACGCCGCGTCGCCCGCCTTAAGCCACGCTCAAGGCCGCCTCAAGCGGGCCCGGCCGAACCTTGTTACCAAAGGTAACCCCAGCTCGGTCCCCCTAGTCTCCCGGCACGGCATCGCTCTCCCCCACAGAACGAGGTGTGCTCACCATGGCTGCTCATCGCGCCCGCGGACGGTCCCTGGGCGGACTGGTCCTGCTGGTGACCGGCGCGCTCGTCGCCGCCCTGCTCCTGACCACGTCGGGGCCCGGCACGCACCGGGCCGACGCGGCTCAGACCGCGGTGACCTGGTCCGACGAGTTCGACGGCGCCGCCGGCAGCCGCCCGGACCCCGGCAGGTGGACGCTGGAGACCGGCGGCACGGGCAACGGCAACAACGAACTGCAGTACTACACGGACAGCACGTCCAACGCGGCCCTCGACGGCAGCGGCAACCTGGTCATCACCGCCCGCAAGAACACCGACTCCGGCCTCCAGTGCTGGTACGGCACCTGCCAGTACACCTCGGCCCGGCTGAACACCGCCAAGACCTTCACGCAGAAGTACGGCCGCTTCGAGGCCCGCATCAAGGTGCCGCGCGGCCAGGGCGTGTGGCCCGCGTTCTGGATGCTCGGCGACGACCTGGGCAGCGTCGGCTGGCCGAACAGCGGCGAGATCGACATCATGGAGAACGTCGGCTACGAGCCCGGCACGGTCCACGGCACGGTGCACGGCCCCGGCTACTCCGGCAGCGGCGGCATCGGCGCGGCGTACACGCTGCCCGACGGCAGGGCGTTCGCCGACGACTTCCACACCTTCGCGGTCGACTGGAGCCCCGAGGCGATCACCTGGTCGGTGGACGGGCAGACGTACAAGACGCTGACGCCGTCCGGGGTGAACGGCAACAAGTGGGTCTTCGACCACCCGTTCTTCCTGATCCTCAACTTCGCGGTCGGCGGCAACTGGCCCGGCAGCCCCGACTCCGCCACCGCCTTCCCGCAGACGATGACCGTCGACTACGTCCGGGTCTCCGCCGCGGGCTCCGGCGGCGGCGCCACCGGCGGGCCGATCAAGGGCATCGGCGGCATGTGTGTCGACGTGGCCGGTGCCGCCGACGCCGACGGGACACCCGTCCAGCTCCACGACTGCAACGGCGTCGCCGCGCAGCAGTGGACGCTGCCCGGCGACGGCACGGTCCGGGCGCTGGGCAAGTGCCTGGACGTGAGCGGCGGTTCGACCGCGGACGGCGCGGTGGTGCAGCTGTGGACCTGCAACGGCACCAAGGCCCAGCAGTGGACGTACACCGCGGCCGGGGACCTGACCAACACCGGCGCCGACAAGTGCCTGGACGCCAAGGACAACTCCTCGGCCGACGGCACCCGCCTGCAGATCTGGACCTGCGCCGGAACCGCCAACCAGAAGTGGACCATCGGCTGAGCCCCGGCCGGCGCCCGCCCGCGGCTGCTCAGCCCCGGCGGGCGTCGGCCTCCCACAGCCGGGTGAAGGACCGGTCCAGCCCTTTCTTGAGCGCGCGGGCCACCGGGCGCTCCACCAGCCGGTGGACCAGCCAGCCCAGTACGCAGAACCCGGCGATCAGCGCCGCCACCAGCAGCCGGGGGTCCATCGTGTCCCGCAGCCGGCTGATCAGCGCCGTCCCCGCCGCGTAGTGCATCAGGTACAGCGGATACGTCATCGCACCCGCCGTCACCAGCCACTTCCACTGGATCCGGTCGGTGTGGCCGAGGGCGACGGCGGCCATGAAGAGCAGGAAGACGGTGTAGATCAGGAAGGCGCCGCGCCAGCCGGAGACGTGCTCGACCTCGTCGATGCGTTTCCCCAGCTCCAGCTGGCCCATCAGCCAGGCCGTGCCGAGGATGCCCCACAGCAGCAGGTCGGGGCCGAAGCGGTGCATCAGGTACAGGGCGAGTCCGGCGATGAAGAACCAGGCACCGTCCGGGTTGGCGACCAGTTCCAGCAGCGGCAGGTCGGAGATCGGCGCCAGCATCGCCACGGCGCCCCACACGCAGCAGAAGGCGACCACCCTGCGGTACGTCAGCCCCATCGCGACGACGACCAGGAACAGCAGGTAGAAGCGCAGCTCGGACCAGAGCGTCCAGTAGACGCCGTCGACGTTGGGCACGGCCGAGCCGGACTGGAGCATGGTGAGGTTGAGCAGGATCTCGCGCACCTTGAGGCGCTCCCACACGCCCGGTACGGCGACCAGGACGGCCGTGGTGAACAGGACCGCGAACCAGTACGCCGGGTAGAGCCGGATCACCCGGGAGACGAAGAACTGGCGGGGCGTGCGCCCCCAGCTCGACATGCAGATCACGAAGCCGCTGATCACGAAGAAGATCTCGACGCCGATCCAGCCGTAGGTGCCGACGTGGTGCACCGTCGGCATGATGTCGCCGACCGGCCGGCCCCAGATGACGTTGCCCGGCCGGTCGGTCCGCTCGGTGCCGGCGAAGTGGTGCAGGGCCACCATCAGGGCGGCGACGAGGCGGATGCCGTCGATGACGTACAGCCGGCGTCCCGCGCCCCGTCCCCCGGCCGTGCCCGTCCCGCGCGTCCCGTGGCGTGCCGAGGAGCGCTGGGCGGGGACGGTCGCGGTGAGCGGGGGCAACGGATGTCTCATCCTTCCAGACAAGAACAGTGTTCACAGTGAGCGGTAGGGGTTTGGGACAGCTGTCGCCAAGCTCCCTCACAGAGTTGGCGGGGAGTTCACCTGCGGGCGCCGCTCCGGCCGTTCCGGGTGTGCCGTGTCACACCCGCCCCCTAGGGTTCGCGCATGCCTTCGAATGACGGTTCCCATCACGCCATCGGTTCCCGAGTCGCGTACTGGAGCGGGCGGTGGGAGACGGCCACCCGCGCCCAGGCCCGCTCCGCCTTACGGGAGTTGGTGCGGATCTCCGACGACGGGGCGGCGCTGGAGCTGGCCGCGCGCTTCGCGCCGGTCGCCGAGCTGTCCTCGGACTCGCTGCTGCAGCTGTGGTGGGGGTCCGCCGCCGACGAGGACGGCTTCGCCGCCGCCGTGCTGGCACCGGCGTTCCGCCGTGAGGGCCGTACCGTGCTGCGGCTGACCCGCATGGTCACGCTGACCGGGCTGCGCCACCTGACCATGCTGCGCAAGCTGGAGCTGGAGAGCAGCAAGGACATCACCGACCTCACGGAGATCGGCGCGCTCACCGGCCTGACCTCCCTCGGGCTGTACGGCTGCGCCAAGGTCGAGGACCTCTCCCCGCTCGCCGCCCTCACCGGCCTGACCGGTCTCGACCTGCGCGGCTGCGCCAAGGTCGAGGACCTCACCCCGCTCAGCGCCCTCACCGAGCTGACCCGGCTCGACCTGCACCGCTGCCGCGCCGTGGCCGACACGGCGCCCCTGCTGACCCTCGGCCGCCTGCGCGACCTGGACCTGAGCATGACGCGGGTGACGTCGGTCGCCGGTTTCGGCGCGGCCTTCCCGCTGCTCGAGCGGCTGAACCTGCGCGGCTGCCGGTCCTTCAAGACCCCCGCCGAGCTGTCCGGACTGACCCGGCTGACCCGCCTGGACCTCGGCTGGACCGGCGTCCGCGACCTGACCGGCCTGGCCGGCGTCCCCGACCTCTTCGCGCTCGACCTGGCGAGCTGCAAGCGCCTGCGCGACCTGACCGGCATCGCCGCGGCCCCGAACCTGACCGAGCTGGTCGTCGAGGACTGCCCCCGCTTCCAGAGCTTCCGCGGGCTCGGCCACCACCCCCGGCTGACGACCCTCAGGGTCAAGGGCTGTCCGGCCCTGCGCGACCTGACCGGCGTCGCCGCGCTGACCGGCCTGACGGACCTGCGCGTCGAGGGGGGCGAGGGACTCGTCTCCGTCGCGGGCGTCGGCCCGCTGCCCTCCCTGGAACGGCTCGTCCTCCTCGGCTGCACCGCGCTGGAGGACTTCGCCGACCTGGCCCTCCTCCCCGGTCTGCGCCACCTCCACCTGACCGGGACCGGTGCGCTGCGGAACCTCGCCCCGTTCGCCGCGCTCACCGGCCTGCGGACGCTCAGCCTCGGCACCTGCCACGGGCTGACCGACCTGACCGGCCTCGGCGTCCACCCCGAGCTGACCCGGTGCTCCGTCCAGCAGGCGCCCAGTCTGCGCACCGTCGGTGACCTCGACGGCCTGCCCGCCCTGCGCGAACTGGAGCTGTCCGGCGTCCCCTCCCTCACCGGCCTCGGGCGGCTGAACCGGCTGCCCTCGCTCAGCCACGTACGCGTCCGGGACTGCCCGGCGCTCACGGACCTCGACGCGCTGGCCGGCGCCCCGGTCACCCAGGTCGACCTGTCGGGCTGCCGGGCACTCACCGACATCAGCGGGCTGTCCGGCACCCCGCTCACCGAGCTGAGACTGATGGACGCCCCGGGCCTGCCCGCGCTGCGCGGCCTGGAGAACTGCCCCGGCCTGCGGAAACTGGATCTCCGGCGGACCGAGTCCCTGACGGGGCTGCCCGAAGCCGGTTCCCTCACCGAGCTCTCCCTGTCCCACCTGCCGTGGCCGGACCTGTCCCCGCTGACCGGCCTCGCCTCGCTCCGGAAGCTGGAACTGGGGACCATGGAGAAACTGACGGACATCAGCGCCCTGACCGCGCTGCCCGCCCTCGCCGAGATCGACTTCATCGACCTCCCCCTCCTCACGGACACCGGCCCCCTGCTCGACGTGGAGTCGTTGCGCCGCGTCAAGAGGTCGCGCCAGATGCGCGCGCAGGCACTGTCGGACCGGCCCGACCCCGTCCTGGCCGAGCTGGAGACCCGCGAGGTGACCGTCGACTGGCACTGACCTCACGGCCGCCGCCCGGCCCCGCCGTCCGGCGCCGGGCGGCGGGGCAGCAGCAGCGGGGTCGCCAGCAGCAGTACGCCGGCCAGACCGAGGGCCGCTCGCGGCCCGAGCAGCCCGCCCAGTACGCCCCACAGGGCCGTGAGCAGCGCGGTCGAGCCCCTGGTCGTGACCGTCCAGGCGGTCAGCGTGCGGGTGACCCGGTCGGCCGGGGTCCGCTGGAGGCGGTAGGTGGCGTGGACGGGGTTGAAGACCCCGCAGCACAGGATCAGCCCGAACTCGACGCCGACCACCACCAGCAGCCCGCCCGCCCCGGGCCCGACGAAGGCCAGCCCGACCGGCCAGAGCGCGCGCGACGCCCCCGCCCCGACCAGCACCCGGTACGGCCCGAACCGCCGGACGAGCGGCCGGGCGAGCCGCGCCCCGAGCAGCCCGCCGACCGAGGGCGCGGCGAAGGCCAGCCCGTACTGCCAGGGCGCGAACCCGAGCGGCCCGAGCAGCAGCACGGCCAGCAACGGCGAGGTGGCCATCACCAACCCGTTGAACAGCGCGGTGTTGAGGAACAGCGCCCGCAGCGCCGCGTCGGAGACGATGAACCGCCACCCGTCGAACAGTTCCCCCGCCCGCATCCGCGCCGCGGCCTCCGGCCTCCGGGGCACGGTGTCCCGCCCTCCCCGGCCCGTCGCCCGGATGCCCAGCGCGGACAGCAGGTAGCTGACCGCGTCGGCCGCGACGGTCGCCACCGGCCCGAGCACCCCGATCACCGCACCGCCCAGCGGCGGCCCGACGATCGTGGCCGACCAGGTGATGGCCTCCAGCCGCGCGTGGGCGACGAACAGCTCCTCCCCGTCCAGCACCGCCTTCAGGTACGCCCCGGAGGCGGCCCGGAACCCGATATCGCCCGCGGCGACGACTGTCGCTACCACCACCAGTTGTACGAAGGTCAGCACGCCGACCCCGTACGCGACGGGTACCGTCAGCAGCGCCACGCACCGCACCAGATCCATCCCGATCAGCACCGGCCGCTTCCGCCGGAACTCCACCCACGGCCCGAGCGGCACCGCCACGGCCGCGCCGACGGCGGTCCCCACGGCGGACAGCGCGGCGACCTGGGCCGGTCCAGCATGCAGCACCTGCACGGCGATCAGCGGAAACGCCCCGAAGGCGAGCCACGTCCCGAGCGCGCTGGTCCCGTACGCCGCCCAGAGCCATCCCATGCCGACATCAAAGCGATCGGGAAGCGCCGGCATCAAACAACCCGGACACCCTCCCCCCACAACCCCTGGTTGTACATTTACGGTGTCGTCATGGACCTCGCCACCGTCCGGACCTTCGTCGCCGTCGCCGACGCGGGACAGTTCCAGGAGGCCGCCGCCGTGCTGGGCCTCACCCAGCAGGCCGTCTCCAAACGCGTCGCCGCGCTGGAGCGGAGCCTCGGCGTCCGGCTGTTCGTCCGTACGCCGCGCGGCGCCGACCTGACCATCGACGGACGGGCCTTCCTCCCCCACGCCCGCGAGCTGCTGCGCGTGGCCGAGCGCGCGGAGGCGTCCGTCCGCGCCGACCGCCGCCCCCTGCGCGTCGACGTCCTCACCTCACGCAGCGCGCAGTCCCGCCTGATGCGCGGCTTCCACGAGGCGCACCCCGAGATCGACCTCGACGTGATGACGATCTTCGGCATCGACACGGCCGTCACCGCGCTCCGCTCGGGCGCGCTCGACGCGACGTTCCGCGCGGTGGCGGCACCCGGCCGGCCGCTCCCCGACGACATCGCGTCGGTCCGCGTACTCGACGAGCCGCTGCACCTGCTGACCGGCCCCGGCCATGCCCTGGCCGACGCCCGCTCGGTGCGTCTCGCCGACCTCGCCGGCCACCGGATCTGGATGCCGGGCATCGTCCCGGGCACGGAGTGGGCCGCGTACTACGACGACCTGGTCGCCGCGTTCGGCCTGACCATCGAGGCGACCGGCCCCAACTTCGGCAGCGACGCGCTGCTCGACACCATCGCCGACACGCCGACCCTGGCCACGTTCATGGGCGCCCGCACCCGCCTGATCTGGCCGACGGGCCACGACCTGCGCCTCATCCCGGTGACCGACCCGACCCCCGTCTACCCACACTCACTCCTCTGGCACCGGGACAATGCCCACCCGGGGTTGGAGGTGCTGCGAGGTCACCTCGCGGGCGGCGGGGAGAGGGGCGGGGGCGGGACGTGGGTGCCGGGGTGGGTACGGCGGCGTTAGCGGAGCTGCGAGAGGAACGCCGTCCAGGTCTCCGGGGGGAGGGTCAGGTGGGGGCCGTCCATGGTCTTGGAGTCGCGGACGTGGATGGTGTGGGGGGTTATCGCGATCTCGACACAGGAGGTGCCGTCGTTTCCGCCGCTGTAGCTGCTCTTGAACCACCGCATCAGCAGTCAACCTCCGAGGCGTACGCCAGAAAGTCCGCCCACGCGCCAGACGTGACCGTCAAACGGGGCCCGTCGACGGTCTTGGAGTCACGGACGTGCACGGTGCCGGGAGTGAGGGCCAACTCAACGCACGAGTTGCCGTCGTTTCCGCTGCTGTAGCTGCTCTTGAACCACGCCAGCTCAGAGGCGTCTCCGGCGGTGGTCTTGCGGATCATGTCTCTCCCAGCAGTTGTTCGATGAAGACCAGCGACTCCCGCGGAGAGAGCGCCTGGGCTCGGATCGTGCCATACCGCAGCTCCAGGATGCGGAGGTGCTTGGGGTCCGAGGTCGGTCGCCCGTTGAACGCCCCATCGGATCGGCCGACCGCCGACCCGTCCTCGAACTTCAGCAACTCGATCGTGCCGTCCGTCCCGGAGTGGGTCTCGCAGTCCATCGGCATCACCTGAAGCACGACATTGTGCAACTGCCCCACCTCCAGCAGACGTTCGAGCTGCGGACGCCAGACCATTGTGCCTCCGATGGGACGACGCACCACCCCTTCTTCCAGGACGAAGCTGAGCGCGGGAGCGGGTGAACGCTCGAAGACCGCCCGCCGGGCGATCCGCGCGGCCACCATGCGCTCTACGTCGTCCGGTGAGTACGGCGGCTGCGCGGCTCCGATCACAGCTCGCGCATGCTCCGGCGTCTGCAACAACCCGTTGATGCTGTTGCTCTGGTACACGGCGATCTCAACCGCCTTCGCCTCCGCCTGCCCCTGTGCCCGAACCCTCTTCGGGTACCGGACTTTCTTCACGTCCTCCCAGGTCGCGGAAATGAGCCCACCCGCGTTGAGTACTCGATCCGACCTGTCCAGATACGTCTGCCGAGGAATCCGCCGCCCGCCCTCGACCTTGTAGACCAGGTCCTCCCCGTACCCGATCGCCGCCCCGAACTCGGCGGCCCCCATCCCCGCAGCCTCCCTCCGCAACTTCAACTGCCGCCCCACCGTCGCGATGACCGCGACCCCCCACTCATCGTCCGGGTCGACCTCCCACCCCGGCTCATCCACCTCGACGGCCATCACGCACCACCCCTTCGTCGAACCCGCAACGTCACCCACCGCCCTACCCCTCCACCCCACACCGACAGCCCCGGACGCTCAGGACAAGCTCCGGACAGTCACGGCACGCATCCGCAGAGTCACTGTCCACGGTAAGCAGAGAACGCCACGCTGAGTGACGTGAATCAGAAATGCCCCTTCAACGTGCAGCTCTCCTCCACACCCCGAGGTGCCCGCCTCGCCCGTCTCCTGTCGACCGAGCAACTCCGCTCCTGGGGCCTCCCCACCCACCCCGCCGACCTCCTCGTCGCCGAACTGGCGGCCAACGCCGCGACCCACGGCCGAGTCCAGGGTCGCGACTTCCGCCTGGTACTGCACGTCATCGACGGCACCCTCCGCATCGAGGTCACCGACACACAGGGCGACCGCCTCCCCAAACCCCAGGAGACGCCGCCGGACGCCGAAACCGGCCGTGGCCTGCTGCTCGTCGACGCGTTGGCCGACCGCTGGGGCGTAGCGGACGACCGCTTCCCGTGCAAGACCGTGTGGGCGGAACTGCGCCTCACGCCACCGGACCCCGAATCTCCGAACTCCGGTGCCGCGAGCGCCCCCGTGGCGCCCGCTCACTCGCCCGGGTGAACATCACCGGCCGGGCTGGCGTTCACGTCCCCCAACTGCCCTACGCTCAGCGGCAACAGAACGGCCCCCGCAGGGACGGCAATCCCGGAGCGAGGGCCTCACCACCCAGGAAGAAGAGACCTTCCCGATGGATACCCAAGACCCTATCGCGCCTTGCCCTCCCCGCTCCGGCGTGATGCACGAAAACACCCGCCACACCACCCACTTCGTGGTGATCGGCAACCACCTCGCGCAGCACAGCGAACTCTCCGGCCTGGCCATCGGCGTGGCCGTCCGCATCCAGTCGCTGCCGACCGGCACACCCGCCGCCGACCCGGCCGAACCGGCGGAGGCGGTCCCCCTGCTGCGCGAGGTCGCCGTACTGCGCGAGCTCACCGAGGCGGACGGCACCCTCAGCCTCAGCGCCCTGGAAGACCTCCGCCGCACACCCACCCACTCGTAACCCCGCAAGGAACTCCATGGTCAGCTCGTCGCACGAGGCGATGCACCGCGTCTTCCAGGACCACCCGACGCTCTTCTCCCGCGTCTCCCAAGCCCTCGGCGTCCCTCTGCCACCGCCCGTCTCGGTCAGCGTGCTGCCCAACGACGTGACGGAGACGGAGCCCATCGAACGCCGTATCGACACTCTGCTCCGCATCGAGACCCGGCACGACGGGTCCTTCCTGCTCGCCATCGAGGCACAGCGGAAAAAGGACCCGGAGAAATCGGTCAGCTGGAGTTACTACCTCGCCTACCTGCGCAGCAAGTACCGCCTGCCGCCCCTCCTCCTCGTGGTCTGCCAGGACCGCGCCACGGCCGAGTGGGCGGCCCGACCGGAGCCCATCGGGTTCTGCTCATGGCCCTCGCTGACCGTTCGGCCCATCGTCGCCGGCCCCCACAACATGCCGGTGATCACCGACCCGGACCAGGTCCGCGAAGACCTCGCCCTGGCCGCGCTGGCCGCGATCGTCCACGGCGCGAGCCCGGACATCGAGGGCATACTGAAGGCCATGTCGACGGCGCTCATGGACGAACCGGAACCCGTCAGCATTCCCTTCGTCGAACTCATCTTCCGAGGACTGGGCAAGCTGCCCGCCGCAGAGATCTGGAGCAAACTGGTGGTCGTGGACCTTGATTTCTACCAGTCGGACTTCTTCCAGAAGGCGACCGAGAAAGCGCGCACCGAAGGCCGTGCAGAAGGCCGCGCAGAAGGCCGCGCCGAAGGCGAAACCCAACAGGCGGTCAAGGACGTCCTCGACGTCCTCGCCCAGCGCGGCATCGACGTCCCGCCGGAGGCACGCGAGCGCATCACCCACTGCGGTGATCCCGAGCTGCTGCACACCTGGCTCCTGCGAGCCGTGACCGCGACCTCCCTCGACGAGGTCATCGACTGACAGCTCCCAGAAGCGCGCCCAGCAGGGGAGCGTCAGGTCCTCGTGACCTTCCCGCAGGCCATGTCCCGCTCCCCCGTCAACGGCTCGCTCCGGTCGTAGGGGTCGATCTCGGGCCCCGTCGCCGGTGACCCCGTCGCGGACGCGCCGGAGAAGGACGGGTGCAGGTACCCGTCGTACACCTCGCACGCGGTGTCGCCGAAGTCGGCGTAGTACGACTTCGGCAGCAGCCGCCCCTCGGTGGCCTCCCACCGCTCCGGGTCGGCCAGCATCATCGTCACGTCCCGGCGGACGATCGTACGGTCGACGGCCTCGTCGCCCCCGACCCGCTCGACGGTGTAGACGAAGGTGTAGTCGGCGTGCACCTCGACCGAGCCCGGGTCGCCGGCCTCGTACGTCATCTCCCCGCGCACCTTCACCGCGCCCCCGATGACCCTGGCCTCGTCCGGGTCGAACCGGGTGAACAGCGTCAGCGGGTCGTCCTCCCGGCTCGGGTCGCTCAGCGACCGCTCCACCTGGTCCGTCAGGCCGGGACTCTTCGGGTCGAGCAGACCGATCGCCTTCTCCGGACGCCCACCGCCGAGCACATCCGGGTCGAGGTGGGAGGCGACCAGCAGTTCCTTGGTCATCCGCAGCGCGGACGCCACATCCGCCTCGCTCATGCCGCCGACCGCCTTCGCCTTCGGCAGCTCGATCCCCTCCGCGCCGTCGGCCCAGCTCAGCGCGGGCGACCCGCGGAACGGCTCCGCGCGGGTGGGCAGCCCGGAGTCCGGGGACTTCGCCTCCGTCGTCCCCGTGTCACCGAAGCGGTCCAGCAGGAGCGAGGGCCGTACGGCCACGACGGCGACGGCCGCGGCGAGCACCACGCCGGCCACGGCGAGGACACGGCGCCGGCGCGTACGCCGGCCGTTCACCTCGTCCCACGCGGGGCCGGTACGCCACCCGGGCGGGTCGGCCTGCCGGCCCTTCTTCCCCCGCCGGGCCGCTTCCTCCTCCTCCCGCAGCCGCCGCGCCACCATCCGCGCCCGCGCCGAGGGCTCCTCGGGCGGCGGGGCTCCCCCGCCCGAGGAGCCCTCGGCGGCGTCCTTCAGGAACGCCTCCAGCTCGGCGTCGGAAAGGGACGGTTCGTCACCGGACGAGTTACTCACGGTTCACTCACAGGCAAGAGACGGGACATGTCGCGGGACCAGTTTTCCTCCCGGCACTGACAATGCCCATACCTATGCGCGGCCTGTGATCAAATCGGACCCCGCACGCCCGACTCGCCCCGCTCGCCCTGCTTGGACGCGACCCGCCCCACCGGCTCGGCCTCCGCCGCCAGCTCGTCGCACGCCGCCTTCCAGGCGCCGTCCCCGGGGACGAGCGCACCGCGCAGGTACGCCGCGGCGAGCCGGGCGACGGCCGCGACCCGCGCCGGGTTCTCGTCCGTCGTCTCCGCGGCGTCGTACCCGGCGATCCCGCCGAGGCCGTGTCCCGCGCCGAACACGGTGAGCAGGGACTTGGGACCGGGAGCGAGGTGGTAGGGGTCGGCGTGCCAGTCCGGGCCCAGGTCCGTGAAGTGCCGGGAGTCGTCCTCGTCGCCGGCGACGACCAGGGCGGGCGTCGTCATCGTGGAGAAGTCGGTGGACCGGAAGACCGGGACCGCCTCGGCCATCGGGCCGGTCAGCACGTCCCCGCCCCGGCCGGGCGCGGCCAGCAGCACGCCCGCCTTGATGCGGGGTTCGCGCAGGCTCACCACCCGCCCGTCGTCGGGGTCGGTGGCCCGCGCCCCGAGCAGCAGGCTCGCTGTGTGGCCGCCGAGCGAGTGCCCGGCGACGGCGACCTTGCCGTGGTCGATCCGCCCGGCGAGCCCCGGCACCGCGGCCTCCACCGCGTCGAGCCGGTCGAGGACGTGCGTCATGTCCTCGGCACGCGAGCGCCAGAACAGGGACCCGGAGCCGGGACCGCTGTGCAGGTGGCTCAGCGTCCGGGAGCTGAGGTGGGTGGGCTGCACGACGGCGAAGCCCTGCGCGGCCCAGGCGTGGGCGAGCGGCGCGTAGCCGTTCAGCGAGGAGAGGTGGTTCGAGGGGCCGTGACCGTGCGAGAAGAGGATGACGGGCAGGCCGGCCTCCCCGGTCGCGGGCACGGTGACCCGCACCTGGAGGTCCACGGGACGTCCGGGTACCGGCAGGACGACGGGGCTGTACGAGAGAACAGGGGTCGGTGCGCTCATGATGCGCCCTCCAGTAAGCGGAACCACGTTCCGTTACGATACGGAACACCGCTCCGTTTAGTCAACACGCCCGCACCCGGACACGGCGAAGGGGCCCGCACGACCGAAGTCGTACGGGCCCCTCCGAGCCACTCAGGACAGGTCAGATCACTTGTTGATCTTGGTGACCTGGCCGGCGCCCACGGTCCGGCCACCCTCGCGGATGGCGAACTTCAGGCCCTCTTCCATGGCGACGGGCTGGATGAGCTCCACCTTCATCTCGGTGTTGTCACCCGGCATGACCATCTCGGTGCCCTCGGGGAGGGTCACCACGCCGGTCACGTCCGTCGTGCGGAAGTAGAACTGCGGACGGTAGTTGTTGAAGAACGGCGTGTGGCGGCCACCCTCGTCCTTGGACAGGATGTAGGCCTGCGCCTCGAACTCGGTGTGCGGGGTGACCGAGCCCGGCTTGATGATGACCTGGCCGCGCTCGACGTCCTCGCGCTTGATGCCGCGGAGCAGCAGACCGACGTTCTCACCGGCCTGGCCCTCGTCGAGCAGCTTGCGGAACATCTCGATGCCGGTGACCGTGGTGGTGGTCTTGTCCTGCTTGATGCCGATGATGTCGACGGTCTCGTTGACCTTGAGGACACCACGCTCGATGCGGCCGGTGACGACCGTACCGCGACCGGTGATGGTGAAGACGTCCTCGATCGGCATCAGGAACGGCTTGTCGACGTCGCGCTCGGGCTCCGGGATGGACTCGTCCACGGCCTTCATCAGGTCGAGGACGGACTGGCCCCACTCCTTGTCGCCCTCAAGGGCCTTCAGGGCGGAGACCTTGACGACCGGCAGGTCGTCGCCCGGGAACTCGTACTCGGAGAGGAGCTCACGGACCTCGAGCTCGACGAGCTCCAGGATCTCCTCGTCGTCCACCATGTCGGCCTTGTTCAGGGCGACGACGATGTACGGAACGCCGACCTGGCGGGCCAGGAGCACGTGCTCCTTGGTCTGCGGCATCGGGCCGTCGGTGGCGGCGACCACGAGGATGGCGCCGTCCATCTGCGCCGCACCCGTGATCATGTTCTTGATGTAGTCCGCGTGACCGGGGCAGTCGACGTGGGCGTAGTGACGCGTCTCGGTCTGGTACTCGACGTGCGCGATGGAGATGGTGATACCGCGCTGGCGCTCCTCAGGAGCCTTGTCGATCTGGTCGAAGGCCGAGGCCTCGTTCAGGTCCGGGTACGCGTCGTGCAGCACCTTGGTAATGGCGGCCGTGAGGGTCGTCTTACCGTGGTCGATGTGACCGATGGTGCCGATGTTGACGTGCGGCTTAGTCCGCTCGAACTTCGCCTTCGCCACTGGGGTCCTCCTGTGGAGTGGTTCTGAACGCCTTGCTTCATCGGCGCCAGGTGATCTTTGCTGGATAGCCCGGGCCCGGGGGGCATTCCGCCGGCTGCACGGCGGATAGCCGATTCGCGGCGGAATGCCCTGATGCAGGCTCCGGAGTCAAGCCTAAAGCGTGGGAACGTGGTCCGTTAAACGGAGCCTCGTTACTCGCCCTTGGCCTTCGCGATGATCTCCTCGGCGACGTTCCGCGGAACCTCGGCGTAGGAGTCGAACTGCATCGAGTAGCTTGCGCGACCCGACGTCTTGCTGCGGAGGTCGCCGACGTAGCCGAACATCTCCGACAGGGGCACGAGGCCCTTGACGACGCGGGCACCGGCCCGCTCCTCCATGGCCTGGATCTGGCCACGGCGGGAGTTGATGTCGCCGATGACGTCACCCATGTAGTCCTCGGGCGTGGTGACCTCGACGGCCATCATCGGCTCCAGGAGCACGGGCGAAGCCTTGCGCGCGGCCTCCTTGAAGGCCTGCGAACCGGCGATCTTGAACGCCAGCTCGGAGGAGTCGACCTCGTGGTAGGCACCGTCGAGCAGCGTCACGCGGACACCGGTCATCTCGTAACCGGCGAGGATGCCGAACTGCATGGCCTCCTGCGCGCCGGCGTCCACCGAAGGGATGTACTCCTTCGGCACACGGCCACCGGTGACCTTGTTGACGAACTCGTACGAGGCGTCGCCGCCCTCGATCGGCTCGATCGCGATCTGCACCTTGGCGAACTGACCGGTACCACCGGTCTGCTTCTTGTGGGTGTAGTCGACGCGCTCGACGGCCTTGCGGATCGTCTCACGGTACGCGACCTGCGGCTTGCCGACGTTGGCCTCGACCTTGAACTCGCGCTTCATCCGGTCGACCAGCACTTCGAGGTGAAGCTCGCCCATACCGCCGATGACGGTCTGGCCGGTCTCCTCGTTGGTGGACACCTGGAAGGAGGGGTCCTCCTCCGCGAGGCGCTGGATGGCGACACCCAGCTTCTCCTGGTCGCCCTTGGACTTGGGCTCGATCGCGACCTCGATGACCGGCGCCGGGAAGTCCATGGACTCCAGGATCACCGGGTTCTTCTCGTCGGACAGCGTCTCACCGGTGGTGGTCTGCTTGAGACCCATCACCGCGACGATGTCGCCGGCGCCCACCGCGTCGATCTCCTCACGCTTGTTGGCGTGCATGCGGTAGATCTTGCCGATGCGCTCCTTGCGGCCCTTGACGGAGTTCAGCACGGAGGTGCCGGACTCCAGGCGGCCGGAGTACACGCGGACGAAGGTGAGCTTGCCGAGGTGCGGGTCGCTCATGATCTTGAACGCCAGCGCCGCGAGCGGCTCGTCGTCCGACGGCTTGCGCGCGATGACCTTCTCCGGGTCCTTCACGTCCTGGCCCTCGATGGCCTCGACGTCCAGGGGGGAGGGGAGGTAGCGCACGACCGCGTCGAGCAGGGGCTGGACGCCCTTGTTCTTGAACGCGGTGCCGCAGAAGACGGGGGTGACGGTGGTGCCGTCGCCCTTGCCGGAGGCGATGGTGATACGGCGGATCGCCGCGTACAGCTGCTCCACGGAGGGCTCCTCGCCCTCCAGGTACAGCTCCATCAGCTCTTCGTCGTTCTCGGCGACGGCCTCCAGAAGCTTGCCGCGGTACTCCTCGGCAGCCTCGGTGTGGGTGTCCGGGATGTCGACGATGTCGTACATCTCGCCCTTGCTGGCCTCGGCGGACCAGACGAAGGCCTTCATCGTCACGAGGTCGACGACGCCCTTGAAGTCCGCCTCCGCACCGATCGGCAGCTGCATGACCAGCGGCTGCGCGCCCAGGCGGTCGGAGATCATGTCGACGCAGCGGTGGAACTCGGCACCCGTGCGGTCGAGCTTGTTGACGAAGCAGATGCGCGGGACGCCGTAGCGGTCCGCCTGACGCCACACCGTCTCGGACTGCGGCTCGACACCGGCGACGCCGTCGAACACCGTCACGGCACCGTCGAGCACACGCAGCGAACGCTCCACCTCGACGGTGAAGTCGACGTGGCCCGGCGTGTCGATGATGTTGATGGTGTGGTCGACGTCTTCCATCGGCCAGTGACAGGTGGTGGCAGCAGAGGTGATCGTGATGCCACGCTCCTGCTCCTGCTCCATCCAGTCCATCGTGGCGGCGCCGTCGTGGACCTCACCGATCTTGTACGACACACCGGTGTAGAACAGGATCCGCTCGGTGGTGGTCGTCTTGCCCGCGTCGATGTGGGCCATGATCCCGATGTTGCGGACCTTGGCCAGGTCAAGTGAAGTGGTAGCCATAAGGCTTCAGTCTTCTCTCGGTCTCGATGTGGGTAGCGACTACCAGCGGTAGTGCGCGAAGGCCTTGTTGGACTCGGCCATCTTGTGCGTGTCCTCGCGCTTCTTGACGGCCGCACCGAGGCCGTTCGAAGCGTCGAGAAGCTCGTTGAGCAGACGCTCGGTCATGGTCTTCTCGCGACGGGCGCGGGAGTAGCCGACGAGCCAGCGCAGCGCGAGCGTGTTGGCGCGACCGGGCTTGACCTCGATCGGCACCTGGTACGTGGCGCCACCGACACGGCGGGACTTGACCTCGAGGGTCGGCTTGATGTTCTCCAGCGCGCGCTTCAGCGTGATGATCGGGTCGTTGCCCGTCTTCTCACGCAGACCCTCCATGGCGCCGTAGACGATGCGCTCGGCGGTGGAGCGCTTGCCGTTGAGCAGCACCTTGTTGATCAGGGAGGTCACCAGAGGAGAGCCGTAGACCGGGTCGATGATGACCGGACGCTTCGGGGCGGGGCCCTTACGAGGCATTCTTACTTCTCCTTCTTGGCGCCGTAGCGGCTGCGAGCCTGCTTGCGGTTCTTGACACCCTGGGTGTCGAGGGAGCCGCGGATGATCTTGTAGCGAACACCCGGCAGGTCCTTCACACGGCCGCCGCGCACGAGCACGATGGAGTGCTCCTGCAGGTTGTGCCCCTCACCCGGAATGTAAGCGGTGACCTCGATCCCGCTGGTCAGACGCACACGCGCGACCTTACGCAGGGCCGAGTTCGGCTTCTTCGGGGTGGTCGTGAACACACGCGTGCAGACGCCGCGACGCTGAGGGGAACCCTCGAGTGCGGGCGTCTTGTTCTTCTCGACCTTGTCCTGCCGGCCCTTTCGGACCAGCTGCTGGATCGTAGGCACTACTTCTCCGGTCTCTTGTGCCGATGGGTACAGCTAACCTGGAACGTCGCCGACCCACGCGGTCGGGTGTGTCGAATCCGGCGGACTCCCGCCGCGAGGCGAAAAGAGCACAGATTACGGTGGCCGCTCGCGGACCCCCGTACGGTTCACAGGCACGCACAGGAGCCAGGGCACACCCCAGGCACAAGGTCTGAGCGTACCTACCGCATTCGCTGTGGTCAAAACAAATGCGACCGACCCGCATTCCCACGCGGCCCCTGTCAAGCCCCCGCACTGAAGTCGATCTTCGGATCACCCGTCCCCGGAGGTCACCCCGACGAGGCCAGCCCCGCCGCGACGAGGAGCACGACGAAGAACGCCCACCCGGCGACCGACAGCCAGCCCAGCACCAGCCCGGTCATGGCGAGCCCGTCACCGCGCTCCCCGCTGCGCCGCATCTCCCCGCGGGCGGTGTGCCCGAGGATCACCGCGGGGATGCCGGTGAGACCCCCCGTCGCGAACGTGAGCACCCCGCAGACCAGGGCCCCGACCGCCTTGCCGTTGGTGACCGGCGGCGCCGGCAGGAAGGCCGCCGGCGCCACGGCCCGCCCGACCGGCGCGGGCCCCTGCGGCAGATCGGCGACGAGCAGCGCCAGCTCCCCGACGGTCCGCGCCTCGTAGGCCCGCGCGACCCGCTTCTCGAACTCGGCGTGCTCCAGCCTGCCCTCCCCGTACCCGGCCCGGAGCACATCCACGGCCCGCTCGCGCTCGGCGTGGGAGGCGAGGACGGACGGGGGGTGGGGACCCGTCGGCTGCTGCCATGCGGGGTACGACACGGGCCGGCACCTCCCGGGGCGAGGGTTGGCTTCCATCATGCGCCCGAAGCCGCCCGTCCGGCACCGGTGCGTGCGGCTGTGACCGGTTTACCGATCTGCCGTTCATGACAACGACAGGTTCAGTACGTTGAACGGTCGCTGGGGACGGACCGAGGGGGACGGGGGCTCATGACCACGGCAGACCTGATGGGAGAGGCGGGCTTCGACGACCAGGTGCCCTTCCTGGCGCGGCTGGAGAAACAGGACCGCGAGGCGCTCCTCGACCTCGGCCGCGAGCTGCGCTTCCGGCTCCGGGACGTCCTGCTCCACCAGCACGAACCGTCGTCGTACGTCCTGTTCGTCACCCACGGGTGGACGAAGGTGACCGCCGCCGCCGTCAACGGTTACGTGGCCCTGCTCGCGGTGCGCGGGCCCGGCGACATCATCGGGGAGTCCGCCGCGCTCACCGGACGGCCGCGCTCGGCGACGGTGACCGCGCTGGAGCCGGTGCGCGCGGTGGCGGTCGAGCGGACGCGGTTCACCGAGTTCCTCTCCGGCTCCCCCGCCGTGTCGTACGCGCTGCTGGGGCTCACCTCCGACCGGATGCGGGCGGCGGACCAGCGGCGGGTGGAGTTCGCGGCGATGAGCGTACGGGAGCGGCTCGCCGCCCTTCTCCTGGAGCTGGCCCGCACCAACGCGCGCTACACGGAGGCGGGGGTCGAACTGCTGGTCCCCCTCACCAAGCAGGAGCTGGCCGGGTCGGTCGGGGCGTCGCGGGAGATGGTGCAGCGGGAGCTGAAGGACCTGCGCTCGCGCGGCGTGGTGGTGACGGGCCGACGGGCGCTGGTGATCGTCCGGATGGACGTCCTGCGGCGCATCGCCCGCGCGGACGGCTGAACCGCGGCCGGGGGCCGGGGGCCGGTACGCATCGGCCGCACGGGCACACCACCCGCCGAACCGTCGCCGGCACCCGTCACCGGCACCCGTCACCGGCACCCGGCACCCGGCACCCGGCACCCGGCACCCGGCACCCACAGAAGCACCCGCACGGGCAGGCGCCCCGCCTCCCCCACGGTGCCCCACTGTGCACACGGTCACAGTTCGAGTGCGTCATCCGTCCTCCTCCCGCCGCCACCGGGGACGCCACTCTTCTCACCAGGCGACACTCTCACCGGAAGGCGACCATGGCGGACCCCGTGAGCCGGACGATCCTCCTGCTCGACATCGAGAAGTACAGCGACCGGGACGATGTCGAGCAGGCGTACCTGCGGCGCATGCTCTACGACATCACCGACCGCGCGCTCGAACGCGCCGGCATCGACGAGACCCGGCGACTGCGGGCCGACCGCGGCGACTCGGTGATGGAGCTGATCGACGCGAACGCGTCGCTGACCGCGCTGCTGCGGGCCCTGCTCACCGAGGTGCCCGCCGAGTTGCGGGCCGTCAACCGCATGGCGTCGCGCTCCGCCCAGATCCGGCTGCGCGGTGTCGTCGCGTCGGGCTACGTCGCCGTGGACGGACACGACGGCTGGGTCGGCTCCGACCTCAACCACGCCTGCCGGCTGCTCGACGCCCAGTTGCTGCGCGCGGCCCTGCGGGACCGCCGCGACGACTTCGCGCTGTGCGTCTCGGAGAGCGTGTACTCCGGCGTCGTACGGCACGACCACCCCGGCATCCCGGCGGACGACTTCCACGCGGTGACGGTGGACAGCAAGAACGGCCCCCTGCGGGCCTGGCTGCACGGCCCGATCCCCGGCGGCGAAGGCTCCGCCGGGGTCCATGACCACAGTGGCACGGGGGTGGGGGGAGCCCCGGTGCCGGACGGCTCGGGGGAGCGTCCGGCACCGGGGCATCGACCGCCCGCTCCGCCGCAGGACGACGCCCGCCGGCAGACGCCGCCGGCCGCGGCGCCCGCGGGCGGTGCCGTCTTCCACTTCACCGGGGGCGCCCCCAGCTTCGGCGGCAGCCTCGTGGGCGGGGACCAGCACGGCGTGTCCGGCGGGCAGGTCACCGGAGGCGTCCACCTGGGCGGGACGAACGCCCCGGTCACCGAGGGCGCCCCGCGGACTCCGTCCGGAGGTGAGCCGGCATGACGGCGCCCCCGCTCCAGGAGCCCTCGGCGGACTCCGCGCCGCGTCCGTCCGAGCCCCCGTCCCCGTCTCCCCCGGCTTCACCCTCGCCCTCGCCCTCCCCGCCCCCGGGCACCACCGGGAGCGGTGAGGAGCCCCAGGAGCTCACCCAGGAGGCGCGCGCCGCCCAGCGCGAGCTGTTCACCCACGCGCCCGGCTTCATCCTCGGGTCGGCCGCCTCCTTCGGCGGCAGTCTCGTCGGCGGGTCCCAGCACGGCGTGTCCGGCGGCCACGTGACGGGGGACGTCTTCCTCGGCGGCAAGACCGAGGTCCACCACCACGGGCCGGCCGCGGACCCGTACGTCTCCGGTCAGATCCCGGGCGAACGGCTGGAGGCCCTGGCCTCGGTGTTCGTCGAGGGCCCCGTCTTCGCGGGCGCCCTGGAACGGCTGCGCCGGGAGCGCGTCCTGGTCCTGTCCGGCGCCCACGCCGGCGGACGGTACGCGGCCGCGCGCATGCTGCTGCACCGCCTGGGCGTGCCCGCCGTGCACGCCCTGCCCGCGGAGACGACCCCGGCCGCCCTGCCGGGCCTGCTCGCGCAGCCGGGCGGGTACGTCCTGCGCGATCTGCCGCTGACCCGCAACCGGCCGCTGCGCGACACCCACCTGTACGCGGCCCGCGACCGGCTCGGACAGACGGACGGCTACCTCGTGGTGACCGTCGAGAACTCGCCGTTCCTGCTGGGTGTCACCCCCACCCGGTGGGAGCCCCCCGAGACGGCGGACGTGCTCCGGGCCCATGTGGTCCGGCGGCGCGCGGACGACGCCGACCGGCTGCTGTCCCTCGCCCCCGTACGCGAGTTCCTCGCCCGGCACGCCCAGGGCCCGCGTCACCCGGCGGAGGCGGCCGAGTTCGCCGAGGCGCTGGCCGCGTACGACGGCAGCGACCGTGCGGCGGCCCGGCTCACGGACTTCGGCCAGGCGGCGATGGAGAAGCAGTGCCGCGACCGGCTGGGCGACACCGGCACCGATCTGCGCGACAAGGCGTTCCTGATCGCGCTCGCCGTCTTCGACCGTGCCCCGTACGTCCTGGCCGCCGAACTGGCCGACCGGCTGTTCGTCCATTTCCAGCGCCTCCAGCAGCCCGAGGAACCACCGGAGATCCCGGTGTTCGGGCTGTCCGCCGAAGCCCGGCTGGAGCGCGCGGGCGCCGAGGGCGAGATGCGGGACGAGGCCACCGAATGGGGAGTGGTTCCGCAGTTCACGGCGTTCTTCCCCCGGGAGGACGCGCCCCGCGCGCTGCTCGCCGAGGTGTGGACGGGGCACCCCTCGGCCCGGCCCGCGCTCGTGGCCTGGCTGAAGGACCTGGCCCGCGACGCGCGTCCCGTCGTCCGCACCCGCGCCGCGGCCGCCGCCGCGCTGCTCGCCCGCGCCGACCTGCCCTCGGCGATCGCCCTGCTCATCGGCGACTGGGCCGTCTCGCCCTCCTTCGGACCGCGGGTGACCGCCGCGAACGCGCTCACCCTCGCGCAGTTGCTGGACGCCCCGGTCGTCCTGCGGCTCCTCACCCAGTGGTGCACGGACACCCACTGGGCCCGCCGCTGGACCGCCATCCGCGCCTTCGGGCTGCTCGCGCCGCTCAGCCCGGACCTGGCCCCGCCGGCCCTCGCCGCGCTCGCCGGCCGGGCCCGGGCCGACAACAGCAGCCCGGCCGAGAGCGCCAACCTGATCGAGTCGACGGCACTGCTGCTGTCGGTGGGCGCGCGCCGGGGCGAGATGCTCTCCGAACTCGTCCGGCTGCTCCACCACGACACCCCGGCCGTCCGCGCCCTCGCCCTGAACGCGTTCGTGCGCGCCTGTGACAACGCCGAGGAGAGCGCGCTCGTCGAGTGGTACGCCGACACCGGCATGTACGAGGCGGCCACCGCCCGCGACCTGGCCACCCTGTGGCGCACCGCGCTGGGCGACCGCGCCCACACCCGGCAGGCCCTGAGCGCCCTGCGCACCTGGGTGCGGGTGGCCCAGCACCGCGCCGACACGGCACGCGCCCTGGAGCTGCTGCTGCCCGCGCTGGTCGTCACCGCGGCCGACCGCGACCGGCTCTGCCACGAGCTGCGCACGCTGCGCGCCGAGGACGGCGGCCCGCGCCCGCCCGTGGCGGACCACCTGCTCGCGCTGCTGAACCCGGCCGCCGCGGCCCCCTGATCCACGAGGACCCGAAGCAACACGAGGAGTTGACCCATGGCGGACTTCTTCCGTCAGCCGGAGTGGCAGCAGGACGTCGACCGGCACAGCACACTGAAGGACCCGGTCATCACGGTCCGGCCGATCTCCCGGTTCGACTACACCGGCCGCCGCCCGGTCATGGCGATCGACCACGCGCTGGTCTTCGCCACCAAGGACGGCGCCTACGACCCGTACATCCCGCCGCACCGCCCGAGCCGCACGGACGCGGCCACCCGCCGTTACGTCTCGGTGTACGAGGTGGACATGGGCAGCCACCCCGTGCGGGCCGAGCTGGAACTGCCCAGCGACGACGACGCCTTCCCGTTCACCGTCACCGCCGAACTGACCTGGCGGGTCACCGATCCCGAGGCGTACGTGCGCAGCGGCGAGCGCGACGTGCCCGCGCGGCTGACGCGTGAACTGCAGCAGCTCGCCCGGCCGGTCAGCCGCCGGTTCTCCGTCGAGGACAGCGCCGCCGCCGAGGAGGCCGTCCAGAAGACGGCCGACAGCAACGGCTTCGCGGCGGGCACCGGGCTGGCGGTCGACTGCGTGGTGCGGCTGCGCCCGGACGAGGATGCGCTGGAGCACCGGCGGCGGCAGCGGTCGCTGCGCTACGAGTCCGAGATGCTCGACCCCGAACACGAGCTCCAGCTCCGCAGGGCCCGTCAGCAGTACGAGCTGGAGGCCCTGCACCAGCAGCAGCAACAGCAACTGGTGGCCGAGAAGATCAACTTCTACCGCTACCACCTCCAGCACGGCGGCGTCGGCGCCTGGGCCCTCCACCTGGCCCAGCACCCCGGGGACACCCAGCTGGTCATCCACAGCATCCAGCAGGACCAGCTGGTCTTCATCCAGAACCAGTTGCAGCTCATCGGCGGTGACGAGCTGGAGGACTACCAGAAGGCCGAGGCGATCCGGCAGGTACGCCACGCGGTCGACGACCTGGTCCGCCGCCGGAGCACGGGGGCCGACGGCCGGCAGGCCCTCCCGGCCGGGACGCTCCCGGCCCAGGGCGGGCACGAGGGCCGCGAGGCGCCGGGCCCGGACGATCGGCAGACCCCGCGGGCGCCCGCGCCGCACCAGCCGCCCGGCCCGGCCGCACCGCCGCCCACGGACGTCCCCGCCCCCGCCGCACCCCCGCCGCCGTACGCCGTCGACGGCCCGGCGCCCAACACGCCCGGCATGCCCGGCACGCCTCCGGCCGAGCCCGCATGACGACTCCGGACGCGCCGCCCGGGTCCCCGGCCCGGGCCGTGCCGCCGCCCGGCGCACAGACCGGCGAACGGCTGCTCACCGAGATGCGCGGCGAGATCGCGCGCGCCGACAGCAAGGCGGCCGTCCTGGTGGCGGCGCTCGGCATGACCGCCGGCGTGTTCAGCGGTCTCATGGCCGGCCGGGACTGGACCCCGGGCTCCCTCTCGGCAGCGGGATCACTCCTGTGGTGGGCCGGAACACTGGCCCTCGGCCTCTCCCTCTTCGCGCTGCTGCTCGCCGTCCTGCCCCGCTTCGGCGGCGATCGCTGGGTCCCCGGCGAACCGCTGTGCTACTTCGACGACGTACGGCAGGCCGCGTACGACGGCGCACTGGCCGGCGCCCTCGCCGACACCGAACGCGACCCCGTGGCCGGGCTGACGGCCGCGCTCACCGACACCAGCCGCATAGCCGCCCGCAAGCACCAGTGGATCCGCGTCGGCCTGATCGCCTTCTGCGCGGGGACGGTCCTGCTGCCCGCCGCGCTCCTGGTCGGCTGACGTCCCCGCCCCGAAGGAACTCCCACCATGCCCCAGCACCCGGACCAGCCACACCCACACACCCAGCCGACACCCCCGGACCCGACGCCCGCACCGACGTACCCCGAAACCCCGCCGACCTACCCGGAAGCACCCCCCGCACACACCCCACTGGCACCGGCATACCAGGAAGCACCTCCCCCGTACCCCACGCCCGCACCCACCTACCCCGAAACCCCGCCGACCTACCCGAAGACACCCCCCGCACACACCCCACCGGCGCCGGCATACCCGGAAACTCCCCTCCCGCGCCCCCACCACGCCGGACCGACGTACCCGGCAGCCCCACCCTCAGACCCCACACCCGCACCGACATACCCGGCAGCCCCACCCCCAGACCCCACATCCGCCCCCACCTACCCCGAGGCCCCGCCCCCGTACCCGCACACTCCGTCGGCCACCCCCGGCTCACCCTCCCCGCAGGCCGACCACGCGGCCGCGCCGCCCCAGTACCCGGAGGACACCCGCCCCCAGCACCCCGCCGACGCCCCACCCCGCTACCCCACCGGCGCGACGACGCCCCGCCACCCCGGCGACACGGCGCCCCGCCACCCCGGCGACACGGCGCCCCCGTACCCCACCATCCCGGCGCCACCCGCCTACCCCACCACCCCCGCACCTCGTACCCCGCACCCCAGCGACACGGCACCCCCCGTCCACCCTGAACCCGCGCCACCTCCGCACCCCGCCGGGGCACCCACCGCCCCGCCACCCGAAGCCGCAGCTCACCCGGACCGCACAGGCCCGCCCCACCCGGACCGCACAGGCCCCTCCACAACCTTCACCGCACCGCTTCCCGCCACCGCCCCAACCTCGATCCCGGCCCCGGCCCCGACCCCGGCCCCGACCCAGGCCCAGGCCCCCGCCGAGAAGCCCCCCGCCCCTGACGACCTCGACTACCGTCACGCGGGAGCCCGCGTCCACATCGCCGCGCAGCAACGCGGCGCGGACGCCACAGCCTGGGGGCGCCTGCTCGTGCACGTACCCGGCTTCGTGGCGAGCTTCGCCCTCGTCGCCTCACTGGCCGTGGCCCTGGCCGGCCCCGTGGTGGGCTGGATCGTCGTGGCCGCCTGGCTGCTCTCCGGCGCCCTCGCCTTCCACCGCCCCACCGAGCGGCTCTTCGCCCGCCGCGTCATGAAGCTGCGGCCCCCGGAGCCGGAGGAGCAGGCCCGCCTGGAGCCCGTGTGGCACGAGGTCACCGCCCGCGCGGGCATCGAGGCCCGCACGTACGAGCTGATGGTGGAGAACCGCGACGGCCTGAACGCGACCGCCATCGCCTGCCACATCGTCGGCGTCACGACCTACGCGCTCGACAACGTCCCCAGCAGCCACCTCGCCGCCGTCCTCGCCCACGAACTGGGCCACCACACCGGCGGCCACTCCTGGGCGGGCCTGCTCGGCTACTGGTACGCCCTGCCCGGCCGGATCGCCTGGAACGTGACGAGTGTCGTCGCGATCGGCGCGGTGTACATCGCCAGCCGCATCAGCCTGATCGTGGCCACACTGCTCTTCGTCTGCCTGGCGTCCTGCGCGGTCGGGCTCGCACTGGCCTACTGGCCGATCGTGCTCTCCCTGCTGGTCGCCCCGTACTTCCTCGCCTACACGGCCCGCAAGAGCGAACTCCGCGCCGACGAACAGGCCGCCGCACTCGGCTTCGCACCGGAGATGACCGAGGTGCTGCGGCACCTGGAGGCCCAGGAAGCGGCGGAGCGCGCCCGCGCCGCCGAGGCCGAGCGCAGGACCGGGAAACGGCCGGACCAGCCCGGCGCGCTGACCCGTCTGCTGGCCGGCCATCCCGGCCACGAGGAGCGGCTGCAGGCCCTGGAGGCACACCCCTCCGTCGGCCGCTGACCGGCCCCGCCCACGCCGAAGGGCGGCCACCCCGTACGAAACGGAGTGGCCGCCCTTCAACAGTTACGCCTGCCGGCTACTGGTTGTACGGCCCGTAGTCGTAGTCCTCCAGCGGCACGGCCTGACCCGACCCCGTCCCGAAGGGCGAGTAGTCGATGTCGTCGTAGCCGACGGCCGAGTACATCGCGGCCTTGGCCTCCTCGGTCGGCTCCACCCGGATGTTGCGGTAACGGGACAGACCCGTACCGGCCGGGATGAGCTTACCGATGATGACGTTCTCCTTGAGGCCGATCAGCGAGTCGGACTTGGCGTTGATCGCCGCGTCCGTCAGCACTCGGGTCGTCTCCTGGAAGGAGGCGGCCGACAGCCAGGACTCCGTCGCCAGCGAGGCCTTGGTGATACCCATCAGCTGCGGACGACCCGAGGCCGGGTGACCGCCCTCCTGCACGACCCGCCGGTTCTCGGTCTCGAACTTCGACCGCTCGACCAGCTCGCCGGGCAGCAGCTCGGCGTCGCCGGACTCGATGATCGTCACGCGGCGCAGCATCTGCCGGATGATGATCTCGATGTGCTTGTCGTGGATCGACACACCCTGCGAGTTGTAGACCTTCTGCACCTCGCCGACCAGGTGGACCTGCACGGCCCGCTGACCGAGGATGCGCAGCACGTCGTGCGGGTTGGTGGCACCCACGGTGAGCTTCTGGCCCACCTCGACGTGGTCGCCCTCGCCCACCAGCAGACGGGCACGCTTCGAGATCGGGTACGCCGTCTCGTCGCTGCCGTCGTCCGGGGTGACGACGATCTTCTTGGTCTTCTCGGTCTCCTCGATCCGGACGCGGCCGGAGGCCTCGGAGATCGGGGCGACACCCTTCGGGGTACGGGCCTCGAACAGCTCGACGACACGCGGCAGACCCTGGGTGATGTCGTCACCGGCCACACCACCGGTGTGGAAGGTACGCATCGTCAGCTGGGTACCGGGCTCACCGATGGACTGGGCGGCGATGATGCCGACCGCCTCACCGATGTCGACCAGCTTGCCGGTGGCCAGCGAGCGGCCGTAGCACATCGCGCAGGTACCGACGGCGGACTCGCAGGTCAGGACCGAGCGGGTCTTGACCTCCTCGACGCCGTGCTTGACCAGCTCGTCGATGAGCACGTCGCCGAGGTCGGTGCCGGCCGGGGCCAGCACCTTGCCGTCGACCACGATGTCCTCGGCGAGGCAGCGCGCGTACACGGACGTCTCGACGTCCTCCGCCTTGAGCAGCACGCCGTCCTGACGGTCGGCGATCTTCAGGCGCAGACCGCGGTCGGTGCCGCAGTCCTCCTCGCGGATGATGACGTCCTGGGAGACGTCGACCAGACGACGGGTGAGGTAACCCGAGTCGGCGGTACGCAGGGCGGTGTCCGCCAGACCCTTACGGGCACCGTGCGTGGAGATGAAGTACTCCAACACGGACAGACCCTCACGGAACGACGCCTTGATCGGACGCGGGATCGTCTCGTTCTTCGCGTTCGACACCAGACCACGCATACCGGCGATCTGACGCATCTGCATCATGTTGCCTCGTGCACCCGAGTTCACCATCATGAAGATCGGGTTGGTCTTCGGGAAGTTGTCGTTCATCGCCTCGGCGACCTCGTTGGTCGCCTTGGTCCAGATCGCGATGAGCTCCTGCGTGCGCTCGTCCTTGGTGATCAGACCGCGCTCGTACTGCTTCTGGACCTTCTCGTCCTGCGCCTCGTAGCCCTTGACGATCTCCTTCTTCGCCTCGGGGACGACGACGTCGGAGATGGCCACGGTGACACCGGAACGGGTCGCCCAGAAGAAGCCGGACGCCTTCAGGTTGTCGAGCGTCGCCGCCACGATGACCTTCGGGTAGCGCTCGGCGAGGTCGTTGACGATCTCGGAGAGCTGCTTCTTGCCGACCTCGTAGTCGACGAACGGGTAGTCCTCGGGCAGCAGCTCGTTGAAGAGCGCGCGGCCCAGCGTGGTGCGCAGCGTGAAGGTGTCACCCTGCTGCCACTCGGGCTCGCCCTCCTCACGGGCCGGCGGGGTCCAGCCGCGCGGCGGGATGGTGCCCACCGGGAAGCGGATGTCGATCTTCGACTGGAGCGACAGCTCGCCCGCGTCGAAGGCCATGATCGCCTCGGCCGCCGAGCCGAACGCACGGCCCTCGCCCTTGAGGTCCCGGCCCTCGCCGTCGGTGGTGAGGAAGAACAGACCGAGGACCATGTCCTGGGTCGGCATCGTCACCGGACGGCCGTCGGCGGGCTTGAGGATGTTGTTCGAGGACAGCATCAGGATGCGGGCCTCGGCCTGCGCCTCCGCGGAGAGCGGCAGGTGGACGGCCATCTGGTCACCGTCGAAGTCCGCGTTGAACGCGGTGCAGACGAGCGGGTGGATCTGGATGGCCTTGCCCTCGACCAGCTGCGGCTCGAAGGCCTGGATGCCGAGGCGGTGCAGGGTGGGCGCGCGGTTCAGCAGCACCGGGTGCTCGGCGATGACCTCTTCGAGGACGTCGTACACCACGGTCCGGCCACGCTCGACCATCCGCTTGGCGCTCTTGATGTTCTGCGCGTGGTTGAGGTCCACGAGCCGCTTCATCACGAACGGCTTGAACAGCTCCAGCGCCATCGCCTTCGGCAGACCGCACTGGTGCAGCTTCAGCTGCGGACCGACGACGATCACGGAACGCGCGGAGTAGTCCACGCGCTTGCCGAGCAGGTTCTGACGGAAGCGGCCCTGCTTGCCCTTGAGCATGTCGGACAGCGACTTCAGCGGGCGGTTGCCCGGACCGGTCACCGGCCGGCCACGACGACCGTTGTCGAAGAGCGCGTCGACGGCCTCCTGGAGCATGCGCTTCTCGTTGTTGACGATGATCTCGGGCGCGCCGAGGTCGAGAAGCCGCTTCAGGCGGTTGTTGCGGTTGATGACACGGCGGTACAGGTCGTTCAGGTCGGAGGTCGCGAAGCGCCCACCGTCCAGCTGCACCATCGGACGCAGGTCCGGCGGGATGACCGGCACGCAGTCGAGCACCATGCCCTTGGGGCTGTTGCTGGTCTGCAGGAACGCGGAGACGACCTTGAGGCGCTTGAGCGCGCGGGTCTTCTTCTGGCCCTTGCCGGTACGGATGATCTCGCGGAGCTTCTCGGCCTCCTCGTCGAGGTCGAAGGACTCCAGGCGCTTCTGCAGCGCGGCGGCGCCCATCGAGCCGTCGAAGTAGGTGCCGAAGCGGTCGCGCAGCTCGCGGTAGAGCAGCTCGTCGCCCTCCAGGTCCTGGACCTTGAGGTTCTTGAACCGGTTCCACACCTCGTCGAGGCGGTCGATCTCGCGCTGCGCGCGGTCGCGCAGCTGCTTCATCTCACGCTCGGCACCTTCGCGCACCTTGCGGCGCACGTCGGCCTTGGCGCCCTCGGCCTCCAGCTCGGCGAGGTCCGTCTCCAGCTTCTTGGCGCGGGCCTCCAGGTCGGCGTCGCGGCGCTGCTCGATCTGCTGGCGCTCGACGGAGACGTGCGCCTCCAGCGAGGGCAGGTCGCGCGTACGGCGCTCCTCGTCCACGTACGTGATCATGTACGCGGCGAAGTAGATGACCTTCTCCAGGTCCTTCGGCGCGAGGTCGAGCAGGTAGCCGAGCCGCGACGGAACGCCCTTGAAGTACCAGATGTGCGTGACGGGAGCGGCCAGCTCGATGTGGCCCATCCGCTCACGGCGCACCTTCGCGCGCGTGACCTCGACGCCACAGCGCTCGCAGATGATGCCCTTGAAGCGGACGCGCTTGTACTTGCCGCAGTAGCACTCCCAGTCCCGGGTCGGACCGAAGATCTTCTCGCAGAAGAGCCCGTCCTTTTCCGGCTTGAGGGTGCGGTAGTTGATGGTCTCGGGCTTCTTGACCTCGCCGTGGCTCCACTGACGGATGTCGTCAGCGGTGGCCAGACCGATCCGGAGCTCATCGAAGAAGTTGACGTCGAGCACTATGCGTCAATCCCTCTCAGGGTTGTAAGTCATGGGGTCTGATACGGGGGTCCTGGGGCCGGCCGGGCTCAGTCGAGCCCGGCCGGACTCCCGTCAGACCTCTTCGACGCTGCTCGGCTCGCGCCGGGACAGGTCGATGCCAAGCTCCTCCGCCGCGCGGAAGACGTCCTCGTCGGTGTCGCGCATCTCGATGGACATGCCGTCCGAGGACAGCACCTCCACGTTGAGGCACAGGGACTGCATCTCCTTGATGAGCACCTTGAAGGACTCGGGGATGCCGGGCTCAGGGATGTTCTCGCCCTTGACGATGGCCTCGTAGACCTTCACGCGGCCGGTGACGTCGTCGGACTTGATGGTCAGCAGCTCCTGGAGGGCGTAAGCGGCGCCGTACGCCTCCAGCGCCCACACCTCCATCTCACCGAAGCGCTGGCCACCGAACTGGGCCTTACCACCCAGCGGCTGCTGGGTGATCATGCTGTACGGACCGGTCGAGCGGGCGTGCAGCTTGTCGTCGACCAGGTGGTGCAGCTTGAGGATGTACATGTAGCCGACCGAGATCGGGTCCGGGAACGGCTCACCGCTGCGGCCGTCGAACAGCCGCGCCTTGCCGGACGGGAGCACCATGCGCTCGCCGTCGCGGTTGGGGATGGTGTGCTGGAGCAGACCCGCCAGCTCGTCCTCACGCGCGCCGTCGAAGACCGGGGTGGCGACGTTGGTGCCGGGCTCGACCTTGTCGGCGCCGATCACCTGGAGCCGCTGGGCCCACTCCTCCGCAAGGCCGGAGACGTCCCAGCCGCGGCTGGCGAGCCAGCCGAGGTGGATCTCCAGGACCTGTCCCGGGTTCATTCGGGACGGGACACCCAGCGGGTTGAGGATGATGTCGACCGGCGTGCCGTCCTCCAGGAACGGCATGTCCTCGATCGGGTTGATCTTGGAGATGACGCCCTTGTTGCCGTGACGGCCGGCGAGCTTGTCACCGTCGGTGATCTTGCGCTTCTGCGCGACGTAGACGCGGACCAGCTGGTTCACGCCGGGCGGCAGCTCGTCGCCCTCCTCGCGGTCGAAGACGCGGACGCCGATGACCTTGCCGGTCTCGCCGTGCGGCACCTTCAGCGAGGTGTCACGGACCTCACGGGCCTTCTCACCGAAGATCGCGCGCAGCAGGCGCTCCTCCGGGGTCAGCTCGGTCTCACCCTTGGGCGTGACCTTGCCGACCAGGATGTCGCCGGCGATGACCTCGGCGCCGATGCGGATGATGCCGCGCTCGTCGAGGTCGGCGAGGACCTCCTCGGAGACGTTCGGGATGTCCCGGGTGATCTCCTCGGGGCCGAGCTTGGTGTCACGGGCGTCGACCTCGTGCTCCTCGATGTGGATCGAGGAGAGGACGTCGTCCTGCACGAGGCGCTGCGACAGGATGATCGCGTCCTCGTAGTTGTGACCCTCCCACGGCATGAACGCGACCAGCAGGTTCTTGCCGAGCGCCATCTCGCCGTTCTCGGTGGCCGGACCGTCGGCCAGGACCTGGCCGGTGATGATCCGGTCGCCCTCGTTGACGATGACCTTCTGGTTGACCGAGGTGCCCTGGTTGGAGCGGGCGAACTTGGCCAGCCGGTACGTGATGTACGTGCCGTCGTCGTTGGCGGTGGTGATGTAGTCGGCGGAGACCTCCTGGACCACACCCGGCTTCTCGGCCTTGACCACGTCACCGGCGTCGACCGCGGAGCGGTACTCCATGCCGGTGCCGACCAGCGGCGACTCGCTCTTGATGAGCGGCACGGCCTGGCGCATCATGTTCGCGCCCATGAGGGCACGGTTGGCGTCGTCGTGCTCCAGGAACGGGATCATGGCGGTCGCGACCGACACCATCTGGCGCGGCGAGACGTCCATGTAGTCGACGTCCTCGCCCGTGACGTAGTCGACCTCGCCGCCGCGGCGGCGGACCAGGACGCGGGCCTCGGCGAACCGCATGTCGTCGGTGAGCGTGGCGTTGGCCTGCGCGATGACGAAGCGGTCCTCCTCGTCGGCGGTCAGGTAGTCGACCTCGTCGGTGACCTGGCCGTCGACGACCTTGCGGTACGGGGTCTCGACGAAACCGAACGCGTTGACCCGGCCGTAGGAGGCGAGCGAGCCGATCAGACCGATGTTCGGGCCTTCGGGCGTCTCGATCGGGCACATGCGGCCGTAGTGCGAGGGGTGCACGTCACGGACCTCGAAGCCGGCCCGCTCACGGGAGAGACCACCCGGGCCGAGCGCCGACAGGCGGCGCTTGTGGGTGAGACCCGACAGCGGGTTGTTCTGGTCCATGAACTGCGACAGCTGGCTGGTGCCGAAGAACTCCTTGATGGAGGCGACGACCGGCCGGATGTTGATCAGCGTCTGCGGCGTGATCGCCTCGACGTCCTGGGTCGTCATGCGCTCCCGCACGACGCGCTCCATACGCGCCAGACCCGTACGGACCTGGTTCTGGATGAGCTCGCCGACGCTGCGCAGACGACGGTTGCCGAAGTGGTCGATGTCGTCGGTCTCGACGACGACCGGCTGGCCGTTGTCGCCGACCGTCTCGGTCTCGCCGGCGTGCAGCTTGACCAGGTACTTGATCGTCGCGATGACGTCCTCGACGGTCAGGATGCCCGCGTCGAGGGGGGCGTCCGCGCCGAGCTTCTTGTTGACCTTGTAGCGGCCGACCTTGGCGAGGTCGTAGCGCTTCGGGTTGAAGTACAGGTTCTCGAGCAGCGTCTGCGCGGCCTCGCGGGTCGGGGGCTCGCCCGGACGCAGCTTGCGGTAGATGTCGAGCAGCGCGTCGTCCTGGCCCTGGGTGTGGTCCTTCTCCAGGGTGGCGCGCATGGACTCGTACTCGCCGAACTCCTCCAGGATCTGCTCGGTGGTCCAGCCGAGCGCCTTGAGGAGGACGGTCACGGACTGCTTGCGCTTGCGGTCGATGCGCACACCGACCATGTCGCGCTTGTCGATCTCCATCTCCAGCCAGGCACCCCGGGACGGGATGATCTTGGCGGAGAAGATGTCCTTGTCGGACGTCTTGTCGATGGAGGAGTCGAAGTAGACACCCGGGGACCGGACGAGCTGCGACACCACGACACGCTCGGTGCCGTTGATGACGAAGGTGCCCTTGTTCGTCATGAGCGGGAAGTCGCCCATGAAGACGGTCTGGGACTTGATCTCGCCGGTCTCGTTGTTGGTGAACTCGGCGGTGACGAAGAGCGGGGCGGCGAACGTGAAGTCGCGCTCCTTGCACTCGTCGATGGAGTTCTTCGGCGGCTCGAAGCGGTGGTCGCGGAAGGTCAGCGACATCGACCCGGAGAAGTCCTCGATCGGCGAGATCTCCTCGAAGATCTCCTCCAGGCCGGACTTGGTGGGGACGTCGTGACCCGACTCGAGAGCCTCCTCGACGCGAGCCTTCCACGCGTCGTTGCCGAGCAGCCAGTCGAAGCTCTCGGTTTGCAGCGCGAGAAGGTTCGGAACCTCGAGGGGCTCCTTGATCTTTGCAAAGGAGATGCGCAGCGGGGCGGTGCTGGCAGCGTTGTTCGTATTCGCGGTCGAGGCATTGCGCGAGGCGGCCAAGAGGGGGTCCTTCCGAGGGCTCGGACTCACTACGCGCGTACCGGTCCCTCACCCCACACGGAGACAGACTTCCCGTTGTGGCCGTTTGGCCAGGTCAGAGATGGTCCGGTTTCCGTGCTCGAGCGAGGGCATGCCCCTGGTGACGGGCAGGGAGCAGCTAACAGGCAGCGCAAAGGGTCAGTGTAGCCACTTGGCACACTGATGTCCAGTCCCGCTCTACGGAGCGCCTCACTACCCTCATCTCAACGCCTGCGGCAAGCCTGCCCTCAACGCACGGTGATACTTCCCTCTGCGCCGCCGATCCATGCCTCGGAACCCGGATCGTTGTGACGACGCGTCCTGAGAATTGCGCGCTGCGTGCGGTTCGTCAAGGCCCCCCTTGCCCGAACCGGGGCGCTCGAAGACACAACGAAGATCACCATACCTCGCACACACACAGTCGCAAGGCAACCACGGCGAGGGCCCGGGAACGACGAAGAGCGACCACCCGGATGGATGATCGCTCTTCGGTGCGTACGCGTTACAGCCCTGGCGGAATGTTTACCGCGCTACGGGCCGCCGACGCGGTCGCGAAGGTCTTACTTGACCTCGACGGAGGCGCCGGCGCCCTTGAGGGACTCGGCGGCCTTCTCGGCGGCTTCCTTGGCGACCTTCTCCAGGACGGGCTTCGGGGCGCCGTCCACCAGGTCCTTGGCCTCCTTCAGGCCGAGGGAGGTCAGCTCGCGCACGACCTTGATGACCTGGATCTTCTTGTCGCCGGCACCGGTGAGGATGACGTCGAACTCGTCCTTCTCCTCGGCCTGCTCGGCGGCGGCGCCACCAGCGGCACCACCCGCGACGACGACCGGCGCGGCAGCGGCAGCGGTGACGTCGAACTTCTCCTCGAACGCCTTCACGAACTCGGAGAGCTGGATCAGGGTCATGTTCTCGAACTCGGCAAGCAGTTCGTCCTGGGTGAGAGCCATGATGGCTTTCCTTCCACTCATTCGGCAGGTGCCGGGTGTACGGGGTGAGGCGGGCGTACGTCGGGCCCGCTGCGACCCTTGCCGCTCAGGCGGCGCGGATCAGAAAGCGAGCCGAATTACTCGGCACCGCCCTGCTCGTCCTGCTTGGCACGGAGCGCGTCCACGGTGCGGACGAGCTTCGAGGGCAGCGCCTGGAAGACGGAGGCAGCCTGGGACTGCTTCGCCTTGAAGGCACCGGCCAGCTTGGAGAGCAGAACCTCGCGGGACTCGAGGTCCGCAAGCTTCTTGATCTCGTCGGCGGACAGCGCCTTGCCGTCAAGGACACCGCCCTTGATGACGAGATTCGGGTTGTCCTTGGCGAAGTCGCGCAGACCCTTCGCCGACTCCACCGGGTCACCGGTGATGAAGGCGACAGCCGTCGGACCACTGAAGTAGTCGTCCAGCGTCGTGATCCCGGCCTCGTTGGCCGCAATCTTGGTCAGCGTGTTCTTCACCACGGCGTACTGGGCGTTCTCACCGAGCGACCGGCGCAGCGTCTTGAGCTGCGCCACGGTGAGACCGCGGTACTCGGTCAGCACGGCGGCGTTCGAGTTGCGGAACTGGTCCGTCAGCTCGGCAACCGCGGCAGCCTTGTCGGGCCTCGCCATAGAGCCTCGGCCTCCTTCCGGGTGATTCGGACCGCGCGGACCCGAAGGAGGACTGGGGAAAACGAAACGCCCCGGCGCAGGCGCACGGGGCGTAGCTCAACCGGTTTTCTTCCGCACGCGCACGGTACGGATTCCGTCGGGAGCTTCTCCACTGACACCTGCGCGGGTCGTCCGCTGTTCAGCGGATCCTTCGGCCACCGCACCTTCTTGCGAACGTACGGCAACGACCAGCGGTCTTTGGCTTCTCATGGAGAGTACGCGACCGGATCGCCGGCAGGCAAATCCGGTCAGCGGACCGTCGTCATGACCTCAGTGGACCGTCGTCATGACCGGGACGGGAGCGGCTCAGGCGCCGGAGGAGTCCAGTGCCTCCAGGTCGGCCAGCTCCTTCTCGATGTCGTCGAGCTGCTTGTCGAGGTCCTCGGTGGAGCCGGTGCCGGTGGAGCCGGTGCCGGTGGAACCGGTCGCGTCGGAGAGGTCGCCGAGCGCGTCGCCCATGCTCTTGAGCATCTCGAACAGGTCGGTGGTCTCACTGGCCGGCGGCACCTCGACCTCGGCCTTGGCGCCGTAGTCCGAGAACTTCATGCTCGTGTCGATGTCGCCCTCGGGGGACTCGATCGTCACGTCCATGCGGACCGGCAGGTCGTTCTCGTCGACCCAGACCTCGGTGTCGTAACCCTTGACGCCGGACTTCTCGATGTTGTCCAGGAGCTGCTTGCGCTCCGCGGGCTCCAGCACGTCCAGGCTCTCGTTGCTCTCCATCATCTCCTTGACGGTGAGCGTGCCCTTGTAGTGGTCGGCCTCGACGCCGCCGATCTTCTCGGTGCCGACGTGCTTGAGGCTGGGCGACTCCAGCATCATGGCGAGCTGCTCGGCCGGGTTCTGGTTCATGTTCTCCAGGCCCGAGGTCATCTGCTCGGCCAGCGCCTCGTCGCCGGACGCCTCCGCCACGGCGGCCAGGTCGAACTTCATCCAGCGCTTGCCGCCCATGTCCTTGGCGGCCTCGGCCCCCATGTCCATGTACATGACGTTGTCCTGCCAGATCATGCGCATCTGGTCGGGAGCGTTCGCCCCGGCGGCCGCGAACGCGGAGCCCTTCATCGTCATATCCATGACGGTCGGGTCCCAGCCCATCACGCCGCTCATGGTCATGTCGCCGCCCGCCGCGGTCGGCATCGACATGGTCATCTCGATCTTGGCCGACTTGGCCTCGGCGGTCTTCTCGTACGCCGCCGTGATCACCTGGTGGACCGTCCGCTCGGCGGCCCCGTCCTTCTCCGCGCCACAGCCGACGGCACCGCCGGCCAGCACCAGCGCCGCGATTCCGGCGAGGGTGGCCCCGCCCCGCTTGCCTATACCGAGCTCCATGATTCCCCCCAAGAAAACAAAAGGAACAGTTTGCTGATCTTTGAAAACTCTGTGAGCTTATCCCAGCGGATCTCCGGCTCCCCCCTCCTCACCTCCCGCTCCGCTCAACAGTTCGGTCACGTCCCGGGTGTCGTCGGCCGGGGGCTGTTCGGCGCTGACCCGTACGCCGTAGTCGTGGTAGTGGGCGGTCTGGGTCAGCTCGCCGTCCGCCGTGGCCGCCTTCTCCACCTTCTTGACCATCAGGTCCCGGTCGTCTATCCAGACCTCGACGGTCTGGCCGGTGACACCGGCGTCCATGTCCCGGACCGTGCCCGAGTAGTGCGTGGTGCGCCGGCCCCGCACCCGCTCCGCGCCGACCTCCCGCACGTCGTCGGAGGCCAGCAGCAGGTCCAGGGACCGGTCGGGGGTCGCGGCCCGTATCCGGTCCCCCAATTCCGCTCCGGCGCCGCCCGCCACGTCGTCCAGGTCGTCGTACGCGTATCTGACCCAGTGCCGGCCGCCCGCCCGCGCGGCGAAGGCGTCGCCCATGCGCGCGTAGTACGCGTCGGGCAGATAGCGGGCCTCCATCGACGCGCTGCCCAGCTGCCGCATGCTCTCGGCCAGGGTGCCGCCGGTGTAGGTCAGGGTGAGGGTGCCGGTGACCCCCTCGGTCCAGCCGAGGACGCCGTCCGCCGTCAGGGAGATCGTGGAGCCGATCCGCGTCGTGGACGTCACCCGGGCGGACCGGGCCGCCTCCGTGGCCCGCTCGGCCGCACGCAGCCCGGCGGTCACGGCGGCCGGCACGGACGCGGCCGGCCGGTCGTCGTCGGCGTCCGACGGGCCGCAGCCGGTCACGCCCGCCACCAGCACCGCGATCACCGCGGCCACCGTGAGCGCGGACCGCCCCACTGGCCACCGCACGCCCGTCCCCGCCATCGCCGTCACCCGCCCCCCAGCCGTCGCCCCACCCGTCCCGTATCAGAAAGCTAACGCAGAGCACTGACAACCGGGCCGGAAACGGGGACGGGCCCCGCACCCTGGAAGGGGTGCGGGGCCCGTGAACCGGTGCTCCGGGTGAACCGTCAGGCTCAGACCGCGGCCGGGTCCTCCTCGACGAGGAGGTTGCGGGTGCGGTTGGAGTCGACCGGAATGCCGGGGCCCATCGTGGTGCTGATGGCGGCCTTCTTGATGTAGCGGCCCTTGGCGGCGGACGGCTTCAGGCGGAGGATCTCCTCCAGGGCCGCGCCGTAGTTCTCCACCAGCTTGGTGTCGTCGAAGGACGTCTTGCCGATGATGAAGTGCAGGTTCGCGTGCTTGTCGACACGGAACTCGATCTTGCCGCCCTTGATCTCGGTCACGGCCTTGGCCACGTCCGGGGTCACGGTGCCCGTCTTCGGGTTCGGCATCAGACCACGCGGGCCGAGGACGCGGCCGAGGCGGCCGACCTTGCCCATGAGGTCCGGGGTGGCGACGACGGCGTCGAAGTCCAGACGGCCCTTCGCCACCTCGTCGATCAGTTCGTCGGAGCCGACGATGTCGGCGCCCGCGGCGGTCGCGGCCTCGGCACGGTCACCGGTCGCGAAGACCAGGACCCGGGCGGTCTTACCGGTGCCGTGCGGGAGGTTCACGGTGCCACGGACCATCTGGTCGGCCTTGCGCGGGTCGACACCCAGGCGGAAGGCGACCTCGACGGTGCCGTCGAACTTGGTCGTGGAGGTCTCCTTGGCGAGACGGACGGCCTCGAGCGGGGCGTACAGCTTCTCCCGGTCGATCTTGGCGTCCGCAGCGCGGAGAGACTTGCTGCGCTTGCTCACTGTTGCTCCTGTTGGCTCTTGAGGAGTCGTGGTCCGGGCCGAGCAGGCCCTTCCACTACTACTGCTGGGTTACGGGGGTGGAGGTCAGCCCTCGACCGTGACGCCCATGGAACGGGCGGTGCCGGCGATGATCTTCTCGGCGGCGTCCAGGTCGTTGGCGTTGAGGTCGGGCATCTTGGTGGTGGCGATCTCACGGACCTGGTCACGCGTGATCTTCGCGACCTTGGTCTTGTGCGGCTCGCCGGAGCCCTTCTCCACGCCCGCGGCCTTGAGGATCATCTTCGCGGCCGGCGGGGTCTTGGTGACGAAGGTGAAGGAGCGGTCCTCGTAGACCGTGATCTCCACCGGGATGACCCAGCCACGCTGCGACTCGGTCGCGGCGTTGTAGGCCTTGCAGAACTCCATGATGTTCACGCCGTGCTGACCCAGCGCGGGGCCGACCGGCGGAGCCGGGTTCGCGGCACCGGCCTGGATCTGGAGCTTGATGAGCCCCGTGACCTTCTTCTTCTTGGGAGGCATGGCTCTCCGGGTCCTTTCGATTCGGGTCCTGCCGACGTCCGGGCGACAACTCGGACGCAGGCATACCGCACAACGATAACGGGTATAGATGCGCGGCTGAAAACCGAGCAGGTCAGACGCTCGCCGAAGCGACCGTCTGACCTGCTCGGACGTTTCTGAGCCAGAAGGTCAGTTCTTCTGGATCTGGTCGAAGGAGAGCTCGACCGGCGTCTCGCGGCCGAAGATCTCGACGAGGCCCTTGACCTTCTTCGAGTCGGCGTTGATCTCGTTGATCGTGGCCTGCAGCGTGGCGAACGGGCCGTCGGTGACGGTGACCGAGTCGCCGACCTCGAAGTCCAGCACCTGGACCTCGACCTTGCGCTGCGGCGCCGGCTTGCCCTCGGCCTCGGCGGCCTCGCGGGCGGCCTTCTCCTCGGCCTCCGGGGCGAGCATCTTGACGATCTCGTCCAGGGTCAGCGGGTACGGGTCGTAGGCGTTGCCGACGAAGCCGGTGACGCCGGGGGTGTTGCGGACGACGCCCCAGGACTCGTTGGTCAGGTCCATGCGGACCAGGACGTACCCCGGCAGCTTGTTCTGGCGGATCGTCTTGCGGTCGCCGTTCTTGATCTGGACGACCTCTTCCTGCGGCACCTCGGCCTGGAAGATGTAGTCCTCGACGTTGAGCGAGACGGCGCGCTGCTCCAGGTTGGTCTTCACGCGGTTCTCGTAGCCGGCGTAGGTGTGGATGACGTACCACTCGCCGGGCAGGACGCGCAGTTCCTGGCGGAGCTTCTCGACCGGGTCGATGTCGGGCTCGTCCTCGGCCTCGGCCTCCGCCTCGTCGGCGGCGTCCTCGTCGGACTCGGCGTCTTCCGCGTCCTCGTCCTCGTCGGACTCGGGGGCCTCGATCTCGTCGGCGGTCTCGTCCGCGGCGGCTTCGGCAGCCTGGGCCTCCGGGGAGGCCGCGGTGTCCTCGTTGTCCGCGCCCTCGACGGCGTCGAGCTCGTCCTCGACGGACTCGACCGGCTCGAGGGCGTCGTTCACGTTCGGGTCAGACACGGTGGCTGCTTCTTCCTGGATACATAGGGGTGGAACACGCGAAAGGAGCGCCGGGTACCTCGGCGCTCTTCGCTCGCGGGTCAGCCGAAGACGTACTTGGCGGCGTGGCTGAGCCCATAGTCAATCACGGTGACCAGGCCGATCATGATGACGACGAAGATGATCACCACAGTGGTGTACGTCGTCAGCTGATTGCGACTCGGCCAGACCACCTTGCGGAGTTCCGCGATGATCTGGCGGTAGAAGAGCGCGAGACGCTTCAGGGGGCCCTTCTTGGCACGCTTGCCGCCCTTGCGCTGCTTCTTCTTGGAGTCCGGCGCCTCGTCCTGGGCATCAGGCATGTCGATGGAGCCCACGGCGTCCGTCACTCGTCCTCACCTGATTCCGGGTCGTGGCCGTGCCGCGCCCGGTCTGAGCCGCACGGCGGTGCATTGCTGTACGTACATGCGCACACATCCTGGCGAAGGTGTGTGTAGCAGGGCCGGAGGGACTTGAACCCCCAACCGCTGGTTTTGGAGACCAGTGCTCTACCAATTGAGCTACGACCCTTTGCGTGTCCCCCAACGTACCGCATCCACTCGGATGCTTGGTGTGCACCGGGTGAGCGCGGGCTGCTGGAGGCCGACGAGGTGTGAGTGTACGTGGTTCGGCGCCGGGCGTCGAACAGAAAGCACCGGCAGGGAGCCGGATACGGTCCGGATGACCGAAGATCGCCCTGGCCCGGGGGCGGTTCCGGACTGTTGTTCACAGCTGTGTCCGGACCTGTTCAGTCCGTGAAACCCGCGTGCCGGGCAGGTTTCCGGTCTGGAACGATGGGGCGCATGAGCGCTGCAACCCCTCCCACCGAGCGCCGGGTCTCCGCCCGAGTCGGCGCGATCTCCGAGTCCGCCACCCTCGCCGTCGACGCCAAGGCGAAGGCACTCAAGGCCGCCGGGCGGCCGGTGATCGGCTTCGGCGCCGGTGAGCCGGACTTCCCGACGCCCGACTACATCGTCGAGGCGGCGGTCGAGGCCTGCAAGAACCCGAAGTACCACCGCTACACCCCGGCCGGCGGCCTGCCCGAGCTGAAGGCCGCGATCGCCGCGAAGACCCTGCGCGACTCCGGCTACGAGGTCGACGCCTCCCAGATCCTCGTCACCAACGGCGGCAAGCAGGCCATCTACGAGGCGTTCGCCGCGATCCTCGACCCGGGCGACGAGGTCATCGTCCCGGCGCCGTACTGGACGACGTACCCGGAGTCGATCCGGCTGGCCGGCGGTGTCCCGGTCGAGGTCGTCGCGGACGAGACGACCGGCTACCGGGTCAGCGTCGAGCAGCTGGAGGCGGCCCGCACGGAGAAGACCAAGGTCGTCCTCTTCGTCTCCCCGTCCAACCCGACCGGCGCGGTCTACACCGAGGCCGAGACCGAGGCCATCGGCCACTGGGCCGTCGAGCACGGCCTGTGGGTGCTGACCGACGAGATCTACGAGCACCTGGTCTACGGCGGCGCCACGGCCGTGTCGCTCCCGGCGGTCGTGCCCGAGCTGCGCGACAAGTGCATCGTGGTCAACGGTGTCGCCAAGACGTACGCGATGACCGGCTGGCGGGTGGGCTGGGTCATCGGCCCCAAGGACGTGGTGAAGGCCGCCGCCAACCTCCAGTCGCACGCCACCTCCAACGTCGCCAACGTCTCCCAGGCCGCCGCGCTGGCCGCCGTCTCCGGCAGCCTGGACGCCGTCGCGACGATGCGCGAGGCGTTCGACCGCCGCCGCAGGACGATCGTGCGGATGCTCAACGAGATCGACGGCGTGCTCTGCCCCGAGCCCGAGGGCGCGTTCTACGCCTACCCGTCGGTCAAGGCGCTGATCGGCAAGGAGATCCGCGGCCGCCGCCCGAAGGACACGGTCGAACTGGCCGCGCTCATCCTGGAGGAGGCCGAGGTCGCGGTGGTGCCCGGCGAGGCCTTCGGCACGCCCGGCTACCTGCGCCTCTCCTACGCGCTGGGCGACGAGGACCTCGTCGAGGGCGTCAGCCGCATCCAGAAGCTGCTGGCGGAGGCCAGGGACTGACGCCTGCTGTCGTATCGGGGACCACCTGGGAACGTTACGGGGTGGTCCCCGTTCCTTTGTGCGAGCAAGACCACGTCCGAGGAACCGGCTACCGGGACGCCCACGTCGTACGGCAAGATCCTTGGATGGAGCGTGTACGTGATGTCTCTGAGCTGCCGAAGGCCCATCTGCACCTGCACTTCACCGGTTCGATGCGGCCCGCCACCCTGCTGGAACTCGCCGACAAGCACGGTGTCCGGCTGCCCGACGCCCTGACCGACGCGCTGTCCGGCGGCCATTCGCCGAAGCTGCGGGCGACGGACGAACGCGGCTGGTTCCGCTTCCAGCGGCTCTACGACGCCGCCCGCTCGTGCCTCAGAGAGCCCGAGGACATCCAGCGGCTGGTGCGGGAGGCCGCCGAGGAGGACCTCAAGGACGGTTCGGGCTGGCTGGAGATCCAGGTCGACCCGACCTCGTACGCGCCGCGCCTGGGCGGGCTGATCCCGGCGCTGGAGATCATCCTGGACGCGGTGGACACGACCGTGCGGGAGACCGGGCTCGGGATGCGGGTGCTGGTGGCCGCCAACCGCATGAAGCACCCGCTGGACGCCCGTACGCTGGCCCGCCTCGCGGTGCGCTACGCCGACCGGGGCGTGGTCGGCTTCGGGCTGTCCAACGACGAGCGGCGCGGCATGGCCCGGGACTTCGACCGGGCCTTCGCCATCGCCCGGGACGGCGGGCTGCTCTCCGCGCCGCACGGCGGCGAGCTGACCGGCCCGGCCTCGGTGCGGGACTGCCTGGACGACCTGGCGGCCGACCGGATCGGGCACGGGGTGCGGGCGGCGGAGGACCCCCGGCTGCTGAAGCGGCTGGCCGACCGGCAGATCACCTGCGAGGTCTGCCCGGCGTCCAATGTGGCCCTGGGCGTCTACGAGAGGCCGCAGGACGTCCCGCTGCGCACGCTGTTCGACGCGGGGGTGCCGCTGGCGCTGGGCGCGGACGACCCGCTGCTGTTCGGCTCCCGGCTGGCCGCGCAGTACGAGATCGCGCGCCGGTACCACGGCTTCACCGACGCCGAACTGGCCGAGCTGGCCCGGCAGTCGGTGCGCGGCTCGGCCGCCCCCGACGACATCAAGGCGAAGCTGCTGTCCGGCGTCGACGCCTGGATCGGAGCGGTGCCTCCCGGCGACGATTGACGGACGGCAGCCGGGTGCCGAGCCGCGGACGTACGCCATGCGGGTGACCGTTGCCGGAGCCAGCGGCGGTACCGCAGGCGGTCGGCGTCGTCTGCTGAGGCCGGCCAGGTACGGGTCAGAGGCTGACGCCGACGGTGACCGGCTCGTTGACGAGGGTGACCCCGAAGGCGTCCCGCACACCGGCGACGACCTCGCGGGCCAGGGCGAGCAGGTCCTCCGTGGTGGCCCCGCCCCGGTTGGTGAGGGCGAGGGTGTGCTTGGTGGAGATCCGGGCGGGTCCGGTGCCGTAGCCCTTGGTGAAGCCCGCCTTGTCGATCAGCCAGGCGGCGGAGGTCTTGGTGCGCCCGTCCCCCGCCGGGTAGGCGGGCGGCTCCACGCCGTCTCCGAGCCGTGCCCGCACGCGCGCGTGGAAGGCGGCGAACTCCTCGTCGGTGAGGATCGGGTTGGTGAAGAACGACCCGGCCGACCAGGTGTCGTGGTCCTCGGGGTCGAGGACCATGCCCTTGCCCGCGCGCAGCTTCAGCACCGTCTCCCGGGCGGCCTCCAGGGGGACGCGGTCGCCGGGTTCGACGCCGAGGGCGCGGGCGGTCTCGGCGTACTTGACCGGCCCGGAGAGCCCGTCGGCGTCCTCCAGGGCGAAACGGACGCGCAGGACGACGTAACGGTCGGGTTCGGCCTTGAAGCGGCTGTGGCGGTAGGAGAACGCGCACTGCTCGGCCGTCAGGGTGACCGTCTCGCGGGAGGCGCGGTCGTAGGCGACGACCTCGGTGATGGTCGAGGCGACCTCCTGGCCGTACGCCCCCACGTTCTGGATGGGGGTCGCGCCGGCCGAGCCGGGGATGCCCGCCAGGCATTCGACGCCCGCGAGCCCCGCCTCGACCGTGCGGGCGACCGCGTCGGTCCACACCTCGCCGGCGGCCAGCTCCAGACGGGTGCCGTCGAGGGCGAAGCCCTTGGTGGCGACGACGAGTGCGGTGCCGTCGAAGCCCTTGTCGCCGATGACCAGGTTGGAGCCGCCGCCGATCACCAGCAGGGGCGTGCCGGTGTCGTCGGCCTCGCGGACGGCGGCGATCACCTCGGCGTCGGTCGTGGCGGTGACCAGCCGGGTCGCGGGGCCGCCCAGCCGGAAGGTGGTCAGCGGGGCGAGGGGGGCGTCGTGGAGTTCCTGCACGCGCCCAAGACTACGAGACGGCACCGACAGCGCGGCGGGCGAGGAACGGGCGGGCCGTTCCTCGCCCGTTCCTCGCCGCACGCGCGTGTGCGGGTTCGTTCGCGCGGTTCAAGCGAGGCGCTTGAGCGCCTCGTCCCAGTCCACCGGGAGGCTGTCGGCGCTCGTCGTCCAGGTGACGAACTTGGCGTCCCTCATCTGCGCGGCCAGCCCGTCGGCCGTCGGCCCGTGGGCGCCCGAGCGGGCGAACGCCTTGAGGGCCTGGGGCGACTCCCAGGCGGACAGGGTCCAGTAGGTCCGCCGGAAGGGCCGGGCCTTCAGGGTGGCGCCGTACGCGCCGGGCGCCCGGCTCACCTGCCGCCACACCCCGGGAGTGCGGACGAGGAAGCGGAGCGCTCCCCACAGGGTGCGGGTCTCGAAGCGGGAGGCGAAGACGTGGACGTCGGCGGCGGCCGGCGGCGGGGGGTTCGGCGTGATCCAGGGAAGGGTGGGCATGACGGGCTCCTTTCGGTGCTGCGGTGCGGGTGTCAGCTCGGTGCTGCGGTCATGGGGTCAGCGGGACGCGGCTTCGGCGACCGGTGCGGGTGCCGATCCGGCGCCGTCGCCGGCCGGGGCCGTGGGACCGGACCGGCGGCGCGCCGGGATCAGCAGCGCCGCCACTCCGGCGACCGCGACCGCCGCGGCTCCGGCGACCAGCGCGGGCCGCAGGCCGTCGACGAAGGTCAGCGCGGTCCCGTAGCCGCCCTGGGCGGAGAAGATCGAGCCCATCACGGCGACGCCGAGCGCCCCGCCCACCTCGCGCAGGGCGTTGTTCGCGCCGGAGGCGATGCCCTGTTCGTGGGTGCGGACGCTCGACATCACCAGGTGCGAGGCGGGGGCGAAGAACAGGGCCATGCCGACGCCGCTGATGATCAGGCCGGGCAGCTGGACGGCGTAGGACGCGTCCGTGGTGATCACGAGGGCCAGCTGGCCGAGCCCGGCGGCCTGGAGGAAGAGGCCCGTGGCGACGACCGGTCGGCCGCCGAAGCGGTCGGCCAGCAGGCCGGCGACGGGCGCGACGAGCATCGGCATGCCGGTCCAGGGCAGCATGCGCAGCCCCGCCTCGGTGGGCGAGTAGCCGAGCACGCCCTGGAGGTACTGGCTGAGCAGGAAGACCGAGCCGAACACGCCGAGGAACATCAGCAGGCTCGCCGCGTTGATCCCGGCGAAGGCCCGGGAGCGGAACAGCCGCATCGGCAGCACGGGGTTCTTCGCGTGGACGCCGTGGCGGACGAACCCGGCGAGCAGCGCGGCCCCACCGAACAGGGACAGCAGCACCACGGTGTCGGTCCAGCCGTCGGCGGGTCCGCGCACCAGCCCGTAGACGATCCCGAACAGACCGCCGCTCGCGAGCAGGGTGCCGGGTATGTCGAGCCGGGCGCCGGTGCCGTGGGACTCGGCGAGCCGCAGGCGGGCGAGCGGCAGCAGGGCGATGCCCAGGGGCACGTTCAGCCAGAAGATCCACTGCCAGGAGATGTGCTCCGTCAGCGCGCCGCCGATCAGCGGCCCGGAGGCCACCGCGAGTCCGTTGACGGCGCCCCAGATGCCGTACGCCATGCCACGCCTGGCGGCGGGCACCGCGGCGGTCAGCAGGGTGAGCGTCAGCGGCATCATGATGGCCGCTCCGACGCCCTGGACCGCGCGGGCCGCGATGAGGCCGCCGATGCCGGGCGCCAGGGCCGCGCCGGCGGAGGCGGCGGTGAAGACGGCCGTGCCGACGAGGAAGAGCCTGCGGCGGCCGAAGCGGTCACCGAGGGCCGCGCCGGTCATCAGGAGGCAGGCGAAGGTGAGCGTGTAGGCGCTCACCGTCCATTCGAGGTCGTGGAGTGCTCCGCCGAGGTCCTCCCGGACGGCGGGCAGGGCGGTGGTGACGACGAGGTTGTCCAGGGCGGCCATGAACCCGGCCACGCTGGTGATGACGAGTGCCCAGGCCGCTCCTCCGCGGCGCGGGGTCTGCTGTGACATGACTCCCCCAGAGGTTGTCACTGAACTCTTCAGTTAGTTATTGATGACTAACTTTCCTGGTCAAAAGAAAGGGGCGCGAAGCCCTTCCCCGGCCTCACGCCCCGCCCCGCCCCACGGAGTCGTCCTGCCCGTACACGCCTTCCCAGACCCGGTGTCCGGGCGGGAACCCCATGGCCACCAGGGAGTTGATGAGCATCCCCTTCGCCATGAAGTCACCCGTGTCGGCGACGTCACCGCCGAGCCGCAGGTTGACCGTGTCCCACAGCCGCATCCAGCCGGCCCGGACGACCTCACCGAACTCATGGTCGCCCGCCTGCTCGGCGGCGCCCACGGTGAGGTACATCTGCATCTGCATCAGCAGCCGTTCGGGCCGCTCCATGATGACCTCGGAGTAGGCGTGCCCCATGGCGCGCAGGGCGTCATCGCCCGTCAGCCCCTGGCCCGCCTCCTCGAAGGTACGGATGGTCTCCTCGATGCACCGCTCGGCGGCGGCGAGGAAGATCGCCTGCTTGCCGGGGAAGAGCCGGAAGAGGTACGGCTGCGAGACACCGACCCGCTTGGCGATCGTCTCGGTCGACGTGCCGTAGTAGCCGCCACGGGCGAACTCGGACATCGCCGCGCGGACGATGCTCTCGCGCCGCTCCTCCGCACTCATCCTGACCATGAAGCCAGGTTAGTACTCAATCACTAACTACGGCAACCCGTACGGACGGGCAAGGGGCGCCCTCTCGTGGAGAACGCCCCTCGCCACCCTGCTCCCTGAGCCTCAGCCCAGCCGCACGACCGCCCGGGACATCCCCAGCACCTTCTGGCCCGCGCTGGTCGCCGTGAGGTCCACGCGGACGGTGTTGTCGTCGAGCTTGGCGGCGACCTTGGCGCTGACCTCGACCGTGGCACCCTGACCGTCGTCCGGGACGACGACCGGCTTGGTGAAGCGGACGCCGTACTCGACGACCGCGCCCGGGTCGCCGGTCCAGTCGGTGACCACCCGGATCGCCTCGGCCATGGTGAACATGCCGTGCGCGATGACGTCCGGCAGGCCGACCTCCTTGGCGAACCGCTCGTTCCAGTGGATCGGGTTGAAGTCCCCGGAGGCGCCCGCGTACCGGACGAGGGTGTCGCGGGTCACGGGGAAGGACTGCGCCGGCAGCTCGGTGCCGACCTCGACGTCGTCGTACGCGATCTTCGCCGTCATCGGATGCTCACGCCTCCTCGGCCGCGCGGGCGACCAGCTTGGTCCAGGCGGTCACGACGTGCTCGCCGGCCTCGTCGTGGACCTCACCGCGGATGTCCAGGATGTCGTTGCCCGCGAGGGACTTGACCGACTCGATGGTCGAGGTGACGGTGAGCCGGTCACCGGCCCGCACGGGGCGGACGTAGGCGAACTTCTGGTCGCCGTGCACCACCCGGCTGTAGTCGAGCCCGAGCTGCGGGTCCTGGATGACCTCTCCGGCGGCCCGGAAGGTGATGGAGAACACGAAGGTCGGCGGGGCGATCACATCGGGGTGGCCGAGCGCCTTGGCGGCTTCGGGGTCGGTGTACGCCGGGCTCGTGTCCCCCACCGCCTCCGCGAACTCACGGATCTTCTCCCGGCCCACCTCGTAGGGCGCGGTGGGCGGATAGGTCCGCCCCACGAAGGACTGGTCGAGCGCCATGGGCTCGGTACCTCCTGCTGCTGTCTGCGGTTGCCGCTGTGGCGTCCGCCACCTGGACCGGAACGACGCGAGGCCGCCCCCAGACCTCGGGGACGGCCTCGCGTACGAGCCTGAAATTATCGCGTTTCGCGGTGCGCGGTGTGCGCGTTGCAACGCGGGCAGTGCTTCTTCATCTCCAGTCGGTCCGGGTTGTTACGCCGGTTCTTCTTGGTGATGTAGTTCCGCTCCTTGCACTCCACGCAGGCCAGCGTGATCTTCGGGCGGACGTCGGTGGCAGCCACGTGAGTGCTCCTTGACGAACGGATGGGACTGGACTAACGCATAGAAGAGTAGCCGATCGAAGGACCGACCCCGCAATCGGCTACTTGGAGTAGCGGTGACCGGACTTGAACCGGTGACACAGCGATTATGAGCCGCTTGCTCTACCGACTGAGCTACACCGCTGCGATGCGATCGGGCCCCGCCTGACGGCGGGAACCTCTCACACCAGAGCCCCAAAACGGAATCGAACCGTTGACCTTCTCCTTACCATGGAGACGCTCTGCCGACTGAGCTATTGGGGCGAGCGATGAAGACATTACACGGTCGGCCGCCGTTCGCCCAAATCCGTTTCGCGGCTCCTGCCCCGACCCGTCGCCCGCCCGTGCGGGCACGTCCGAGAGGCGCCCAGGGAGCGTCCCGGGGGGCCGACCCCACCGGTATGACTATTGCGCTCCTCCGCGTCGCCGGCGGGCCACCGTCCTAGGCTCGACTCACTCTGCGTGATCATGCGTCCCCCACTGCGCAGTCCCGAGCCCAGAGGAGCGCGATGCCCGACAGTCACCCGCAGCCGCCCTCCCCCTCCTCCCGGCCGGGCGCCTCCGACCACGGCGCGCTGCTGCTGGCGGGAGCCCAGCTCACCGACGGCCGGACCGTGGACGTACGGCTGCACGGCGGCCGCATCGAGGCCGTCGGCACGGCGGGCAGCCTCTCCCCGCCCCGCCCGCCCGGTGCCGGCACCCGTGTGGACCTCACCGGCTACCTCCTCCTGCCGGCCCCCGCCGAACCCCACGCGCACGCCGACACCGCCCTGACGGCCGACTCCGGCGGACCGGTCTCCTACGAGCCGCGGGACGTCCAGCGCCGGGCCACCCAGGCTGCGCTGCTGCAACTGGGGCACGGCGCCACGTCGTCGCGGGCACACGTGCGCGTGGGCGGCGTTCCGGGGCTCGGCGCCCTGACCGCCGTACTGCGGGCCCGGCGGGCGCTGCGCGGGCTGGCCGAGCTGACGACGGTGGCGACGCCGGGGGTGCTGACCGGGACGGCCGGGGCCGACGGGCTGGCGATGCTGCGGGACGCGCTGAAGATGGGCGCGGGGGTGGTGGGCGGGTGCCCGGACCTGGACCCGGATCCGACGGGGTACGTGGAGGCGGTCCTGGAGGTCGCCGCCGAGCACGGCTGCCCCGTCGACCTGCACACGGACGCCGCCGACCCGGCCCGGCTGGCCCGGCTGGCGGCGATGGCGGGCGGACTGCGGCCGGGCGTGACCCTGGGCCCCTGCGGCGGACTTGACGCACTGCCGGCCGAGGTCGCCCACCGGACGGCGGACCAACTGGCGGCGGCCGGGGTGACGGTGGTGTGCCTGCCGCAGGGCGGCTGCGGCGACGCCGGCGGCCGCGCGGCGGCTCCGGTACGGCTGCTGCGGCGGGCCGGCGTGCGGGTGGCGGCCGGCAGCGGCGCGCTGCGCGATGTGGCCAACCCGGTGGGGCGCGGGGACCCGTTGGAGGCTGCGTACCTGCTGGCCTCCCGGCACGGACTGCGGCCGGAGGAGGCGTACGAGGCGGTGAGCGGGTCGGCGCGGGCGGCACTGGGCCTGCCCGAGGTACGGGTGGAGGCGGGCTTCCCGGCCGAACTCCTCGCGGTGCGCGGGGACCGGCTCGCGGGGGCCCTCTCGTTGGCGTACAGCCGGATCGTGGTGCACGGGGGGCGCGTGGTGGCGCGGACCAGCGCGGTACGGGAGTACGGCGACTCCGTGGCGGCGACGGCGACGGAGTGGGGGCTGCCCCGGCAGGGGTACGGGCAGGCGCCCTGACCGGGACGGGGCAGGGGTACCTGGCAGGTGCCCTGACCGGGACAGGGCAGGGGTACCTGGCAGGTGCCCTGACCAGGACAGGGCAGGGGTACCTGCAGGTGCCCTGACCAGGACAGAGCAGGGGTACCTGCAGGTGCCCTGACCAGGACAGGGCAGGGGAACGGGCAGGCGCGCTGACCGGGACGGTCGCGGCCGGGTGGTGGTGCCGCGCGTCCCGCCGGACCGGCGGCTGGTGGCGACCGGGGAGCCGTGCGGCGCAGTCGGGCGCCGAGGCGTACGGTCGAAGACATGCGCATTGTCATCGCTGGTGGTCATGGTCAGATCGCGCTGCGGCTGGAGCGGTTGCTCGCCGCGCGCGGGGACGAGGTGGCGGGCATCATCCGCAGGGCCGAGCAGGCCGACGATCTGCGCGAGGCCGGCGCCGAACCGGTCGTCCTGGACCTGGAGTCGGCCTCCGTCGACGAGGTCGCCGAGCGGCTGCGGGGCGCGGACGCGGCGGTCTTCGCGGCGGGCGCGGGCCCGGGCAGCGGGACGGCCCGCAAGGAGACGGTGGACAAGGCCGCGGCGGTGCTGTTCGCGGACGCGGCGGTGCGGGCCGGGGTACGGCGTTTCGTGGTCGTGTCGTCCATGGCCGCCGACCCCGAGCACGAGGGCGACGAGGTCTTCGACGTCTACCTGCGCGCCAAGGGCGAGGCCGACGCGTACGTACGGTCGCTGGACGCGCTGGACTGGACGATCCTGCGCCCGGGCGCCCTCACGGACGACGCCGGTACCGGCCTGGTCCGGCTGGAGGCACGTACCGGCCGCGGCCCTGTCCCGCGCGACGACGTGGCCGCGGTACTGGCGGAACTGGTGGACACCCCGGCGACGACGGGCCTGACGCTCGAACTGGTCAGCGGCTCGACACCGGTGTCGGTGGCGGTCAAGTCGGTGGCCGGCAACTGAGGGCCGCGCCCCGTCCCGGGCGGCCGCTCAGAACAGGGGCAGCTGCCCGGGGAAATCGGGCACGGCGTACCCGTCCAGCGAGGGCTGTACGGCACCGATCTGCGCGTGCCGGCGGGAACCGGGGCAGGACGTGAGCTCTCCGCTCTCCCGCGCACCGGGCGGATCGTGCCGCGCGTACCGGCCGGCGACGACGGCGATCTCGCGACGGCACTCGGGGCAGAGACGGCGACGGGACGACATGGGGCCAGTGTGCCGCAGCCCTATGACAAAGACCCCCTCCGCACTGCGTTTCCGCAGGTGGAGGGGGTCTTCCCCAGTGTGGCGGCGCCAGGATTCGAACCTGGGAAGGCTGAGCCGGCAGATTTACAGTCCCCCGCTATATCCTCAGCGCGGTAGCTCCTGAGCTGCGGAGGAACGGCTCACCCAGGGCAAACCTTCGTGTGTCGTCCACGTCTCGTCCGCACGAACGGTTCCAGTGTCAGGCTTCGGGAGTCAATTAGGGCCGCAGTGACGCGCCCGGGTCACAACGTCTACTTGATGTCAAGGTGCTTGCGCCCTCTACTACCGAGTCAGCTCCTCATCCACGTCGACGACGGCAATCCCCAACCGAACAGCGGCTCAATGTCGGCAACTAGACACCTGCAACACTCAGCCAGCGATAGCATCAGTTTATGAGATTTAGTCCACAAGATCGCATTTCGAGACGACATCGCCGGGCGGCATTTTTCACCCTTACTGCACTAACTATAGCCGGCATTCTATTGCTCGCCTTGGGTCCCGCCTCATGGCTGATCGCAGGAGATACTGTAAGGAGACTCCCGGACAAAGAGAAAGCCGATGCAATCAATGCAGTACGTCAAACCATCCTCGGAGCAGTAGCGGGCGCCGCCGTGCTCGGCGGACTAGTAATAACTGCGCGAACCTATCAACTATCCAAGCGCGGGCAAGTAACCGAGCGGTTCGCTAACGCTATCAGCCTGTTGGCCTCTGAAAAAATTGAAGAACGCCTTGGTGCAGTATATAGCCTTGAGCACGTACTAAGAGAATCGGCCCAAGACCACCTTACTGTGGTCAACCTGCTGGCCAATTTCGTTAGGGAGCGCACACGCCCACGTGCGCTCCCTAACAACTTCCCCAATTTAAGGTCAACGAGGCAGGATATGCCTCCGTTTGGCACCGAGCCTGACGCTGACGTAGAAGCGGCATTACGAGTTCTCGCGGTACGCCCCAATCGCCCTGAACCATTTCGGATAGACCTTAGACACGCGAGTCTACCGGGCATCTATCTGCGAGATTTCGAGTTCAGCGACCAGCCATCTTTGAGCCTCGCCTTCTTCACATGGGCGGACTTACGCGCCTCCGCCTTCCACGGCATGGATTTTACGCGCGCCATCTTCACTCATGCTGACATGAGAGAGTGTCTATTAATGAGGACAAAATTGGATGGCGCCTCTCTTTCAAAAGCCGATCTAAGGAAATCCTCCTGGCAGCAAGCCACACTCGTGGGAGCATTCCTTGACGGCGCCGATTTGCGCGGTTGCGAAACCTTGACAGCGGAACAGCTATCGACGACTTGGATCGATGAAGAAACCAAACTTCCATCTCATTTGGAGAATGACGTGTGGGTGCTTGCGCGTCTCGCTGCCTGCCGCTCGTCTGAAGGGCCCCGCCCCGTACCCCCGGCTACCCCACGTCCCCGTTCCGACCGCCGTACGGACGGGCTGTAGAACGTGACCCAACGACATGCGGAAGTCGTGGGAGGCTTACTGGTGGTGTCGACTGCCCGGCGGAGAGGGAGAGCGAGTGTCGCAGCAGGCCAACCCTCGGGGAACCTTCCTGGAGATTGCCAACTCACTGAAGAGACAGATCAAGAACGACCCGACCATGGCAAGGCTTCCGTCGCTGGCTGAACTCATGCGCGATCACAAGGTCTCGCGCGGGGTCGCCCTGCGCGCGTTCGGCGTGCTGCGCCAGGAAGGCGTGGCCGAACCAGTGCGGGGCCAGCGGTGGCGAGTACTACGCGCGGGGGCGCCAGTCGACCGGCGCCCGCTTGATCAGCGAATCGCAGAGATCATCGCGACTGACGGGCTCGAAGTAGGGGAAGCGTTCCCGAGCGCTTCCATGCTGGCCGAACGGTTCGGGGTGTCACGTCCGACCGTGGCCAAGGCACTGGAGAAGCTGGAAGCCGCCGGCGTGCTGGCGGGTGGAGGACAGGGCAAGGTGCGGACGGTCCGCTCCGTGCCGGCGCGAGAGGGGCGTTCGTAGCTTGTCGACGTTGACGGAGTGGGCCTATCCCCTGGCTGAGTCGCTGCTCGCTGAGCCGCTGCCGCGACGCTGGAAACACTGCCTTGGGGTCGCTGAGAGGGCGCGAACCATCGCGCTCATCCTCGACCAGGACGCGGACCTACTGGAGGCTGCGGCGGTCCTGCATGACATCGGCTACGCGCCGGACCTCGCCAAGACAGGCTTCCACCCCCTGGACGGCGCGCGGTACCTTCGGGACGTCGCTGCCGCCAACGAGCAGGTCGTCAACCTGGTCGCCCATCACTCGTGCTCGTGGCTTGAGGCGGATGCCCGCGGCTTGCGGGCGGAGCTTGACGGCGAGTTCCCCCGTGAGGGCGAGCACCTGAACGATGCGCTCTGCTACTGCGACATGAACACCACCCCGGACGGCACGCCTACCAACCCCGTGGACCGGATCAACGAAATCACCGGGCGCTACGGGCCGGACAGCCTGATCGGCAAGTTCATCCGGCGTGCCGAACCCGAGATCCTCGCGTGCACCTGCCGCGTCCTCGAACGGGTCGCCGCCGCCAAGCGTCAGCCGATGTAAGGCGCCGTGCGCGTCCGGTCCATGGCGTGCTCAATCCGGAGCCGCATCGTGGGGTGCACGTCCAGCGTCGCAAGGTCCGCCGGGGCAACCCAGCGGACCTGAGTCGTCTCGTTGCTCGTACGCAGCTCGCCGCCGACCGGCCGGGCCCGGAAGCAAATGCTGAACTGCTGACGGATTTCGCCATCGTCGTACTGCATGACGTGCCCGGGGTCTGTGTAGAGGCCGGACACGTCGACCACCTCCGCCCTGATGCCGGTCTCTTCCCAGACCTCCCGCACGACCGTGTCACTGATGGACTCCCCCACGTCGTGACCGCCGCCGGGCAGTGCCCACCTGCCGTTGTCAGAACGCTGGATCATCAGAACCTGCCCCGCCTCATTCTGGACGAAGGCAACGACGGACGGCACAACCGAGTTGGCCGGCGGTGCGTCCGGGTCGTGCAGGTAGTCGATACGTCCCATGGTCAGGCTCCCGTGATGCTCTTGACGTCCTGGTCAGTGACCGGACGTGCGTTCTCCCATGTGTGATCGATGCTATTCGCGTACGTGTCGAAGAGGCTTCCGCCGGGGAGTCGCCGCAGGTGCAGTACGGGCGCCATGTAGGCGCCGATGCCGTAGACATGAGGATTGACGAGCATCTCGTCATCGGCCCGGTAGATCGAGTTGTACAGCGTCGAATCATGCAGCCGGAATCCGATGTCCGGATGACTCCGCATGAGCGGCCGGTACAGCACGAGGGCATTGCGGATCTTGCCGTCCATGATGTGGTGACCCTCGTCAATGCCGCGTTGTCGGACAGCCGCACACCCCGGGTCCCCCAGCAGGATGCGCACCCGCGCACCCGCTGCCACCTTCGCCCTCACGAGGTCATGGAAGAGCGGGTCTTCAGACAGGAAGAGACCCGAGTACACGAGGACGTCTAGGTTTCGCTCAGCACGTCCGTACAGCTCTCGCCAGAGGCCAGTAGGCACCGTGTGGCGATGCGGGTAGACCGTCGCTATCTCGGCTTTGGTGATGTCGGCCGCACTGTCGACGGTCCGTCCGTCCTCCCACAGCGTGGTCACGTCGACTTTGAGGGCCGCTGCCGTCGCGTACTGATGACGCAGGTACGGCACCTTGCCCTGGGTAATCCAGCGTTCGACCGTCTTGGGGCTCACCTTGATCGCCTCAGCGAGACTCTGCACGGTCATGCCACGGGCGAGGAGAGCGGTTCGTAAGCGCTCGTTCGACATCTGCACCCCCGGTGGGACGTCTAGGGACTTCTTGACCGTAGCCAGAAGTCCCAGAGCTGTCCATGAACGGGGTGACCAACTCCCCTGACCTGCCGCGATTCTGAAGATACGCCAAGACGTCCCGGCGCGAGACAGAAGAGATTGCGTCGCCGTACTTGACGAACCCCTATGCAGTACCTGTAAAACAGGTACTGCACCGCACGGAGGAAAGCCCCGCTCTCGCTGGGGGTGAGTACGAAGGAAGCGGTTGTTGGTTGAGAACTGAACAGTGATCGTGCGGGGCTGACGCGAGAGCGGCGGTCGCGGCAGGTGCCCAGGGCGAGGGTCCGAGGGCAAACCGCCGTGGTGAACCGTGGCTCTCCCCCTACGCGCCTGGCAGGCGCCACCCGGTTGCGGGTGTGGGGAAGTACAGCGGGGCCCCAACGCACGTGGCGGCAAGAGTGAGACCGCCCCCGCGGCGACCGGGTGATGTCGTCGGCGGCAATGCCAAGCCCACCGGCTCCGGAGAAAACCCCCTGACGTGGGGTTCCGCCCGGTGCGGGCCGCCCTGCTGGCGTCAGAGCAGTGACGATGACGCGCCCGACTTTCCCGGCTCGGGACCGGTGCCCCGTGGCAACGGAGTACCGGTGAAGCCGTGTCCCTGCAATCGGCAGGAGGGTCGGTGTGAACCGACGACATACCAAGGGCGCCGCCGCGACGGACCGGCCGGCGGCGCCCGCACAGCAAGCCCGGTCCGTCCCCGGTTTCGCAGCGCGTGACGCTGCGGCCGGCTGCCTCTCCCGCGCGGGGAGCCGGGACGGTTCCGCTTCCATCACCTGAGAGGGGCAGTAATGCCGAAGGTCAAGTTCACCGCTTTCGCCACCGACGCCAAGACGGGCGAGAGGGGCTACGGGACCGGCGAGACGACGATCCCGAACCACATCCCGCGCCAGAACTACACCGCATCGGTGCAGCGGCAGTTGGCTCACCAGGGCTACAAGGACGCCGACGTTCACCTCACCTCCGTCGAGTCCTGACCACCGCAGCGCTTCTGTGCTGCGGCCGGTTGCCTCCGCTGCTCGTCTCGTGCGAGCAGCGCTGAGGGGAGCCGGAACACCCCTACTCGCTTCTGGAGTCCCCATGGCTGTTGTCGAGATCGTTTCGTTCGGCTACCTGCACGACGGGCCGCCCGCCGCGCACCTGACCATCGACCTGCGCGAGCACTTCCGCGACCCGCACGTCAGCCCGGAACTGCGCTACATGACCGCCCACGACGAGCCGGTCCGCACGGTCGTGCTGGGCACCCCCGGGGTGGCCGCGCTGGTCCTGGCGACCGCCCGGGCGGTGGAGGCGTACGCCTCGGGCCCCTCCCAGGGACGCATCCGGATCGCTGACGGATGCGCGGGGGGCCGTCACCGCGCTCCGGTCTTCGCCCTCGCGCTCGCTGAGCTGCTGCGCGACGCCGGACACCGGGTCATCGTGCGTCACCGCGACCTGGACAAGGACGTCGTCCAGCGCTGACGCCGCCCGCCGCTCCCGCAGCATCGCCCCGGCATCTCGCCGTGAGGGCGCCGGATCGAATCCGGCCCGGGGCACCGGCCGCCGACGCGGCCCGCCGCACCACTCGGCTGCGGCTTCACCTTCCCAACGGCGTGGCGTGGCTCCCGGGCATCTTGCGGGACTCGCGGTGGGCCGATCTTCGAGAACGAGGGAGACACCATGAGCACGCAGACCGTGCAGGGCACGCACCTCTACATCCTGACGCTGGAGAAGCCGGGGCTGGCGTCGGTGACGCTGAACGGAACCCTGACCCCGCACGAGGGCAGTACCGAGCAGGACGTTCTGACACAGATCTACGGGAGCGCCACCGAGCAGGACCCGCGTTTGGCGGGCGCGTGCATCACCTTCTGGCTGCTCAAGCCCAACCTCATCTGACCCGGCCCGCGCGCCTGTCCGGCGCGCTCTGGCCTGCCTGTTTCGCCCCGATGGTCGTCAGGCCGGGTTCGACTCCCGGCCGGGGCACTCCGCCCGCACGGCACTCGCCGCACGGGCTCACCCCACAACGGCGCGCACCCCCGGAGCGGCTACTCCGGGGGTGCTGTTCGGGCCGTTTCACCTGCAAGGGAGAACCACGACCCATGGACCACATCGTCACACTTCAGGACGCTGTTACCGCGTTCGCTCCATGGATGGAGCCGACCGCCGCTGAGCTGGACGCGATCGAGCAGGAGATGCCCGTCATCCTGGCGGACGTCGACCTCCTCGACGCGCACATCGTCACCCTGGACCGCACCCCGAGCGAGCTGGACGAGCGGCGTATCCGCCGGGCCCGCCGCCGGGCGCTCACCGCCCGCGTCGCCCTGGTCAACCGCGCGGCCGGCACGAGTCTGCCCGGGGGTGCCGCGTGAACGCCTCGACGGAGAAGAACCTGACCGCCGCGCACGCCGAGGTGAAGGCGGAGATCGCGCGGACGGACACGAAGACGGCACTGCTGCTGGCGTTCGTCGGCGCGGTCCTCGCCGGCGCCTGGACGGTCGCCCGCGACCTCCCCCTGAACGTCCCCGCCTACGTCGCCGGCGGCGCCGGTCTCGCGCTGCTGGTCGGCGCCGCCGGTCTGCTGCTGAAGTCGGTGCGGCCGAACCTGTCCGGCCGGCACGGCTTCCCCCTGTGGGCCACCCTCACGGCCGAGGAGATCACGGCAACGGTCGAGAGGGACATGGCCGCCGACATCGCCGGCCTGTCCCGGCTGGCGGTCGCCAAGTTCACGTGCCTGCGCCGCGCGGTCGACCTGATCCACGCTGGCGGCGCCCTGCTCATCCTCGCCGCGCTGATCACGGCAGGGGGTGCCCTGTGAACGGCGTCAAGCTGACGAAGGTGCAGATCGGCGTTCTCGCCGCCGCGTTCGTGCCGATGCTCGGTACCGGGGTGTTCGGCGGGATCGGCACGTACAGCAACATCGGGCACTCCTACGGCAAGGGCACCGCACTGGGGGCCCTGGCGGCCGGCGAGGGCGCCACCGCCGTGCTCGCCCTGGTCCTGCTGGGGCTGACCATGCTGGGCCAGTCCTCCCCGCGGATCGTGCGGGCGGGGCTGTGGGCGCTGCCGGCCGCCGCCGCCGTGATGGGCGCGATGGCCGCCCCCGATCCGGGCCGCACGGTGATCTACGCGCTGACCCCGATGGGCATGTCGGTGTCGGCTGAGGGCATGGCGTTCCTGGCGCGGCGGATCGTGGTGCACACCGACGGCCGGGACGCGGAGAACGAGCGGCGTACCGCCGATCTGGTCCAGGCCCTCGCCTACCACCGGGCCCGTGCCACCCACCACCCCAGCACCCGCGTTCAGTGGTGGTCCGAGCGGAAGTCGTGGCGACTGGCCCGCAGGGTCGGGGTCGGGGATGTGGCGCTGGGATCGAGGCTGCTGGACGTGCAGCGCGATCGGGTGACGGCCGGTGCGGACGCCGCTCTCGTCTCGATGTTCGGCAGTGCCAGCACCCCGCCCGTCCTCGATCCCGCCCCGGGCACGAACGCGGAGGAATCCACTGAGACCGTGAGGAAACGGTCTACGGCTGACCTGCCCGAATCGACCCCCGAGCCGATCACCGCGACGCTCGTTCGGGTGCCCGATCCGGTGCCGGTCGACTGGATGAAGCCGGCCCCAGTGGCCAAGCCGCTTCCGCCGGCCGATCCCGTCCCGGTCGCCTCGATCGAGCCGCGCACCGTCGCCGCCCAGTCGGCCCCGGCCCGGCGCCGGGCGACCGGCCGCGTGCCCGACTCCGCCAAGCCGGCCCGGCCCAAGCGCACCCCCGAGCAACTGCTCACCGAAGCGCGCAAGGCGACGGCCGAGTGGCCGGACGCGAAGGTGACCGCCGAGGGCATCCGTCGCAAGGTACGCACCTCCCCGGCCAACGCCCGCAAGCTGCGTGACGCCCTGCTCGCCGAGCGGGCCGCCAGGACGGAGGCGACCGCATGAGCCTCCTGGCATCCACGGCCGCCGCCGCGCTGCCCGTCACCGCCTGGACCATCCACGCCGTGTGGATGGTCCGCCGCCTGCGCGCCGCGCGACGTGATCCGCTCACCGGGTTGTGGACGCGGGACGCGTTCACCCGCCGGGCCCGCCGCCTGCTGCGCGACAAGCGCGCCGTGGTCGTGCTGGCGGACGTCGACCACTTCAAGCAGATCAACGACACCCACGGCCACGGTGCCGGTGACGCGCTGCTGAAGGCGGTCGCCGCCCGCCTCGCCCACGGCACCGCCCCCGGCGGGGTGGCGGGGCGGCTCGGCGGGGACGAATTTGCCGCCGTCGTCGTCGACCGCGACGGCACGATGGCCGACCGGCTGCACACCCTCGCCCGCGTCCTGGCCCGCCCGGTCGACACCGCCCCCGAGGTGCACACCACCGTGTCCCTGGGATGGGTACGGGCCGCCGACCACCCCGGCGAAGACTTGTCCGCGCTGCTGCGCCGCGCTGATGAGGCCATGTACGCGGCCAAGCGGTCCGACCGGCCCGGTCCTCGCCGTGCCCGTCTGGGTCGGCTGCTCGGATCGGTCGCCGGCCGCCGGCCCGGACGTAGGGGAGCGGCATGAACGCAGAGCCGGTAAAGACCTTCAGTTTCGGCGGGGGTGTGCAGTCCACCGCCGCCCTGGTCCTCGCGGCCACGGGTGAGCTGGACTACCGCACCTTCCTGATGGCGAACGTCGGGAACGACTCCGAGCACCCCGGCACCCTGCGCTATCTGCGCCAGTACGCCATCCCCTACGCCGAAGAACACGGCATAGAGCTGGTCGTCCTGGACCGGGTGATGAAGCGCTCCGGTGAGGTCCGCACCCTGCTCCAGGACCTCACCCGGGAGGGCTCCCGCTCGCTGAAGATTCCGGTGCGCATGTCGAACGGGGCCCCCGGCACCCGCTCCTGCACCGCCCAGTTCAAAATCAAGGTCATAGCCGACGAACTCAAACGGCGCGGCGCCACCAAGGACGCGCCGGCCACGGTCGGTATCGGCATCAGCCTGGACGAGATCCAGCGGGCCAACAACCGGCGGTGCGAGCCGCACGAGCGGATCGAATACCCGCTGCTGGAACGCGGCATCCGCCGCATCGACTGCGCCCGCATCATCCGCGCCGCCGGTCTGCCCGTGCCGCCGAAGTCGTCGTGCTGGTTCTGCCCGTTCCACCGGCCCGAGACCTGGCACGACATGCGCCGCAACGAACCCGAGCTGTTCGAGAAGGCGTGCCAGCTCGAAGAACTCCTCAACCGGCGCCGCGACGAACTCGGCAAAGACCACGTCTGGCTGACCCGCTTCAACCGGCCCTTGCGCGCCGCGATCCCCGACGGAGTCGACACCCTGCCCTTCGACGAATGGGACAGCGGCTGTGACTCCGGCTGGTGCATGACCTGACACCACTCCCACGGCGGGGCCCGTCCGCCCACCTCCTACAGCGACGGACCGGGCCCCGCCTTCCTCCTGCGAGAGAAGGAAGTCTCAGTGAAGCATCCCGACCACGACCACGAACTGTTCAACCGCCTGGAAGCCGAAATGGCCACCGACACCGGCGCGGATGTGGTCGACCTGGACAAGGCCCGCGCCGCCCGCGAACCGGCCCCCGTCACCGTCCCGGAGCCTGTACCGGCCGACCCGGACACCCCAGTCATGGTCGACCAGCCCGCCCCCGCGGCTACCGGTCCGGGCTATCTCGGACGGCTCGCCGGCGCCCGCCGCCGCGCGGTCGTCCCGGTCTGGCTGAAGTCCGTGGCTGAGCTGCGCACCGCGTCGGCGTGGGTGGCCCGCCACTACACCCACGCCGCCGGATATCACGCCCTGCGCGCCCCGGTCTACGCCGTCCGCCTCGCCTTGCAGGCCCCGGCCGGCGCCGCCCGGTTCGTCGGCGGCACGATGCGGTGGGTGGCCGACCGTGAGGGCGAACCGGTCCGCCTGGCCGCCGTGCGCCGCGAGGACGCCGCCGAGTACCTCAAGCTGTCCCGGCAGCGTGACGGACGGGTCCGGCTGCGCACCCTGGTCGCCGCCCTGGCGACGTTCATCGGTCTCGGGGCCGCCCTCGCCATCTACGTGCTGGCCCCCGACTGGCTGCAAGCCGTCTCCGTGAGCGCCCTCGTCCTCGCCCTGGGGGCCGCCGGCCGCAAGGCGGACGCCCCGGTCGTCCACCGGGCCGTGGAACTGCCCAAGGCCACCAAGCTCACCAGTGACATCGTCCTGCGGGCCCTCGGGGCACTCGGCATTCCCGCGATCAATCAGGCTCAGGGCAAGGGCCGCGACGGGTTCGAGTTCACCGCCCCCATCACCCGCGACGGCCCCGGCTGGCGCGCGGAAGGCAACCTCCCCTACGGCGTCACGGTCACGGACATCATCGAACGCCGTGAACGCCTCGCGTCCGGTCTGCGGCGCCCGCTGGGCTGCGTGTGGCCCGAAGCGGTCCCGGATGAGCACACCGGGCACCTGGTGCTGTGGGTCGGGGACCAGGACATGTCCCGCGCCGCTCAGCCGGCGTGGCCGCTGCTCAAGTCCGGCAGCGTGGATCTGTTCAAGCCGGTCGCCTACGGCACCGACCAGCGCGGCCGGTGGACCGAAGTGACGCTCATGTACATCGCGGGCGTCATCGGCGCCATCCCCCGCATGGGCAAGACGTTCCTTCTGCGGCTGCTGCTGCTGATCGCGGCCCTCGATCCACGCGCTGAGCTGCACACCTACGACATGAAGGGCACCGGCGACCTCGACCCGGTGGGCAACGCGGTCGGCTACCGGCACGCCGCCGGCGACGACGACGAATCCGTCCAGTACGCCCTGGACGACTTCCGGGCCCTGCGCGAGGAACTGCGCCGTCGCACCAAGGTCATCCGGTCCCTGCCCCGGGACATCTGCCCCGAGTCCAAGGTCACGTCCGCGCTCGCGGACAAACGGTCACTCGGGCTGCACCCCATCGTGGTCGGGGTGGACGAGTGCCAAGTCCTGTTCGAGCACGCCGAACACGGCAAGGAATTCGAGGAGATCATCACCGACCTGGTCAAGCGCGGCCCCGCCACCGGCATCGTCGTCCTGCTGGCCACGCAGCGCCCCGACGCCAAGTCACTGCCCACCGGCATCAGCGCGAACGCGTCGGCCCGGTGGTGCCTGAAGGTCATGGGCCAGCTGGAGAACGACATGGTCCTGGGCACGTCCGCCTACAAGCGCGGGGTGCGGGCGACCATGTTCGCCTGGGGCGACAAGGGCATCCACTACTTCGTGGGCGAGGGCTCCGACGCCCGGATCGTCCGCTCCGTCTACGTGGACGCCGGCGGCGCCGAAGCCATCGCCGGCCGCGCCCGCCGGGTCCGGGAGAAGGCCGGACTCCTCGCCGGCCACGCCCTCGGGGAGGCACCGGAGCCGACCACCGCCGCCTATGACCTGCTGGCGGACATCCTCGCCGTGGTCCCCGCCAAGGAGGCCAAGGCGTGGTCGGAGACCATCACGGCCCGGCTCGCGGACCTGCGCCCCGAGGTCTACGACGGATGGGACCCCGACGCGCTGGCCGCCGCGCTGAAGCCGCACGGCATCGCCACGATCCAGGTCGGGCGCCGGGTGAACGGCAAGGTCGTCAACCGGCGTGGCGTCGACCGCTCCCACATCACCACCGCGATTGCGGAACGTGACGGAAAGCGGGACGCGGGCTGAGCCTGCGGGGCCGCTAACGATAGCGGCAGCCCCCGCTAACGTTAGCGGCCCCGCTAGCACCCCAAACCGCCTTTGATCAGGCCGCTAGCGGATAGCGGCCCACCTGCGCAAACCCCTGAAACCTGCCTGGGAGGGCCCCGCATGACCTCCGCCCTGCTCGCTATCACCCTCATACTCGGCATCACGCTCTGTTACGCCGGGGTGTGTGCGGTCTCGCCGTTCGGTGACTGCCGCCGCTGCCGTGGCATGGGCCACGCCATCACCACGGACCGCAAGGGCCGCATGAAGCGCGGCAAGGACTGCCGCCGCTGCCACGCCACCGGCAAGCGCATCCGCACCGGCCGCTGGCTCTACAACCGGTGGGCCCGCGTCTACCGCGCCGGCACCCACACCCCGGGAGGCTCCCGATGATTCTCGACATCTCCGCCGTGCTGCTGTTCGGAGCCGCCTCCGTCTTCGCGGTCAAGACCAAGTCCGCCGGCGGCGGCGCCGCCCTCGTGCTGTTCCTGTTCGGGTTCTTCACCGCCGGAACCGGCGCATACGGCCCCATCCACGACGTGGTGAGCGCGTGCGCCACCGCCCTTTCCGACCTCGGCTGACCGGAGGCCACCCGTGAACGAACCCACCATCCACCGGCCCACCCCCATCGTCCCCGCCGCCGTCCACCCGGCAACCGTCGTCCCCGTCCAGCCACACACGACGCCGGCGGTCGCGAGCATCGTCCTGCCGGACGGCCGGGTCGTCACCGGCTACGCCGTGGCCCCGGCTCAGCCCGAGCCGGTCACCGCCAAGCCGACCGTGTCCCGCACGGCGGTCAACGTCGCCCTCGGCGGCGTCGGCTTCCTCGCGGTGTGCGGCGGACTGCTGCTGCTCACCTCGTTCATCGCCGCCCTGACCGCGTTCATCGGCCAGCTCATCATCCTCGCCGCCGTCATCTTCGGCGGATGGATCGCCGTGCAGGTCTTCAGCGCGAACGGCCACCACGGCGGCGGGACCACGGTCAACATCCGCAAGGCCGTGATCAAGCGCAACCACTTCCACGGCTGACGAGAGGACCGGCGCCCGTGATCCGACTCCGTCTCAAGGTCACCTACTGCCCCCGCCGGGCCCTGGCCTTGTCCGACACCCCCCGCCCCGGCTGCCCCGACTGCGGCGGGGCGGGCGGGATCGCGCACGACTACGGCGACCACAACGGCGAGTACGCCGGCACCGACTGGGAGCCGTGCCCTTGCTGGACGCAGTGGGCCGTGATTCTGCTCCCCCTGCCGCGCCGCCGCCGCTGGCTGCGCCACCGCCACACCGGCCGCGACCCGTGGCCGCCCGGCGGCTACAGCGACGAACCCCCCTTCTAGCTACACCAAGGGCGGCCCCCGTCTCGCCAAAGTCCGGGGCCGCCCTTGTCCACCTGCCAGCACGCGACCTGTGGAGGTTTCCCAGCATGACGCAACCGACCCCCGTCCGGCGAGTGCCGGACATGTTCCGGCCGATTCAGGTCCTGGACGCCTACCCCCTGCACACCGCGCTGAGCCTGGCGGCGTCCGGCGTGCCGGTGCTGCCTCTGCGCCGGGGGAAGGTGCCGTTCGGGAACTGCCCCGCGTGCGCGGGCAACGCGTGCGGCGGCCGACCGAACATGAAGACCCCGGGCCCCTGCGACTGCCCCGGCGTCTGCCACGCGTGGGCCGCCGCCACCACCTGGCCCGGGGTCATCGTCTCGCCCCCGTGGGCGGCGGCGTGGCGGCAGGCGGTGTGCGTCGGCTACCACCCCGGCGGCGCCGGCCTGACCGTGGTCGACCTGGACGACGCGGACGCCATCGCATGGGCACGCACCACCCTGCCCGCCACGCGGACCGTGCCGACGACACGGGGTGAGCACTGGATCTACCGGGGCGCCATGACGTCGTCCAACGGCGTGCGGCCCGGTGTCGACATCAAGTCGACCATGTCCTACGCCCGCTACCTCGGCCCCGGCACCGGCACCATGGCCGACCTGCCGGACGCCGTACGCGCCCTGGTCGCCAAGGCGCCCGCCCCGGCCCGGCAGACGTCCCGAACCGTCACTGCGGCTGCCCCTCTCGGGGGCGGGGAGTGCCCGCACCGCACCCCCGCCTACCTGGAACGCGGCATCGCCATGGCCGAGCAGCAGATCACCGCCGCCCGCAGCGCCGTGCACGCCACGGTGTACCGGACCTTCCTCGCGGTGCTGTCCCGGCACGGCCGGTGCGGCTGTCTCACCGAGGCGCACGTCACGCGGCTGTTCACCGCCGCGCAGACCAAGGGCGAGACGGCCCGGCACTGCACCGACGCGTGGGCCAACGCCCGCACCACGTTGGGACTGTGACCCATGTCTGACGACGAAAAGAACCCCGCACGGCAGGTCATCACCGACTACGCCCAATCGCACTTCCGGTACTTCCGCACCGCTGACGGCACCGTGTACGCGCAGAAGAACGGCCACCCCGTGGCCCGCCCGATCCGCTCCCAGGGAACCACCGGCAGCCACCGGCAAGAACTCATGGTCGGCCTCTTCCGCGACGGGGTGGGCGTGTTCAACGGCACCGCCATGAAGGAAGCCCTGGACCTGATCGAAGCACTCGCACTGACCGAGGACGTGCAGCCCGTGCACATCCGCGTCGCCCCCGGATTCGACGGGGCCACGTGGCTGGACCTCGGGCGCAGCGACGGGCAGTCAGTGCGCATCCACCCCACCGGATGGGACATCCGCACCCCCGACCCGCAGGAAGTCTGCTGGCGCCGGACCCAGCTCACCGGTGAACTGCCGCTGCCGGCCAAGGACACCAACGGCAAAGGCATCGATCTGCTGATGCGGCTGTGCAACTTCGCCAACGCCGAGACCGAGTGCCTCGCCATCGCGTGGCTCATCGGCTGCCTCGGGCCGTCCGTGCCCGTCCCCGCCCCGTTCCTCACCGGCCCCCAGGGGGCGGGGAAGTCGACCGGCGGGCGGATGCTCGTACGGATCATCGAGGGCATGAGCGGCGACCTGCGCCGGGCCCCGAAGGATGAGGAAAACCTGATCGCGGCGGTGGCGGCCGGGTGGGTCACCGCCCTGGACAACCTCTCCCACATGACGCCGGACCTGTCGGACGCCATGTGCTGCATCGTGACCGGCGCCGAGAACGTCAAGCGAGCCCTGTTCACGGACGGGGACGTCTTCCGCGTCGGCTACCGCCGCCCCCTGCTCCTGACCGGCATCGACGTCGGGGTGATCCGGCCCGACCTCGCCGAACGGCTCCTTCCCCTGCGGCTGGAACGCCCCCGCGTAAGGCGCACCGAAGCGGAACTGTGGTCCGACTTCGCAGAGGTACTGCCCGTCATCCTCGGATCGCTCCTGGACCTCACCGTCCAGGTACGGGCGGCACAGGCGGACATCCCGACCGACCTGCGCATGGCCGACTTCGCGCACCTGTGCGCGCAGCTCGACGCCGCAACCGGCCTCGGGGCACTCGCCGCGTACCGGGCCAGTCTGGACGACCTCAACGACGACGTCATCGAGGGCGACCTGCTCGCGCAGACCGTCCTCAAGCACGCCGCCGGCATCGAGCCGGGGGCGGAAGAGCGGATGACGTCCGCCGAATGGCTGTACGCCCTCACGGGCCTCTACAGCGGCGAAGAGTGCCGCCCCCTTCCTAAAGGGTGGCCGACTACCGGCAAGGTGCTCTCAGACCGCCTCAAGCGCCTTCAGCCCACCCTCGCCGCACGGGGTGTCCTCATCGACTGGGGCCGCACCAAAACATCCCGGTACATCGAGATCGCGCGGCCCGCCGCACCACCGGCGCCCGAGCAGGAAGCCGCCTTCTGACCACCGACGCCCGGTCGCCCGGAACAAGCAAGAGGAGCACCCGGCCCCGCGTGCTCCTCTTGCTGTTCGGCGGCGGCGCCGCCCTGCGAAGGTCGCGCCGCGCAGCGGCTCCTTCTTTCACGCTCTGAGCCGCGCACCACAACAGACACCACCCCCTCTTTGTCCCAAGTAGGAAGACGCTGCGTCACCTGCGTCACCCACACCCCGCAAACGGCGTGTGGCCTGCCGAAACAACGGTGACGCAGACGGCCGAATCCTGCGTCACCCCGCGTCACCCGCGTCACCCGGTGACGAAGGTCTACGTCACCAGGTGACACACACCCGGGCCCTGCGTCACCCCGAAACCGCAGGTCAAAGCACCGAATGACGCAGATGACGCGGGTGACGCAGAAATCCGCACCTCGGACACAGCCGCGCACAGCAGCACCCCGAAAAGCCCAGGTATGGAGACCCCAGCATGACCACGCCCACCCGGCGCCGCCGCACCCCGAAAGACGAGTTGATCCCCCTGCCGGAAGTTCTGGAAGAACTCGGCATCAGCCGCCCGACTTGGTACCGCTGGCGTGACCGTGGCCTCACCCCCGAGGCTCGCCGCACGCCGTCCGGCCGCATCTGCGTCCGCCGCAGCGTCCTGGACGCTTTCAAGGACGAGTTGGAGGCCGCGTGACCGAGTGGAGCTACACCGTCAAGTTCTGGGCCATCCGAAAGCGCAGCTACCGGAAGCCGTACCAACTGCGTTGGATGGTGGGCACCCGCGAGCACGCGGAGTCGTTCCTCACCCAGGGCTTGGCCGACAGCCGCCGGTCGGAACTCATGACGGCGGCCCGGAAGGGTGAGCCGTTCGACGTGGAGAGCGGCCTCCCCAAGTCCATGGTCGACCAGAAGCGTGACATCTCCTGGTACGAGCACGCGCGCAACTACATCGCGATGAAGTGGGACGACTCCCCCGGCAACACCCGGCGGACGTTGGCCGAAGCCATGGCGACCGTGACGCCGGCGTTCGTGAAGGACACCAAGGGCATGCCCGACGCCCGGACCGTGCGGAGCGCGCTCTACGGGTGGGCGTTCAACAAAAACCGGTGGGAGGAAGAGCCACCGGCCGAGGTGGCGCAGGTACTCGCTTGGTTCCAGCGGAAGTCTCTGCCCACGTCGGCCCTCACGGACCGGCTGTTGGTCAAGTCCGCGCTTAGGGCCCTATCCAAGCGGCTGGACGGGAAGACGGCGGCCCCGGGGACGATCAGCCGCAAGCGCGCGATCTTCTACAACTCCCTTGAGTTCGCGGTCGACGCCGAGCTGCTGACGGACAACCCCTTGGACCGCGTCAAGTGGAAGGCGCCCGAACAGGTCACGGAGGAAGTGGACCCGGCATGCGTCCCGAATCCGGCGCAAGCCGCCAAGCTGCTGACCGCCGTGCGTGATCAGAGCAAGCGGGGACGCCGGCTCGCCGCGTTCTTCGGCTGCATGTACTACGCCGCCGCGCGGCCGGCGGAAGTGATCGGCCTACGGGTCACGGACTGTGATCTCCCCCGGCGAGGGTGGGGCGTGCTGAGGCTGCATGAGACCCGCCCCCGATCCGGCACCGCCTGGACGGACAGCGGAGAGGCACACGAGAAGCGCGGCCTGAAGCACCGCCCGCGGAAAGCAGTACGGCCCGTGCCGATCCCGCCGGAACTGGTCGCGCTGCTGCGGTGGCACCTCACCGCGTACGGCACGGCGCCGGACGGTCGCGTCTTCCAGACGCTCCGAGGTGGACTCGTGCAGGACACCGGATACGGGGAGGTCTGGGCTGAAGCGCGGTCGCGCGCGCTCACGCCTGCCGAGTTCCACTCCGCACTGGCCAAGCGGCCTTATGACCTTCGTCACGCCGCAGTGTCGACGTGGCTCAGTTCGGGCGTGGAACCGCAGCTCGTGGCTGAGCGGGCCGGCCACAGTGTGGCGGTCCTGTTTCGGGTGTACGCCAAGTTCCTGAAGGACGGCGACGACGCGGCCAATGCCAAGATCTCCGCACGGCTGGGACGGAGCGTCTGACGCGGCGAAAATCCCGTCCGCGCTCCGTCCGCAGAGTCCGAGACGGGGCGTTCGAACGCGAGACAGGGTGAGACACCCCGCCCTGCGGGACGGCATACGGCAAGAGGCCCGTGACCTGATGAGACAGCAGGTCACGGGCCTCTTGTTCCCGTGTGGCGGCGCCAGGATTCGAACCTGGGAAGGCTGAGCCGGCAGATTTACAGTCTGCTCCCTTTGGCCGCTCGGGCACACCGCCGGGGTTCGCTGCCCTTCGAACCGCTTTTCGGCGGTGCTCCGTGGCAACGACGTAAACAATACCCGATGCCACGGGGTGCTTCGCCACCCGATTGATCTGCGCCCGGGGCGTGGCGGGTGGCTAGGCTTGGCCGACACGCAACCGGACACAAGGAGCCACAGGACATGGCCGACTCCAGTTTCGACATCGTCTCGAAGGTCGAGCGGCAGGAGGTCGACAACGCCCTCAACCAGGCCGCCAAGGAGATCTCTCAGCGCTACGACTTCAAGAACGTGGGCGCCTCGATCTCGTGGTCCGGCGAGAAGATCCTCATGGAGGCGAACTCCGAGGAACGGGTCAAGGCCATCCTCGACGTCTTCCAGTCCAAGCTGATCAAGCGCGGCATCTCGCTGAAGGCCCTGGACGCCGGTGAGCCGCAGCTCTCCGGCAAGGAGTACAAGATCTTCGCGTCGATCGAGGAGGGCATCTCCCAGGACAACGCGAAGAAGGTCGCGAAGATCATCCGCGATGAGGGGCCGAAGGGCGTGAAGGCCCAGGTGCAGGGCGACGAGCTCCGGGTCTCCTCCAAGAGCCGCGACGATCTGCAGACCGTGATCGCGCTGCTGAAGGGCAAGGACTTCGACTTCGCGCTGCAGTTCGTGAACTACCGCTAGTTCGTCGGACACCGCGGAGAGGGCGGCCTGACCCGCGCGGAGACCGTCGGACGGTCGGCGGCGGGCGGAGGGTGGGCTGCGCGGGCCGGTGGGCCGGCGCCGCTCGGCCAGGTGTGCCACGTGCCGGTGCGGAAGGCCGTGAGCGTGGGCTGTCAGCGGCCCCGGTGGGTGTTGAGGCGGGCGGCCTGGCGGGGCAGGCAGTCGCGTTCGGCGAGGTCGGACGCCTTGTGGGCCGCCTCGGCGTACAGCCGGGCCGCCGTCGCCGGCTTGCCGCCGCGTTCGTGGAGGCAGGCCGCCGCCGCGGTGTCGCGGGGCAGGGCGGGACCCAGCTCGGCAAGTGCGGCCAGAGCGGCGCGTGGTCCGTCGGCCTCGCCGACGGCGACCGCGCGGTTGAGCCGGACGACGGGGCTGTCGGTCAGGCGCGCGACCCTCGTCGACGTCCAGGTAGAGGACGCGCAGGACGGTGGCGACGTCGCCGGGCCGGTCGAACCGGACGCCGGACACGGTGCACCTGGCCTGGCTGACGCGCTGCGCCATGGTCGCCTCGGGCACCAGGTAGGCCTGGGCGATCTGGCGGGTGGTGAGGCCACCGACGGGGCGCAGGGTGAGCGCGGTCGCGGACGACGGGGTCAGCGAGGGGTGGGCGCACAGGGAGTAGAGCTGGAGCGTGTTGTCCATCGCGGGCGCGGGCCCCGGGTGCCGGTTCCTGCTCGGCGACGTCCTCGCGCCGGCGCCGGGCGGTGTCCGACCGGGCCTGGTCGAGGAACTTCCGCCAGGCCGCGGTGACCAGCCAGCCCTTGGGGTCCCGGGGAGGGCCGTCCGGCCAGCGGCGGACCGCTTCGACGAGCGCGTCCTGTACGGCGTCCTCGGCCGCCGCGAAGTCGGCTGTGCGGCGGACGAGGACGGCGAGGACGTTCGGTGCGAGGCGTCGGAGCAGGGCCTCGTCCAGCGGCGGGTCACTCCGTGGGGGTGGGCGGAGCGGTCAGGAACGGGCGCAGCTCCAGCCATTCGTGGATCGGCTTGCCGCCCGCGCCGGGGGCGGCCGACAGTTCCCCGGCCAGCTCGACGGCGCGCTCGTAGCTGTCGACGTCGATCACCATCCAGCCGGCGACGAGGTCCTTGGTCTCGGCGAACGGGCCGTCGGTGACCGGCGGGCGCCCCTCACCGTCGTAGCGCACCCACGCCCCCTCGGGGGCGAGCGCCTGCCCGTCGACGAACTCACCGGTCTTCTCCAGCCGGTCCGCGAAGTCCTGCATGTAACGCATGTGCGCCGAGATCTCCTCCGGCGTCCACCGGTCCATGGGGACGTCGTTCACCGCCGCCGGGGCGCCGCGGTAGTGCTTCAGCAGCAGGTACTTGGCCATCGTGTCGCTCCTCGGTGCCGACGCGGCCTCTTGTGGTCGCGCTCGATACGGGGACGGAGCCGGTCACGCGTTCTCGGCATCGTCGACATCATTCGACATCGTCGGCCGATATTTTTCTCCCGGATTGTCGTGGATGCGCTCAGTACGGCCGACGCACGGTACGGGCAGCCGGGCGGCTCAGTCGCGGGAGTTGCCGAACAGGATGCGGTAGACGACCAGGAGGACGAACGAGCCGCCGATCGCCGCCGCCCAGGTGGCCCCGTCGTAGAAGTCCTTCGTGATCGGGTGGTCCAGCCAGCGGGCCGATATCCAGCCGCCGATGAAGGCGCCGGCGATGCCGATGAGGGTCGTGCCGATGAGGCCGCCCGGGTCCCGGCCCGGCAACAGGACCTTGGCGATGGCTCCGGCCAGCAGCCCCAGGATGATCCAACTGATGACGGTCATGCCTCGAACCTGCCCTCTCTCGCTGTGCCCGGCCTACGAGCGCACTGTGATCGGCATTGCTTCTGCCACGCTTTGCGGGGCGGTGCGGCCGTTCCTGCTCTCTCATGGACTGAAGACGCAACGGTCATGGCGGTGGTTGCAGGGAGCGGTGGGACATGGCTCATGGCGGGTGCGGGTTCGCGGGTGCGACGGGCGCCGTGCCGGACGGTGGCGCGGCGTCGGCGTGATCAGCGGGCCGTGAACGGCTGGTCGGTCCGGACGATGTCGCGGCCCAGCGGGAGCAGGGAGACCGGGATCAGCTTGAAGTTGGCTATGCCGAGCGGGATGCCGATGATCGTCACGCACAGCGCGATGCCGGTGACGATGTGGCCGAGGGCCAGCCACCAGCCCGCGAGGAGCAGCCACAGCACGTTGCCGACACAGGAGGCCGCGCCCGCGTCCCGGCGCTCGACCGCGGTGTACCCGAAGGGCCACAGCGCGTAGATCCCGATGCGGAACGCCGCGATCCCGAACGGGATGCCGATGATCGTTACGCAGAGCAGCACGCCCGCGAGCAGGTAGCCGAGGAACAGCCAGAAGCCGCTCAGGACGAGCCAGATGAGGTTGAGGATGGTCTTCACTGCCTGCGACCTGCCATCTTCTCGAGTCGGGCGATGCGTTCCGCCATGGGCGGGTGGGTGGAGAACATCTTCGAGAGGCCCTGCCCCGGGCGGAAGGGGTTGGCGATCATCATGTGGCTGGCCGTCTCGATACGGGGTTCCGGCGGCAGCGGAAGCTGCTTGGTCCCCGCGTCCAGCTTACGCAGGGCGCTGGCCAGGGCGAGCGGGTCGCCGGTGAGCTGGGATCCGGACGCGTCGGCCTCGTACTCGCGGGAGCGGCTGATGGCCAGTTGGATCAGGCTGGCGGCCAGCGGGCCGAGCAGCATGATCAGGAGCATGCCGAAGAGGCCGGGGCCGTCGTCGTCGTCGGAGCGGCCGATGGGGATCAGCCAGGCGAAGTTGACCAGGAACATGATCACCGAGGCGAGGGCGCCGGCGACCGAGGAGATGAGGATGTCCCGGTTGTAGACGTGGCTCAGCTCGTGGCCGATGACGCCGCGCAGCTCGCGTTCGTCGAGCAGGCGCAGGATGCCGTCGGTGCAGCAGACCGCCGCGTTGCGCGGGTTGCGGCCGGTCGCGAAGGCGTTGGGGGCCTCCGTCGGGGAGATGTACAGGCGCGGCATGGGCTGGCGGGCCTGGGTGGAGAGCTCGCGGACCATGCGGTACAGCCCCGGGGCCTCGAACTCGCTCACCGGGCGGGCGCGCATCGCGCGTAGAGCCAGCTTGTCGCTGTTCCAGTACGCGTACGCGTTGGTGCCCAGGGCGACGAGGACGGCGACGACGAGCCCGGCTCGGCCGAAGAAGCTGCCGATGACGATGATGAGCGCGGACAGTCCCCCGAGGAGTACTGCGGTCCTGAGCCCGTTGTGCCGGCGGTGCACGGTACGCCCTCCAAGTGGTGCAGCAGGGGAACCCTTTGTTTGAACCCTTTGCTTGCTGGTCTCGCTCGCTGTGGTCGCTTCCCGGTCTGTCGATGCCACCGGTGTGTGGTGACACGTCCAGTGGACCCTTCCGTACTGGTCAACGCGAGGCGACGGCCACCAGTTCCCCGGTGGACGCGCGGGCGCGCATGGGCCGTCCGGGTGACGGGGGCGGTGGACGGGGTGGGGCGGGGTTCAGAAAAGCCCGGTGTCGGCGAAGCGGAGGATCAGCTGGGGCGCGCCGGAGAGGGCGGCGGCCAGGACCGCGGTCACCGCGAGCGCGGCGGTGAGCGGGGCCGGCACGAGGTGCTTGCGGGGTTCGCCCGCCGGGGCGCGGAACAGCAGGGCCGTCCACCGGAGGTAGTAGTACAGCGCGATGACGACGTTCACGGCCATAACCACGGCGAGCCAGCCGAGGCCGGCGTCGACCGCCGCGGAGAAGACGGTGACCTTGGCGAACAGGCCGATGATGCCCGGCGGCAGCCCGGCGAGGCAGAGCAGGAAGAAGGCCAGGAGGAGGGCGGTGAGGGGGTTGGTGGCGTACAGGCCGCGGTAGTCGGTCAGGCGGTTGCGGGACTTCGTACGGCCCACCAGGGCGGCGACCGCGAAGGCGCCCAGGTTCACGGCGCCGTACATGAGGGCGTAGGCGAGGGTGGAGCCGATCGAGCGCTCGGGGTCGTCGGAGTACGCGGCGGCGGCGATCGGCACCAGGAGGTAGCCGGCCTGTCCCACCGACGACCAGGCGAGCAGGCGTACGGCGCTGTACGCGCGCGTGCCGTGCTGCCGCAGGGCGCCGGCGTTGCCGACGGTCATGGTGAGCGCGGCGAGCGCGGCCAGCGCCGGGCCCCAGACGTCGGCGTACGACGGGAGGGCGACGACGGTGACCAGGATGAGGCCGGAGAAGCCGACCGCCTTGCCGACGACGGACAGGTAGGCGGCGACCGGCAGGGGCGCGCCGGCGTAGGTGTCGGGCACCCAGAAGTGGAAGGGCACGGCGGCCGTCTTGAAGGCGAAGCCGACGAGGGTGAGGACGACGCCGGTACGGGCGAGGGTGGTGAGCTGCCCGTCGACGTCCTGGACGCGGCCGGCGATCTCGGTGAGGTGCAGGGTGCCGGTGGCGGCGTAGACGAAACTGACGCCCAGGAGGCTGACGGCGGTCGCGGTCACCGAGGAGAGGAAGAACTTCAGGGCGGCTTCGGAGGAGCGCCGGTCGCCGTGCCGCAGGCCCACCAGGGCGAAGGCGGGCAGGGAGGCGACCTCCAGGGCGACGACGAGGGTGGCCAGGTCGCGGGAGGCGGGCAGCAGCGCGGCGCCGGCCGCGGACGACAGCAGCAGGAACCAGTACTCGCCCTCGGGCAGGCCCCGGTCGGCGTCCTTCAGGGCGGTGACCGACAGCAGGGCGGCCACGAGGGCGCCGCCGAGCACCAGGAGCTGGACGACGAGGGTGAACGGGTCGGCGACGTAGCTGCACGCGCGCGTGGCGCCGGTCAGGCAGAAGGTGGCGCGGTCGCCGTCCAGCAGGGGCAGCAGCAGGAGCAGCGAGGCGGCCAGGCCGGCGACGGACGCCCAGCCGAGCAGGGGCTTGCGCCGCTCGGCGACGAAGAGGTCGGCGACCAGGACGGCGAGTCCGGCCAGCGCCACGACGGTGGGTGGCGCGACGGCGAGCCAGTCGACGGACTGGACGAGGTTCTGGGCCAGTGGCTGGGCGGCCAGGGCGCTCATCGGGTGCCTCCTGCGAGGAGTTGCTGCACGGCCGGGTCGGTCAGGCCGAGGAGGGCCCTCGGCCACAGTCCGGCGACGACGGTGAGGGCGACGAGCGGGGTCCAGGCCGCGAACTCGTAGCGGCTCACGTCGGGGAGCGCGGGGGCGTCCGGCGCGGTGGCGCCCATGCAGACGCGGCGGACCACGATCAGCATGTACGCGGCGGTCAGCAGCGTGCCGAACGCGGCGACGGACATGAAGGTGAGGAAGGCCGGGCGGCTGAGGCCGCTCGCCGGGTCGAACGCGCCGAACAGGGCGAGCATCTCGCCCCAGAACCCGGCCAGTCCCGGCAGGCCGAGGGAGGCGACGGCGGCGAAGGCGAGCAGGCCGCCGAGGCGGGGCGCCCTGCCGTAGAGCGCGGCGCCGGTCTCGGCCGCCAGGGTGTCGAGGTCGGTGGAGCCCGTGCGGTCCTTCAGGGCGCCGACCAGGAAGAAGAGCAGGCCGGTGATGAGGCCGTGGGCGATGTTGGCGAACAGGGCGCCGTTGACGCCGGTCGGGGTCATGGTGGCGATGCCGAGCAGGACGAAGCCCATGTGGCCGACGGAGGAGTACGCGATGAGCCGTTTGAGGTCGCCCTTGGCGCCGCGCCGGGCGAGGGCCAGGCAGGCCAGGGAGCCGTAGACGATGCCGACGACGGCGAAGGCGGCGAGGCAGGGCGCGAAGACGCGGAAGCCGTTCGGGGCGATCGGGAGGACGATGCGGACGAACCCGTACGTGCCCATCTTCAGCAGGACCCCGGCCAGCAGGACCGAGCCGACGGTCGGCGCGGCGGTGTGGGCGTCGGGCAGCCAGCTGTGCAGCGGCCACATCGGGGTCTTGACCGCGAGTCCGATCCCGATCGCCAGTACGGCGATGACCTGCACGGATGTGGTCAGCGACCGGCCGTTGTCAGTGGCCAGTGCCATCATGTCGAACGTGCCCGCCGTGACTCCGGTCAGGAGCAGGCCGAGCAGCATGACCACGGAGCCGAGGAGCGTGTACAGGATGAACTTCCAGGCGGCCTCGGCCCGGCCCTCGCCGCCCCAGCGGGCGATGAGGAAGTACATCGGGACGAGGACCATCTCGAAGGCGAGGAAGAACAGCAGCAGGTCGAGGACGGCGAAGCTGGCGAGCGTGCCGGACTCCAGGACGAGCAGCAGCGCGACGAACGCCTTCGGGGTGGGCCCGGAAGGCATCTTGAAGTACGAGTAGAGCGCGCAGAGGAAGGTCAGCAGCGCGGTCAGGACCAGGAGGGGGAGGGAGATGCCGTCGATGCCGAGGTGGATGCGCACGTCGAGTGCGGGGATCCAGCTGATGTCGGTCGTGGCCTGCATCTTCGACGGCTGGTCGTGGTCGAAGCCGAGCGCGAGGACGATCGCGGCGATGAGGACGGCACCGGTCACGGTGACGCCGTGCCGCAGCACGGCCTGCTCGGGCGACTTCCCCTTCAGTCCGGGCGGCGCGGGCAGCAGGGCGGTGGCGGCCCCGAGAAGCGGGCCGGCCACGATCAATGCCAGAAGGAACTGCATCACGGACTCGTTGATATCGATCACGCCTGCTCACGCTCCCGTGGCGACGAGGACGGCGGCGACCGCGAGGACGACGGTGCCGGCGAGCAGCGCGCTCACATAGGTCTGCACATTGCCGGTCTGGGCACGGCGTACGGCGGCCCCGAGCCAGCGGGGCAGGACGCCCGCCCCGCGTACGTAGGTCTCGACGACCTCGCGGTCCAGGAACCGGACGAGGCTCGCTCCGGCCCGCACCGGGCGGACGAAGAGCGCGGTGTACACGGCGTCCAGGTGGAAGCCGACGGCCGCGTGCCGGTGCAGCGGGCCGAGGAGGAGCCGTCCGGGGTCGGCGGGGTCCGGTGCGTGGGCCACGCTGCCGTAGGCGGGCTCGTGCCCGGCGATGGCCTCGGCCTCCACGGCGCCGGCGTCGCGCTCCGGGTGGGCGGCGACGGCGCCCAGGGGGACGCGTGCGGCGAGCGCGGTGGTGTGCCGCCAGGCTCCGTAGGTGACGATGCCGCCGACCAGGGCCACGCCCGTGCCGAGCACGGAGGTGGTGAGGGTCGGGGTGAGGTCACGGCCGTCGAACCAGTCGGGGAGCACGCGGAAGGCGAGTCCGCCGAAGGCGAGCGACGGGATCGCCAGCACCCACAGCACGGCGTTCATGGCGAGTGGCTGCTTGCCGTGGTCGGGAGCGTCGGCGCCGTGGCCGCGGAAGGCCAGCAGCCACAGGCGCGTCGCGTACGCGGCGGTGAGCAGGGCCGTGAGGAGACCGGCGACGAGTACGGTCCAGCCGGCGGCGGCCGGGGCGTGCTCGGTGTGACCGCCGACGACGTGTTCGGCGGCGCCCAGGACGGCCTCCTTGGAGAAGAAGCCGCTGAAGGGAGGGATCGCGGCGAGGGCGAGCAGCGCCACGGTCATCGTCCAGTAGGCGTCGGGGACACGGTCGCGCAGGCCCCGCATACGGGACATGGCGGCGAGCGAGTTGGTGCCGGCCGCGTGGATGAGCACGCCGGCCGCGAGGAACAGCAGCGCCTTGAAGGCGCCGTGGGACAGGAGGTGGAAGACGGCGGCATCGCGGTCGGCGACGGCGAGGGCGCCGGTCAGGTAGCCGAGCTGACCGATCGTCGAGTAGGCGAGGACGCGTTTGATGTCGTCCTGGGCGAGCGCGGCGAGCGCCGAGCCGGTCATCGTGACCGCGGCCATGACGGCCAGGACGACCATGGCGGCCTGGGACGCCTCGAAGACCGGAAGGAGCCGGGCGGTGAAGTAGACACCGGCCGCGACCATCGTCGCCGCGTGGATCAGGGCGGAGACGGGCGTGGGGCCCGCCATCGCGTCGGGGAGCCAGGTGTGCAGCGGGAACTGGGCCGACTTGCCCGCCACGCCGGCCAGGAGCAACAGAGCGACCAGGGTGGGGTGGTCCAGGCCGCCGTCGCTCGCGACCGCGCCGAGGATCTTGGTGATCCGGAAGGAACCGGCGTCGCCGGCGAGCGCGAACAGACCGATCAGGAAGGGGACGTCACCGAGCTTGGTCACCAGGAACGCCTTGAGGGAGGCCGCGCGGGCCTCCGGCGTCTCCCAGTAGTGGCCGACCAGGAAGTAGGAGCAGATGCCCATGACTTCCCAGCCGACCAGCAGCACCATCAGGTCGCCGGAGTAGACGACGAGGAGCATGGCGGAGGTGAAGAGAGAGACGAGCGCGGCGTACGAGGGGTAGCGCGGGTCGTCGCGCAGGTAGCCCGTCGAGTAGAGCTGCACGCAGGTGGCGACCAGGCCGACCAGGACGGCGACGAGGGCGGCGAAGCCGTCGATGTGCAGGGCCAGTTCGACGGGGACCGAGCCGGTGGGGGTCAGCTCGGTGGCGGCGTCGACCGCCCGGCCGCCGCCCTGGCGCGCGGCGACGACCACGGCGAGGACGAACGCGGCGAGCGTCGGCAGGACGGCGAGCGGTCGGACGAAGGCGGGTGCGGTGCGGCCCAGCAGCAGGCCGGCGGCGGCGCCGAGGAAGGGAAGGAGGGGGACGAGGACGGCGAGGGTGGTGGTGGTCACGCGCTGGCCTCAGCCTTCTCGGCGGCCGTTCCGGTCGCGGGGGCGTCGGGGTGGTCGGGGTCGGAGCCGTCGTCCGGTTCGTGGCCCTCGGCGGTGTCGCGGAGGCGGTCGATGTCCGCGGTGCCGCGGTTGCGGTGGACGGCGAGGACGATCGCCAGGCCGATGCCGATCTCGGCGGCGGCGATGGCGATGGTGAACAGGGTCAGGGCCTGCCCGGAGTGCAGGGTCTCCTCGGCGGCCCGGCTGAGCCAGACATCGAAGGCGACCAGGTTGAGGTTGACCGCGTTGAGCATCAGCTCGACCGACATCAGGACGAGGATCGCGTTGCGGCGGGCGAGGACGCCGTAGAGGCCCGTGCAGAAGAGGAGGGCAGCGAGGACGGCGGGGTAGGCGAGGTGCATCAGCGGGCACCGCCCTTGGCGGACCTCGGCTGGTCGGCGGCCTGCGCGTCGGCCTTGGTCTTGGTCTTGGCCTTGCGGGACAGGACGATCGCGCCGACGAGAGCGGCGAGGAGGAGGACGGAGAGGGCCTCGAAGGGGAGGACCCAGTGCTGGAAGAGGCTCGCTCCGGTGACGGCGGTGGAGCCGGCGGCCGGGCCGTCGAGGTCGATCCAGGTGGTGCGGAACGCGTCGACGACCACCCAGACGAGGGCCGCCGCGGCGGCGACGGCCACGGCGAGGGCGGCCCAGCGGTTGCCGGAGTCGGCGTCCGGGGAACGGCCGATGGGCGCCCTGGTGAGCATGAGGCCGAACAGGAGGAGGACGACGACGGAACCGACGTAGATGAGGACCTGTACCCAGGCGATGAACTCGGCGGTGAGCAGGAGGTACTCGACGGCGAGACCACCGAGGGCGACCACCAGCCACAGGGCGGCGTGGACGAGCTGCCTGGTGGTCACGGTGACGAGGGCGGCGCCGAAGGTGACCAGGCCGACGAGGAGGAAGGCGATCTCGACGCCGGTCGGGGAGAGGAAGCCGTGGGTTTCGGCCGCGAGGCTCATGCGTCGCCCTCCCGCGGTTCGGGCTGCCGTGGTTCGGGCTGCCGTGGTTCGGACTGCCGTGGTTCGGACTGCCGTGGTTCGGACTGCCGTGGTTCGGACTGCCGTGGTTCGGGCTGGGCTGCAGCCAGTTTGTCGGCTGTCTTGCGGGCGGCGGCGAGTTCCTTCGGCTCCTCCGCGCCGGGGTCGAGGGCGGGCGGCGCCGGGACGGTCCACATCCACTCGCGGAGCTTGTCGCGTTCGTGGGTGAGGTCGCGGATGTCGGTCTCGGCGTACTCGAACTCCGGGGACCAGAAGAGGGCGTCGAAAGGACAGACCTCGATGCAGATACCGCAGTACATGCACAGGGAGAAGTCGATGGCGAAGCGGTCCAGGACGTTGCGGCTGCGTTCGCGGCCACCGGGGGTCGCGGCGGGGACCGTCTCCTTGTGGGAGTCGATGTAGATGCACCAGTCCGGGCACTCGCGGGCGCACAGCATGCAGACCGTGCAGTTCTCCTCGAACAGGCCGATGACTCCGCGGCTGCGGGGCGGGAGGTCGGGCTGGACGTCCGGGTACTGCTCGGTGACGGTCTTCTTCGTCATCGTGCGCAGGGTGACGGCCAGGCCCTTGGCCAGACCACTTCCTGGGATGGGGGCCATGGTTACTGGATCACCACCTTGACGATGCCGGTGAGGGCGATCTGGGCGAGGGCGAGCGGGACGAGGAGGGTCCAGGAGAGCTTCTGGAGCTGGTCCTCGCGCAGCCGGGGATACGTCACGCGGAGCCAGATCACGACGAAGGCGAGGACGGCGGTCTTCAGCAGGGTCCACACCCAGCCGAGGCCGTCGGCGCCCCAGGGGCCGTGCCAGCCGCCCAGGAAGAGGACGGTGGTCAGGCCGCACAGGACGACGATCCCGGCGTACTCGGCGAGGAGGAAGAGCGCGAAGCGCAGGCCCGTGTACTCGGTGTACGCGCCGAAGATGATCTCGGAGTCGGCGACGGGCATGTCGAAGGGCGGACGCTGGAGTTCGGCGAGGCCGGCGATGAAGAAGACGAGCGCGCCGACGATCTGCCACGGCAGCCACCACCACGCGAAGGCGTCGAGGATGCCGGGCAGCGAGACCGTGCCGGCGGCCATCGCGACCGACGCGGCGGCGAGCAGCATGGGGAGTTCGTAGGCGAGGAGCTGGGCGGCGGTGCGGAGGCCCCCGAGGAGGGAGAACTTGTTGGCGGAGGCCCAGCCGGCCATGAGCGAGCCGAGGACTCCGACGCCCATCACGGCGAGGACGAAGAAGACACCGGCGTCGACGACCTGGCCGACCGCGCCCTCGCCGGGGCCGACGGGGATGGCCAGGAGGACGAGGAGGTACGGGAGGAGGGCGACGGCGGGGGCGAGCTGGAAGATACGGCGGTCCGCGCCCGCGGGGACCACGTCCTCCTTCTGCGCGAACTTCACGCCGTCCGCGACGAGCTGGGCCCAACCGTGGAAGCCACCGGCGTACATCGGGCCCAGGCGGCCCTGCATGTGGGCCATCACCTTGTGCTCGGTCTGGCCGACGATCAGGGGGAACGCCAGGAAGACGACGAAGACGATCAGGAGGCGCAGGATGACGTCGAGCGCGTCGTTCACTGCGGGCCTCCTTGCGGGTCTTCGGGGGTCTGGGGGGTCTCGGCGGTGTCGTGGGGGTCGGCGGTGTCGTGGGTCTCGGCGGTCTCGTGGGGGTCGGCGGTCTCGGGCTTGTCAGGAGTGTCGGAAGCGGAGGGTTTCTCGGGGGTGTCGGGGGTCTCCGGACTGCCAGGGTTCCCCGGACCGTCGGGATTCCCCGGGCTGCCGGGGTTCCCCGGACCGTCGGGATTCCCCGGGCTGCCGGGGTTCCCCGGACCGTCGGGATTCCCCGGGCTGCCGGGGTTCCCCGGACCGTCGGGGTTCCCCAGACCGTCCGCCGGAGTGGCGGCTGCGGAGTCCTCGCCGCGTTCGGCCGCGGGCTCGTCGAAGGCCGGGCGGGCGTGGTGCCACGGGGCGTCCGGGCTTCGCGGCGCGGTGGGAGGGGTCTGTGGCTCGTCGGGCACACCGTCACCCGCGGTCGTCCGCTGACTGGCGGAGCCCTCCGCCGCGCTGCGCGCCCGTCGGGGGGCTGCGGCACCGCCGGTCTCCGACCGCTGCGAGGCCGAACCCTCGCTCACGCTCCGCGACCGCCTCCTGGCCGGTGCCGACGGTGCCGACGGAGTCTCGGCGGACGGAGCCGCTTGGCCGGCGGAGCCCTCCGCGGCCGAGCGTGAGCGCCGGGGCGCCGGCGCAGCCCCGGCGGCCGCTGCCGCCTGACTGGCCGACCCCTCCGTCACCGAACGCGTCCGGCGGACGGGACGGTCGCCCGTCGCGCGCGCCGGGCGGGCGTCGGTGCCGGCACCGGTGCCGGTCGCGCGCCCGGCGCCACGGGCCGGGCGGGCCGGGGCGGCGGGGAGCCGTCCCTTGAGGGGGCCCCACTCGTTCGGGTCGGGCACGCCCGGCGGAAGCATCTGCCGGCGCCGGGGGCCGGCGTGGCCGCCCGCCGAGGACTCCCCCGGTTCCTTCGCGCCCGGCCACGCCTTGGCGACCCGGGCGGCGAGGACGAAGTCCTTGCGCAGGGGGTTGCCCTCGAAACTCTCCGGCAGGAGCAGGTGGTCCAGTCCCGGGTGACCGTCGAAGACGACGCCGAACATCTCGTGGGTCTCGCGCTCGTGCCACGCCGCCCCCGCGTAGACGCCCACCGCGGTGGGCAGTACCGGGGACTCGTGCGGAACCGTCGTCCGCAGCAGCAGACGCCGTACCGGCGCCAGGGCGACCACGTGCGCCGCGACGCGGAAGCCCGTGCCGGGTTCGTCGACCGCGCTCAGCCAGTCGAAGTACGTGCAGCCCAGCCGGTCGCGCGCGGTCTCCAGAGCGGTGATCCAGCCCGCCGGGGGGACGTCCACCGTCAGGACCTCGTACGACTCCTCGGCGGTGGCCTCGGGGCCGAACAGTTCCCCGGCGTCGGCGGGCAGCCAGCCGGCCGTGCTCATCGGTCCTCCCCCGGCTCCGGCTCCGGCGCCGGCGCTGCGGCCGGGGCGGGCGGCCGCACCAGGTCGCTCTGCAACGCGTCCGCCGACGGCCGCCGCGAGGTGCCGTACCGCTCCCCCAGCGACTCCCGCGCGATCTTCTCCTGGAGCTTGAGGATCCCCTGGAGCAGCGCCTCGGGGCGCGGCGGGCAGCCGGGGACGTAGACGTCGACCGGGATGATCTGGTCGACGCCCTTCGTCACGGAGTACGAGTCCCAGTACGGGCCGCCGCAGTTGCTGCACGCGCCGAAGGAGATGACGTACTTCGGTTCCGGCATCTGCTCGTACAGCCGCTTGACCGCCGGGGCCATCTTGTCGGTGACCGTTCCGGAGACCACCATCAGGTCGGCCTGGCGCGGTCCCGGCGCGAACGGGATGACACCGAGGCGGATGAAGTCGTGGCGGGCCATCGACGCGGCGATGAACTCGATCGCGCAGCAGGCGAGCCCGAAGTTGAAGACCCAGAGCGAGTAACGGCGGCCCCAGTTGAGGACGACCTTCATCGGCTCGGGGGCGAGGCGCGAGAGGGCGCCCAGCCGCTTCGGCTCCGGCAGCAGCACGGGTTCGGACGGTTCGGACGGCGTCACGTCCATGCCAGGACGCCCTTCTTGTATGCGTACAGCAGGCCCACGGCGAGGAAGCCGAGGAAGATGAACATCTCCACGAGCGTCGTCGCACCGTAACCGGGTGCGGCGAAGACGGTCGCCCAGGGGAAGAGGAAGATCGAGTCGACCGCGAAGATCACGTACAGGAACGCGTAGACGTAGTAGCGGACCTGGGTGTGGGCCCAGCCCTCGCCGACGGGGTCGACCCCGCACTCGTAGGTCAGGAGTTTCTCGGGCGTGGGGACCACCGGGCGCAGCAGGCGACCGGCGCCGAACGCCACGGCCACGAAGAGCACGCCGACGACGGCGAGCAGTCCGACGACCGAGTACGACTGGAAGTAGTCCGACGCCACGACGACGGTCGCGTCGGCCGGGGTCGCACCACCGATGGTCGGTTCCGGCACGTCCGTCCCTCGCTCCCTCTCCGACCCTGTCCGTCCCTGTCCACTACTGAGACCACTGCGAGTCTAGGGCCTGCTAAAGACAGCGTAAGCAGGGTGGGGTTTTCCTCAGTGGTTCCGGGCGGTTCACCTCATGGCGCCGGGCCCCGGCGCGCGGCACGCTGATCCGTATGACCGAAAGCCTCTCGTCAACGCCGCCCGACGACCGCCCACCACCGGCCCGTTTCGCCTACGACCGGCACACCTGGAAGGAGATCGCCCATCTGCTGGCGAACCTCCCGGTGGCGCTGCTCGGGTTCGTCTACGTCGTGACGGTCCTGCCGCTGGGTGTCGGGCTGACGGTCACGGTGATCGGGCTCCCGCTGCTGGCGGCCGGGCTGATGGGCGCGCGCCTGCTGGGCAGGCTGGAGCGGGGACGCGCGCGGGCGCTGCTGGGGGTACGGGTGGACGAGCCGAGCCGGCTGCCGTCGCGCGGCAGGGGCGGGTTCCTCCAACATCTGTGGTCAGCGCTGAAGGACCCGGTGGGCTGGCGCACGGTTCTGTACGCGTTCATACGGCTGCCCTGGGGCATCCTCACCTTCGTCACCACGCTGACCTCGCTGTTCGTGCTGTGGCCGGTGCTGCCCTTCATCGCCCGGGGGCTGGGCAACGCCGACCGGGCGATGGTGCGCGCGCTGCTCTCCCCCTCGGACGAGCTGGAACGGCGGATCGCCGAGCTGGAGTCGGACCGGGGCGTGGTGGTCGACACGGCCGCCGCCGACCTGCGGCGCATCGAGCGCGACCTGCACGACGGCGCGCAGGCCCGCCTGGTCAACCTGGCCATGGGGCTGGGCCTGGCCAAGGAGAAGCTGCTGGAGGGTCAGGCCGACGAGCACGTCGCGGCGATGGTCGACGAGGCGCACGGCGAGGTGAAACTGGCCTTGCAGGAGCTGCGGGACCTGGCCCGCGGCATCCACCCCGCCGTGCTGACCGACCGCGGCCTGGACGCGGCCCTGTCCTCGGTCGCCTCCCGCTGCACCGTGCCGGTGCGGGTGACGGTCGACCTGACGGAGCGGCCGGCGGCGGCCATCGAGGGCATCGCGTACTTCACCGTCTCGGAGCTGCTGCAGAACATCAGCAAGCACAGCGGGGCGCGTTCGGCCGCGGTGGAGGTCTGGCGTGCGGAGTCCCGGCTGCTCATACAGGTGTGGGACGACGGTCGCGGGGGCGCGCGCCTGGACGGCGGTACGGGGATGAAGGGGCTCGCGGACCGGTTGGGTGCCGTCGACGGCCTGTTCGTCGTCGACTCCCCGGAGGGCGGCCCGACGACCGTCACGGCCGAGCTGCCGTGGCGCGACCGCACAGGCATACCCGCCGGGAAGTAGCGGGGAAGCAGCGGGGAAGCAGCGGGGAAGCAGCGACGCAGAGCGGGAAACAGCGGGGCGGCGGCGGGAAGCAGCGGTCACGAGCCACCGCGCGCCCCGAGCGCAGACCTCGCCATGGAGCCCGGGTGCGTCCCGGCGTACTGACGTCCCGGGGTCCCGGGGTCCCGGCGTCCCGGCACCCCGGCGCCCCAGGGTCCCGGGGTGGGGAAAACCCCCGGTCCAAGAGACCGACGGGCTCCATGTCCCGCGGCCCGGTGACCGAGGAGGGTGGAGGTACGACGGCACAGCCGTAGGGCACGGGCGCGACCACACAGAACGCAGGCCCCCAGGACACAGCACAGCCGCAGGGACGAGCAGAAGGACGGCACCGATGGCCATGGAGTACGGACAGGAGTACGGGCTGGACAGCGGCCCCGGGGTTCGCGGGAGCACCGGTGAGCGGCGGCACCGGCTGCCGGCCGGTCTGCGGGCACCGTTCGAGGCACGCAGCTGGCGCGAGTTCGGTTTTGTGCTGCTGAGCCTGCCGATCAGCATCGTCCTCTTCACCTTCGCCGTCACGATGGTCTCGCTGGGGGCCGGACTGCTGGTGACCTTCCTCGGGGTACCGGTGCTGGCGGCGGCGCTCGCCGGATGCCGCGGGTTCGGCACGCTGGAGCGGATACGGGCGCGCGGGCTGCTGGGCCTGGAGGTGGCTGACCCTGCGCCGCCGCGGACTCGGAAGCGGGGCGCCCTCGCCTGGATGGGGGCCGTCCTCAAGAGCGGCACCTCCTGGCGGGCGCTGCTGTACGCGCTGCTGCACCTGCCGTGGGCGGTCGTCTCGTTCGGTATCACGGTCGCCGTCTGGACCTGGGGCTGGGCGATGCTGACGTACCCGCTGTGGTTCTGGGTCTTCCCGATGTACGCCGGCCAGGACGGATTGCAGTTGTACGGCGACGAGACCCACCGGATCTATCTGGACAACCCCTTCGAGATCACCGTGACGGCACTGGTGGGGCTGCTGTTCACGCTGGCCGCGCCGTGGATCGTGCGGGCCCTGACACTGGTGGACCGGCTGATGGTGCTCGGGCTCCTCGGTCCGTCGCGGCTGGCGACGCGGGTCGTGGAGCTGGAGTCGGACCGGGGCGTGGTGGTCGACACGGCCGCCGCCGACCTGCGGCGCATCGAGCGCGACCTGCACGACGGTGCCCAGGCCCGCCTGGTCACCCTCGCCATGGACCTGGGCCTGGCCAAGGAGAAGCTCCGCGAGGACCCGCAGGAGGCCGCGCGGATGGTGGACGAGGCGCACGGCGAGGTGAAGACGGCGTTGCAGGAGCTGCGGGATCTGGCCCGCGGCATCCATCCCGCCGTCCTGACCGACCGCGGCCTGGACGCGGCCCTGTCCTCGGTCGCTTCCCGCTGCACCGTGCCGGTGCGGATGGAGGTGGACCTGGCGGAGCGGCCGGCCCCGGCGATAGAGGGGATCGCGTACTTCACCGTCTCGGAGCTCCTGCAGAACATCAGCAAGCACGCGCGGGCCACGTACGCGGCCGTGGAGGTGTGGCGGGTGGAGAACCGGCTGATGCTCCAGGTCATGGACAACGGGGTGGGCGGAGCCGACGCGTCGGCCGGTTCGGGGCTCGCGGGGCTGGCGGAGCGGCTCGACGCGGTGGACGGAATCCTGGTGGTGGACTCCCCGGCCGGCGGGCCCACCCGGATCACGGCGGAGCTGCCGTGGCGCTCGGACCGGCCGGCCTGAGCCGCATGTTCCCCGAACCGGATCACGGCAGAACTGCCGTAGCGCTCGGACCGACCGGCCTGAGCCGCATGTGCCCCAAACCGGATCACCGCAGAACTGCCGTAGCGCTCGGACCAGCCGCCCTGAGCCGCATGTGCCCCAAACCGGATCACCGCAGAACTGCCGTAGCGCTCGGACCAGCCGCCCTGAGCCGCATGTGCCCCCAGCCCGCACAAGCCCCCCAGCCCGCACAAGCCCACCGCCCCGCACAAGCCCGCGGCCCCGGCTCCAACTCCGGCCCCAGCCCCGACCCCGACCCCGGCCCCACCCCCGACCAAGGTCCGACCGCGGCACGGGACGCGGTCCGGTCCCCCCTCGTTGCCGTCGCCCGGACACACGCGGGGCCCAATGCTGGGATGCTGGACCTGTTCACAGGGGCTGGCAGGGCCGGCGTGGGGTCGTGGGGGGCCGAGAATCGTGGAGGACAGGGTGCGGGTGGTCATCGCCGAGGATTCAGTGCTGCTCAGGGAGGGCCTGACCCGGCTGCTGACCGACCGCGGGCATGAGGTGGTGGCCGGGGTCGGTGACGGTGAGGCGCTGCTCAAGACCGTCACCGAGCTGGACGGCCAGGGGGAGCTGCCCGACGTCGTCGTGGCGGACGTGCGGATGCCGCCCACGCACACCGACGAGGGGGTGCGGGCGGCGGTGCAGTTGCGCAAGACGTACCCGGGGATCGGTGTGCTCGTGCTGTCCCAGTACGTGGAGGAGCGCTACGCCACGGAACTGCTCGCCGGGTCCAGCCGTGGGGTCGGCTACCTGCTGAAGGACCGGGTGGCCGAGGTGCGGGAGTTCGTGGACGCGGTGGTGCGGGTCGCCCAGGGGGGTACCGCGCTCGATCCCGAGGTGGTCGCGCAGTTGCTCGGGCGCAGCCGCAAGCAGGACGTGCTCGCGGGACTCACCCCACGTGAGCGGGAGGTCCTGGGGCTGATGGCCGAGGGCCGGACGAACTCGGCGATCGCCCGGCAGCTGGTGGTGAGCGACGGAGCCGTCGAGAAGCACGTCAGCAATATCTTTCTGAAACTCGGGCTGTCCCCGAGCGACGGCGACCACCGCCGTGTTCTCGCGGTGCTCACTTACCTCAACTCATGAATCTTTCCCCTGGCTCATGATCAGCTTTTCAACCTCTTCACCTCCGCCCCTCCAGATATCACCACCAGACCGTCCGTTCATCCGAACGGACGATAAACCGAACGATGGAGAGGCGCTTGCTTTCCCGCGCCAGGGAGGCGGCTGAGCCATGGGAGCGCAAGGCAACGGGCTGTCTCGAAGTCGTGTCCATCATGCGAATGTCCCCCGATAGGCAACCCCCACGGTCGTAGGGTTGATCCTGGGATGGTCGGCATAAGACCACTCCCCGGACAGCCGCCTCGAGGGAGGTCCAGTTCAGTGACCAGCCAGGTCAGCAGCCCAGCGGAGCAGGCCGACGGAACGGTCGTAGGAGAGCAGCGCAAACCGGCGGGGCGCAAGGACGTCCGCCGGCTGGACCGGGTGATCATCAGGTTCGCGGGCGATTCGGGCGACGGTATGCAGCTCACCGGAGATCGTTTCACCTCGGAGACCGCGTCCTTCGGAAATGATCTCTCCACGCTGCCGAACTTCCCGGCCGAGATCCGGGCGCCCGCCGGTACCCTGCCGGGCGTCTCCTCCTTCCAGCTGCATTTCGCCGACCACGACATCCTCACCCCGGGCGACGCCCCGAACGTGCTGGTCGCGATGAATCCGGCGGCGCTGAAGGCGAACATCGGGGACATGCCGCGCGGCGCGGAGATCATCGTCAACACGGACGAGTTCACCAAGCGGGCGATGCAGAAGGTGGGGTACGACACCTCCCCGCTCGACGACGGGTCGCTGGACGGTTTCAGCCTCCATCCGGTGCCGCTGACCACGCTGACCGTGGAGGCGCTGAAGGAGTTCGCCCTCACCCGCAAGGAGGCCGAGCGCAGCAAGAACATGTTCGCGCTGGGCCTGCTGAGCTGGATGTACCACCGGCCTACCGAGGGCACGGAGAAGTTCCTGCGCGCCAAGTTCGCGAAGAAGCCGGACATCGCGGCGGCCAACATCGCGGCGTACCGGGCGGGTTGGAACTTCGGGGAGACGACCGAGGACTTCGCGGTCTCCTACGAGGTGGCCCCGGCGGCGACGGCGTTCCCGCCCGGCGTGTACCGCAACATCTCCGGCAACCTGGCCCTGTCCTACGGCCTGATCGCCGCGTCCCGGCAGGCGGACCTGCCGCTGTTCCTGGGTTCGTACCCGATCACCCCGGCCTCGGACATCCTGCACGAACTCAGCAAGCACAAGAACTTCGGTGTGCGCACCTTCCAGGCGGAGGACGAGATCGCCGGGATCGGCGCGGCGCTGGGGGCGGCCTTCGGCGGCTCGCTCGCCGTCACCACCACCTCCGGCCCGGGCGTGGCGCTCAAGAGCGAGACGATCGGGCTCGCGGTCTCCCTCGAACTGCCACTGCTGGTCATCGACATCCAGCGCGGCGGCCCCTCCACGGGTCTGCCGACCAAGACCGAGCAGGCCGACCTGCTCCAGGCGATGTTCGGGCGCAACGGCGAGGCGCCGGTGCCGGTGGTGGCCCCGCGCACCCCGGCCGACTGTTTCGACGCCGCGCTGGAGGCGGCCCGGATCGCGCTGACGTACCGGACCCCGGTCTTCCTGCTCTCCGACGGTTACCTGGCCAACGGAAGCGAGCCGTGGCGCGTCCCGGAGCCGGCGGAACTGCCGGACCTGCGGGTGCGGTTCGCGCAGGGACCCAACCACACCCTGGACGACGGCACCGAGGTCTTCTGGCCGTACAAACGCGACCCGCAGACCCTCGCCCGCCCCTGGGCGATCCCGGGCACGCCCGGCCTGGAGCACCGCATCGGCGGCATCGAGAAGCAGGACGGCACGGGGAACATCTCCTACGACCCGGCCAACCACGACCTCATGGTCCGCACCCGGCAGGCCAAGGTCGACGGCGTCGACGTCCCCGACATCGAGGTCGACGACCCGGACGGGGCGAGGACCCTGGTACTGGGCTGGGGTTCGACGTACGGGCCGGTCACGGCCGCCGTGCGGCGGCTGCGCGCGGCCGGGGAGCCGATCGCCCAGGCCCATCTGCGCCACCTCAACCCGTTCCCGGCCAACCTCGGCACGGTCCTCAAGGGCTACGACAAGGTGGTGATCCCCGAGATGAACCTCGGCCAGCTCGCCACGCTCGTCCGGGCGAAGTACCTGGTCGACGCCCACTCGTACAACCAGGTCAACGGGATGCCGTTCAAGGCGGAGCAGCTCGCCGCCGCGCTGAAGGAGGCCATCGATGACTGAGGCACTCAAGCTGGTCCCGAAGGCCGAGGGCAAGCAGTCGGCGAAGGACTTCAAGTCCGACCAGGAGGTGCGCTGGTGCCCCGGCTGCGGCGACTACGCCATCCTCGCCGCCGTGCAGGGCTTCATGCCCGAGCTGGGGCTGGCGAAGGAGAACGTCGTCTTCGTCTCCGGCATCGGCTGCTCCTCCCGTTTCCCGTACTACATGAACACCTACGGGATGCACTCCATCCACGGCCGCGCCCCCGCCATCGCCACCGGCCTGGCCGCCTCCCGCCGCGACCTGTCCGTGTGGGTCGTCACCGGCGACGGCGACGCGCTGTCCATCGGCGGCAACCACCTGATCCACGCGCTGCGCCGCAACGTCAACCTCAAGATCCTGCTGTTCAACAACCGCATCTACGGCCTGACCAAGGGCCAGTACTCCCCGACCTCCGAGGTCGGCAAGATCACCAAGTCGACGCCGATGGGGTCCCTGGACGCCCCCTTCAACCCGGTCTCCCTCGCGCTCGGCGCGGAGGCGTCCTTCGTCGCGCGGACCGTCGACTCCGACCGCAAGCACCTCACCGAGGTACTGCGCCAGGCCGCCGCCCACCCGGGCACGGCCCTGATCGAGATCTACCAGAACTGCAACATCTTCAACGACGGCGCGTTCGAGGTCCTCAAGGACCGGCGGCAGGCCGAGGACGCGGTGATCCGCCTCGAACACGGGCAGCCGATCCGGTTCGGGGCCGACCACGCCAAGGGGGTCGTGCGGGACCCGGCCACCGGTGACCTGAAGGTGGTGGCGGTCACCCCGGAGAACGAGGCGGACGTGCTGGTCCACGACGCCCACGCCGCCTCCCCGACGACCGCGTTCGCGCTGAGCCGGCTCGCCGATCCCGACACCCTGCACCACACCCCGATCGGCGTCCTGCGTTCCGTGGACCGGCCCGTGTACGACTCCCAGATGACCGACCAGCTCGACAGAGCCGTCGAGTCGCAGGGCAAGGGCGACCTCGCCGCGCTGCTGGCCGGCGGCGACACCTGGACCGTCGTGGGCTGAGCCCGCACAGCCGCGCCGGAGGCCCGGGGCGACGGCCGAGCCGTCAGCCCCGGGCCTCGTCGTATGCCAGACGCCCGAGGGCAGCGATCAGCCCCGCGCCTCGTCGTACGCCTGGCGGGCCCGCGCCACCTCGTCCATCCGGTCCTTCGACCACTGGGCCAGCCCCCGCACCTGTTCGGCCGCCTCCCGGCCGAGGTCCGTCAGGGAGTAGTCCACCCGCGGCGGGATCACCGGCTTGGCGTCCCGGTGGACCAGCCCGTCGCGCTCCAGGACCTGGAGCGTCTGGGTCAGCATCTTCTCGCTGACCGTCCGGCCCCGCCGGGAGACCGCCCGGCGCAGCTCACCGAAGCGGTGCGGGCGGTCGAGCAGCTCGATCAGGACCAGCACGCCCCAGCGGCTGGTGACGTGCTCCAGGACGAGCCGGTACGGACACAGCTCCTCACGGCCGGCACGTGTACGGGGGGCACTTACGTTCATAGCCGTACCTTACTTGAAAGTGGGTACTGTCCAAAAGTTAGCGCCCCTCCTAGGGTGAGTGACAGAACCCGACGTCACCCCCCTGAGGAGCACGCAGATCATGAGCATCGTCGTCACCGGAGCCACCGGACACCTGGGCCGCCACGTGGTGGAGCAGCTGCTGGAGAAGGTCCCGGCCGAGCAGATCACCGCCGTCGTGCGCGACAAGGAGCGGGCCGCCGGCTTCGCGGAGCGCGGGGTACGGATCGCCGTGGCCGACTACAACGCGCCCGAGACCTTCGACGGGCTGTTCGCGGCCGGCGACAAGGTGCTGCTGATCTCCGGCAACGAGGTCACCAAGGACCGCCCCGCGCAGCACAAGACGGTCATCGACGCCGCCGCCGCGGCCGGCGTGGCGCTGCTGGCCTACACCAGCGCCCCCAGCAGCCTGACCGCCGCGCTCGCCGACGACCACCGCGCCACCGAGAAGGTCCTGCTCGCCTCCGGTCTGCCGTGGGTGATCCTGGGCAACGGCTGGTACCACGAGAACCACACCGAGAACCTCGCCCAGGTCCTGGAGCACGGCGCCGTCGTCCAGGCCGCCCGCGAGGGCCGCGTCTCCTCCGCCTCGCGCGCCGACTACGCGGCCGCCGCCGTCGCCGTGCTGACCGGCGAGGGACACGAGAACAAGCGGTACGAGCTGGGCGGCGACGAGGCGTGGAGCTTCGCCGAGTACGCGGCCGAGGTGAGCCGGCGGTCGGGCCGCGAGGTCGCCTACCGCCCCGTGTCCGCCGAGGAGTACGTCAGCACCCTCGTCGCCGCCGGGCTGCCCGAGCCGATGGCCCAGATCCTGGGCGGCGTGGAGGCCTCCACCGAGAAGGGCGAACTGGTCGTCACCACCGGCGACCTGTCCCGGCTCATCGGCCGCCCGACCACCCCGGTCGGCGAGGCGATCGAGGCCGCGCTGCGCAAGTGAGCGGACCGGCCCTCGGCCCGCCCGCCGCTGTCATGACCGTATAGCGATACGGGCATGACACGGGCGGGCGCGCGGCGCTACGGTCGTGCAGGCGACCAGCGCGCGAGAAGGAGGAGCCCGTGACCGGGACGTCGAAGGGCGAGCAACGCATAGGCCTGCTGAACGGCTTCGCGGCCTACGGGATGTGGGGCCTCGTCCCCCTCTTCTGGCCGCTGCTCAAGCCCGCCGGGGCCGGGGAGATCCTCGCCCACCGCATGGTCTGGTCCCTCCTCTTCGTCGCCGTCGCGCTGCTCTTCGTACGGCGTTGGGTCTGGGCGGGCGAACTGCTGCGGCAGCCGCGCAAGCTCGGCCTGGTCACCGTCGCCGCCGCGGTCATCACCATCAACTGGGGCGTCTACATCTGGGCCGTCAACAGCGGCCATGTCGTCGAGGCGTCCCTCGGCTACTTCATCAACCCGCTGGTCACCATCGCCATCGGCGTGCTGCTGCTCAAGGAACGGCTGCGGCCCGTGCAGTGGGCGGCCGTCGCCACCGGCCTCGCCGCCGTCGTCGTCCTCACCGTCGGCTACGGACGGCCGCCGTGGATCTCCCTGTGCCTCGCCTTCTCCTTCGCCACGTACGGCCTGGTGAAGAAGAAGGCCAACCTCGGCGGCGTCGAATCGCTGGCCGCCGAGACGGCGATCCAGTTCCTGCCCGCGCTGGGCTACCTGGTGTGGCTGAGCACGCGCGGGGACTCCACCTTCACCACCGAGGGCGCCGGGCACGCCGCGCTGCTCGCCGCGACCGGCCTGGTCACCGCGGTCCCCCTGGTCTGCTTCGGCGCCGCCGCGATCCGCGTCCCGCTGTCCACGCTGGGCCTGCTCCAGTACCTGGCCCCGGTCTTCCAGTTCCTGCTCGGCATCCTCTACTTCCACGAGGAGATGCCGCCCGAGCGCTGGGCCGGCTTCGGCCTGGTGTGGGTGGCGCTCGTGCTGCTCACCTGGAACGCGCTGCACACCGCGCGCCGCAACGCCCGGACGCTGAGGGCCGGGACGGTGGCGGCCGGGAGCGTCAGCCCCGGAACAGCGGAGGCGGGGACGACGGCGGAGGCGGGAGCGTCCCAGGCGCCCGCGCCGGACTCCCGCCGGCAGGTCGTGTGACCCGTACGAGTGACCGCACGCCCAGGCTCGTTGACCTGGCCGCCGCCCTGCCCGGCGGGGGCTACTCCGCCAGGGCCCGGGCGCGTTCGGTGAGGCGGCCCATGCGGGCGCGGGCGGACTCCAGTTCCTCTATGTCGTCGGCGGCCGGTCCCTCCTCGACGGCGAGTGCCGTCCACAGGCCGATCAGCTCGTGCCCCAGCTCCAGCCCGAGCCCGGGGTCGCGTACGGCACGCCAGGCGGTGGCCGCGCTCCGCACGGTGCCGTACGCGGCCTCCGCGTCGCCCGCGCGGTGGTGGGCCCGGGCCACGTCCAGCGCCGTGTGCAGGGCGCGGACCGGGTCGCCGGACAGGTAGGCGATGTAGGCGGACAGTTCGCGCAGCCGCAGTACCTCGGGGTGGTCGGCGCCCAGCGTGCCGGTCGCCTCCGTCACGGCCTGCTCGGCGAGGTGTGCCGCCTCCTCCGTCCGGCCCTCCCGGACGGCCTCGTTGACGCGGGCCGTGGGCTCCGCGAGCACGGCGGGGGCGGTGCTGTCGCCGGGCGCGGTGATCGGTCCGTCCCCGAGCACGGCCTCGGCCACGGCGTCGAACCCGCGGGCGGGCGTCGGCTGGGTGTCGGCGGCCAGGTCGGCCTCGGTCACCAGGCCGGCGGCGCGTCCCAGGGGGACGTCGGACTTCGGGGGCACGAGGGGCACAGGAGGCGCGGAGGGCGCGGGGGGCGTCACGGGGAGAGGCGCGGGCGCCGCGGGGAACCTCGACGCCTCCTGCGGCGCCGGTCCGTCCATCCGCGGCGGCGGGCCGAACTCCCCGGTCGGCGGCGCGACGGTCCCCGGAGCCGCGGCGGCCCCCTGCGACGCCCCGGCCTTCGGCAGCGTACGCAGCCGGAACGTCGGTGACGGATCACCCACCGGCCCCGGCGAGGCCGAACCCGAACCCGGACCCGAAGCCGGACCCGGACCCGGACCCGAAGCCGGACCCGAACCGGAAGCCGGACCCGGACCCGAAGCCGGACCCGGGCCCGAAACCGATGCCGATGCCGCACCCGGCACCGGTCGCACGTCCTCCTGAGCGGGCCGTTCGTCCGCGCGGCGGCCGGCGTCCGACGGCGGGTCGGTGCGGGCCGGCTCGCCCATGAGGTGGCTGGAGCCGTCCGGATCGACGCGGAGCGGAACGACGTAGCCGATGCGCTCGTCGTGGACCGTGGCGAGGACCGGCCCGCCCGCGGCGCGCGCGAGGCGCTGGAGCCGGTTCAGTACGGTCTGCTGCATCTCCTCGCCCGGCACCGCGGCGACGGGAACGCCGCCGACCGTGCCGGTCCCGGCGTCCCGCACCCGCACGTCGATCGGCGGGGCCGCGGGGGCCGCCGGATGCCCGACGTGCTGGTGGTCCCGCTTCTTGTCGCGGCTGAGTCGTGCCATCGTCCCTCACTCATGGGCGGGTTCCGTGTGCGGCCGTACCGGTGGTTTCCCGCCCCGTGCCGTCCGGAGCCATTCGAACACCTACTGTTGAGTTTCTCCGCTCGCTCGCGGTTCTCACGTCACCGCGCTGTCACAGGCTCGTTCCAGGAGGTGGCGGCCGGGCCGGCGGGGCGGTCCGGGCCGTGGGGCGGGGTGTGACGAGGGAGGAGCACGGGCATGCGCACCAGCATGCGGCAAGGACCGGAGATCTGGATCCGCGGGCCGGTGTACACACCCGGACCGGTGCCGCCGTCCGCCACGACGCCCCGCACCCTACGGCACCGCTCCTGGGTCGGCACCCACGGCGGCGCGGGCGTCACCACCCTCGCCGAGGTCTACGGCGGCCACGACTGCGGCCGCGGCTGGCCCGGCCCCGCCGATCCGCCGTCCGTGCTGCTGGTCGCCCGGACCCACGCGGCCGGGCTGGCGGCCGCCGTCCGCGCACTGGACGCGTTCCGCCACGGGGAGGCACCGCCGGGGCTCGCCCTCGACGGAGTCGTCCTGGTGGCGGACGCGCCCGGCCGGCTGCCCCGTCCCCTGGCCCAGCGGGTGAGGCTGCTCGAAGCGGCCGTCGACGTCCACCGCGTCCCCTGGGTCCCCGCCTGGCGGCTGGGCGACCTCGGCGGCTCCCCGCCCCGCGGCACCGAGGCGCTGGCCCGGCCGACCGGGGCGGAACAGTGACGGCCGCCGCCGGACCACCGCCCGTCCCTGACCAGCCGGTACGCCACCCCGGGGCGGGCCGCGCCGGGCCGGGGGCCGGGGAGATCGCCGGGGCGGTGCGGTCGGGGCGGCTGCGAGCCGTGGACGCCGTGGCGGAGGCGCTCGGCCGGATCGCGGACGCCGACGGCTCGCTCGGCGCGTTCCTGGAGGTCTGGGAGGAGGACGCGCTGCTGCGGGCCGCCGAGGTGGACGCGCGGACGGCGGCGGGTGCGCGGCTGCCGCTGGCGGGCGTGCCGATCGCCGTGAAGGGGCGGCGCGGGCTGCGGACGGCGGGACCGCTGCTCGCCGCGGGATGTGTCGCCGTGGGCGCGACGTCCGTGCCGGGCCCCGGCACCGGCTGGCAGACCTGGGGGCTCGGGGCCCAGGGCCGCCGTACCGTCAACCCGTGGCGGGCCGACCGTACGCCGGGCGGCTCCTCGGCCGGGGCGGCGGCGGCCGTGGCGACCGGGCTGGTGCCACTGGCGACCGGCAGCGACGGGGCCGGGTCGGTCCGTATCCCCGCCGCGTGGTGCGGCGTACTGGGGCTGAAGCTGACCGGCGGCGCGGACCGTACGCGGCTGACGGCGCCCGGCGTCCTCACCCGGTCGGCGGCGGACGCGGCGGCCTGCTGGCGTGTCATGGTGCCGGACACCCCGGCATCGGAAGCGGCGGCGCCCGCGCTGCCCGTGCCCGCCGTCTGGTCCCCCGACCTGGGATTCGCCGCTCCCGACGACGAGCCCGTCGCCTTGGCCCGCACCGCCGTGGACCGCCTGGTCGCCGAGGGTGCCGTACGGCTCGTACGGCCCCGGCGTCCGCTCCGGCTGCTGGACCCGGGGCCCGCCTGGCTGGCCCTGCGCACCCCCGGCGCCGACCCGGCGGACGCGCACCGGACGCGGGCCGAGAACGACCGCCGACTGGCCCTGCTGTTCCGCACCGCCCCGCTGCTGCTGACGCCGACGGCCCCGACCCCGCCGCACGGCCACGAGGGCCCCGGCGACCGCTACTCGACGGCGCTGACCTGGGCGTTCAACCTCAGTGGGCATCCGGCGCTCAGTCTTCCGGCGGGGTTCGGCGCCGACGGCTGCCCGGCCGGGCTCCACCTGGTCGCACCGCACGGCGCGGAGGCGCTGCTGCTCGCGGTGGCCGCCGCCTCCCGCGCGGTGACCGGCGTCAGGCCGTGACGTCCTTCGCCGCGAAGCGCGCCCAGGCCGCCGAGCCGAACACGGCGGCGTACAGCGCCTGGAGGCCGAGGTTCTTCACCAGCTCGTCCCAGTAGACGGGTTCGCGCAGCAGGTCGGCGAAGGACAGCCAGTAGTGGGAGAAGAAGTACGGCTGGAGGGCGTGCAACTGCGGGATCTGGTCGAGGATCTGAACGGTGATCAGCAGCCCGACCGTCGTCGCCATCGCCGCGATGCCACTGCCGGTCAGCGTCGAGACGAACAGGCCGAGCGCGGCCACCCCGACCAGCGAGGCGGCGACGACCAGGGCGATCAGCAGGGCGCGGCCGAGGCCCTCGGCGAAGGAGATCCGCGTCCCCGAGATGGTCGTCACCTCACCGAGCGGGAACAGCAGGGCGCCGACCGCGAGCGCCGAGACGGCGACCACCAGTGTGGCGGCCAGGCAGAAGATGAGCACGGTCGCGTACTTGGTGAGCAGCAGGCGGGTGCGGCCGGCCGGGGCGACCAGCAGGTAGCGCAGGGTGCCGGCGCTCGCCTCGCCCGCGATCGCGTCCCCGGCGACGACGCCGACGGCCATCGGCAGGAAGAAGGGCAGGGTCGCGGCGAGCGCGGTGAAGACCAGGAACAGTCCGTTGTTGGTGACCTGCGAGATGAACGCCGGCCCCGCGCCGCCCCCGCCGCCGGCCGCGCCGCCCCCGTCGCCCGTCTCGATCTTCACGGCGATGCCGACCAGCACCGGCACGGCGGCCAGCACCGCCAGCAGGGCGAGGGTGCGCCAGCGCCGGAAGGTGGTCAGCACCTCGTTGCGCAGCAGACCGAGGCTCCACAGGGCACGCGGCGGGCGTACGTCCGTGATCGTCCCGGTGAGCGGCGCGCTCGTCTCAGCCCGCGACATCGAACCCCTCCCCGGTCAGCGCCACGAACGCGTCCTCCAGGGAGGCGCGCTCCGCTCCGAAGCCGCGCACCCGGACCCCGGCCGCCACCAGCGCGGCGTTCACCTCGGCCAGGTCGCGCTCCGGCGGCTCGGCCGTCACCCGGTCCTCGGCGACCACCACGTCGGCGGCCCCCTGCTCCTTCAGCACCCGGGCCGCGTCCGCCGCGTCCGGCGTGGTCACCACCAGCCGCCCGCGCGCCCCGGCCGCCAGGTCGGCGACCGGCCCCTGGGTGATCAGCCGGCCCCGGGTCATCACGGCGGCGTGCGTGCAGACCTGCTCGATCTCGTCCAGCAGGTGGGAGGAGAGGAAGACGGTCGTGCCGTCCGAGGCAAGTTCGCGCACGAGGACGCGGATCTCCCGCATGCCCTGCGGGTCCAGCCCGTTGGTGGGCTCGTCCAGGACGAGCAGACGGCGCGGCTGGAGCAGCGCGGCGGCGATGCCGAGCCGCTGCTTCATGCCCAGCGAGTACGCCTTGGCCTTCTTCCCGGCGGCGGCCGTGAGGCCGACCCGGTCCAGCGCCGCCGCCACCCGCTCGCGCCGGGTGCGCGGGTCGGCGGCCGGGTCGGCGGCGTCGTAGCGCAGCAGGTTGTCACGGCCGGTCAGGAAGCCGTACAGGGCCGGGCCCTCGATGAGGGCACCGACCCCGGGCAGTACGGCGCGGGCGGCGCGCGGCATGGGCCGGCCGAGGACCCGGGCGGTGCCCGAGGTGGGTTCGATCAGGCCCATCAGCATGCGGATGGTGGTGGTCTTGCCGGAGCCGTTGGGGCCGAGGAAGCCGAAGACGCTGCCCGCCGGGACGGTCAGGTCCAGACCGTCCACGGCGAGCTGGCCGCCGCGATAGCGCTTGGTGAGGCCGCGGGTGGCGATGACGGCGTCCATCGGCTCCTTCACTCACTCACTCGCTTCGTCCGCTGCCCTGCGCTGCCGTGTGCTGTCCCTCAGGTCCTCAGGCCCTCACCGGCCCGCGTCGGCCGCCTCGACCAGCGCGTCCTTGGTGACGGCGCCCACGTAGACCGTGCCGTCGTCGGTGATCAGGGCGTTGACCAGGCGGGTGCTGAACACCGTGCCCGAGCCGAACTCGCCCTTGACCTGGTCGCCGAGCGAGCCCAGGAAGCCGCCGAGGTCGCCGCCGGTGTCGCCGGTGTCGCCGGTGTCGCCGGTGTCGCCGGTGGGCAGGCCGCCCTGGGAGCCGGTGTCGAAGGTGGCGACCGCGTTCCAGCCCTCGCCGATGACTTTCAGTCCGTCGAGGCCCTTGGCCAGCTCCTCCTCGGACTTCTGCTCCTTGCCGGAACCCAGCCCGCTGCCGGACCCGGAACCGGACCCGGCGGCCGGCGCCTCCTCGATCTCGTCGCCCTCCGTCACCTTCGCGCCCTTGGGCGGCGTGAAGTCGAACGTCGACGCGGCCGGCTTGTCGAAGCTGACCTGGGTGAAGCCGGCGTCCACGACCGCCGAGCCGCCGCCCGCCGGGCTGAGCGTGAACTTCAGGGGCACGCCCGTCTTCGCGTCCACGGCCACGCTGATCGAGCCGACCGTGGAACCCTTCTGCTTCGGCTCGATCACCAGCCGGTACGCGTCCCGCCCGGCCACCTGCGCGGTGCCGTCGACGGTCACGGACGTGGTGTCGTCGACCGCCTTCAGGGCCTCCTCTGCCATGTCGCCCGGGGTGGCCGGCAGCTCCTCGCGCCGCCCGCCGTCCTCGGCCCGGTCGTCGGCGGCGGCGGTGGTGGAGTGGTAGACCTCGCCGGACTCGCTGTCGTAGCCCCAGACGTCCTTGCCGTCGTGGATCAGGCTGTACTCGGCGGCGTCCTGGAGCAGCGACACCTTCTGCCGGTCGGGGCCGTCCAGCGCGACGCGCAGCGTGTGGGTGCCGGAGGCCAGCTCGGTCAGTTTCGTGGACGGGTCCGCGGAGGAACCGCCGTCCGCGGACCCGGAGGACGAACCCGCGCCGTTCATGAGGCCGCTCTCCAGACCCCCGAGGTCCGGCAGCCCGAAGTCGGTGCTGATCTTCACCGTGCCGGACAGCTGCTGTACGTCCGACGCGGCCACCTTCTCCAGGAGTTGCTGCGCGGTGATGTCGGGAAGGTCGGGGTCCCCGGAGTCGGCGAGCGCGGGAACCAGTCCGATGGTCGCCGCCGCGACGCCCATCACCGTGACCGGGACGACGTACCGCGCGACCTTGCGCCGCCCCGTCCCGCGCTCCTCGGTCTCGGTCACGATCTCGGTCCCGGACCCGGATTCGTACGGTGTCATGTGCCCTACCTCCGTCGTAGGCGGCGGCTGTTCGCGACCTCGCACCAGTCCACCCTGAGCCGCCATTCTCACCCGAACTGGTGAGGATGTGTTGTTTTCCGTGATGACCATCTGACCAAATCGGCCATCAGGAAGCGTCAGACCGCAGGCTCAACTCCGCCTACTGCTGCGGTATGACACCCACGCACGGAGCACTCCCCCTCCCCCTAGGGGCGGTGGCACGCGGGGGCGGACGGTGGCGTCCGGACGGGCTCAGCCGGCCCGGTGCACCACCGCGTCGCACAGCTCCACCAGCGCCGTCTTCGCGTCGCATTCCCGCAGCGGGGCCAGGGCCGCGCGGGCCTCCTCGGCGTAGCGGACGGTGTCCCGCCGGGCCTGGTCCAGGGCGGGGTGGGCGCGCAGCAGGCGCAGCGCCTCGGCGTGCCGGTCGTCGTCGGTCAGGTCGGAGGCGAGCAGCTCGCACAGGGCGAGGTCCTCGGCCAGCCCCAGCCGGGTGGCGCGCTCGCGCAGCCTCAGGACCGGGAGGGTCGCGATGCCCTCGCGCAGGTCGGTGCCGGGCGTCTTGCCGGACTCGGTGGAGTCGGAGGCGATGTCCAGCACGTCGTCGGCGAGCTGGAAGGCGACGCCGAGCCGCTCGCCGTACTGGGTGAGGACGTCCACGACCGTCTCGTCGGCGCCGGACATCATCGCGCCGAACCGGCAGGCGACCGCCACCAGCGAGCCCGTCTTGCCGCCCAGCACGTCCAGGTAGTGGTCGACCGGGTCCCGGCCGTCCTGCGGGCCCGCGGTCTCCAGGATCTGGCCGGTGACCAGCCGCTCGAACGCCAGGGCCTGCACCCGGACCGCCTCCGGACCGAGGTCGGCGAGGATCTGCGAGGCGCGGGCGAAGAGGAAGTCGCCGGTCAGGACCGCGACGGAGTTGTCCCAGCGGGTGTTGGCGCTGGGTACGCCGCGCCGTACGGCGGCCTCGTCCATCACGTCGTCGTGGTACAGCGTGGCGAGGTGGGTCAGCTCCACGACGACGGCCGAGGGCACGATGCCCGGGGCGTCGGGGTCGCCGAACTGGGCCGCGAGCATCACCAGCAGCGGCCGGAACCGCTTGCCGCCCGCCCGCACCAGGTGCTGGGCGGCCTCCGTGATGAAGGGCACCTCGCTCTTGGTTGCCTCCAGCAGTCCTTCCTCGACTGCCGCCATTCCGGCCTGGACATCGGCTTCCAGAGCCTGGTCCCGCACGCTCAGCCCGAACGGCCCGACGACGGTCACGAGGGGTCTCCTGTCTGCTGGTGTCTACTCGCGGTTACACGGCTGGTCGATAGGTCGCTGCCATCACTCAAGTCAGCGTATCCGGTCACGTTTCGATCACCGATAGCGCCCACCGTTACAGGCCGGTCGGTATCAGATCATGAACTGTATGTTTTTGATCAGGTGATATCAGCGGACATACGGCGACTCGGCGGGGCGGCCGGGGCACGCCGACGCCGCGAGTTCTTCTGGGGCCTCCCGGAGACCCGCCGGCCCCCGGGAGGCTCCCTGAGGGCGCCCCCGAGCCGCCGCGCCCCGCCGCGCCCCGCCGCGCCCCGCCGGGCCCCGCCGGGCCCCGCCGGGCCCCACCACCGGTCCACCAGGGCTCCATCAAGGATCCAGCGAGGATCCACCGGGAATCCATCGAAGATCCCACCACTCCTCCCAACGTCGCGCGACCCGGGAACGTCACCCATTCGGCCTACAGACCCCCGTTCCAGACTCCCGCCCCAGACCTTCGCTCCAGACCTCTGCTCCAGACCTCCGCCCCAGACCTCCGCCCCAGACCTTCGCTCCAGACCTCTGCTCCAGACCTCTGCTCCAGCCCCAATAAAACCCAAGTGGCATGATTGCCCGATTTGCCCCACTCGCAGCCGCCCGTGAGTTGACTCACGCCGCCACCCGATCACACATCGCCGCCCGCGCACCCCCCATCCCTTTGCCCCGTACGCCAGTTGACCCTTGCCACTCGCAAAGGATCAAGTACCCCAAATGCCTCAGACCAAGGTCAACAGGCACGTTAGGTGATTCCGGCACTTGTTCCGGACATGTGCTGTCGCATACGTTCCCGGCCTGTCGAGCGGACGCCGAATCCTGCCACCGCCCGACGCACACGCATCCGACTCATTCACGGCAGGAGCGGGGGACCCAGGTAAGTCGCCGCGCCGGCCACCGGACGTCACCCGACGTCACCGGAGGACCGGAGCGGCTCGGGGTGAAGCCGGGCCCGACAGGGCACGGCCGGGCACCTCCCCGCCCGAACCCGACAGCTCACCTCGCAGGCGTATGGAGAGGACCGCACCATGCCCGCAAAGGGTCTCCGGCACGCCACCGGCGCCAGCCGTCTCGTCCGCAAGCTCGCCCTCGCCGGTGCCGGCGCCGCCGTGCTGGCACTGCCGGTCGCCGGCGCCGCCAGCGCGTCCGCCGCCCCGGCCGCCACCCCCGCCGCCGACTCGGCCACGGCGACCACCACGGCCGCCCTGACCGCGGCCAACGGCTACAGCAACAACCTCGACGGCTGGATCCGCCAGTCGCTCGACATCATGGCCGAGAAGGGCATCCCGGGCTCGTACAACGGCATCTACCGCAACATCATGCGGGAGTCGTCCGGCAACCAGTTCGCGATCAACAACTGGGACATCAACGCCATCAACGGCACCCCGTCCAAGGGCCTGCTCCAGGTGATCAAGCCGACCTTCGACGCCTACCACGTCGAAGGCACCTCCTGGGACATGTACGACCCGGTCGCCAACATCACCGCCGCCTGCAACTACGCGGCCGACCGGTACGGCTCCATGGACAACGTCTACAGCGCCTACTGAGCCCGACCCGCCGAGGCCCCGAGCACGCCTCAGCTGAACAGTCGTTCGAGGACGACGGCCACGCCGTCGTCCTCGTTCGACAGGGTGACCTCGTCGGCCACCGCCCGCAGTTCCGGGTGGGCGCCGGCCATGGCGACGCCGTGGGCCGCCCACAGGAACATCGGGATGTCGTTGGGCATGTCCCCGAAGGCGACCGTCCGCTCCGGGCTCAGCCCCAGGCGCTCCGCCGCCAGCTCCAGACCGGTCGCCTTGGTGACACCGCACGGCTGGAGCTCGACCGTCCCCGGCCCCGACATGGTGACCGTCGCCAGCGACCCGACCACCGCGCGGGCCGTCGCCGCCAGCTCGTCGTCGGACAGCCGGGGGTGGCGCAGCAGCACCTTGCTGATGGGCTCCGTCCACAGGTCGTCCCGCCGGCCGACCCGCACCGCGGGCAGCGTGGGGTGCGGCATCAAGTACCCGGGCTCGATCAGCGTGAGCCCGTCCACCCCGTCCTGGTCGACGGCGGCGTACACCTCGCCCACCTCGGCCTCGATCTTGCCGAGCGCGGTCTCGGCCAGCTCCCGGTCCAGGGTGACCGACCACAGCATCCGGTCCGCGCCGGCGTCGTACACCTGCGCGCCCTGTCCGCACACCGCGAGCCCCCCGCAGCCGAGGTCGCCGAGGAGCGCGCGCACTCTCGGCGCCGGGCGTCCCGTCACCACCAGGTGGTGCGCGCCGGCCCCGGTCACCCGCGCGAGCGCGGCGAGCGACCGCTCGGAGACGGTGTCGTCGCCGCGCAGCAGCGTTCCGTCCAGGTCGGTGGCGACGAGAGCGTATGCGGTGGGGTTCATGATCAGAGAATACGGACGTCGCGCGCCCCCGACTCACCGTCGTCAAGCGCACGTTCACGACGCCGATGTCCGAAACCTGACGCATCACCGGCAAAAGGCGGTTGAAGCGCTGTGCACCGGTTGGCAACAACATGCTCCGCTCTCTACCGCTCCGAGGGGCCCCAGAGGTACGTTCCTTCTGTCCAGGGGGACTTGATCGGGGGGTCGAGTTGAGCAGCGGACGCATTCGTGTGCTGAGGCCGGAGGAACTGGGCGAGGGGGAACGGGAGCACTGGCGGGAGCTGCGCGCCAAGTCGCACGCCCCTCGCAACCCCTTCATGGAACCGGAGTTCACCGAGGCCGTGGGCCGGGTCCGCCCGGCGGCGCGGGTGGCGGTGGTGTACGAGGGCGGCGAGAGCGCCGGTTTCCTGCCGTACGAGCGCGGACCGCTGGGGCAGGGGCGCGCCATCGGCCTCGGGGTGTCGGACTGCCAGGGGGCGGTACTGCGCCAGGGTCCGCTGCCCGACACCCGCCAACTTCTGCGGGCCTGCTCGCTGTCCAGCTTCGCCTTCGACAACCTGGAGGCGGAACAGGGGCTGTTCACGCCGTACGCCGCCGAGGAGTACGCCTCGCACGTCATCGACGTCGCCGGCGGCTACGGGGCGTACGAGAAGGTACTGCGCGCCCAGTCGCCGAAGTTCCTCAAGACCACCCTGGCCAAGGAGCGCCGGCTCGGCCGCCAGGTCGGGGACGTGCGGTTCGTGTTCGACGAGCGCGACCCGGCCGCGCTGCGCACGCTCATGGCGTGGAAGTCGGCGCAGTACCGCAGGACCGGGCGCCGCGACCGGTTCGCGCAGCGCTGGATCACCGAACTCGTCGGCCGGCTCGCCGGCACCCGCACCCCGGAGTGCACCGGCACGCTGTCCGTCCTCTACGCCGGCGGACAACCGGTCGCCGCCCACTTCGGGCTGCGCTCGTCGACCGTCCTGGCCTGCTGGTTCCCGGCGTACGACGTGGAGGTGGCGAAGTACTCGCCGGGGCTGGTGCTGCATCTGCGGATGGCCGAGGCCGCCGCCGCCGAGGGGATCGGCCTGCTGGACATGGGGCGGGGCGCGGCGGAGTACAAGGACTCGCTGAAGACGGGCGAACTGCCCGTGTACGAGGGCGCGGTGACGCGCTGGGGGGCGGGCGCGGCACTGTACTGGCTCGGCCGCGAGCCCGCGCGCCGGGCGCATGGGTTCGTGCGCGACCGGCCGCGGCTCGCGTCGCTCGCGGCACGGACGCTGAAGGGTGCGGCGCGGCTGCGTCGCACGTGAGGACGATCGCAGGCGATCCAGGGGGGATGCGCATGTTCGGGGCAGCGCGTGCACGGCGGGAGACGGAACGGGAGACAGCGGAGTTCCTGAGCATCGGACCGGTGCAGGTGGCCGAGCTGGAACTCGGGGACGACGGGGAGGGGGCCTCGCTGAGACCGGGGCCGGGCAGTCCGCCGGTGGCCGCGGGTGAGGTGTTCGTCCTGGTACGGCGGGCGGGGCGGCCGGTGGGCACACTGGTGGGGCGGGTGCCGGAGGGGGCCGACGCGGTGTCCGTGCTGGCGGAGCTGGCCCAGGATCTGGCGGACGGGCCGGTGCCGGAGAAGGGGCCGGTGCCGGCGACAGGACCGGTGCCGGAGAAGGGGCCGGTGCCGGCGACAGGACCGGTGCCGGAGAAGGGGACCGCGCCCGTGCCGCCGTCCGCGAGTGTCGTGGTCGCCACCCGGGAACGGGCGGGCCAGCTGGCCCGCGCCCTCGACTCGCTGCTCGCCCAGGACCACCCGGACTTCGAGATCGTCGTCGTGGACAACGCGCCGGTGACCGACGAGACCCGTGACCTGGTCGAGCGGAAGTACGGCGAACGGGTGCGCTACGTGTGCGAACCGGTGCCCGGCCTCGCGACCGCGCACAACCGGGGGCTCGATGTCGTACGCGGCGAGGTGACCGCCTTCACCGACGACGACGTGGTCGCCGACCCGCGCTGGCTGGCCGAGCTGACCACGCCCTTCGCCGCCGATCCGGGTCTCGGCTGCGCCACCGGCCTGATCCTGCCCGCGCGGCTGCGCACCCCCGCCCAGGTGCTCCTGGAGAGCCACGGCGGCTTCGCCAAGGGCTTCACCCCACGGACGTACGACCCCGCCGACCCGCCCGCCGACGAACCGCTGTTCCCGTTCACCGCCGGACGGTTCGGCTCCGGGGCGGGCATGGCCTTCCGTACGGCGGTGCTGCGCGAGGTCGGCGGCTTCGACCCGGCCACCGGCGCGGGCACGCACGCCCGGGGCGGTGACGACCTCTACGGCTTCGTCCGCGTCCTCGCCCACGGGTACCGGCTGCGCTACGTCCCGGACGCCCTGGTCTGGCACCACCACCGGGAGACCTGGCGGGACCTGGAGACCCAGGCGTTCGGTTACGGGGCGGGGCTGACCGCGTACCTCACGGCCGTCCTCGTCAACCGCCCGGGGCTGCTGCCGGCGTTCCTCGCCCGGCTGCCGGGCGGGCTGGCCCACGCGCGGGCCCTGACGGCCGTACGGGACGGGGAGGGCGGTGGCGGGGAGGCTGGCGCCGGGGTGCCGGGCGGGCACGACGCCCGTACCCACCCCTGGCCGCGGCGTCTGTCGCGCCTCCAGCGCCGGGGCATGCTGTACGGCCCCCTCGGCTATCTGCGGGCCCGGCGCGCCCTGCGCACGGTCGGACTGGAGTCGCCCGGGGCCGCGGTGGGCCGGGGCGCGAGGACATCGGGGAGGCGCTGATCATGACAGGAGAGCCCGCGAGAACCACCGGGGACAGCACGGCGGGGACGGGGGGAACAGGGGGAACTGGGGGAACTGGGGGAACAGAGGGTGCCGGGCGGGGGGCGCACATTCCCGTCTTCCTCTATCACGCCGTGATGGACGACCCGCCCGCCTGGATAGCGGAGTTCACGGTCACCCCGCGCCAGTTCGCCGCGCACCTGGACGCGATCGCCGACAGCGGCCGTACCCCCCTGACCATCAGCGCGCTAGCCGACCACCTCGCCGGACGGGCCCCGCTGCCGCCCCGTCCGGTGCTGCTGACCTTCGACGACGGTTTCGCCGACCTGCCGGGGCCGACCGCCGAGACGCTGGCCGGGCGCGGCCTGGCCGCCACCGCCTACCTCACCACCGGTGCCATCGCGCCCGGTGGACGCAGTCTGCTGCCGCCCGCCCCGATGATGACCCTGGACCAGGCGGCCGGCCTGGAGGACCACGGCATGGAGATCGGCAGCCACACCGTCACCCACGCCCAGCTGGACACCCTGTCCACCGCGGCGCTGGCGGTCGAACTCCGCTCCTCCAAGGCCGTACTGGAGGACGCCCTCGGCCACCCGGTCCGCCACCTCGCCTACCCGCACGGCTACAACAGCGCCAAGGTGCGGTCCCTGTCGGCCCGCGCCGGCTACGAGACGGCGACGGCGGTGCGGCACGCGCTCAGCTCCGACCGCGACGAGCGCTACCGCATCGCCCGCCTCATCGTCCGGCGCACCCACACCGTCGCCGACGTCCAGGGCTGGCTGGCCGGCCGGGGCGCGCGGATCGCGCCCTACCGCGACAGCCCCAGGACGGTCGCCTGGCGGTGGTACCGGCGGGGCCGCGCGCTGGTGCGGGGCCCCGAGTTCGCCGGGTGAAGGCCCGTGACGGCCCACGGGGGACCGGTCACTCCAACGGCTGGTTGAGGTACGGGTCGGCGGCCACCTCGCGCAGACTGCGCCAGGACGCGTCGCCGGCCACCGAGAGGTCGCAGTGCGGTCCCGGGTCCCGGTAGTTCCACTGGAGCGCGGCCTTGACGCCGTCCAGGCCCTTGAGGACCCGGGGCACCTGCGCGTACCACTGGGCCTGCCGGTCCGGCCGGTCCGGGTCGGAGGCGCTGCCGAACTCCGAGAGCATCAGCGGCTTGTCGTCGGACAGGTGCGTCCGGATCCAGTCGTGCGTGGCGTTCTGCGTCTGGGCGAAGCTCAGCCACTCCGTCTTGTGGCAGAGGTAGTAGTTGTACTGGTTGTAGCCGATCCAGTCGACGTACTCGTCGCCGGGATACAGCCGCTCGAACAGATCGGCGTGGTTCAGGTAGCCGGTGATCACCCACGTCCACACCACGTTGTCCACGCCGAGGTCGCGGAACCGGTCGTGGATGTGCCGGTAGGCGCGGACGTACTCCTCCGGGCTGCCGCTGGCCGGGGTGCGGGTGTCCATCTCCAGGTCGAAGGAGAGGAACACCTTCTTGCCGGTGCGCTCCCCGTACTCCTTGATCCGCGCCGCCTGGACGTCGATGACGGTGTCGTCCAGCTCGCCGCCGGCTATCTGCCGCCACGTCGGCTGCTGCTTCTTGGTGCCGCCCCACCACTTGCTCTCCCAGGACAGCAGCAGCATCCGGTCCTCGCCGACGCGCTGCTCCTGCTCGGTCAGCAGCTGGCCCTCCAGCCTGGTGTCCGTGACGGCGGACATGTCGTGGTACGTGTACACGATGTCGAGCTTGCGGCCGGCCTTCTCCTCGTAGGCGTGCACCTTCTCGGCGAGGTCCGACTTGTCGTGCGGCACGAAGGCGCCGAACCAGGCGCCGCAGGGCGGTTCGAGCAGTTCGGTCGGGCGGCACCTCTCGTCCTGGCCGGACGGGCTCGTCCCGGAGCCGTCGTCCGGTCCGGCGGTGTCGCGCAGGGCGAGCACCGCCAGCAGGGCCGCGCACGCGAGGGTGGCGGAGGTCAGCAGGAGGCGGCGCCTTGCGCGCCGGAGGGGACGGGGCCGGCGGAGCGGGCTGTGTCGGCGGGGCGGGCTGTGTCGGCGGGGCGGGCTGTGTCGGCGGGGCGGGTCGGGCTGGCGGGGCACGTTCACAGAGGGGAACCCTTCCGTGTCCTCAGTGGCGTCCCCGGAGCCGGAGCCAGAGCCGGAGCCGGGGACGCGCGCAGGCGCGGGCAGAACGCGGCGAGCGTGGTCAGCAGGGTGAGGATCAGCAGGACGCGCTCCCCGCTGAAGGCGTGCGTAGCGATCAGCACCGTCGAGACGAGGATGACGACGCCGACGCTCAAAAGCACGGCCAGCATCAGCCGCTCCAGCAGGTCCGAGTGGCGGTCGAAGTCGGCGGTCCGGCGGTCGACGGGGCCCTCGGCGGGGCGGGACCGCAGCGCCGGGCCGCAGATCCGGACCAGGGCCGCGCCCGGACCGGCTGCCAGGAAGAGCGCCACCGCGGCGCCGCGCGGCGGTGAACCGCCGGGCAGGGCGAGCGCGGCCAGGGCCAGCCAGCCGCCGAACGCGGGCAGCATGCGGATCACGAGGTCCTGCGGTGTCATCGGCTCACTCCCCCGTCGGCTCGTCCGGTCGAAGGACGTAGACCGTCCCCGCGCTGTTCTCCGCCACCAGCTGGAAGCGCGGTGACGCGGCCACCGACCGGCGTATGCGGTCCAGTTGCTCGCCGTCGAGCTGGCCGTTCATCTCCGAGTTGGCCACCTGCCCCTGGGTGAGCAGGAGATAGGCGCGGGCGGGCGGTTCCACGGCGCTCATGTCCCGGGCCAGGGTGGCGGCCGGGCTGCGCACGATCCGGTCGACGTGACTGCGGCCGTCGTCGAGGAACCAGTAGTGGTCGACGCTCCAGTACGAGTCGTAGGCGAGCGGGTAGTTCCGGTTCGCGGCGACCACGAGCGACCCTTCCGGTGCCTGGTCGAACAGCTGGCGTACCAGGGCCACTTCCTGCGGCGGGAAGTAGTTGATCCGGTCCTTGCCGGAGTAGGCCGGCACGAAGGCGAGCGTCCCGGCGAGCAGCGTGACCAGCGGCACCCACACGCCGTACCTGAGGTCGGGCAGCGGCAGCCGCCGTCGCCGAGCGGTGACCGCGGGCCGCCCGGCCGACTCGCGCGCGGCGAGGTCGGCGGCCAGGGTGCGCACCTTGGGCAGCAGCGCGGCCCCGGCGAAGAAGGCCGCGCCGGGCAGCATGAACATCAGCACCCGGAAGATCATTTCGCTGCCGTAACTGCTGGCCACGAACATGGGCAGCGGGGCCGCGGCGATCAGCAGCAGGGGCAGCGCCCGGTAGCGCAGCACCGGCTGGCGCAGCACGCCGAGCGCCGCGAGCAGCAGGACGGAGCCCGACAGCAGACGGGCCGCCCAGGAGGTGGCGATCGCCCCGGTGCCGGTCGGGGTGGCGCCGTACCCGGTCTCCACGTTGGCGCCGACGTCGCCCACCGAGCGGATCATGTCCGGCATCGCGGCGGACAGGAAGGGCAGCGCCGCCGTGAGGCACCAGGCCAGGAAGAGGACGACCGTGGTGACCGTCGGCACCCAGTCGCGGTAGCGGCGGGCGAGGCACAGCGCCAGCAGGGAGACGACCAGCATGCCGGGCGTCAGCTGGTGCGAGACGACGATGGTCGTGACCAGCACGGTCAGCAGCACCGTCCAGACCGCCGGCCGCTGCCGGCCGCGCCCGCCGCGCCGGCCGCCGTACCGGCGCAGGACGACGGCCAGCACGCCCACGTGCAGCGCGAAGGCGACGGACTGCGGGGAGAAGTAGTCCTGACCCACCCAGTTGGCCACGTAGAAGAGCCACACCGAGGTCCAGATGAGCCGGCGGTCGGTGGTGAAGGTGCGGTAGATCAGCAGCAGCGGGAGCAGCAGCATCAGGCTGGAGACCAGGGGCCACCACGCCATGTACATCGCGGTGTTGTCCACGCCGAGCAGCCGCACCAGCGCCGCCTGAGCGGCGAAGAAGCCCGGCCACTGGTCGTAGACGGCCATGTCGCCCAGCTGCTCCTCGGTCCCCAGGCCGCCGGAGGTCAGCAGGTGGTCGATGACCGCGTCGTGCTTCCACGCCCAGGCGTACAGCGGGGTCGGGTACACCAGGGCCTGGGTGGCCCGCTCCATCAGCAGCAGCCCGACGACGTACGCGAACGACCAGCCCTGCGGGCGCCTCGGGTCGCGGGCGGTGAACCAGAAGCCGGCCGTGAGCACGGCCAGGCCGGCCCAGAAGGCCGGGTGCACCGCGCTGACGAGGCCGAAGTCGTCGAGGTGGGAGACGTCGGTGTGGCCGATCGCGTACGCCCACAGGGCGAGCGCCGCCAGCAGGGGCAGGGCCGGCCAGGCCCCGGCAGCGCGGTACCGGGACCGCCAGGCGGGCGAGAGGTCGGAGAGGTCCGTCATGGAATCGGCGGCGGGGCCCGGTGGCTCCGGGGCAGTGGGGGGACGGCGGCGCGTGGTCCGCACGGCGCCACGAAACCGCGCACCCGCCTGCCGCCGCGCCCCCTGGGACCGGGCGGACGTGTCTCCGGGAGGCCGGACGGTCACGTCTCCCGGCGGGCGGGCGGAGACGTCTTCGGCACTGCGGTCCGCCGGCTCCTGGGAGGCGGGCGTGGCAGTCGCCTCGGTCGCTTCGGTCGTCTCGGCCGCTTCGGTCGCCTCGGCCTCCGGGACCGCCTCGGCGACGTCGTCGGCATCGACCACGTCCATGACGCCTGCGACATCTACGGCATCTACGGCATCTCCAACGCCTAAGACATCTAAGGCGTCTACGGCATCTACGGCGTCTACGGCGTCTACGGCAGCACTGGCATCGCTGGCATCGCCGGCAGCGCCGACGTCCGTGCCGCCGGGCTTCTCGGCCGCTTCGTCCGGCCTTTCCTCTTCGCCCCTCCCGACCGCTTCGTCGGTCACCACCGCCTCGGCACGTTCGGGCGGTGCGTCCGGGGCCGACGCCTCCGGGGACGGCGTGTCCCGGGACGACGCGTCCGGGGCCTCCGGTGCGGGCACGGGCTCCGGTGCGGATCTCTCCCGTGGAGTTGCTGGCGGACGCACGACGTTCCCCCCTGGCGGTTCGGCTCTGTGCTCGATCAGTCCCTGGATCTGTCGTTCGGTCTGGAGCGGTGCGGGGGCTCGGGCGTCGGGGCCGGTCGGCGCGGTGGCAGGACCAGGACGAGCAGGACGAGCAGCGCGAGCAGCAGGAGAAGGGGCAGCGCGACCGGCGCGAGCGCCTGCCGCCACACCCAGCCGCCCACCGCGGCGAGATACAGAACCCCCCAGCGTCCCGGCCACGGCAGCCGGTCGCCCGCGTACGCGAGCAGCGGCCACAGCGGCACGAGGCACAGCAGTTGCAGAACGGGCGGCGCCCAGCGCAGCAGCGGCTCGGGGCCGTCGAGCCCCACCGCGTCCGCGAGGAATCCGGCCGTCTTGGTGTAGAACGTCCCGTCCACCGGCTGTGGTTCCCGGCCGAGGGCGACAGGTGCCGCGTACAGGGCGATCACGGCGGCGCCCAGGGCGGCTCCGGGGAGCCGCCAGTCGAGGCGCGCGCTCAGGGTCACGGAGGCCACGAACACGACGAGCAGCATCCCGCCCGCGACGAGCGCGGCCAGCGGCAGCTCCTCCAGCAGTTCTCGGCCGGTCAGTGCGGTCCGGGAGACCCCGTCCAGCCAGGGCAGTCCGCGCAGCGCCGTCCAGAAGACCGCGGTGGCGACGCCGAGCACCACCCAGAGGCCGATCCGCAGCCGCCTGTCCCAGGTCTCTTCCCCGACGGACCTGGCAGACCGGACGGCCCCGGCGGACGGAGCGGACGAAGCGGACGGAGCAGACCCGACGGGCTCGGCACCCTGCGCTCCCAGTGAGCCCGGGGAGCCCTGCGCCCCCGGGGAATCCCCGCCCCCGGTGCCCCCGCCGTCCCCGCCCTCCCGGTCCGGCGGGCCACCGGCCGGCCCGTTCCCCGCGCCGTCCCCCGCACCGTCCGGCGACCGGACGATCACGGCCAGCGGGTCCGCCTCCAACGCCTCCCGCTCATAACCGGGCCGCCCGATGAAGAGGGTGACGGTGTCCTCCCGCCCCTCCCCCTGCCTCCCGTCCGCCGGATCAACCGCGTACGCGGCCTTGCGGGCCCAGCTCGTGCCGTACCCGGCGGTGGCGTTCAGCCGTGCCCAGCGGGTGCCGTAGGAGGGCGTGCCCGGTGCCGTCGGCTTCCGGCGGCCCCCCGGCGCCTCCCCGTCGCCGGCTCCGCCGCCCGGCCCCCGGCCGGAGGCGCCGCCGCCGCGCAGCGCCGTGCGCAGGCCGGGCACACAGCCGGCGGCGACCAACGTCATCCCCAGCAGCACCGCCCAGCCGGCGCCCGCGATCCCGGCCGGAGTGAACAGCACCGTCGCGCTGCCCAGCACGAGGGCGCACATCGCGCCCTGGACGGCGGCGAGCGCGCCGGTCCGGCCCTGGACCCGCAGCACCCCTATGTACAGCTCCACCACGATCCGCGGCAGCGCACCGAGGGCGAGCAGCCGCAGCACCGCGGAGCCGTGCTCGGCGTAGTCGTCGTCGAACGGGGCGAGGATCTGCGGCGCGAAGGCCACCAGGAACGCCACGACCGGCACCAGCAGCAGCGTCATGCGGCGCAGCGCCCCGCGGACGCCGTCGGCGAGGCGGCGCGGGTCGTGCGAGGCGTGCGCGGTGAGCGAGGAGGCCATGTTGATGGCCATGAACTCCATCGTGCCGCCGACGGTGTACGCCACGTAGAAGTAGCCGTTCTCCGCGGCGGTGAAGCGGACGGCGACCATCACCGGCAGCAGGTTGATCATGGCCAGGCTGAACAGCGCGCCCAGCGAGTCCCCCGCCAGGAAACGGCCCATCTCGCGGTAGGCGGGCGGTTCGAGGTCGTGGTCGGCGGCGGCTTGCCGCGGGATCAGTCTGCGGAAGATCAGCCAGCCGAGGGGCAGCGTGGAGAAGGCGATCGCCACGGCCCACGAGACGAAGATGCCGAGCACCGGCAGCGCGGAGGCGAAGACGGCGAGCAGGATCAGCTTCCCGACCGAGAACACCGCGTTGCCGGCCGGCACCCACTCGGCCTTGCGCAGCCCGGTCAGCACGCCGTCCTGGAGGGTGAGCAGCGCCCAGGCCACGCAGGCGGCGACGAACAGCGTCCCCGCCACCGGCGTGCCCAGCGGCGCGTACGAGTCGCCCCAGCGGTCGAGGGTGAGCAGGAAGACGCCGGCCGCCAGCGCGACGACCACCGAACTGGCCGCGTAGGCACGCCAGACCAGTGACCCCGTCGCCCGTCCGGCACGTGGCACGAAGCGGACCACGGCGCCGATCATCGTCGTCGCCGTGATGCTGGCGAGCAGCCGCATCGCCGCGATGGCGGCGGAGCCCTGGCCGACGGCCTCCTCGGTGTAGTACCGGGCGGACACCAGCCAGAACCCCAGCCCGAGCACGGCGGACACGCCGGTGCTGAGCATGAGGAAGTAGGCGTTCTTGAACAGCGAGTCGGAGCCGTGCGCCCCGTCGGACGGCCGGTCCCCGTCGTCCGCCCGCGCCTCCGCCGTCTCCTGCACCTGCGCCTCAGTCACGGAACGGCCCCGGCCCTCGCGGTAACGGACCCGGTCCCTCCGGCACCGGCCCCGGCCTGCTCAGGCCCTCGGGCGGCTCGGCCGGCCGGACGCCGGAATCCTCCAGGGCCTCGATGGCCTCCCGCGCGCGCAGCGGGTCCACGGGCAGCGCATGCCGCGCGAACCAGCGCGCCCCCTCGGGAGCGGGCGAGGGGTCGGTGAACTCCGGGCCGGCGTAGTCGTCCAGCGGCGGATCGTAGAGGTACCCGACGACGATGCCCCGCCGCGCCAGAGCCGCCGCCGCCGCGTCCCGGTCCGCCACGAGCAGCGGCACCCGGAACAACGGCTGCACCGCGCCGTCCGGCCCCCCGCGCCCGGCGTGTGCCCAGCGCGTCGCCAGCAACCGCTCCGTCCCCGTCCGGCAGTCGGCGAGCACCTCGTCCAGCCGGTCGAGCTTGCGGCCGACGCGAGCGAGCCGGAACCGGCCGGATCTCAGCCGGTAGTCGTGCATGTCGACGCGGACCCAGGGGTCGTGCGCGTCCAGATCCGGCGCGGCGGCGACCGCGCGGGCCAGCGCCTCGGGCCGCAGCGGCATCCGGATCTCCTCCCGCTCGGCCATGCCCAGCACCCGCAGCGCCGCCCAGGCGGCCCGCCGCAGCCGCAGCCCCCGCACGGCCGCCTCCGCATACGGCCGGACGGCGTAAGCGAGTTCGGCCGTCGTCCGGCGCGGCGCCAGCAGGTCCTCGCACGCCTTCTCCAGCGCGTCCCGCACACCCGGATCGGCGACCGCGAGAATCCCCCCGGCGTGCGCCCCGACGTGCTTGGACAGGCTGAAGACGGAGGCGTCGCCCCAGGTCCCGACCGGACGGCCGCCCACCGCACTGCCGATGGCGTGCGCCGCGTCCTCGAACAGCGGGATGCCCAACGCGTCGCACCGCGCCCGCAGCTCGGGCGCCGGGTCCGGGTTCCCGTACAGGTTGGTCGTCAGTACGGCGGACAGTGAGCCCCATGTCTCCTCGGGCACGGCGTCGAGGTCGATGGACGCGTCCCACGGGTTCAACGGCGCCTGCACCGGCCGCAGTCCGGCCGCCAGGACGACGAAGAAGATGACGTCGTCGTTGACCGGCGACATCAGCACCCGGCCGCCCGGCGGGCACCAGTGCCGCAGTGCCGCGTACAGCCCGAACCGGCATGACGGTACGTACACGCATTCCCGGCCGAGTCTGTCGCGCATGGTGCGCGCCGGGCGTTTCGGCCTGGCATGCGACGACACCGAACCCGGACCGGCCTCCCCAATGGCCATCCGCTCCCCCTGATGTGCCGTCGGAACGCCCCCTCCCCGAGGCCTTCCGGCACCCGTCCAGACTCTCCCCGTTCGCACCGCTCCGTCAAGATTGCGGACCGGCCTGTGGACAACTTCCCGCACACAAACGGAAGCGGAGCGCTACCCGCCGGCCGCCCCGTCCGGCACCCGACCGGGCACCTCACCCGTCACTCACCCCGCCGTACACACCGTCGGCCCGCGCTCTGCCCCGACGCGCCCCGACCGCCGTAACGTGTGGCCCGGCCACCCGGAACCCCCAGCACGGGCGGTGCGCACCCGGCACCGACACGCCCCGACACCCGCGGGCACGCGCCGGCACGCACCGCAGGCACCGGCACCCACCGCCGAGTACGAAAGCGAGGCAGCACAGATGCCCCTCTCCGACATCCCCGAAGGCCACCCCTTCGGCCCGCACAACCTCCCGTACGGCGTGTTCTCGACCCCCGGGAAGGAGGAGCGGACGGTGGGCGTCCGGCTGGGCGACCACGTCCTCGACGCCGGCGCGGCCGCCCGTGCCCTCGGATCGCCGTACGCCTCCCTCCTCGCCCGGCCCACCCTCAACCCGCTGCTGGCGGCCGGCCGCACCACCTGGTCAGACGTACGGCGTGCGCTGACCGCCTGGGTGACGGTCCCCGCACACCGCGAGACCCTCGCCCCGCTGTTCCACCCCCTCTCCTCGGTCACCCTGCACCTGCCCTTCGAGGTGGCCGACTACGTCGACTTCTACGCCTCCGAGAACCACGCCCGGAACGTCGGCCGCATCTTCCGCCCCGACGCCGCCGACTCCCTGACCCCGAACTGGAAGCACCTGCCGATCGGCTACCACGGCCGCTCCGGCACGGTGGTGGTCTCGGGCACGGACGTCGTACGCCCCTCCGGTCAGCGCAAGTCCCCCACCGACCCGGCCCCCGTCTTCGGCCCGTCCGTACGCCTGGACATCGAGGCCGAGGTCGGCTTCGTGGTCGGGACGCCGAGCGAGCCCGGCCGGCCGGTCCCGCTCCACGACTGGCGCGAGCACGTGTTCGGGCTCTGCCTGCTGAACGACTGGTCGGCACGGGACATCCAGGCCTGGGAGTACGTCCCCCTCGGCCCGTTCCTCGGCAAGTCCTTCGCCACGTCGGTCTCGGCGTGGATCACCCCGCTCGACGCCCTGGAGGCCGCACGGACCGCCCCGCCGGAGCGGACCCACCGGCTGCTGCCGTACCTCGACGACGCCGACGAGGAACCGAGCGGCTACGACCTGCGGATCTCCGTCGCCGTCAACGGCCACGTCGTCTCCCAGCCGCCCTTCGCCACCATGTACTGGACGGCCGCCCAGCAACTGGCCCACCTGACCGTCAACGGCGCCTCGCTGCGCACCGGCGACCTGTACGGCTCGGGCACCGTCAGCGGCCCTTCCGAACGGGAACGCGGGTCCCTGCTGGAACTGACCTGGAACGGCCGCGACCCCCTCGAACTCCCGGACGGCAAGCGGACCTTCCTGGAGGACGGCGACGAGGTCACCCTGTCCGCCTGGGCTCCCGGCCCGGACGGCACCCGGGTGGGACTGGGCGAGGTGACGGGGCGGGTGGTCGCGAGCTGACCAGAACGCCCGGGCCGGCAGCGACGGCAACGGCAACGGCAAGGGACCGACGGAGGGAACGGCCGAGGGACCGACGGAAAGAAAGGGACCGCGGAAGCACAAGGGACCGGCGAAGAGAAGGGGACCGCCGAAGCACAAGGAGCCCGCGAAGAGAAGGTGACCGCCGAAACGAAGGCCGAGCGAGACAACGGACACTTGGCGGTCCTCGGACCTGACTCCCACCGCCCCGCACCGTCATACTGTCGGCGGACGGTGCGCGAGCACCTTTCCGCCCCCGCACGATCCAGAGCCGAGCCGCCTTTCCGACCAGGATCCGGAGCCCGTGGCATGACCGTCAGCCTGCTTCTGCTGAGCGTCGTCGCCCTGACCGCCGCCGTGCCGGCGCCCCGCGCGCTGACCCGGGCCAGTTGGCCGGAACGGGACCCGGTGGTCGCGCTGTGGGTGTGGCAGTGCCTGGTCGCCACGGTCCTGCTGTGCTGTCTGACCGCCCTGGCCCTGGGCGCCGCCGCCGTCTTCGGCACGGTCCGCGCCCAGCTCTTCGCCCCGGCGCCGCCCGCGGTGACCGAGGCGTACAACCTCTCCGCCGGCCCGCCCTGGACCGCCGCCCTCACCGTCCTGCTGGCCTGCGGAGCCGCCTGGACCACCGCCATGCTCGCCCGGGAACTGGCCGAAGCCCGCCGGCGCCGAGCCCGGGCCCGCTCGCATCTGCGCGAGCGCGCCCCCGACCTGCCCGCCGGGCTCCCCACCGCGCGCGGGCCTCTCCTCGTGCTGGAGGACGAGTACCCGGACGCCTGGTGGATGCCCGGTAGCCCGCCCCAGCTGATCGTCACCACCGGTGCCCTGCAACGTCTCACCGACCACCAGATCGACGCGGTCCTCACCCACGAGCGTGGCCACGCCCGCGCCCGCCACGACTGGCTGCTGCACCTCTCCACCGCCCTGGCCACCGGCTTCCCCCGTGTCCCGCTCTTCGCCCACTTCTGCGACCAGACCCACCGTCTGGTGGAACTCGCCGCCGACGACACCGCCTCCCGGCGCTGCGGCCACCTGACCACGGCCCTCGCCCTGATCGAGCTGAACCAGCACCGGGGCGTCCTGTCCTGCGCCTCCAGCCACCGCCTCCTCGGGGAACGCGTCGACCGCCTCCTGGAGCCGCAGCCCCGCCTGGGCCGCCGCCACCGCGCCATGACCACGGCGACGGCCGCCCTGGTCCCGCTCCTCCCCCTGCTGATCACCTTCGCCCCGGGCCTCACGGCTCTGTCCTGAGCCGCCCGGGCCCGGCTATATCCAGTCGTCGGGCTCCGGCTCGTGCTCGGGCCAGTCGTCCGGACCCATGTCCGACGCGAGGTCCGTGGCGGGGCCCACGGACGGGCCCACGGACGGGACCGCGGACGGGACCGCGGTGGGTGCGGGAGCCGAGGAGGGCTCGGTACCGCCGGCCGGTCCACCCAGCCCCGCGAGCACCTCCAGCACGCCCTCGCCGTACGTCATCAGCTTCTTCTCGCCGACACCGCTGATGGAGCCGAGCTGCCCGATCGACGTGGGCCACACCGTGGCAATCTCCCGGAGCGTGGCGTCGTGGAAGATCACGTAGGCCGGGACGCCCTGTTCCCTGGCCTGCTCGGCACGCCAGGCGCGCAGCGCCTCGAAGGCGGGCACCAGCGCCTGGGGCAGCTCCGCCGCCGCGGCCTTGGCCTTGCGCTCACCGCGTCCCCCGCCGGACGCCTTCAGCGCCGTGGGCTTCTTCGGCTCCTTGCGCAGCGGAACCTCCCGCTCCCGGCGCAGCACGGCCGCGCTGTCGTCGGTCAGCACCAGCGTGCCGTACTCCCCCTCCACCGCCAGCAGTCCCTGGGCCAGCAGCTGCCGGACGACGCCACGCCACTCGCCCTCGCTCAGCTCGTCCCCGATGCCGAACACCGAGAGCTGGTCATGGTCGAACTGGATGACCTTGGCGGTGCGCTTGCCCAGCAGGATGTCGATGATCTGCCCGGCGCCGAACTTCTGCCCGCGCTCCCGCTTCAGCCGCACCACCGTCGACAACGCCTTCTGCGCCGCGACCGTGCCGTCCCAGGTCTCCGGCGGGGTGAGGCAGGTGTCGCAGTTGCCGCAGCCGGACGCCTCCGGGTCCTGTCCGAAGTAGGCGAGGAGCTGGCCGCGCCGGCACTGGACGGTCTCGCACAGGGCGAGCATGGCGTCCAGGTGGGACTGGGCCCGCCGCCGGAACGCCTCGTCGCCCTCGCCGGACTGGATCAGCTTGCGCTGCTGCACGACGTCGTTGAGCCCGTAGGCCATCCAGGCCGTCGAGGGCAGTCCGTCCCGGCCGGCCCGGCCCGTCTCCTGGTAGTAGCCCTCGACCGACTTGGGCAGGTCGAGGTGGGCGACGAACCGCACGTCCGGCTTGTCGATGCCCATGCCGAAGGCGATGGTCGCCACGACCACCAGGCCCTCCTCCCGCAGGAACCTCGACTGGTGCGCCGCGCGGGTGCCCGCGTCCAGTCCCGCGTGGTACGGCACCGCCTCGACGCCGTTACGGGAGAGGAACTCGGCCGTCTTCTCCACCGAGTTCCGGGAGAGGCAGTAGACGATGCCCGCGTCTCCCGGGTGCTCCTCGCGCAGGAAGGTCAGCAGCTGCTTCTTGGGGTCGGTCTTCGGCACGATCCGGTACTGGATGTTGGGCCGGTCGAAGCTGGCCACGAAGTGCCGGGCCGCCGGCATGTTCAGCCGCTCGGTGATCTCCCGGTGGGTGGCGTGGGTGGCCGTCGCCGTGAGCGCGACACGCGGCACGTCCGGCCAGCGCTCGCCCAGCAGGGACAGCGCGAGGTAGTCCGGCCGGAAGTCGTGACCCCACTGGGAGACGCAGTGCGCCTCGTCGATGGCGAAGACCGCGATCTTGCCCCGGGAGAGCAGGTTGAGGGTGCTCTCCAGCCGCAGCCGCTCGGGCGCCAGGTAGAGCAGGTCCAGCTCTCCGGCGAGGAACTCGGCCTCCACCGTGCGGCGCTCGTCGAAGTCCTGCGTCGAGTTCATGAACCCGGCGCGCACCCCGAGCGCCCGCAACGCGTCCACCTGGTCCTGCATCAACGCGATGAGCGGGGAGATCACTATGCCGGTGCCCGGCCTGACCAGGGACGGAATCTGGTAGCACAGCGACTTGCCGCCGCCGGTCGGCATGAGCACGACCGCGTCGCCACCCGCGACCACGTGCTCGATGACCGCTTCCTGTTCGCCGCGGAAGTCCTCGTACCCGAAGACCCGGCGCAGCGCGGCGACCGCCTCGCTGTCCCCGCCGTCCGCGGCCCTGGTCCCTGCCGTCTCGCCGATCACGCTCGTCCCGCCCATCGTCCTGTCCCCCGTACGTCCTGCCCCGTCTGCCCGGCCCGTCTGTCCTGCCCCGACCACTGCCTCCACGATAGGGGTCCGCACCGACAGCCACGGAGTTATCCACAGGCCCCGGCCACCCCGCCCACTCACCGTCCCTCACTGCCGTCAAGGTCACGAAGGTCGTTCATACGTTCGCGGGAGACCTGCCCGTTTCCGGCCGATAGTCTGAATACGCCCGCGAGACTCCGTCGCATGGGAGCACTGATGAGCGTCGCACCGAAGGCGTCCAAGCCCACCTGGCCGACCCCGCCGGAAGGCGGCTGGACCGCCGACGACCTGGACCGCCTCCCGGATCTTCCTCCGCACACGGAACTGATCGACGGGAGTCTCGTCTTCGTGAGTCCGCAAACCCTTTTCCACTCACGCGCTGTGAGCTTCTTCGAATGGCAGTTGCAGTCACTCGCCCCGGCGGAGTACGAGGTCGTCCGCGAGTTCACCATCGACATCGACCGGCAGAACCGGCCCGAGCCGGACGTGATCGTGGTCGGTGCGGAGGTGGTGGAGGACCCGGAGCAGACCCGCTACCCCGCCCAGTCCGTGCTGCTGGCCATCGAGGTCGTCTCCGCCGAGTCCGTGTCCCGTGACCGCGAGACCAAGCCCTTGAAGTACGCCCGCGCCGGCATTCGCCACTACTGGCGGGTGGAGAACGAGAAGGGCCTCGCCGCCGTGCACGCCTTCGAACTGGAACCCACGACCGGCGCCTACACCAGCGTCGGCATCTTCCGTGAGCGGATGAAAGTGGCCGCCCCCTTCCCGCTGGACCTCGACCTCACCGGCATCAAGCCGCGCCGCGGCTCCGCGTAGCGCGGCACGACAGCGGCCCGGCACCCCCCGTGAGAGTGCCGGGCCGCCGCACGACCGGAGGCAGGGTCAGCGCACGAACACTCCCGCCTGCCCCGCCAGATCCAGGAAGTACTGCGGCGCCACCCCCAGCACCAAGGTGACCGCCACGCCCACCCCGATCGCCGTCGTCGTCAGCGGTGACGGCACCGCGACGGTCGGGCCCTCGGGCCGGGGCTCGCTGAAGAACATCAGCACGATCACCCGGATGTAGAAGAACGCCGCGATCGCCGAGGAGATCACGCCGATCACGACCAGCGGGGCAGCTCCGCCCTCCGCCGCCGCCTTGAACACGGCGAACTTCCCGGCGAAACCGGAGGTCAGCGGAATGCCCGCGAAGGCCAGCAGGAACACCGCGAAGACGGCCGCCACCAGCGGCGACCGGCGGCCCAGCCCCGCCCACTGCGACAGGTGCGTCGCCTCGCCGCCCGGGTCCCGCACCAGCGTCACCACCGCGAACGCGCCGATCGTGACGAAGGAGTAGGCCGCCAGGTAGAAGAGGACGGACGAGACGCCGTCCGGCGTGGTCGCGATGACACCCGCGAGGATGAACCCGGCGTGCGCGATCGACGAGTACGCCAGCAGCCGCTTGATGTCGGTCTGGGTGATCGCGACGATCGCGCCGCCCAGCATGGTGACGATCGCCACGCCCCACATCACCGGCCGCCAGTCCCAGCGCAGGCCGGGCAGGACGACGTAGAGGATGCGCAGCAGCGCGCCGAACGCCGCCACCTTGGTCGCCGCCGCCATGAACCCGGTCACCGGGGTCGGCGCGCCCTGGTACACGTCCGGCGTCCACATGTGGAACGGCACCGCGCCCACCTTGAACAGCAGGCCCATGACGATCAGCGCGGCGCCGACCAGCAGCAGCGCGTCGTTGCCCATGGTGTCGGCGAGTGCCGGGGTGACCTCCGTGATCGACCCGTCGACGACCTGCGCGATCGTGCCGTACGACATGGAGCCCGAGTAGCCGTAGAGCAGGGCGATGCCGAACAGGGTGAACGCGGAGGCGAACGCGCCCAGCAGGAAGTACTTGACCGCGGCCTCCTGCGACATCAGCCGCTTGCGGCGGGCCAGCGCGCACATCAGGTACAGCGGGAGGGAGAAGACCTCCAGGGCGACGAACAGGGTCAGCAGGTCGTTGGCGGCCGGGAAGACCAGCATGCCGGCGACGGCGAAGAGCAGCAGCGGGAAGACCTCGGTGGTGGTGAACCCGGCCTTCACCGCCTTCTGCTCGCTCTCGCTGCCCGGCACGGACGCGGCCTGCGCGGCGAAGGAGTCCACCCGGTTGCCGTGCGCCGCCGGGTCCAGCCGCCGTTCGGCGAAGGTGAACAGGCCGACCAGGCCCGCGAGCAGGATCGTGCCCTGGAGGAACAGGGCCGGTCCGTCGACGGCGATGGCGCCCATCGCGGCGATGTGCGCCTTGGTCGTGCCGTAGCCGCCGGCCGCGAGTGCGACGACCGCGGCGAAGGCGGCGACGAGCGCGACGGCGGAGACGAACATCTGCGCGTAGTAGCGCGTTCTGCGCGGTACGAACGCCTCGATGAGGACTCCGACGACCGCCGCTGCGACGATGATCAGGACGGGTGACAGCTGGCCGTACTCGATTTTCGGCGCGTCGATCTTGGAAATCGGATCGGCCGCCGTTGTCCACAGGCTGTGGACGGCTGTTGCGCTCACTTGGCCGCCTCCACCTCGGGCCGGGGGTCCTTCTGCTGTACGTCGGACATGGTCTGCTTGACCGCCGGGTCGACGATGTCCGTGACGGGCTTGGGGTAGACGCCCAGGAAGATCAGCAGCGCGGCCAGCGGCACGGCGACCGCCAGCTCACGCACCCGCAGGTCCGGCATCGCGGCCACCTCCGGTTTCACCGGGCCGGTCATCGTCCGCTGGTAGAGGACGAGGGTGTAGAGCGCGGCGAGCACGATGCCGAAGGTCGCGATGATGCCGACCACCGGGTAGCGCGTGAACGTCCCGACCAGGACCAGGAACTCACTGACGAAGGGTGCCAGTCCCGGCAGCGACAGGGTGGCCAGGCCGCCGATCAGGAAGGTGCCCGCGAGCACCGGGGCGACCTTCTGCACACCGCCGTAGTCGGCGATGAGCCGCGAGCCGCGCCGGGAGATCAGGAAGCCGGCCACCAGCATCAGCGCGGCGGTCGAGATGCCGTGGTTGACCATGTAGAGCGTCGCGCCGGACTGGCCCTGGCTGGTCATCGCGAAGATGCCCATGATGATGAAGCCGAAGTGCGAGATCGACGCGTACGCCACCAGCCGCTTGATGTCCCGCTGGCCGACCGCGAGCAGCGCCCCGTAGAGGATGCTGATCAGCGCCAGGACGAGGATGACCGGCGTCGCCCACTTGCTGGCCTCCGGGAAGAGCTGGAGGCAGAAGCGGAGCATCGCGAAGGTGCCCACCTTGTCGACGACCGCCGTGATCAGTACGGCGACCGGCGCGGTGGACTCCTGCATGGCGTTGGGCAGCCAGGTGTGCAGCGGCCACAGCGGCGCCTTCACCGCGAAGGCGAAGAAGAACCCGAGGAACAGCCAGCGTTCCGTGCTGGTCGCCATGTCGAGCGTGCCGTTGGCCCGCGCCTCGGCGATCTCGGTGAGCGAGAAGTTCCCGGCGACCACGTACAGCCCGATCACCGCGGCCAGCATGATCAGGCCACCGGCCAGGTTGTACAGGAGGAACTTCACCGCCGCGTACGACCGCTGCGTCGCCGCCGTCTTCTCGCCGTGCTCGTGGGCCCGGTCGCCGAAGCCGCCGATGAGGAAGTACATCGGGATGAGCATGGCTTCGAAGAAGATGTAGAAGAGGAAGATGTCGGTGGCCTCGAACGAGATGATCACCATCGCCTCGACGGCCAGGATCAGGGCGAAGAAGCCCTGGGTCGGCCGCCACCGGCTGCTGCCGGTCTCCAGCGGATCGGCGTCGTGCCACCCGGCCAGCACGATGAACGGGATCAGCAGGGCGGTCAGCGCGATCAGCACCACCGCGATGCCGTCCACGCCCAGTTCGTAGCGGACGCCGAAGTCGGCGATCCAGGAGTGCGACTCGGTGAGCTGGTAACGGTCCCCGTCCGGATCGAAGCGGACCAGGATCACCAGCGCGAGGACGAGCGTGGCCAGCGAGAACAGCAGCGCGAGCCACTTGGCCGCGGTGCGCTTCGCGGCCGGCACGGCGGCCGTCGCGATCGCCCCGACGGCCGGGAGCACCGCGGTCGCTGTCAGCAAGGGGAAAGACATCGGTATCAGACCGCCCTCATCAGCAGGGTCGCGGCGACGAGGACCGCCGCACCGCCGAACATCGAGACCGCGTAGGAGCGCGCGAACCCGTTCTGCACCTTGCGCAGCCGGCCGGACAGCCCGCCGACCGAGGCCGCCGTGCCGTTGACGACCCCGTCGACCAGGGTGTGGTCGACGTAGACCAGGGAGCGCGTGAGGTGCTCGCCGCCGCGGACCAGGACGACGTGGTTGAAGTCGTCCTGGAGCAGGTCGCGCCGGGCGGCCCGGGTGAGCAGCGAACCGCGCGGGGCGACGGCCGGGACCGGGCGGCGCCCGTACTGCGCCCAGGCGAGCGCGACGCCGATCACCATCACGGCGACCGTGGACAGCGTGACCGTCAGGGCGCTGACCGGCGGATGCCCGTGCTCGTGCGCGGTGATCGGCTCCAACCAGTGCAGGAACCGGTCGCCGAGGCTGAAGAACGCGCCGCCCGCGACCGACCCGACGGCCAGCACGATCATCGGAATCGTCATGACGCCCGGCGACTCGTGCGGGTGCGGAGGTGTGTACTCGCCGCGCGTCTCGGCGGCGGGCTCCACGTCCGGCTCGGCCGGGGACGGCGTCGGCGCCTTGCGCCAGCGCTCCTCGCCGAAGAACGTCATCAGCATCACGCGCGTCATGTAGTACGCCGTGATGGCCGCGCCCAGCAGGGCACAGGCGCCGAGGATCCAGCCCTCGCTGCCGCCCTTGGCGAACGCCGCCTCGATGATCTTGTCCTTGGAGAAGAAGCCGGACAGGCCCGGGAAGCCGATGATGGCGAGGTAGCCGAGGCCGAAGGTGACGAAGGTGACCGGCATGTACTTCCTCAGGCCGCCGTAGCGGCGCATGTCGACCTCGTCGTTCATGCCGTGCATGACCGAACCGGCGCCCAGGAAGAGCCCCGCCTTGAAGAAGCCGTGCGTCACCAGGTGCATGATCGCGAAGACGTAGCCGATCGGGCCGAGGCCCGCGGCGAGCACCATGTAGCCGATCTGCGACATGGTCGACCCGGCCAGTGCCTTCTTGATGTCGTCCTTGGCGCACCCGACGATCGCACCGAACAGCAGCGTGACCGCGCCGACGATGGTGACGACCAGTTGCGCGTCCGGCGCCCCGTTGAAGATCGCGGCCGAGCGGACGATCAGGTACACGCCCGCCGTCACCATGGTCGCGGCGTGGATGAGGGCCGAGACCGGGGTCGGGCCCTCCATCGCGTCCCCGAGCCAGGACTGCAGCGGCACCTGGGCGGACTTGCCGCACGCGGCGAGCAGCAGCATCAGCGCGATCGCGGTCAGCTTGCCCTCGCCGGCCTCCCCGGCGAGTCCGGGCTCCGCCACCGTGCCGAGCACCGGCCCGAAGGCGAACGTCCCGAACCAGAGGAACATCAGCATGATCGCGATGGACAGGCCCATGTCGCCGACGCGGTTGACCAGGAAGGCCTTCTTCGCGGCCGTGGCGGCGCTGGGCTTGTGCTGCCAGAAGCCGATCAGCAGGTAGGAGGCGAGACCGACGCCCTCCCAGCCGACGTAGAGCAGCAGGTAGTTGTCGGCGAGGACCAGGATCAGCATCGCCGCCAGGAACAGGTTGAGGTAGCCGAAGAAGCGGCGGCGGCGCTCGTCGTGCTCCATGTACGCGACCGAGTACAGGTGGATCAGCGAGCCGACGCCGGTGATCAGCAGCACGAACGTCATCGACAGCTGGTCGAGCCGGAAGGCGACGTCGGCCTGGAAGCCCTCGACCGGGACCCAGCTGAACAGGTGCTGGGTCAGGGTGCGTTCCTCACCGCCCTTGCCCAGCATGTCGGTGAAGAGGACGGCGCCGATCACGAAGGACGCGGCGGCCAGCAGCGTGCCGAGCCAGTGGCCCACGGCGTCCAGCCGGCGGCCGCCGCACAGCAGCACCGCCGCTCCCAGCAGGGGCGCTGCCACCAGCAGCGCGATGAGAGATTCCACGATTCAGCGACCCCTCACAGCTTCATCAGACTGGCGTCGTCGACCGAGGCCGAGTGGCGGGAACGGAACAGGGACACGATGATCGCGAGCCCGACCACGACCTCCGCTGCGGCGACGACCATCGTGAAGAAGGCGATGATCTGGCCGTCCAGATTGCCGTGCATCCGGGAGAAGGCGACGAACGCCAGGTTGCAGGCGTTGAGCATCAGCTCCACGCACATGAACACCACGATGGCGTTGCGCCGGATCAGCACCCCGGTGGCGCCGATCGTGAACAGCAGGGCCGCGAGATAGAGGTAGTTGACCGGGTTCACTTGGCCGCCTCCCCGTTGCTCGTGCGCTCCAGGCGCTCCTCGGCCCGCTGCTCCAGGGCCTTCAGGTCGTCGAGCGCCTCCGTCGACACGTCCCGGATCTGGCCCCGGTCGCGCAGCGTCTTGCTGACGGTCAGCTCGGAGGGGGTGCCGTCGGGCAGCAGACCCGCGATGTCCACGGCGTTGTGCCGGGCGTACACCCCGGGCGCGGGCAGCGGCGGCAGGTACTTGCCTTCCCGCACCCGCTCCTCGGCCAGCTCCCGCTGGGTCTTGGCCCGCTCGGTGCGCTCCCGGTGGGTGAGCACCATGGCGCCGACCGCGGCCGTGATGAGCAGAGCGCCGGTGATCTCGAACGCGAAGACGTACTGGGTGAAGATCAGGGCCGCCAGGCCCTCCACGTTGCCGCCCGCGTTGGCCTGTCCGACGCCGGTGAACTCCGTGAGGGAGGCGTTGCCGATGCCCGCGATCAGCAGGATGCCGAAGCCGAGCCCGCACAGCAGGGCCAGCCAGCGCTGCCCCCTGATGGTCTCCTTCAGGGAGTCCGCCGCGGTGACGCCGACCAGCATCACCACGAACAGGAACAGCATCATGATCGCGCCGGTGTAGACGACGATCTGCACGACGCCGAGGAAGTAGGCGCCGTTGGCCAGGTAGAACACGGCCAGGACGATCATGGTCCCGGCGAGGCAGAGGGCGCTGTGCACGGCCCGTTTCATGAACACCGTGCACAGGGCGCCGATCACCGCGACCGTGCCGAGGATCCAGAACTGGACGGCCTCTCCGGTGGATGTGCCGGCGGAAAGAGTCGCTGCGGCGGCGAGCTGCGCGGTCATCGGCGGATCACCTTCTCCGACGCCGGTTCGTCCTCGCCGAAGCTGGAAGCCGCCTCCTGGACGCCCTCGCCCTTGGAGTGGGCGACCTGCCGTTCCGTACCGGGCGCCGCCTCGGTGACCAGGCCCCGGTAGTAGTCCTGCTCGTCCGTCCCCGGGTAGATCGCGTGCGGGGTGTCGACCATGTTGTCGTCGAGCCCGGCGAGCAACTGCTCCTTGGTGTAGATGAGGTTGGCGCGGCTGGAGTCGGCCAGCTCGAACTCGTTGGTCATCGTCAGCGCGCGCGTGGGGCACGCCTCGATGCACAGCCCGCACAGGATGCAGCGGGCGTAGTTGATCTGGTAGACGCGGCCGTACCGCTCACCGGGCGAGTACCGCTCCTCGTCCGTGTTGTCCGCGCCCTCGACGTAGATCGCGTCGGCGGGGCAGGCCCAGGCGCACAGCTCGCAGCCGACGCACTTCTCCAGGCCGTCCGGATGGCGGTTGAGCTGGTGCCGTCCGTGGAACCGCGGAGCGGTGGTCTTCTCCTGCTCCGGGTACTGCTCGGTCAGCCGCTTCTTGAACATGGCCTTGAAGGTCACGCCGAAGCCGGCCACGGGGTTCTGGAAACCGGGCTTGGTCTCCTTGGGTTCCTGTTCCTCAGCCATCGGACGCCTCCTTTCCATCCGTAGGTCCGCCCGTGGATCCGCCCGTGGATCCGCTCACGGGTCCGTCACTGTGAGTATCGACCCCACCACTGACAATCAGCTCCCGCTCCCGGCGCGGACCGCGCCTGGGCACCGGCGGCAACTCCTGTCCCGGCAGCGGCGGCACGGGGAACCCGCCGGCCATCGGGTCGAACGCGGCCGGTTCCTCGGCGGGCTGCTCGGCCCGTTTCCCCTTGTCCCGGAACAGGTCGAAGAGGAAGGAGAGCAGCAGTACGACGATCACGCCGCCGCAGACGTAGAGCGCGATGTCGGCGAAGTCGTAGTTCTCGTTCCGCAGGGCCCGGACGGTCGCGACGAGCATCAGCCAGACCAGGGAGACCGGGATGAGGACCTTCCAGCCGAGCTTCATCAGCTGGTCGTAGCGGACCCGGGGCAGCGTGCCGCGCAGCCAGACGAAGAAGAACAGCAGCAGCTGGAGCTTGACGACGAACCACAGCATCGGCCACCAGCCGTGGTTGGCGCCCTCCCAGAAGGTGCTGACCGGCCAGGGGGCCCGCCAGCCGCCGAGGAAGAGGGTGGTGGTGACCGCCGAGACCGTCACCATGTTCACGTACTCGGCGAGCATGAACATCGCGAACTTGATCGACGAGTACTCGGTGTTGAAGCCGCCGACCAGGTCGCCCTCGGACTCCGGCATGTCGAAGGGGGCGCGGTTGGTCTCGCCGACCATCGTGACGACGTAGAGCAGGAAGGAGACCGGCAGCAGCAGGATGTACCAGCGGTCGGCCTGCTGCTCGACGATCGCGGAGGTGGACATGGAGCCCGAGTAGAGGAACACCGAGGCGAACGCGGCGCCCATGGCGATCTCGTAGGAGATCATCTGCGCGCAGGAGCGCAGCCCGCCGAGGAGCGGGTACGTGGAACCGGAACTCCAGCCCGCCAGGACGATGCCGTAGATGCCGACCGAGGCGACCGCCAGGATGTACAGCATGGCGATCGGCAGGTCGGTGAGCTGCATGGTGGTGCGCTGACCGAAGATCGAGACCTCGTTGCCGGCCGGTCCGAAGGGGATCACGGCGAACGCCATGAAGGCGGGGATCGCGGCGACGACCGGCGCGAGGACGTACACCGCCTTGTCGGCGCGTTTGACGACGACGTCTTCCTTGAGCATCAGCTTCACGCCGTCGGCGAGCGACTGGAGCATGCCCCAGGGGCCGTGCCGGTTGGGGCCGATGCGCAACTGCATCCAGGCGACGACCTTGCGCTCCATGACGATGGCGATCAGCACGGTCACCATCAGGAACGCGAAGCAGAACACCGCCTTGACGACGACCAGCCACCAGGGGTCCTGGCCGAACATCGAGAGGTCTTCAGCGGCGAGGTACGGGCTGCTCATGCCTCCACCTCCTTGAGGGCCGCGCCGACGGTGGTCGCCGGGCCGATGCGGACGAGGGAGCCGGGCAGCGCCCCGGTGTCGGAGGCGACGCCCGCGCCGGTGGAGTTCAGCGGCAGCCACACCACCCGGTCGGGCATCTCGGTCACCTGGAGCGGAAGTTCGACGACTCCCGCCGGGCCGGTGACCGCCAGGACGTCGCCGTCCTTGACGCCCGCCTCGGCGGCCGTGGCGGCCGACACGCGCGCGCGTGCCGCGTGCCGGGTGCCGGCCAGCGCCTCGTCGCCCTCCTGGAGGCGGCCCTGGTCCAGCAGCAGCCGGTGCCCGGCGAGCACCGCCTCACCGGCGGCCGGCCGGGGCAGCGCGGCGGCCCGCTCCAGGGGTCCGGTGGCCGACGGCCCCTCCCAGGGCCCGAGCCGGTCGATCTCCGCGCGCACCGTCCGCAGGTCCGGCAGCCCGAGGTGTACGTCCATGGCGTCGGCCAGCATCTGGAGCACCCGCGCGTCGGTGGGCGCCAGGCGCCGGGTCATCTGGTCGGGCTTGAGCGCGGCCTCGAAGAAGCGGACCCGGCCCTCCCAGTTGACGAAGGTGCCCGCCTTCTCGGCGACCGCCGCGACGGGCAGGACCACGTCGGCCAGCTCGGTGACCTCACTGGGCCGCAGCTCCAGCGACACCACGAACCCGGCCTCGGCCAGTGCCGCACGCGCGCGTGCCGGATCGGGCAGGTCGGCGACCTCCACGCCCGCGACCAGCAGCGCCTGGAGTTCGCCGTCGGCGGCGGCCTCGATGATCCGGCCGGTGTCCCGGCCGTAGCGGTGCGGCAGCGCGGCCACGCCCCACAGCGCGGCGACCTCGTCCCGCGCGCGCGGGTCGGTGGCCGGGCGCCCGCCCGGCAGCAGCGTCGGCAGCGCGCCCGCCTCGATCGCGGCACGCTCCCCGGCCCGGCGCGGGATCCACACCAGCCGGGCGCCGGTCGCGGACGCGGTCCGTACGGCGGCGGTCAGGCCCCCGGCGACGGCCGCCAGCCGCTCACCCACGACGATGACCGCGCCCTCGGCACGCAGCGCCTCGGCGGCCCGCGTCCCGTCGTCCTCCAGGCCGACACCGCCCGCGAGCGCGTCCAGCCACTCGGTCTCGGTGCCGGGCGCGGCGGGCAGCAGCGTGCCGCCGGCCTTCTCCAGACCGCGCGTGGCGTGCGTCGCCAGGGCGAACACCCGCTGCCCGTGCCCGCGCCACGCCTTGCGCAGCCGCAGGAAGACGCCGGGCGCCTCCTCCTCGGCCTCGAACCCGACCAGGAGCACCGCGGGCGCCTTCTCCAGCGCCGCGTACGTCACCCCCGTACCGTCGAGGTCGCGGCCCCGGCCGGCCACCCGGGCCGCCAGGAAGTCGGCCTCCTCGGCGCTGTGCACGCGCGCGCGGAAGTCGATGTCGTTGGTGTCGAGCGCCACGCGCGCGAACTTGCTGTACGCGTAGGCGTCCTCCATGGTGAGCCGCCCGCCGGTCAGCACCCCGGTGCGGCCCCGCGAGGCCAGCAGTCCCTGGGCGGCGATCTGGAGGGCCTCCGGCCAGGAGGCGGGCTCCAGCTCGCCCTCGGCGTTGCGCACCAGGGGCGTGGTGAGCCGGTCGCGCTGCTGCGCGTACCGGAACCCGAACCGCCCCTTGTCGCAGATCCACTCCTCGTTGACCTCGGGGTCGTTGGCCGCCAGGCGCCGCATGACCTTGCCGCGCCGGTGGTCGGTGCGGGTCGCGCAGCCGCCGGCGCAGTGCTCGCACACCGACGGCGAGGAGACCAGGTCGAAGGGGCGGGAGCGGAACCGGTACGCCGCCGAGGTGAGCGCGCCGACCGGGCAGATCTGGATGGTGTTCCCGGAGAAGTACGACTCGAAGGGGTCGCCCTCGCCGGTGCCGACCTGCTGGAGCGCGCCGCGCTCGATCAGCTCGATCATCGGGTCGCCCGCGACCTGGTTGGAGAACCGGGTGCAGCGGGCGCACAGCACGCACCGCTCGCGGTCGAGCAGCACCTGCGTGGAGATCGGCACGGGCTTCTCGTAGGTCCGCTTCTTGCCCTCGAAGCGGGACTCGGCGTTGCCGTGCGACATCGCCTGGTTCTGCAGCGGGCACTCGCCGCCCTTGTCGCAGACCGGGCAGTCCAGCGGGTGGTTGATGAGCAGCAGCTCCATCACACCCTTCTGGGCCTTCTCCGCGACCGGCGAGGTGAGGTGGGTCCTGACCACCATCCCGTCGGTGCAGGTGATGGTGCAGGACGCCATCGGCTTGCGCTGGCCCTCGACCTCGACGATGCACTGCCGGCAGGCGCCGGCCGGGTCGAGGAGCGGGTGGTCGCAGAACCGGGGGATCTCGATGCCGAGCTGCTCGGCGGCCCGGATGACCAGGGTGCCCTTGGGCACGCTGATCGCCACGCCGTCGATGGTCAGCGACACCAGGTCCTCGGGCGGGACCGCGGCCTCTCCTCCGCCGGAGGGGGCGTTCGTGGTCACCGTCATGCCTTCACCTCCGTACGGTGGTCGGCCCAGGCCGTCGACTTCGCGGGGTCGAAGGGGCAGCCGCGGCCCGTGATGTGCTGCTCGTACTCCTCGCGGAAGTACTTCAGCGAGGAGAAGATCGGCGAGGCGGCGCCGTCGCCGAGGGCGCAGAAGGACTTGCCGTTGATGTTGTCGGCGATGTCGTTCAGCTTGTCGAGGTCTTCCATGCGGCCCTTGCCGGCCTCGATGTCGCGCAGCAACTGCACCAGCCAGTACGTCCCCTCCCGGCAGGGCGTGCACTTGCCGCAGGACTCGTGGGCGTAGAACTCGGTCCAGCGGGTGACGGCGCGGACCACGCAGGTGGTCTCGTCGAAGCACTGGAGGGCTTTCGTGCCGAGCATGGAACCGGCGGCGCCCACTCCTTCGTAGTCGAGGGGGACGTCGAGGTGCTCTTCGGTGAACATCGGCGTCGAGGAGCCGCCCGGCGTCCAGAACTTCAGGCGGTGGCCGGGGCGCATGCCCCCGCTCATGTCGAGGAGCTGGCGGAGCGTGATGCCGAGCGGCGCCTCGTACTGGCCGGGGCAGGCGACGTGGCCGGAGAGGGAGTACAGCGTGAAGCCCGGGGACTTCTCGCTGCCCATCGACCTGAACCAGTCCTTGCCCTTGTTCAGGATCGCGGGAACCGACGCGATCGACTCGACGTTGTTCACCACAGTGGGGCAGGCGTAGAGGCCGGCCACAGCGGGGAAGGGGGGACGCAGTCGCGGCTGACCACGGCGGCCTTCGAGCGAGTCGAGCAGTGCGGTCTCCTCACCGCAGATGTACGCGCCCGCGCCCGCGTGCACGGTGAGGTCCAGGTCGAGTCCGCTGCCCAGGATGTTCTCGCCGAGGAAGCCCGCCGCGTACGCCTCGGCGACCGCCGAGTGCAACCGCCGCAGCACGGGGACGACTTCACCCCGTAGATAAATGAAGGCGTGCGACGACCTGATGGCGTAGCACGCGATGACGATGCCCTCGATGAGGCTGTGCGGGTTCGCGAAGAGGAGCGGGATGTCCTTGCAGGTCCCCGGCTCCGACTCGTCGGCGTTGACCACGAGATAGTGCGGCTTGCCGTCCCCCTGGGGGATGAACTGCCACTTCATCCCGGTGGGGAACCCGGCGCCGCCGCGTCCCCGCAGACCGGCTTCCTTGACGTACGCGATGAGGTCGTCCGGGGACATGGCCAGCGCCTTGCGGAGCCCCTCGTAGCCCTCGTGCCGTCGGTAGACGTCCAGCGTCCAGGACCTGTCCTCGTCCCAGAAGGCCGACAGTACGGGTGCGAGCAGCTTCTCCGGGCCGGTGTCCTTGATCTCGGCGGCCAAGGTCATCACTCCCCCTCCTCGGCAGTGGGCCCCGCCGGGTGGGAGGGGTCGGAGGCCGATGTGTCCTGCGGCGCGTCGTGCGAGCTGAGGTGCTCGGTCGGCGAAGGATCGTGCGGCGGCTCGTGCGGGGGCTCGTGCACGGCCTCACCGTGCGGCGCCGCGCCGCGCGGGTGCACCACGCGCGCGGCGGCGGGCTCGCCCTTCGCCAGCTTCAGGCCGGCCAGGGAGGCGGGTCCCGCGCTTCCCCCGGCCTCGACGGCGCCCTCCCGTTCGTCGGGGAAGCCCGCCAGGATCCGGGCGGTCTCCTTGAACGTGCACAGGGGCGCGCCGCGCGTCGGCGTGACCGGCCGGCCGGCCCGCAGGTCGTCGACCATGCGGCGGGCGCTGGCCGGGGTCTGGTTGTCGAAGAACTCCCAGTTGACCATCACGACCGGCGCGTAGTCGCAGGCCGCGTTGCACTCGATGTGCTCCAAGGTGATCTTGCCGTCGTCGGTGGTCTCGCCGTTGCCGACGCCCAGGTGCTCCTGGAGCTCCTCGAAGATGGCGTCGCCGCCCATGACCGCGCACAGCGTGTTGGTGCAGACGCCCACCTGGTAGTCGCCGCTGGGCCGGCGCCGGTACATGGTGTAGAAGGTCGCCACCGCGGTGACCTCGGCGGTGGTCAGGCCGAGCATCTCGGCGCAGAACCGCATCCCGGTGCGCGTGACGTGGCCCTCCTCGGACTGCACGAGGTGCAGCAGCGGCAGCAGGGCGGACCGGGAGTCCGGGTAGCGGGCGATGATCTCGCGCGCGTCGGGTTCCAGGCGGGCCCGTACGTCGGCCGGGTAGTCGGGCGCGGGCAGCTCGGGCATGCCGAGTCCGACACCCCGCTGAGAGGAACTGGTGGTCACCGGTCGACGCCTCCCATCACGGGGTCGATGGAGGCCACCGCGACGATGACGTCGGCGACCTGGCCGCCCTCGCACATCGCCGCCATGGCCTGGAGATTGGTGAAGGACGGGTCGCGGAAATGGACCCGGTAGGGGCGGGTGCCGCCGTCGGAGACGACGTGCACCCCGAGTTCGCCCTTGGGGGACTCGACCGCGGTGTACGTCTGTCCCGGCGGCACCCGGAAGCCCTCGGTGACCAGCTTGAAGTGGTGGATCAGGGCCTCCATGGAGGTGCCCATGATCTTCTTGATGTGGTCGAGGGAGTTGCCCAGTCCGTCCGGTCCCAGGGCGAGCTGGGCCGGCCAGGCGATCTTCTTGTCGGGGACCATGACCGGGCCGGGCTTCAGCCGGTCCAGGCACTGCTCGACGATGCGCAGCGACTGCCGCATCTCCTCCAGGCGGATCAGGAAGCGGCCGTAGGCGTCGCAGGTGTCGGCGGTCGGGACGTCGAAGTCGTACGTCTCGTAGCCGCAGTACGGCTGGGACTTGCGCAGGTCGTGCGGCAGGCCCGTGGAGCGCAGGATCGGGCCGGTGGCGCCCAGGGCCATGCAGCCGGCCAGGTCGAGGTAGCCGACGTCCTGCATGCGGGCCTTGAAGATGGGGTTCCCGGTGGCGAGCTTGTCGTACTCCGGGAGGTTCTTCTTCATCTTCTTCACGAACTCGCGGATCTGGTCCACCAAGCCGGGCGGCAGGTCCTGGGCGAGGCCGCCGGGGCGGATGTACGCGTGGTTCATGCGCAGGCCGGTGATCAGCTCGTAGATGTCGAGGATCAGTTCCCGGTCCCGGAAGCCGTAGATCATGATCGTGGTGGCGCCGAGTTCCATGCCGCCGGTGGCGATGGCCACCAGGTGGGAGGACATCCGGTTCAGCTCCATCAGGAGCACCCGGACGACGGAGGCGCGGTCCGGGATCTGGTCCTCGATGCCCAGGAGCTGCTCGACGCCCAGGCAGTACGCCGTCTCGTTGAAGAACGGCGTCAGGTAGTCCATGCGCGTCACGAACGTCGTGCCCTGGGTCCACGTCCGGTACTCGAGGTTCTTCTCGATGCCGGTGTGCAGGTAGCCGATGCCGCAGCGGGCCTCGGTGACGGTCTCGCCCTCGATCTCCAGGATCAGCCGGAGCACGCCGTGGGTGGACGGGTGCTGCGGGCCCATGTTGACGATCAGGCGTTCGTCGTCGGCGCGGGCCGCGGACTGGACGACCTCGTCCCAGTCGCCGCCGGTGACCGTGTAGACGGTGCCCTCGGTGGTCTCCCTGGGGGAAGCGTGCTGCGTGCTCATGAGTACGACCTCCGCTGGTCCGGAGCCGGGATCTGGGCGCCCTTGTACTCGACGGGGATGCCGCCGAGGGGGTAGTCCTTGCGCTGCGGGAAGCCCTGCCAGTCGTCCGGCATCATGATCCGCGTCAGCGCCGGGTGACCGTCGAAGACGATGCCGAAGAAGTCGTACGTCTCGCGCTCGTGCCAGTCGTTGGTCGGGTAGACCTCGAACAGCGACGGGATGTGCGGGTCGGCGTCGGGGGCGCTGACTTCCAGGCGGATCAGCCGGTTGTGGGTGATCGAGCGCAGGTGGTAGACGGCGTGCAGCTCGCGGCCCTTGTCGCCGGGGTAGTGGACACCGCTGACGCCGGTGCACAGCTCGAAGCGCAGGGCCGGGTCGTCGCGCAGGGTCCGGGCGACGCGGACCAGGTGCTCGCGCTCGATGTGGAAGGTCAGCTCGCCGCGGTCGACGACCGTCTTCCCGATGGCGTTGTCCGGGAGCAGTCCCTGCTCCTCCAGCGCGCCCTCCAGTTCGTCGGCGACCTCGTCGAACCACCCGCCGTACGGCCTGCTCGCCGGCCCCGGGAGTCGGACCGAGCGGACCAGGCCGCCGTAGCCGGAGGTGTCGCCGCCGTTGTTCGCGCCGAACATGCCGCGCTGGACGCGGATCTCCTCGCCGCCCTGACCGCGCTGGCCCGGGAGGTTCTCGGCGGAGAGGTCCTTCTCGGGGTTGGCCCCGGTGCCGTTCGCGTCGCTCATCGCAGCAGCCCCTTCATCTCGATGGTGGGCAGGGCCTTGAGCGCCGCCTCCTCCGCCTCGCGGGCCGCTTCCTCGGCGTTGACGCCGAGCTTGGAGTTCTGGATCTTGTGGTGGAGCTTGAGGATGGCGTCCATCAGCATCTCGGGCCGTGGCGGGCAGCCCGGGAGGTAGATGTCGACCGGGACGATGTGGTCGACGCCCTGGACGATCGCGTAGTTGTTGAACATGCCGCCCGAGGAGGCGCAGACCCCCATGGAGATCACCCACTTGGGGTTCGGCATCTGGTCGTATACCTGCCGCAGCACCGGCGCCATCTTCTGGCTGACCCGGCCGGCCACGATCATCAGGTCCGCCTGGCGCGGCGAGCCGCGGAAGACCTCCATGCCGAAGCGCGCCAGGTCGTAGCGGCCGGCCCCGGTGGTCATCATCTCGATGGCGCAGCAGGCGAGGCCGAAGGTGGCCGGGAAGACCGACGACTTACGCACCCAGCCCGCGGCCTGCTCGACGGTGGTCAGCAGGAAGCCGCTCGGCAGCTTTTCTTCGAGTCCCATGACTAAAAGGCCCCTCAGTCCCATTCCAGGCCGCCGCGCCGCCATACGTACGCGTACGCGACGAAGACGGTGAGCACGAAGAGCAGCATCTCCACGAGCCCGAAAATCCCCAGGGCGTCGAAGGTGACGGCCCAGGGGTAGAGGAAGACGATCTCGATGTCGAAGACGATGAAGAGCATCGCCGTCAGGTAGTACTTGATGGGGAAGCGCCCGCCGCCGGCCGGCGTGGGGGTCGGCTCGATTCCGCACTCGTAGGCCTCGAGCTTGGCCCGGTTGTACCGCTTCGGACCGATCAACGTGGCCATGACCACGGAAAAGATCGCAAAGCCTGCCCCGAGGGCTCCCAGTACGAGGATGGGCGCATACGCGTTCACCGCTCCTCGCTCCTCTCAGTCGGCACTGACTGCTGGCGGTTTTGCCTGGGCTCACAGCCGCCTCAGCAGCCCCACGAGCCCCGCTGGTCCCGGCGAAGATCGCGAACATGTGAAGCAGGTCACAAGCCCAACTGCTCCGCATCTTATGCCTGTGCCTCTGTGATCTGCGACACGGGGTATCGCACAAGCTTTGTGATCTCCACCACCTGACGAAGGATCATGAAGTCGGATGAGCGGTGATCTTCACACAGGAAGCTTCCGACTGATCACCAGTGGTGACATTTTCCCTCGTCGACGCTGCTCAGCGCGGGCGTCTCAATATCAAGAAGCTTCCCGCGCATGCAAATTGGCGCTGGACTCGATCACTTGATAGTGGGGCCGCGTTCACACCTCGGGGCCGGGCGAGGGGTCCGGTGTGAACGCGTGCGCGCGTTCACGAGCGGACGCGCGCGCCCAGGTGACCGTTCCGTGACCTCCGCCACATCCATGAGAGGCGCATGAGAAGCGGGCTTGGCCATCTGCCTCAACCAGTGGTAGGCGGGGAGCAATTCGGGCGTAACGATCAAAGACCGTGATCACAGGCTTGTTACAGCCGCCCGCTATGTCCGTTACGGCGTCAGAAAAGGGCGGTGCGCCGAGCTTTCGCGGCGTCGGCTGAACAACTGTGGCGCAGCACACGTTTCTTGTAGGTATGGAGGAGCTCCTGATACCGGTTGTACCCATGTCCCACACCGCTCACATACGCAGCCACCGGAAGCCCCGCCGCAGCGCGTCGACGACCGTCGCGATGCGGGCCGGAGTTGCCGGTGGCGTCCTCAGCACGCTGGCAGTGGCCGGAGCATCGGGTTCGGCGAACGCGGCCGAGCCGGTGACGCAGACCCTGGAGCTGCCCACCCTGACGGCCGAGATGGCCGCCCAGGTCGCGCAGTCCGCGGACGCCACCCAGCAGGCCGCCGCGAACTACGAGCTGCAGGCCGAGCGTGACGCCGCCGCGGCCAAGGCCGCCAAGGAAGCCAAGGCGGACCTGAAGGAGGCCAAGGCGAAGGCCGCGGCCAAGAAGAAGGCCGCGCAGGAGGCCCGCAGGGACGCGGCGGAGCGCGCCGCCCGCGACGCGGAGCGCGCCACCCTGACCGTCTCGGCCGACACCGGCACCGGCTCCGGCGACACCGGCGGCTCCTCCGCGAGCACCAGCACGTCCACGGCCACCGGTTCCGCCGCCGCGGTCGTCTCCTTCGTGCGGGCCCAGGTGGGCGCGGCCTACGTCTCCGGCGCCACCGGGCCGTCCGCCTACGACTGCTCCGGCCTGGTCCAGGCCGCCTACAAGCAGGTGGGCGTCAGCCTGCCCCGTGTCTCCCAGGACCAGTCCGTGGCCGGCACCCAGGTCTCGCTGGACAGCCTCCAGCCGGGCGACATCCTCTACTGGGGTGGCGCCGGCAGCGCCTACCACGTGGGCATCTACGTCGGCGACGGCATGTTCGTCGGCGCCCAGAACTCGTCCACCGGCGTCGTCGAGAAGCCGCTCTCCTACGACCCGCCGAGCGGTGCGGTGCGCGTGCTCTGATCCGAGTTTTCCACAGCTCTGCACAGTCGAAGGGCCGTTGTCCACAGGGGCAGCGGCCCTTCGCCCTCTCCTGCCATGCTCGGTCTGTCGCCGGCCGGTCGCATCAGCCGGTCGCATCAGCCGGTCGCATCAGCCGGTCGCATCAGCCGGTCGCACCAGTCGAAGGAGAGAGACCATGCCGAGTGTGTTCGTACAGGGTCGGCCCGCCGCCGATTACCCGCCGTTCGCGCCCGAGGCCCGGCGCGGCAGCGTGCGGCGGGTCACCGAGGTGGGCGAGGCGGTGCTGCACAAGCCCTGCCGGGACGTCACCGAGTTCGGACCCGACCTCGCCGCGCTCATCGACGACATGTTCCTGACCATGTACGTCGCCGAAGGGGCCGGACTCGCGGCCAACCAAGTCGGCGTCGGTCTGCGCCTGTTCGTCTACGACTGCCCGGACGACGACGGTGTCCGGCATGTCGGGCACATCGTCAATCCGGTGCTGGAACCCGTCGGTCCGGACGGGCGGCGGCTGCTCGACGAGGGCGAGGGATGCCTGTCGGTGCCGGGCGCCGTCATGGACGTACCGCGCCCGGACCGGGCGGTGGTGCGGGGGCTGGACAAGGACGGCGCACCGCTGCTCGTCGAGGGCACCGGTTACTTCGCCCGGTGCCTCGCCCACGAGAGCGACCACCTGGACGGGCGGGTCTACCTGGACCGGCTCTCCGCGCGGGAACGGAAGGCGGCGCTGCGGCAGTCGGCGGACCGGCGCGAGGAGGTGTTCGCACGCCGGGCCGCCAGAGCCGCGCGGTTCACGGGGTGAGCGGGCCGGGGGTCAGCGGGTGACCCGGTGCCCCGCGGCCGGGAGGCTCACGCCTTCGGGGCCACCTTGGTCAGTCCGTTGATGATGCGGTCCATCGCGTCGCCGCCGGTCGGGTCCGTCAGGTTGGCGAGCATCTTCAGGGTGAACCTCATCAGCACGGGGTGGGTCAGACCGCGCTGGGCGGCGATCTGCATGACCTTCGGGTTGCCGATGAGCTTCACGAAGGCGCGGCCGAGGTTGTAGTAGCCGCCGTAGGTGTCCTTCAGGACGCGCGGGTAGCGCTGGAGGGCGGTCTCGCGCTGGGCGGGCGTGGCTCGCGCGTGTGCCTGGACGATGACGTCGGCGGCGATCTGGCCGGACTCCATGGCGTAGGCGATGCCCTCGCCGTTGAAGGGGTTCACCAGGCCGCCGGCGTCACCGACGAGCAGCAGGCCGCGGGTGTAGTGGGGCTGGCGGTTGAAGGCCATCGGGAGGGCGGCGCCGCGGATCGGGCCGGTCATGTTGTCCGGGGTGTAGCCCCAGTCCTCGGGCATGGAGGCGCACCAGGCCTTGAGGACCTCGCGCCAGTCCAGGTCCTTGAAGGAGGAGGAGGTGTTGAGGACGCCGAGACCGACGTTGGAGGTGCCGTCGCCCATGCCGAAGATCCAGCCGTAGCCGGGGAGGAGGCGGTCCTGGGGGCCGCGGCGGTCCCACAGTTCGAGCCAGGACTCCAGATAGTCGTCGTCGTGCCGGGGGGAGGTGAAGTAAGTGCGGACCGCGACGCCCATCGGGCGGTCCTCGCGGCGGTGCAGACCCATCGCCAGCGACAGCCGGGTGGAGTTGCCGTCGGCGGCCACCACCAGCGGGGCGTGGAAGGTGACGTCCTGCTTCTCCTCGCCGAGCTTGGCCTGGACGCCGGTGATGCGGCCGGTGCGGTCGTCCACGACCGGGGCGCCGACGTTGCAGCGCTCGTACAGCCGGGCGCCGGCCTTCTGGGCCTGCCGGGCGAGCTGCTCGTCGAAGTCGTCGCGTTTGCGGACCAGACCGTAGTCGGGGAAGGAGGCGAGGTCGGGCCAGTCGAGCTGGAGGCGGGTGCCGCCGGCGATGATCCGCAGGCCCTTGTTGCGCAGCCAGCCGGCCTCCTCGGAGATGTCGATGCCCATCGCCACGAGCTGCTTGGTCGCGCGGGGGGTCAGTCCGTCACCGCAGACCTTCTCCCGGGGGAACGCGGTTTTCTCCAGCAGGAGCACGTCGAGTCCGGCCTTGGCGAGGTAGTACGCGGTGGTGGAGCCGGCTGGCCCCGCGCCCACGACGATCACATCGGCGGTGTTGTCGGAGAGGGGCTCGGTCACGGCGGGGTCTCCCACGGGTTCGGAATTCTGCGTGCCGACGGGCACCGGACATGGGCAGTCTATTCAGCGTCACCGATCACCCGGCTGAAGGGCTGCCCCGTGAAACGAGCTCTCCCCGCTGTACGGTTGCGTGTTCCCACCGACGAGGACGCCGTCGCCTGGCACCGGGCCTTCGACGACCCGGAGGTCATGGAGTTCCACGGCGGCCGGCCGGCGGAGCTGTCCGTGTACGAGGAACTCACCGCCCGCCAGCGCCGGCACGACGCCGAGCACGGCTTCTGCCTGTGGACCGTCCTCGACGAGCGGGACGAGGTCATCGGCTTCACCGGCGCCCAGCCGTGGCCGCGGGACTGGGGCCCCAAGGGCGAGATCGAGATCGGCTGGCGGCTCGCCCGGCCCCACTGGGGCAAGGGGTACGTGACGGCGGCGGCCCGGGAGACGGTGGGGCGGCTGCGCGCGGCGGGGCTGCCGGGGGTGGTCGCGATGGTCGACGCGGACAACGAGCGCTCCATCGCGGTGACGCGGCGGCTGGGGATGCGGCTGGCGGAGGTGTTCACCACGCCTCGGTCGGAGCGGCAGGGGCACTGCTATCGCCTGGACTTGTAACGGAGGGTAACGAACAGGACAGACTTCGACTACGGATCGCTACAAAAAGCTTCCGGCGGGTGCGCGGCGGGAGTTACCCTGCCCGTACCGCTGGGGGTGAGGTTCTGTGCGCAACGCACCCGGGACACCCGATACATCCGAAACGCCCGAGGTACGCGTGCCGCGTCTGGTCGGCCTGATGGCCGTGGACGCGCGCCGCGCGGCCGAGGCGCGCGGGGTGCTGCTGGCCGCCCCCGACCGGCCCGAACTGCACCGCGTGGTCGTGGAGTACGTGGTACGCCAGTACCCGCCGCCCGGGGCCGAGGTACCGCGCGGGGCCGCGGTCACCGTGTGGTTCGACTTCGGCGCGGGCGAGGGCGGCGGGGGCGCCGGGGTGCGCGAGCCCCGGACTCCAACGCCGCCCGGCGGCGGACTGCGCCGGGCACTGGACGAGCCGGGCACGCCGGACGCGGCGGGGGGCGGGGCGGGAGCGGCGGCGGCGGGCACGGCGTGTGCGGCAGCGGGTGCCGGTGCGGGTGCGGGTGCGGGTGCGGCAAGCGTGGCGGGGGTGGGGGGTGCGGCGGGCGCGCCGGTTCCGTCCCGTAGGCAGTCCTGGACACGTAGGCGGCCCTGGACACGCGCCCGCGGTCCTCGACACGTAGGCGGAACTCGACACGCACCCGCGGTCCTCGACACGTAGGCGGAACTCGACACGCACGCGGAACTCGACGCGCACTGAGGTCGGCCGCGCCGGGGGGAGCTTCGGGGTCAGCTCTGCTTGAAGCCCCGGTGCAGGGCCACGATGCCGCCGGTCAGGTTGCGCCAGGCCACCTTGGACCAGCCGGCCTCGCGCAGCCGTTCGGCCAGGGCGGGCTGGTCGGGCCAGTCGCGGATGGACTCGGCGAGATAGACGTACGCGTCCGGGTTGGAGGAGACCGCGCGGGCGACCGGCGGCAGGGCGCGCATCAGGTACTCGGTGTAGACCGTGCGGAACGGCGCCCAGGTCGGGTGCGAGAACTCGCAGATGACGACCCGGCCGCCGGGCTTGGTCACCCGGTACAGCTCGCGCAGCGCCGCGTCCGTGTCCTGGACGTTGCGCAGCCCGAAGGAGATGGTGACCGCGTCGAAGACGTCATCGGCGAACGGCAGCCGCGTCGCGTCGCCCGCCGTGAACGGCAGCCACGCGTGGCGCCCCTTGCCGACCTGGAGCATGCCGAGCGAGAAGTCGCACGGGACGACGTACGCGCCGGTACGGGCGAAGGGCAGCGAGGAGGTCGCCGTGCCCGCGGCCAGGTCGAGGACCTTCTGCGCAGGCCGGGCATCGACGGCCCGGGCGACCTCCTTGCGCCACACCCGGTCCTGGCCGAGCGACAGCACGTCGTTGGTGAGGTCGTACCGGGCCGCCACGTGGTCGAACATCGAGGCGACTTCGTGCGGCTGCTTGTTCAGGGAGGCGCGGGTCACCCGCCCATTCTTACAGGCCGCGCCGGCCGGACTCACGGCAGGAGCCGCGGCCTCTTGCGCCCCGCCACGTCCTCCACCCAGCCGCAGGCCAGCACGAACAGCGCGATCAGCACCCAGCCGATGCCGAACATGAACCACTGGCTCTCCAGCGGCAGGTACGTCTCGAACGCGGGCACCTTCCAGAACTGGTCGACCAGCGGCACGGCCAGGATCAGCGCCAGTTCGTGCCAGAGGTAGATCGTGACGGCACGCGCGTTGAAGACGCTGACCAGCCGGTCCAGCCGCCGGAAGCGGGCGAGGCCCGCGAAGTCGACGTTCAGCCTGGCCTTGGAGTACATCAGCAGCGTCACGAAGCCGGCCGACCAGAACGCCTGGGCCAGCGGGATGTCGTCCAGGTCGTAGGTGCCGTACTCGGCCTGGTGGGCGAGGGCGTACCAGCCGCCGTAGGCGAGCGCGGCCAGCGACAGGACCACGACCGCGGCCGGTTTCAGCCGGGCCAGCACCCCGTCGCGGTGGGCGAAGCCGAGGACCCAGCAGAAGAGGTACGTCGCCAGGTCGAGCAGCCCGGTGCCGAACCGGTTGTCCGGCGGCTGCCAGAGGAACTGGAAGACGACGATCGGGGCGAGCGAGCCCAGCAGCACAGGGACCGGCGCCAGCCGGAACACCTTCAGCAGCAGCGGCGAGAGGAGGACGAACCACAGGTACGTGCGCAGGTACCAGAGGATCTCCCAGGCCTGTTCGCCCCACGCGTTGCCCGGCGGGTCGCCGAGCGGCACGATCCAGTAGACGATCTGCCAGCCCGGCATCCAGCCGTGGATCAGCATCGCGACGACGACGAAGAGGCCCCAGAACCAGAAGGGCGGCAGCAGCCGGCGGATGCGGCTCTTGACCACCTTCAGGGCCGGGCGTTCCAGCGACTTCGCCATCAGGGTGCCGGCCAGGCCGAACATGATCCCCATGGACGGGAAGACCATCCCGGCCCAGGCCCAGCCGAAGGTGTGGTACGTCACGACGCGGACGAGGGCGACCGCGCGCAGGGTGTCGAAGTACCGGTCCCGGCCGCCGGACCGGGCCGCGGGCGGCGGCGCCGGCTCCGGGTTCGGGTCCGGGCCCGGGCCCGGGCCCGACGGAACCTCTGGTTCCGGTTCCGTCTCCGGCTCCACCTGCGGCAGCTGCGCCGTCGACTCGGCCGACGGCGCCTGCTGCTGCCCGTACGCACCGTAGTCGCCGTACGCGCCGTACGCGCCGTGCTGCTGCGGGTACGGCTGCGGCTGCGGCTGGGCGTACGGCTGCGGAGACCCGTACTGCTGGGGCGGCGGCACGTATGCCTGCCCCTGGTCGCCGTACCCGTACCCCTGCCCGTACTGCCCCTGCCCGTACTGTTCCCAGCTCATCCGCCGGCCCCCGCCGGGGTACCGACCTCGCCCGTCCGCTTCAGCTTCTGCCAGCGCAGCCGGCCGCCGGTGAGGGCGGTGATGCAGGAGTGGATCAGGACGAGGTACATCATCTGCCGGTAGGCGAGCTGCTGGAGCGGCATCATCAGCAGGTACCGGTACTTCTCCTTGTCCAGCCGGAAGGCGTACGCCGCGCAGAACAGCTGGATGCCCAGCACCGCCAGCCACGCCAGCAGCGCGGCCTTGAAGTCGACGAAGATCATCGAGTACGCGGTGAAGACGTCGATCAGCGGCGCGAAGACCGGCGTGATGATCTGGAAGATCACCACCAGCGGCATGCCGACCCGCCCGAAGCGGCCCGAGGGCCCCTTGTCGGTCAGGGACTTGCGGTGCTTCCACAGCGCCTGCATGGTGCCGTAGGACCAGCGGTAGCGCTGCGACCACAGCTGCTTCAGCGAACCCGGCGCCTCGGTCCAGGCGCGGGCGTGCTCCTGGTAGACGACCCGCCAGCCCGCACGGTGCATGGCGATGGTGATGTCGGTGTCCTCGGCGAGGGTGTCCTCGCTCATGCCGCCGACCTCCAGGACCGCCTCGCGGCGGAACGCGCCGATCGCGCCGGGGATGGTCGGCATGCAGCGCAGCAGGTCGTACATGCGCCGGTCGAGGTTGAAGCCCATCACGTACTCGATGTGCTGCCAGGCCCCGATGATGGTGTTGCGGTTGCCGACCTTGGCGTTGCCCGCGACCGCGCCGACCTGGGGGTCGGCGAACGGCTGGACGAGGTGGCGTACGGTCTCCGCCTCGAAGACGGTGTCGCCGTCCATCATCACGACGATGTCGTGGCTGGCGTTGCGGACGCCGTTGTTGAGGGCGGCCGGCTTGCCCGCGTTCTCCTGGCGGATGACGCGGACGTTGGTCATGCCGAGCGCGTCGGCGGCCTCGCGGGCGATCTCGGAGGTGCCGTCCGAGGAGCCGTCGTCCACGATGATGACCTCGATCGGGTGGGTGCTCTGCGCCAGCGACTTCAGGGTGTTGGCGATGCACTCCTTCTCGTTGTACGCCGGGACGATCACGCTCACCGGGCGGGTGACGGTCGGACCCCAGCTGAACCGGCGTTTGTTGCGCTGTCTGTAGTGCCGGCGGGCGAGGATCAGCATCATCCCGAACCGGCCCATGACGGCGACGCCCACCACCATCAGCCCGACCGAGAGCGCCGGGACCGTCCACTCGGCGACGCGGACCGCCGCGATGAGCGCCTTGCCCTCGTAGAGGGTCGTGCCGGTGGCCTCGCGGTGGGCGGCCTGGAGCTGCGATCCGCTGTCGGCGCCCGTACCGGTGCCGGTGCCGTTGTCGGTACCGGTGCCGCCCTGCGCGGCCTCGGCGCCCGGCGCCGTGCCCTGCCCGGCTCCGGCCGCCGCCGCGGCCGGGGCGCCCGCGCCCTGCTCCGCCATGACACCGCTGATGGTGGTGAAGGTGTAGCCCTTCGCCTTCATCTTCTCGATGTACTTCGGCAGCGCCTTGATCGTCTGCGAGCGCTCCCCGCCCGCGTCGTGGAAGAGCACGGAGGCGCCCTCGCCGTCCTCCGGCGTCGCCCACTTGATGATCTTCGAGACGCCGGGCTTCTTCCAGTCGTCGCTGTCGGTGTCGATGAAGACGCTGGTGTAACCGTCCTCGCCGAGCTTCTTGTAGACCGGCCAGCTGTAGTTGTCGATGGCGTCCATCTCCGAGGAGTACGGCGCCCGGAACAGCGTCGTCGTGATCCCCGCCGCGCCCGCCAGCGCGAGCTGGGTCTGCTCGATCTCCCGGGTGATGCGGGCGTCGCTCTGGTAGGAGAGGTCGACGTGGGTGAAGGTGTGGATGCCCACCTCGTTGCCCTGGTCGACCAGGTCGTCGACGATGTCCGGGTAGCGCGAGACCATCGACCCGACCATGAAGAAGGTGCCCGGGACGTCGTACTCCTCCAGGATCTCCAGCACCTGGGGCGTCCACGTCGGGTTCGGCCCGTCGTCGAAGGTCAGCGCGATCGTCTTGTCCGGCACGGAGACGGTGGTGGCCTGGCCGCCGCGGAAGGACAGGATCGGCCCGCCCTCCAGCACGTCGTCGGGGACGTCGCTGGAGCTGGCGCCGGTACGGACGCGCTGGTCGCCGCCGACCTCGGCGCGCAGGTAGCCGTCCAGCAGCATGACGCAGGTCAGGGCCAGCAGGAGCAGCAGGGCGAGGATGACCCGCGGCTTCTGCAGCGCGGCGGCCCGGCCGGCGGCGCGTTCCATCCGGCTCGGTGCCCGGCGGCGGCCGCGGGAAGGTGGTGTCGTGGTCATGGAGTTGGCTGCGATTCCGGTCAGTCGGCGGTCGCGGAGGCGGCCGGGGCGGAAGCGGTGGCGGAAGCGGAGCCGGTCGCGGCTCCGGTGGGCGGAACACCGGTGGGGGCGCCGGACGGAGCGCCGCTGGGCGCACCGCTGGGCATCCCGGTCGGGGCGACGCCGCCCTGCGGCTGCATGCCCCCGCCGGGGGCGGAGGCGTTGCCGCCGCCTCCGAAGGGCAGCAGCGACGACGGGTTGATGGAGGTGCCGATGCCCATGAAGGCCAGGCCCAGCACGACCGCGTACCCCATACAGACGACGCCGACGAGGATGCCGAGCCGGCGCAGCAGCTTGGCCCGGCGTCCGGAGTTGTCAACGAACACAGGACCGTCGACCGATGCGGCGGACCCGTTGCCGCGTTTGCGGCGGCGACCGCGCGCAGCGGCGCGGCTTTCGATGGCAGGCTCGGAATGCATTCCTCAGATGTTAGAAGCACTTCATGTGATCAAAACTCTGCCTTTGTTGTGAGGCGCCCATGAGAAACGGCCGGACCTGTCATTCCGCTGAGAAACCGCAGGAAAACGCGGCTCTTTGCCAGGAGGGGCACAGTCGCGTGTGGCACCTTTCCGGTTCGGAGACACGTTCTGTTTCCGTCCTGGGACAAACATCTTGAGAGCGGGAGCGTACGCGATGAGGAGTCCACGAAAAGCCGCAGCAGGGCTGATCTGTCTGTTCGCCCTGGCAACTGCGGGCTGTTCTGCGGGAGGTGACGACTCCTCAGACGCGGCGCCCGAGGCCCCGTCCTCCAGCACGCCGTCGGAGTCGTCCGGCACCACGTCGTCCACCGGCTACGCCCCGTACGTCAGCGCCACCACCGCCTCCGACCTGGACTCGGCGGGCTCCCCGGCGACGTACAACCTGGCGTTCGTCATCTCCTCCGGCAGCGGCTGCACCCCCGAGTGGAACGGCAGCCACGCCATCGACGACTCGTCGGTCGCCTCCCGCATCTCGGACCTCACCGCGGACGGCTCCTCGGTCCGGGTCTCCTTCGGCGGCGCCTCCGGTGACGAGCTGGCGGCGACCTGCGACAGCGCGGAGGAGCTGGCCGAGGCGTACGGCGAGGCGCTGGACGCGGCCGGGGGCGCCACCCTCGCCGACTTCGACATCGAGGGCGACGAGCTGACCGACTCCGACTCCGTCGACCTGCGTTCGGAGGCGATCGCGCTGCTCCAGGAGGAGCGCACGGACCTGACGGTCTCCTTCACCCTCCCCGTGATGCCCTCGGGGCTGGACGACGACAGCGTCGCGCTGCTGGAGTCCGCCAACAACCACGCCGTACAGGTCTCCACGGTCAACCTGATGACCATGAACTACGGCGAGTCCTACGACGGCGACATGGGCGACTACGCCCTCACCTCCGCCAAGGCCGCGCACACCCAGCTGAAGGAGATCTTCGGCCTCTCCGACGCGAACGCCTGGCGGGGCATGGCGCTGACCTCGATGATCGGCGTCAACGACGTCGACGGGGAGACGTTCACGCTCGCCGACGCGGCGGAGGTGCGGACGTTCGCCGAGGAGAAGGAGATCGCCTGGGTGTCGATGTGGTCGACCTTCCGCGACCAGCAGTGCGACGACGACACGGACTCCAGCGACGCGGCGACGGACTGCAGCGGGGTCGACCAGGAGTCGGGAGCGTTCGGGGAGGCGTTCGCGGGCTGAGCCCCACCGAACACCGGCGGGCTCACCGCCGCCGGTGCACCAGCCGCCCCGCGCACACCGTCGCGAGGCACGCGCCGTCGGCGTCGAACACGGCGAGGTCGGCCCGTCCGCCGGCGGTCAGCACCGGCCGGCGCGCGGCCGGCAGCACCGCCACGTCATTGCGCCCGGCGGCGGCCCGCAGCCCGGCGTCGACGTACTCCGCCAGCACGGCCACCGCCCCCGACTTCAGCACGGCGTGCACGCGCTCGCGCGGGCTCGGCGCGTCCGGCAGCGCCCCCTCGTGCAGCAGCCCGGGCCCGAGCGCCCCCGGCCAGCGCCGGACCCGCGCGCCCGGGAACCTCGCCTCGATCTCACCGGCGGGCCCGACCGCGACGATCCGCCCGCCCTCGACGGCGACCGCGCCGTCGGCCAGCGGCGACGCGTCCCAGTCGGCGCGGACCTCTTCGGCGGCGTGAATGGTCAGCACGGCCGGGTCAGTCGGCCGCGATCAGCTTCAGCTCGGGGTGCGCGGTCCCGCCCTCGATCGCCGTGGACGAGATGTGCGAGACGACGCGCTCGTCGACCGGGTCGTTCGCCGGGTCGTCGTGCACCACCAGGTGCTCGTACGTCGTCGCCCGCTGCGCGGGGACCCGCCCGGCCTTCCGGATCAGGTCGATCAGCTCCAGCCGGTTGGAACGGTGCTTGGCGCCGGCCGACGACACCACGTTCTCCTCCAGCATGACCGAGCCGAGGTCGTCGGCGCCGTAGTGCAGGGAGAGCTGGCCGACCTCCTTGCCGGTGGTCAGCCAGGAGCCCTGGATGTGGGCGACGTTGTCGAGGAAGATCCGCGCGATGGCGATCATCCGCAGGTACTCGAAGAGGGTCGCCTGCGTCCGGCCCTTCAGGTGGTTGTTCTCGGGCTGGTAGGTGTACGGGATGAAGGCGCGGAAGCCGCCGGTGCGGTCCTGCACGTCGCGGATCATCCGCAGGTGCTCGATGCGCTCGGCGTTGGTCTCGCCGGTGCCCATCAGCATCGTGCTGGTGGACTCCACGCCCAGGTTGTGCGCGATCTCCATGATCTCCAGCCAGCGCTCGCCGGACTCCTTCAGCGGCGCGATGGCCTTGCGCGGGCGCGCGGGCAGCAGTTCGGCGCCGGCCCCGGCGAAGGAGTCGAGCCCGGCCGCGTGGATGCGCCGGATCGCCTCCTCGGCGCTCACCTTGGAGATCCGCGCCATGTGCTCGACCTCGCTCGCCCCCAGGCTGTGGATGACGAGCTGCGGGAACTCCTTCTTGATGGCGGAGAAGTGGTGCTCGTAGTACTCGACGCCGTAGTCCGGGTGGTGCCCGCCCTGGAACATGATCTGGGTGCCGCCCAGTTCGACGGTCTCCGCGCAGCGGCGCAGGATGTCGTCGAGGTCGCGGCTCCAGCCCTTCTTGGTGTCCTTGGGGGCCGCGTAGAAGGCGCAGAACTTGCACGCCGTGACGCACACGTTGGTGTAGTTGATGTTCCGCTCGATGATGTACGTCGCGATGTGCTCGATCCCGGCGTACTTCCGCCGGCGGATCGCGTCGGCGGCGGAGCCCAGCGCGTGCAGCGGGGCGTCACGGTAGAGGACGAGGGCTTCTTCCGGGGTGATCCGACCACCGGCGGCGGCGCGGTCGAGGACGGGCTGGAGGTCGGCCTTCTCGGTCACCGGGCGTCCCTTTCGTCAAGGGTTGTGGACAGATCGTCCCGTGTGGACGGACCGAACCAGCGTACGCCAGCGGTCTTCCGGGCCTGCATCAGGCCGTGGCGGTCTCCGTCCCCCGCGGGGTTCAGGCCGTGAAGGCCCCCACCAGCAGACCGAGGAACACCCCGCCGATCAGAAACGGCCCGAACGCGATCTGCGTGTCCCGCGCGGCCCGCCGGGCGACGACGAGGCCGATGCCGTACAGCGAGCCCAACAGGAATCCGGCGAAGGCGCCCAGCAGGAGCGTCGCCCAGCCGTACCAGCCGAGCACCGCGCCCGCCCCGAGGGCGAGTTTCACGTCGCCGAAGGCCATGCCGGAGGGGTTGATCAGGAACAGCGCGTAGTAGCCGGCGCCGAGCGCGAGGGTGCCGAGCAGGGCGGTGGTCCAGGACCCGGCGTGCTCCGGCACCAGGGACACCAGGCCGAGCAGGGCGAGGGCGGCGCCGACCAGCGGCAGGGTGAGCGGGTCGGGCAGGCGCCGTACCCGGACGTCGACGACGGTCAGCAGCACCGCGACCGGCGCGAGCAGCAGCCAGACGGCCAGCTCGGGCCGGGTGCCGGTGGCGGCGGCGAGGGCGGCGCAGGCCAGGGCGGTGACGGTGGCGGGGACGGCGGCGCCGGGGCCGTACGCCGTCCTGTCCCGGGGGCAGCGGGCCCGGCCGAGCCAGCCCTCGACCGGGTGCCCGGCCGGGCAGGTGCCCCGCCAGTCCTCGCCGGGAGGGACGGAGAAGCGGTAGGCCGCGCGGGGCAGCAGCGCGCCCGCCGCCGCTCCCCACAGCGCGGCCACGACGACGACCAGCAGCTCGACGCTCATGCCGTGGGCTCGTTCTCCGTGAGCTCGTTCTCCGTGAGCTCGTTCTCCGTGAGCTCGTTCTCCGTGAGCTCGTTCTCCGTGAGCTCGTTCTCCGTGAGCTCGTTCTCCATGGGCCCGTCCTCCGTGGACCCGTCCTCCGTGTGCACCCGGCAGGGCCCCACGGCGGTGGGTGCGCCGGTCTCCCGCGGGCGCATGGCGTCCCCCCTCCCCCGGTCCCCCGGTACGCGGCCTGCGAGCAGGGTAGTGGCCCGCTCAGGGCTGGAGCAGATCCACCGTCACATCCGCCGGGAACCCGGTCGTCGGCCCGACCCGGCGGGCGAACTCGGTGACCGCCGCGAGCTGCGGCTGCCCGAAGCGGAAGTCGAGCGTGGTGAAGTACTGCGCGAGGGTCGCCTCGTCGAAGTCCTCCCAGCGGGCGGCCTGCTCGGCGACCTTGTCGACCTCCTCCAGGGAGAGGTTGCGGGAGGCGAGGAAGGCCTCGTGCACCTTGCGGGTGATCTCCGGCTCGCGCTCGGCGTACTCCTTGCGGGCCGCCCAGACCGCGAAGACGAACGGCAGACCGGTCCACTCCTTCCACAGCGCGCCCAGGTCGTGCACCTCCAGGCCGAAGCGGGGCCCGTCGAGCATGTTGGCGCGCAGCGCGGCGTCGCCGATCAGGACGGCCGCGTCCGCCTCCCGCATCATCAGGCTGAGGTCGGGCGGGCAGGTGTAGTAGTCGGGCTCCACGCCGAACCGCTCGGCGAGCAGCAGCTGGGCGAGGCGGACGGAGGTGCGGGAGGTCGAGCCGAGGGCGACCCGGGCACCGTCCAGCCGCTCCAGGGGCTGCTGGGAAACGATCACGCAGCTCATCACCGGGCCGTCGCAGCCGACGGCGATGTCCGGGAAGGCGACCAACCGGTCGGCGTGCTTGAGGAACTCGACCAGGGTGATCGGCCCGATGTCGAGGTCTCCCCGCACCAGCTGCTCGCTGAGCTTCTCCGGGGTGTCCTTCGTCAGCTCGAAGTCGAGGAGCGTGCCCGTTCTCGCGAGCCCCCAGTAGAGGGGCAGGCAGTTCAGGAACTGGATGTGGCCGACACGCGGCCGGGTGCGAGAATTGTCCACATCGCGAGGCTAGCCCTCGCCGGGGGGTCACCGGGCGCCGACCCCCGGGCGGTTCCCCAGGGCTCCGGGCGTCAGCCGGACGCCACGGGGGTTCAAACCTTCGAGTGAAGTGATCTTGCGCTCTGTTGCTTTCGGGTGCCTGCATGCTAGGCTCGCCGCAAGTTGCAGTTTGGTTTCCCTTGCAGTACAGAGCCTGCGGAGCATGTGACCGCGGGCTCTCGTCATTCTCAGACGTATGCAGTTGTGCAGAATTAAATCTTCACACTTGCTGGTTCTGGAGCAGGGCAACCCTTTGGGCCCAAGGAGGGCTTATGGCTACCGGAACCGTGAAGTGGTTCAACGCCGAAAAGGGCTTTGGATTCATCGCCCAGGAAGGCGGCGGCCCCGACGTCTTCGTCCACTACTCCGCGATCAACGCTCAGGGATTCCGGTCCCTGGAGGAGAACCAGCAGGTGTCCTTCGACGTCACGCAGGGCCCCAAGGGTCCGCAGGCCGAGAACGTCACCCCGGTCTGATCTGATCAGTTGATCTGATCTCCCGATCCGGATCGAGTGCAGTACCCAAGGAGCCCCGCGCCCTCCGGCGTGGGGCTCCTGCCTTTCCCGGCCGAAAACCACCGGCGCTGTCCGTGGGGCCCCTGCTCGGCCCCTACTCTCCTCGGTCATGACCACGACCGAGGCCACCCGCGCCTTCTACGACGCCATCGCCGAGGACTACGCCGACCGCTTCCGCGGCGCGGGCGCCGGCACGCCCCTCGACCGGGCCCTGATGGGCGCCTTCGCCGAGCTGGTGGGGCCGGAGGGCGAGGTGGCCGACCTGGGCTGCGGTCCCGGGCGGGTCACCGCGCACCTCGCCTCGCTCGGCCTGCGCGTCTTCGGCCTCGACCTCTCCGCCGCCATGCTGGAGATCGCGCGGCGCGAGCATCCGGGCCTGCGGTTCGAACAGGGCTCCATGCTGGAGCTGGACCTGCCCGACGGTGCCCTCGCCGGGGCCGTCTCCTGGTACTCGTCGATCCACACGCCCTGGGAGCGGCTGCCGGACCTCTTCGCGGAGGTGCGGCGGGTGCTGGCCCCGGGCGGGCATCTGCTGCTCGCCTTCCAGGTCGGCGACGAGCCGCTGCTCCTGGACCGCCCCTTCGGCCACCCGGTGACCCTGGACTTCGAACGCAGGCGGCCGGAGCCGGTGGCGGAGCTGCTGGAGCGGGCCGGGTTCACCGTGCTGTCGCGGACGGTGCGGATCCAGGAGGAGGAGACCTCCTCGAAGGTCCCGCAGGCCTGCCTGATCGCCCGCCGCTAACCTGCGGGGCGCCCCTCGTACAGTCCCTCCACCACGTCCGCGAAGTCCCGCATGATCACATCGCGGCGGAGTTTCATCGAGGGGGTCAGGTGGCCCGCGTACTCCGTGAAGTCGTGCGGCAGGACGGCGAAGCGGCGGATGGACTCGGGGCGGGAGACGAGCTTGTTCGCCTCGTCGACCGCCCGCTGGAGGACGGCGTGCAGGTCCTCGTCGTCGACGAGCAGCTCCGGCGGCACCGGGTGCTTGCCGTTCATGCGGCGCCAGTGGGTGATGCCGTCGGGGTCCAGGGTGAACAGGGCGCAGACGTAGGGGCGGCGGTCGCCCACGACCAGGCACTGGGAGATCAGGGGGTGGGAGCGCAGCCAGTCCTCCAGCGGGGCCGGGGCCACGCTGGAGCCGCCCGCCGTGATCAGCATCTCCTTCTTGCGGCCGGTGATGGTCAGGTACCCCTCGTCGTCCAGCGTGCCGAGGTCGCCGGTCGCGAACCAGCCGTCCGGCGCGGCGGACACCACACCGCCGGCCGCCGGGTCCCAGTAGCCGTGCAGCACCTGCTCGCCGGAGACCAGGATCTCGCCGTCCACGGCGATCCGCAGCCGGGTGCCGGGCAGCGGCCAGCCCACCGTGCCCAGGCGTGGCTTGAGCGGCGGCGTCACCGTCACCGCCGCCGTCGTCTCGGTCAGGCCGTACCCCTCGAAGATCTCGATGCCGGCTCCGGCGTAGAAGGCGGCCAGGCGGCGGCCCAGCGGGGAGCCGCCGCAGATGGCGTACCGGACCCGGCCGCCCATGGCGGCCCGGATCTTGCGGTAGACCAGCGGGTCGTAGAAGGCGCGGGCCGTCCGCAGGGCGCGTCCCGGGCCGCCGCCCGCCCCGGTCTGGCGGGCCTCCAGCGCCTCGCCGTAGCGCACCGCCACGTCCGTCGCGCGGTCGAAGAGCGTCGCCCGGCCGCCGGACTCGGCCTTGGCGCGGGCGGTGTTGAAGACCTTCTCCAGCATGTACGGGATGGTCAGCAGGCAGGTCGGCCGGAACGCCGCCAGGTCCGGCAGCAGCTCGGCCGGTTTCAGGCTCGGGGCGTGGCCGAGGCGGACCCGGGCCCGGACGCAGGCGACCGCGACCATCCGGCCGAAGACGTGGGACATGGGGAGGAAGAGGAGGATCGAGGGTTCCTCGTCCTTGTCCTTGGCCTTCGCCTGCGCCTTGAACACCGGGTAGAGCAGCTCGATGGCGTTGTCCACCTCGGCGAAGAAGTTGCCGTGGGTGAGCGCGCAGCCCTTGGGGCGGCCGGTGGTGCCGGAGGTGTAGATGAGGGTGGCGAGGGTGCTGGGGCTGAGCATGCCGCGGCGGACGCCGATCTCGGCGTCGGGCACCCCGGCGCCCAGCTCCGCGAGCCGCTCCACATGGCCCTGCTCGATGATCCACAGGCGCTCGAGGTCGGGCAGCCGGTCCAGATCCGGGCCGAGGGCGGCGGCCTGGGCGGTGGTCTCGGTGGCCAGGGCGACCGCGCCGGAGTCGTGCAGGATCCAGCGGATCTGGAAGAGGGACGAGGTCGGGTAGATCGGCACGGTCACCAGCCCGGCGGCCCAGGCGGCGAAGTCGAGGAGGGTCCACTCGTAGGTCGTCCGCGCCATGACGGCGATCCGGTCGCCCGGCGCCAGGCCCTCGGATATCAGGCCCTTGGCCAGCGCCAGCACCTGCTCGGCGAACTCGGCGGCCGTCACGTCGGCCCACCGCCCGTCCGCCGCCCTGCGGCCCAGCACCACCGACCCGGGGGCCGCGGCCGCGTTGTCGAACGGCAGGTCGGCGAGCGACCCGTGCCGGACCGGCGGGGCGAACGGCGGTACGTACACCTCCCGCACGGCCCCGTCCAGCCGCCGTGTCTCGGGCTCCACGAGGACGGGTCCGGGGGCGTCGCCGTAGGCGGCGGACACGGCGAAGGCGGGAAGCGGAGTGGACACGGGGCGGCTCCTGGGGCGGGCGGCGGCGGCTCCGCTCGGCTGCATGACGTACGGCTGCATGTCGTACGCGCGCCGGCGTTCAGCGGTGGAACCGGTGCGACCGGAGGACCCGGCGGACCGGTGGGACCCCGGCGGACCGGTGGACCGGCGGGGTGGCGGCCCCGCCGGTCGGCTTGGGGATCGTACGGGGCCCACGTGGGGAGTTCGTGCGGGTTCCGGGTCGGTCCGGGGCCGGGGTTGTGCAACCTCCGGAGTTACCTGTAAGTAGCCTCGGGAGTCACGTGTCAGCGGCCCCGCGCGTCGGCCCAGGGGCGGGTCAGGCGCGTTCCAGGACAGCGGTCACGCCCTGTCCGCCCGCCGCGCAGACCGAGATCAGCCCCCGGCCCGGCGCCTCCCGTTCGGCGAGCAGTTTCGCCAGGGTGGCCACGATCCGGGCGCCGGTCGCCGCGAAGGGGTGGCCGGTGGCGAGCGAGGAGCCGGCCACGTTCAGGCGGGCCCGGTCCACGGGGGCCAGGCCGCGCTTCTCCCAGGCCGCCAGTGTGGCCAGCACCTGGGAGGCGAACGCCTCGTGGATCTCGATCAGGTCGAAGTCCTCGATGCCGTACCCGGTCCGCTCCAGCAGCCGCGGCACCGCGTACGCCGGGGCCATCAGCAGCCCGTCCTCGCCGCCCGCGGCATCCCTGCCCGCCGCGGCCCCGGCCACGAAGTCGACGGCCGCCGTCTCGTACGCCGTCAGGTACGCCAGCGGCTCCAGCCCGCGCTCGGCCGCCCACTCCTCGCTCGCCAGCAGCACGGTCGCCGCGCCGTCCGTCAGGGGCGTGGAGTTGCCCGCCGTCATGGTCGGCGCGGGCCCGTCCGTGCCGAACACCGGCTTCAGCGCGGCCAGTTTCTCCGGCGTCGAGTCCGGCCGCAGGTTCTGGTCGCGGGACAGCCCCCGGAACGGGACGACCAGGTCGTCGAAGAACCCGCGTTCGTACGCCGCCGCCAGCCGCTGGTGGCTGGTGGCCGCCAGTGCGTCCTGGGCCTCGCGGGTGATGCCCCAGGCCCGGGCGGTGACCGCCGCGTGCTCCCCCATCGACAGTCCGGTGCGCGGCTCGGCGTTGCGCGGGATGTCCGGGACCAGGTGGCCGGGGCGGACGCGGGCCAGGGCCCTCAGCCGGGCGCCCGTCGACTTCGCCCGGCGGGCCTCCAGGAGGATGCGCCGGAGTTGGTCGTTGACGCCGAGCGGCGCGTCGCTCGCGGTGTCCGCGCCGCCCGCGACCGCCGACTCGGTCTGCCCGAGGGCGATCTTGTTGGCGGCGGCGACGACCGCCTGGAGCCCGGTGCCGCACGCCTGCTGGACGTCGTAGGCGGGCGTACGGGGATCGAGCACCGAGCCGAGGACCGTCTCTCGGGCGAGGTTGAAGTCGCGGCTGTGCTTGAGGACCGCCCCGGCGACGAACTCGCCCACCGCGCCGGGCCCCCGCAGCCCGTACCGCTCGGCCAGTCCGTCCAGGGCGGCGGTCAGCATCTCCTGATCGGAGGCGGTGGCGTACGGCCCGTCCGAGCGGGCGAACGGGATGCGCGTACCGCCGACGACCGCGACCCGGCGGGCCCTCGGGGGCTCAAGGGGACTCATCTCGACCCTGCTCCTCATCCACGCGGCGACGACCACTTACCTCCGGTAACCTTACTCCACGGTAAGCAGACCGGACGCTGGGAGTCACGCATGGCCGACCGCTATCTGAGCTTCACCGGCACCGCGCCGGGCCGTTTCCTGACCCGCCGGCTCGGCCTGCCGCAGCCCGCGCCGCTGCGCCGCTGGTCGCCGGAGCGCCCGGCCCTGGAGGGCGAGGTCCTGCTGCTGACGGCGGGCGCGTCCGAACTGGACGACCTGTCCTTCCTGCGGACCGGCGCCTCCGACCGCCCCGCCGCCGTCGTCCTGGACGCCACCGGAGTCCGGGACGTGGCGGGGCTCGCCGGGGTGCACGCGGCCCTGCACCCGGTCGTGCGGTCGGTCACGGCGGGCGGGCGCGTCCTCGTGCTCGGCTCCCCGGCCGCCGCCGGCGACCACCACCAGGCCGCCGCCCAGCAGGCGCTGGAGGGCTTCACCCGCTCGCTCGGCAAGGAGATCGGCCGGGGCAGGACCGTCAACCTGGTCCGCCTCACGGACGCCCGCGCCGCCGAGTCCACGCTCCGCTTCCTGCTCTCCCCCAAGTCGGCCTACGTCAGCGGCCAGGTCATCACCGTCGGCCCCGGCGACGACGGGCCCGCCGCCCCGGCCGACCCCGCCCGCCCGCTCGCCGGACGCACCGCCCTGGTCACCGGCGGCGCGCGCGGCATCGGCGAGGCGGTCGCCGAGACCCTCGCCCGGGACGGCGCCCACGTCGTCGTACTGGACGTCCCCGCGGCCGAGGCCGACGCCCGGCGCGTCGCCGAACGGCTCGGCGGCACCGCCCTCGCCCTCGACATCACCGCCGCCGACGCGGGCGGGCGGATCGCGGCGGCGGTCCCCGACGGGCTGGACGTCCTCGTCCACAACGCGGGCATCACCCGCGACCGCCGGCTGGTCAACATGCCCGCCGACCGCTGGAGTTCCGTCCTCGACGTCAACCTCGCGAGCGTGCTGCGCACCACGGACGCGCTGCTGTCCGCCGGGGCGGTGCGCACCGGCGGCCGGATCGTGGCGACGGCGTCCATCGCGGGGCTCGCCGGGAACGCCGGCCAGACCAACTACGCGGCGAGCAAGGCCGGGATCGTCGGCCTGGTCCGCGCGCTGGCCCCCCGCGCGCGGGCCGAGCACGGGGTGACGGTGAACGCGGTCGCGCCGGGCTTCATCGAGACGAAGATGACGGCGGCGGTCCCCCTGTTCATCCGCGAGGCGGGCCGCCGGATGAACTCCCTCGCCCAGGGCGGCCTGCCCGTCGACGTCGCCGAGACCACCGCCTGGCTGGCGCACCCGGCCTCGGGTGCGGTCAACGGCCAGGTCGTCCGGGTCTGCGGCCAGAGCCTGCTGGGGGCCTGAGATGACCAGCACCCTGTCGACCGTCCCCGCCCTGCCCCCGCTGCTGGCCCGGGGCGCCCTGCTCTCCCCCTTCAAACGCCCCCGCCCGGACGCCGGCTTCCCGCCCACCCGGCTGCTGCTGCCCCGGCTGCGCGCCGACCTGACCCGGCTGACGGCGTACGAGCGGGTCTGCGGCTTCCCCACCGGCGAGGAGACCCTGCCGGTCACCTATCCGCACGTCATGGGGTTCCCGCTGGCCATGCGGCTGATGAGCGCCCGGGACTTCCCGCTGCCGCTGCTCGGCCTGGTCCACACGTCGATCGACATCACCCGGCGGGCACCGCTGCGGGCCGACGCGGCGTACGACTTCGCCGTGTCCGTCACCGGGCTGGCACCGCACCGGCGGGGCACCGAGGCGACGGTGGTCACCGAGGTGCGGGCCGGCGCAGGCGTCGTATGGGAGTCGGCCAGCACGTACCTGGCCCGGCACCGGACGGACCCGGCCGCCCCCGCGGCCGCCCGCTCAGCCGCCCGCTCAGCCGCCCGCGAGGAGCCCGAGCCGCTCCCCGTCCGGGCCACCTGGCACCCGGCCGGCGGCACCGGCCGCCGCTACGCCGCCGCGTCCGGCGACCACAACCCGATCCACCTCCACCCGCTCACCGCCCGCCTGTTCGGCTTCCCGCGGGCCATCGCGCACGGCATGTGGACCGTCGCCCGCTGCCTGGCGGAACACGGCACGCCGGACGCGGTCAGGGTGCGGGCGGAGTTCCGGGCACCGGTGCCGCTGCCGGGGACGGTGGTGTACGGGGCGCGGGGCGGGCGGTTCGAACTGCGGGGCCCGCGTGACCGCGTCCACCTGACGGGCAGCGTCTACCCGGCCTGAGCGACCGCCTCCCCCGCGTGTTCGCTCTCGTTCTCGTCGGCGTCGCCGGGCGCGGTCCAGGGCCGGTCCGCCATCAGGCCGCCGAGCCCGGCCCAGGCGAAGTTCATCAGGGTCGCCGCCGCCTGCTTGGCGGTGACGCCCTCGGTGGCACCCGCCCAGTCGGCGAGCGACTCGGCGGCGCCGACCAGTGCCTCGGCGAGCCCCGCGACCTCGCGGCCGGGCAGGCCGGGGTCGCGGCGGGCCTCCCGGGCCGCCGCGGCGATCAGTTCCGTCACGAACGCGACGATCTCCTCGCGCATCGCGGCGACCTCGGCGGCGAACGGGGCGCCGTGCGTGCGGGCCTGAAGGTGCAGCACCGCCCAGCCGTCCGGGTTGCGGGCGGTGTGGTCGAAGAACGCGCGCAGCCCGGACCAGAGCTGCCCGTCGGCGGGCAGCTCGCGGCGCACCCCGGCCCGCACCGCCGCGGTGAGCGCCCGTGCCTCGCGGCGGATGCAGGCGGTGAAGAGGTCTTCCTTGGAGTTGAGGTACAGGTACACCAGCGGCTTGGACACGCCCGCCAGCTCGGCGATCTCGTCCATCGACGCGGCCCGGTACCCGCGCCGCCCGAAGGTGCGCACGGCGGCGTCCAGCATCTGCTGCTCCCGGACGGCCCGCGGCATCCGCTTGCTTCTTCCGGCGCCCGCGCCCACACCCACACCCATACGCATCAGCGTACGGCCCGGGCGGAGCACTCCCGCCCGGGCCGTACGCCCCGCTCTGTCCGTATCCGCTCCGATACGCCGCAGAGCTACGCGGCGGCCGGCACCTGCTCCGGCTCGCGGTCCCGTACGGGCTCCGGCTCGTCGATCGGAGAGCTGTGCGCCTTGTCGTACGCCTCGCGGTCGAGCAGGCCCTCGCGGGCCGAGACGATGACCGGGACCAGCGCCTGGCCGGCCACGTTGGTGGCCGTGCGCATCATGTCCACGATCGGGTCGATGGCGAGCAGCAGACCGACGCCCTCCATGGGCAGGCCCAGCGTGGAGAGGGTCAGGGTCAGCATGACCGTGGCACCGGTCAGACCGGCCGTGGCGGCGGAACCGACCACCGAGACGAAGGCGATCAGCAGGTAGTCACCGATGCCCAGCTGGATGTCGAAGATCTGCGCAACGAAGATCGCGGCGATCGCCGGGTAGACCGCGGCGCAGCCGTCCATCTTCGTCGTCGCGCCGAACGGCACCGCGAAGGACGCGTACTCCTTCGGCACGCCGAGCCGCTCGGTGACCTTCTGCGTCAGCGGCATGGTGCCGACCGACGAGCGGGAGACGAAGGCCAGCTGGATCGCGGGCCAGGCGCCCTTGAAGAACTGCAGCGGGTTGGCCTTGGCGACGCCCGCGAGCAGCGCCGGGTAGACCACGAAGAGGACGAGCGCGCAGCCGACGTAGATGTCGGCGGTGAAGGTCGCGTACTTGCCGATCAGGTCCCAGCCGTAGGTGGCGATCGCGTTGCCGATCAGGCCGACGGTGCCCAGCGGGGCGAGGCGGATGACCCACCACAGGGCCTTCTGGAGGAGTTCGAGGACGGACTCGCTCAGGGTGAGGATCGGCTTGGCCTTGTCGCCGAGCTGGAGGGCGGCGATTCCGGCGACGGCGGCCATGAAGACGATCTGGAGCACGTTCAGCTCGGTGAACGGCGTGATCACGTCGGTCGGCACGATGCCGGTGAGGAAGTCCAGCCAGGAACCCGTGTGGTCGGGGACCGAGCCGTCCTTGGGCGTGAGGCCGGTACCGGCGCCGGGGTTGGTGACCAGGCCGATGACGAGGCCGATGGCCACCGCGATCAGCGACGTGATCATGAACCAGAGGAGGGTGCGGGTCGCCAGGCGCGCCGCGTTGTTGACCTTCCTGAGGTTGGTGATCGAGACCAGGATCGCGAAGAAGACCAGCGGGGCGACGGCCAGCTTCAGCAGGCCGATGAAGATGCTGCCGACCTTCTCCAGGGTCGTGACCAGCCAGGACACGTCCTGGCTGCGGGCGAGCCAGCCGAGCAGCACGCCCAGGACGAGACCGGCGATGATCTGGGCCCAGAAGGGCACCTTGAAGGACTGCGTGCGTGAGGACACGGACATGCTCCGTTGAAGGGGGACGGGACGCGCTGAGCCGACGTCACGGAAGGGGGGAAGCGGGGGACGTCAGGGGCGACAGCTTGCGGACGCGCACCGGCAGAGGTCCACGTGCAGCCGCGCCACGAGCGGGACGCTCACGGGCAGAGGAGACACGGCTGCAGACTTCATGCATCCGACTTTAACACCAATACTTTGAGAGGCCCATAGCCTGACTTTGAGAGGTTTCCGGCCACGTTCTCCCGCACAACGCAAAGCGCCCCGGCGATCACCGGGGCGCTGGCGCGCTGCGCGCGTGTTGCTCTGCCGCTACGAGGTCTGTCCCTGCGCCCGGGACGCGTCGTCGACGCCGTCCTCCTGGCTGCGGTTGGCCTCCAGGTTGGCCTTCATGCGGTCCACCTTGTTCACCACCTGGACGGAGGCCCGGTCGCGCTCGCCGCGCAGCGCGACGAAGCTGATCGGGGCCGAGATCACCAGGGAGAGCAGCACGATCCACATGCCGTTGGAGTCCCCGAGGCCGCTCGGGAAGACCCCCGCGTAGACGAGGCCCCAGACGACCACGAGGCAGCCCACGAAGATCCCGAGGCGCATCAGCGTGTAGCGGAGCATCTCAATCCACACTTCCGTTTCCGGCACAAAGAGGCACCGTCCAGTGAAGCACGCCGGGGCGCCCGCGCGTCAGCGGGGGTACGGGAGGCGGTACGGGGGTCAGCTCAGCGGCAGCAGCATGATCACGTCGTCGCGGTCGTCGCCGGGGGAGACGCGGATCGCGCCGGGGACGCGGCCGACCTCCTTGTAGCCGCAGGAGGCGTAGAACCGCTCCAGGCCGAGGCCGCCCCGGCAGGTCAGGCGTATCGCCTCGATGCCGTCGAGGGAGCGGGCCGCGTCGGCGGCGGCGGCCAGCAGGTCACGGCCGTACCCCTGGCCCTGGTACCGGGGGTGCACCATCACGGTGTAGAGCCACAGCCAGTGGGTCATCAGCCGGTGGGTGTTGCGGGTGAGGAACGCGGTGGCGGCCACCCGCCCCTCCTCGTCGTGCCCGACCAGCAGCCGGGTGCGGCCCTCCGCCATGGCCACCAGGTGCTTGACCAGCTCGGGGCGGACCGTCTCCCGCGTCACCGGCGGCACGAAACCGACGGAGCCGCCCGCGTTGGACACGTCCGTCCACAGGTCGAGGACGCCGTCACGCAGGTCGGTGGTGACGGCCGGGTCGAGAGTGAAAGTAAGAGGCACGGCGCAATGGTAACTATTACCAGGCGGCTCTTGCCCCAGCGCGTGCGCCGCCACCGTCAGATCCGCGACCAGCCCCTGGCAGGCGGCCTCCCGGTCGTCCGCGCGCAGCACCGCCGAGGGGTGCACGGTCGGCACCAGCCGCTCCGGGCGCCCGTGGATCTCCTCCTCCAGCACCGTGCCGCGCGCCTGGGTGACCCGGAACGAGGAGCCCAGCAGCGCCTTGCCGGCGGTCGCGCCGAGCACCACGATCAGCTCGGGTTCGACCAGCGCCGGCCCGGCGGCGAGCCAGGGGCCGCAGGCGGCCGCCTCGCGCAGGGTGGGCGCCTTGTGGATACGGCGCTTGCGGGGCTCAGCCCGCGTGAACTTGAAGTGCTTGACGGCGTTGGTGACGTACGCGTCCGCCGGGTCCAGCCCGGCGTCGTCCAGCGCCCGGTCGAGCAGCCGGCCGGCGGGGCCGACGAAGGGTTCGCCCTGCCGGTCCTCCTGGTCCCCGGGCTGCTCCCCGACGCGCATCACGCGCGCGTGGGCGTCGCCCCGGCCGAACACGGTCCGGGTGGCGTCCCTGTGCAGCGGGCAGCCCCGGCAGCCGGCGGCGGCCTCGCGCAGGGCGGTCAGGCCGCCGTGGTCCGGTACGAAGGGCTGCGCCGTGCAGTCGTCCTCGGGGGGCATGGGGGCCGGGTACCCGCCGCAGCCGCCTGTCGACACAGCCCCGCGCCCGCACCCGGCGGCGGGAGATCACACCCGCATCGGCTGCGGCGCGTCCCGGCGCGCCGGGTCGGGGCCGTCGAACTCCCGGATGATCTCGTACCGCGTGTTGCGCTCCACCGGCCGGAACCCGGCGTCCCGGATCAGGTCGAGCAGGTCGTCGCGGGTCAGCTTGTTCGGCGTGCCGTAGTTGTCCGCGTCGTGGGTGATCTTGTACTCGACCACCGACCCGTCCATGTCGTCGGCCCCGTGCTGGAGCGCGAGCTGCGCGGTCTGCACGCCGTGCATCACCCAGAAGACCTTCACGTGCGGCACGTTGTCGAACAGCAGCCGGGAGACGGCGAAGGTCTTCAGCGCCTCGGCCCCCGTCGCCATCTGCGTCCGCGCCTGGAGCCGGTTGCGTACCTTCCCGTCCTTCATGTCCACGAAGTCGTGCTGGTAGCGCAGCGGGATGAAGACCTGGAAGCCGCCCGTCTCGTCCTGGAGCTCGCGCAGCCGCAGCACGTGGTCCACGCGGTGGCGCGGTTCCTCGATGTGGCCGTAGAGCATGGTGCACGGGGTCTTCAGCCCCTTCTCGTGCGCCAGCCGGTGGATGCGGGACCAGTCCTCCCAGTGGGTGCGGTGGTCCACGATGTGCTGCCGGACCTCCCAGTCGAAGATCTCGGCGCCGCCGCCGGTCAGGGACTCCAGACCCGCGTCGATCAGCTCGTCCAGGATGTCGGAGGCCGACATCCCGGAGATGGTCTCGAAGTGGTGGATCTCGGTGGCGGTGAACGCCTTCAGCGACACGTCCGGCAGCGCGGCCTTCAGCTCGCGCAGCGAGCGCGGGTAGTACCGCCACGGCAGGTTCGGGTGCAGCCCGTTGACGATGTGCAGCTCGGTGAGGTTCTCGCTCTCCATCTCCTTGGCGAGCTTCACCGCCTCCTCGATGCGCATCGTGTACGCGTCCTTCTCCCCCGGCTTGCGCTGGAAGGAGCAGTAGGCGCAGGACGCCGTGCACACGTTGGTCATGTTGAGGTGGCGGTTGACGTTGAAGTGGACGACGTCGCCGTTCTTCCGCGTCCGCACCTCGTGCGCGAGGCCGCCGAGCCAGGCCAGATCGTCCGACTCGTACAGCGCGATGCCGTCCTCGCGGGTCAGCCGCTCACCGGAGCGGACCTTCTCCTCCAGCTCGCGCTTGAGCCCGACGTCCATACCCACACCTTTCTCCGACAACTCGACCAACCGTACGCCTGTCTAGACCTCGTCCGGCAGCTCGCCCACCCGGTTCTCCCACTTGGTGGAGAGCACGACGGTGGTACGGGTCCGGGAGACGCCCTTGGTCCCCGACAGCCGGCGGATGATCCGCTCCAGACCGTCCACGTCGGTCGCGCGCACCTTGAGCATGTAGGAGTCGTCGCCGGCGATGAACCAGCAGTCCTCGATCTCCCGCAGCTCCTTCAGCCGCTGGGCCACGTCCTCGTGGTCGGCGGCGTCGGAGAGGGAGATGCCGATCAGGGCGACGGCGCCCAGGCCCAGCGAGGCGGCGTCCACCGTGGCCCGGTAGCCGGTGATGACGCCGGCCGCCTCCAGGCGGTTGATGCGGTCGGTGACGCTGGGTCCCGACAGACCGACGAGGCGCCCCAGCTCGGCGTAGGAGGCCCGGCCGTTCTCCCGCAGGGCCTGGATGAGCTGCCTGTCCACCGCGTCCATGGATCGAAGCCTTCCGATATGTGGATCTCGAAGAGTTCTGAGTTGTGTATGTGGGGGGGAGGAGGATGAGGGTGGGGCCTCAGAGGGGCGTACTGGAACCAGAACCGGAGCCGGAACCCGAACCGGACCCGCCGCCGAGTTCGCCCGCCCAGCGGCGGTAGAGCCGGTGCGGTACGCCCGCCGCGTCGAGGACCCGGCCGGCGACGAAGTCCACCAGGTCCTGGATGTGGGTGGCGCCCGCGTAGAAGGCCGGCGAGGCGGGCACCACGGCGGCGCCGGCGTCGTCCAGGGCCACCAGGTGCCGCAGGGTCTGCCCGTTCAGCGGGGTCTCCCGGACGGCCACGACCAGCGTGCGCCCCTCCTTCAGGGTGACGCTCGCCGCCCGCTGCAACAGGTCCTTCGACAGGCCGAGCGCGACCCCGGCGACGCACGCCGTCGACGCGGGCACGATGAGCATGCCCTTGGCCGGGTACGAGCCGGAGGACGGCCCGGCGGCCAGGTCCCCCGCGTTCCAGTACCGCACCGCGTCGAGGTCGACGGTGAAGGTGCCGGGCTTGCCGTCGGCGCCGCGCGCGAGCCATTCCCGCAGGTCGTCACGCCAGTGGGCGTCCCGGAAGGAGATGCCGGTCTCGTCGAGCAGGGTGAGCCGCGAGGCCCGGCTGACCACCAGGTCGACGCTCTCGCCCGCGGCGAGCAGAGCGCGCAGCACGGAGGCGGCATACGGAGTGCCGGAGGCACCTGACACCCCTACGATCCAAGGCGTACGCGCCGTCTCTCCTGGCTTGACTGGGTTCACGGTACCGAGCCTATCGGCAGCCGTGGGGCGGGAACCGGCCAAGGGGGTCGGGGCGTTGTCGGGAGGGGACGGGTGAGTGGGCGGGGGACGACATGAGAGGTACGGCCCCGGCGGCGCGGACGCCGGAACGGTCGCGCGGCGACCGCGCGAAGGCCGCGGCCACGCTGATGGCGGCCTGGGTCGCGCTGCTGTGGCTGCTGGAGCTGGCCGACGCGGCGAGCGGTCACGCCCTGGACCGCTTCGGCATCGTCCCGCGCACCCCGTCGGAGCTGGCCGACGTCGTCCCGGCGTCCTTCGTCCACTTCGGTTTCGCCCACGTCGCCGCCAACAGCGTGCCGCTGCTGGTCCTCGGCTTCCTCGCCGCGCTGGGCGGGATACGCCGGTTCCTCGCGGTCTGCGCGGCCGTCGTGGTGGCGGACGGGCTGGGCGTCTGGCTGATCTCCCCGTCGGACACCAGCACGGCCGGCGCCTCCGGCCTGATCTTCGGCCTCTTCGGCTTCCTGCTGGTCAGCGGCTTCGTCGAACGCCGCCCGCTGGGCGTCCTGGCCGGGCTCCTGGTGGCCGCGGTCTGGGGCGGCTCCATACTCGCGGGCCTCGCCCCGACCCAGTCCGGCATCAGCTGGCAGGGCCACCTGATCGGCCTGGCGGCGGGCGTGGCGGCGGCGTTCGCCTTCCGGCGCCGGGGGCGGCCCCGGACACCGGCGGCCACGGCCTGACGGGGTGTCTCTGCCGTCAGGGAGTCAGCCCCCGCACCAGCAGATCCAGCAGCGCGCACACGAACAGGGCGATGCCGATGAAGCCGTTGACGCTGAAGAAGGCGCGGTTGAGGCGGGAGAGGTCGTTCGGGCGCACGATGGTGTGCTCGTAGACGAACGCGCCCGCGACGATCAGCAGGCCGAGCCAGAAGAACGCTCCGGCGTCGGTGGCGAGGGCGTACCAGACGAAGAGGGCCGTCGTCACGGTGTGGCAGCCCCGCGCGCCCCAGATCGCGGCCGGGACGCCGAACCGGGCCGGGACCGAGCGGACGCCGACCTCGCGGTCGGTCTCGACGTCCTGGCAGGCGTAGATCAGGTCGAAGCCGCCGATCCAGATGCCGACCGCGAGGCCGAGTATCACCGCGTCCCAGGACCACTCACCCGTGATCGCCAGCCAGCCGCCGATCGGCCCCATCGCCTGGGCGAGACCCAGGATGGCCTGCGGGAAGTTCGTGAACCGCTTGCCGTACGGGTAGACCACCATCGGGATCACCGCGACCGGCGCGAGGGCGAGGCAGAGCGGGTTGAGCAGGGCCGCCGAGCCCAGGAAGATCACGACGGCGACGATCGCGCCGGTCCAGGCGTGCTTGACCGACATCGCGCCGGTGACCAGTTCGCGGTGGGCGGTGCGCGGGTTGCGGGCGTCGATCTCGCGGTCGATGATCCGGTTGACGGCCATCGCGAAGGTGCGCAGGCCCACCATGCAGATGGTCACCAGCAGCAGCCGGCCCCAGTGGATGTTCCCGTCCCACGTGTACATCGCGGTCAGCGAGGCGATGTAGGCGAAGGGCAGCGCGAAGACCGAGTGCTCGATCATCACCAGGCGCAGGAACGCCTTGGTACGCCCCGGCTGCTGCGGCAGCGCGGCGGAAGCCGACGTCACAGTCCGTACTCCTTCCAGCGGCGGTCGACCTTCGCCGCCGTCTCCGGGTCGGACAGCACCATGTCCGGCCAGCCCCCGTCCCGGGTGTACCCCTCCTCGGGAAGCTTCTTCGTCGCGTCGATGCCCGCCTTGCCGCCCCAGAACTGCTGGTAGGAGGCATGGTCGAGATGGTCGACCGGGCCTTCCGCGACGGTCAGGTCACGTGCGTAGTCCGTGTTGCCGAGCGCCCGCCAGGCGACCTCGTGCAGGTCGTGCACGTCGCAGTCGGAGTCGACGACCACGATCAGCTTGGTCAGCGACATCATGTGCGCGCCCCAGATGGCGTGCATCACCTTCTGGGCGTGTTTGGGGTACTTCTTGTCGATGGACACGATCGCACAGTTGTGGAAGCCGCCCGCCTCCGGGAGGTGGTAGTCCACGATGTCCGGCACGATGATCTTGAGGAGCGGGAGGAAGAAGCGTTCCGTCGCCCGTCCCAGCGGGCCGTCCTCGGTCGGGGGGCGGCCGACGACGATCGACTGGAGCAGCGGGCGCTTGCGCATCGTCACGCAGTCGATGGTCAGGGCGGGGAAGGGTTCCTGCGGGGTGTAGAAGCCGGTGTGGTCGCCGAAGGGGCCCTCGGGGAGCATCTCGCCGGGCTCCAGCCAGCCTTCCAGTACGACTTCGGCGCCCGCCGGAACCTGGAGCGGGACCGTCTTGCAGTCGACCATCTCGATCCGCTTGCCCTGCACGAACCCGGCGAACAGGTACTCGTCGATGTCCCCGGGGAGCGGGGCGGTCGAGGCGTACGTCACGGCCGGCGGGCAGCCGAAGGCGATGGCCACCGGCAGCCGCTCGCCCCGCCTCGCCGCCACCTGGTAGTGGTTCCGGCTGTCCTTGTGGATCTGCCAGTGCATGCCGATGGTGCGCTTGTCGTGGCGCTGGAGGCGGTAGAGGCCGAGGTTGCGGACGCCGGTCTCGGGGTCCTTGGTGTGGGTGAGCCCCAGGTTGAAGAAGGAGCCGCCGTCCTTGGGCCAGGTGAACAGCGCGGGCAGCCGGTCGAGGTCCACGTCGTCGCCGGTGAGCACGGTCTCCTGCACCGGCGCGTCCTTGACCTTCTTCGGCGGTACGTGGGTCATCGCGCCGAGCTTGCCGAACGCCTCGCGCACCCCGACGAACCCGTGCGGCAGCTCGGGCTTCAGCAGCCCGCCGATCTTGTCGGAGATGTCCTCGTACGACTTCAGACCGAGCGCCTTCAGCAGGCGGCGGTCGGTGCCGAAGACGTTCATCGCCAACGGCATGTCGGAGCCCTTGACGTTCTCGAAGAGGAGGGCGGGGCCGCCGGCCTTGTTCACCCGGTCGACGATCTCCCCGACCTCCAGGTACGGGTCGACCTCGGCCTTGACACGCTTGAGGTCGCCCTCGCGTTCCAGTGCCCGGAGCAGGGAGCGAAGATCGTCGTAAGCCATGCCGTCCAGTATCCCCGAGCGGCTACGCTGAACCCGTACCGCCCACCGCTTTCGCTGGAGAGGCCCCATGCTGCGGGTGCTGATGTTCCTCGTGCCACTGGCGTTGAGCGTCTACGCGTTCATCGACTGCATCAGCACGAGGGACGAGGACGTCCGGCACATGCCGAAGCCCCTGTGGGCGATCCTTGTGCTCCTCTTCCCGCTGGCCGGCTCGATCTCGTGGATCATCGCGGGCAAGAAGCGGCAGCCGGCCGGCGGACCGGGACGGTTCCAGGGCGGCGGCGGGGGCCGGGGCCAGTGGGTCGCCCCCGACGACAACCCGGACTTCCTCAAGTCCCTCGGCGAGGACAAGGACAAGGGCAAGGACAAAGGCAGGGACGGGGACCGGGACCGGGACAGAGACAGGGACCGGGACCGGGACGAGGACCCCAAGGGGGACTGACCGCTCCGGTCACATGAGGGCCGTGACGCGGGCGGGCGCGAGAGCCCGGTCGAAGACCCGTACGTCTCTGACGGTGCCCGGGAAGAAGTCCGTGGGCTTCCCGTCGTACCAGGCCCGGCCGATCACGAACGCGCCGTCCGACGGGGTCGGCGCGGTGTCCTCGACGACCGCTTCCTCCACCCCGTCGACATACAGCCGCAGCCTGCGGTTCGTGCCGTCGCAGACGCCGGTCAGATGGGTCCAGACGCCCCCGGTGGGCGCGGTGCGGCCGACGGCCCGCAGGCCGGGGCGGGAGAAGGCCCATCTCTGGTCCGTGCCGGAGTACTGGAGGTAGAAGCCGCTGGCGCTGTCGGCGTCCTGGCTGACGGCGGTGGCGAAGGTGCCGGGCACGGCGGTGAGGCGGACCCAGGCCGCGACCGTGAAACTACGGCCCGTCCCGGTCTCCAGCACCGGCCCGTCGGTGACGATCTGTCCGGTGCTCCCGTCGAACGTCGCGCCGCCGCCGTCGCCGGTCTGCCAGGTGACGCCGGTCGTGGTGCCGTCGTGGCCGCCCTGGGTGTCGTGGGCGACGGTCCCCGAGGTCTCGTCGAGGAGCCAGTGCCCGACGGGCCGTACGCCGCTCCCGGCGGAGGCGGATGCGGAGGCGGAGGGACTGGGCGTCGGTGAGGCGGTGGCGCCGCCGTGGGCCGGCGTGGCCGACCGGTTGAGCCAGAACCCGGTGCCGACACCGATCGCGGCGAGCGCTCCGGCGCCGGAGAACAGCAGGGCCCGTCTGCTGCGGCTCGCGGGCGGGGACGGGGGCGGTGGGGGCGGCGCGGCCTGGACACGGGTCGCGGCGGGCGCCGGGGCGACGAGGGTGGGCTGGTGATCGGCGTGCCGGACCTGCGGCATCGGCCCGGCCGTGGCCGGCCGCGCGGGTCCGGTCTCCCAGGCGCCCGCCTCCGCCGCCGGCGCCCACTGGCCGCCGTACGACAGGACCGTCGCCCCCTCTCCGCCCTGCGGGCCGATCCGGGTGAGGATCACGCGCGGGGTCGGGCGGGCGGCCGGGTCCTTGGCGAGGCAGTCGGCGACGAGGGCGCGCAGGGCCGGGTCGGCTACGGCGCCGACGTCGGGGGCGTTGTGCACGACGCGGTAGAGGAGAGCGGGGGTCGGTCCGCCGCCGAAGGGGTTCTGGCCGGTCGCCGCGAAGGCCAGCACCGCGCCGAGGCAGAAGACGTCGCTGGCGGGGGTCACCTCGTCGCCGTTGATCTGCTCGGGGGACATGAACCCCGGGGAGCCGGCCAGGTGCCCGGTCGTGGTGATGGACTCGGCCTCGACGCTGCGGACGATGCCGAAGTCGATGACGCGGGGGCCGTCCTCGGCGAGGAGCACGTTGGAGGGCTTGAGGTCGCGGTGGACGAGCTGGGCGCCGTGGATCGACATCAGCGCCTCGGCCAGCCCGGCGGCGAGCGCGGTCACCGCCCTGCTGTCGAACGGCCCCCGCTCGGCGACCGCCTGCTCCAGCGACGGCCCGGCGATGTAACTGGTCACCAGGTACGGCAGGGGCGCGTCCGGATCGGCGTCGATGACCGGCGCGGTGAACGCGCCGCTGACCATCCGGGCCGCCTGTACCTCACGCCGGAACCGGTCCCGGAACTCCGGCCGCCGCACCAGCCCCTCGTGCACCACCTTGACCGCGACGAGCCGCCCGCCCGGCGACCGGCCGAGGTACACCCGGCCCATACCGCCCGCACCCAGCCGCCCCAGCAGCCGGTACTCCCCGACAGAGCGCGGATCGTCCGGCTCCAGCGCTGACACACGTGCCTCCCGGCGTACGACCGACCTCTGAGCGGGAGGCCCAGCATAGAGGTCGGTCGAACATCCGACTGACCTACTCGCCTTCGAAGATCGCTTCGGCTGTGGGGGCGGTGACGGCGCGGGTGAGCCAGCGGTTGAGAGTCTTGAGGTCTTCGCAACCGGTGACGCGCCCACGGACGTCGTCCGAGACTTCGAGCCCGCGCTGCTCCAGGACGAGCAGGACGGCAGTGGCGCCCTGTTGGGCACGGCCTTCGTCCCGGATCTCTTCCGAGATGTAGGACTTGTAGAAGGAGAGGTCCACGGCCACCAGATTCCTCCAGAGGTGCTTGGCCGGGCGGTTGCCCAGGCCCTGGGCGGTGAATTCGACGATCGGATCCAGGATGTCTTCGGGCACGTCACGCAACGCTGTGGACAGGGCTTTCAGTATCGCATTGACGGCTGTGTCGGCGGCGTGTGTGATGGCCGCCAGGCTGGCCAGGGCCAGGTCGGCACGGGCCTCTTCCGGATCGGTGATCAAGGGCATGTTGTGCGGGCCGACAACCACGGGCTGCAACGTGAGAGTGGGCAGTTGCAGCGGCCCGCTGCTCACCGCCCGCTGAGCCCATTTCGCCGTGGCGTGGTCCTGGCACACGACCAGCAGAGCCGTCGGCACCCGGTACTTCGTCCACAGGTACGAGACGTAGTACGCCCAGCTCGCGGGCTTGTCCGGGTCCCTTTTACCCTGTGCCTCCACGGCCAGGAGGAAGGGGCCCTGCTCGGCCGTCTCGAAGCGCAGCAGCGTGTCGACGCGGCGTTCGACGGGGCTGGTCTCGGTGAGGTCGGTCGGCAGGGCCGTCGCGCTGACGGGCGTGGGGATCTCCACGCCCAGGTACCGCGAGACCCGGCTGAACAGCCCCGGGTCGTGCTGGAAGATGCGGTGCATCGCCTCGTGAGGCGGGCTGACCATGAGGTTCCTTTACGGGTTCAGTGCTGGGCTGTCGTTCGGCAGTCGCGGCAGCGAGTGCCGGGTTCTGCGGCTCGGATGCTGCGGTCGCAGCCGTCGCAATTGCGCAGGGGGTGGACGACCGGCGGTGGTGCGGCCAGGGCGCGGAACGGTGGTGGAGGTGGCAGCAGCGCCGTCAGGCGGTGGGCCAGGAGGGCGGCCGGGCGGCGTACGCCCTCGGGTGGGAGGCCGTCGGTCAGGGCGTGGCGTACGGCGGTGGGGGTGACGTCCCGTTCCAGCCAGGCGGCGACGGCGGGGGCCAGGTGGGCCGTGTCGCAGGGGGACAGCAGGAGGCGGGAGTCGTGGTGGCGCAGGCCCGCGAGGAGGTCGGTGGCCTGCTGGAGCAGTGCCGGGGCCTTGCGGCTCGGCTGCGGTACGGCGGGCAGGGCGCGCTTCTTCGGCGTCCGGGGCGCGTGTCGTCGTTCCGGGACCGGAGACGGGGCCGGGCGGCGGTGCCGGCGGGCGGCGGCTGCGGCGGGGTGGTTGCAGGAGACGGTCCGGGTGACGATCCGGCCCGTCGGGGTGCGTTCGCGCTCGCGACGCAGGTAGCCGTGGGCCTCCAGTTCGCGCAGGGCGGCGGCGATCCGGGTCGCGCCCTCCTTGAAGCGGGCGGTGAGGCTCTTGATGTCGACGTTCCGCCCCGTGGGCAGCGACTGGATGTGCAGGCCCAGGCCGATCGCCAGCAGCGACAACTCCGGGTGCTGGGCGAGGTGGTTGCCGACCACCGTGAAGTTGGCGGTGTGGCGGACATTGTCGTGGATTACGCCCCCGGTGTGCGGCGGCGCGATAAGGTCGGTGGTACCCATCAGGAAGCGCTCACTTCCTCGGTGGTCAGGCCCTCGCAGTGGGATCGCTAGTCCCGGCGGGGGCCGACGCATGCCTGCGGTCTTGTCGCCCTGAGCGTGCGGGAGTTGAGGGCCGGAAATCCAGCCAGACCGCCGACATTCACCCACCCGAGTGAGACCGCCTCACGGGCGGGAGGGGTGGGGCTTGGTGGGGTTCTTTTTCCCCGAAGTACTTGGATGGGTAATCGTCCGCAGCACCGCAACGCGGAAATCCGCGTCCCGGTACGTCAGCGCAGCGACGCGGTGAACGCCGCCCAGGCGGAACGGTTCAGCAGGAGGACGGGGCCGTCCGGGTCCTTGCTGTCACGGACGGGAACGGCGCCGGGGAAATCGGGGGCGATTTCGACGCAGTTTCCGCCGTTCTCTCCGCTGTAGCTGCTCTTGATCCAGGTCATCGCGCTGACTTCGTGGCTGCCCATGATGCCCGTACCCTTCCAACGCGTCGCCGATGAGAGCGGAGGACTCGCGGACCGACATGGCGTCCGCTCTGAGCACATCATAGGTGTGGGCGTGCTGCGCATATACGGCTGGATCATTGGTGAAGTGGCCCCGGTCCAACGACTCGGAGTACACCCACCGCTCTCCGCCGGGGAGTTCGATCAGCGACATGGAGACGTTGGGGCGCAGCAGTTCCGGGTAGCTCGCCGGTGCGACCTGGACGCGGATGTTGGGGCGGCGTCCCACTTCCAGCAGGGCCGCGCACTGTTCCCGCATGACCTCCGCGTCACCCACGACGTTGCGCAGGCAACTCTCGTCCAGGACCGCGATGTACGAAGGTCCGCCCTCGGACAGGAAGCGCTGCTGTCGACTCAGCCGAGCCCGGACACGCTCCGTCAGGTCCTCGCCGCTCGCGACACGCGCGAACAGCGCCGTCGCGTACCGCTCCGTCTGCAACAGCCCCGGCACCAGCCGCTCCTGATACTCCCGAAGGGAGATGGCCACCGCGTCCATATCGGCCCGGCGTTGAAACCAATCCGGATGCTCCACCTGCGGATACCAGTCGATCCGCCGCCAAAGCCGCAGCAGCACCCCGCCCGTGCCCAGCAACTCGTCGCACGCCTTGGCGAACGTGTCCTGGGGCACCCGCGTCCCCGCTTCCACCCGCGCGACGTGCGACCGGTCGCAGGGGATGCGTCTCGCCAGCTCGGCCTGCGTCAGGCCCGCCGCCTCCCGGAAGTGCCGGAGCACCTCACCGAAGACAGCCGCCGTGGTGGCACCCGAGGCCGCCCCCTCCGCATTACGCCGACTCACCCCAGCCCCTCCCCCCGCCGTGACAGTGGACCAGTGTCACGCGCACAGCATTGCTCCCGATGATTCCCCTGCGCAACGCTCGTTACACGCACGGTGACGAGAGGGAACGGCATGGAAGTAGGAGCGTTGGTCTACGACCCGCAGCGACGGCAGGTCGGCGAGTACCGGGACCGCCTCGGTCCCTACGTGATGCTCCGCCCCGTCGGCGGTGGCCGCGAGTGGCAGGCCGACCCGGCGGCGGTGCGTCCGGCCACGCAGGAGGAGCGGATGCTCGCCGGCGTCCGGGCCGCCAACGGCCGTTCCGGCGTCGGCACGGCGCGGGACCGGGACCGGCCACCGGTCCCGGTCCCCGGCTGCGCCCCCTGCGCCGACCTGGCCGAGCGGCGCGAGCACGCGCGCGGGGTGGGGGACGCCAGCGCGGTCACCGACGCCAATGTGCTCCTCGACCGGCATCAGGGCCGGGAACACGGCACAGTTGACGGCATGGAGAAGGAAACGGCACGTCTGTGGCTCACCACCGCCGTCGAAGAGGCCCGCGCCGGGCTCGCGGAGGGCGGCATTCCCATCGGGGCCGCCCTCTACGGGGCGGACGGCACGCTGCTCGGGCGCGGACACAACCGGCGCGTCCAGGACGGCGACCCGTCCGCGCACGCGGAGACCGCTGCCTTCCGCGCGGCGGGACGGCAGCGGTCGTACCGGGGGACGACGATGGTGACCACGCTGTCCCCGTGCTGGTACTGCTCGGGGCTGGTCCGGCAGTTCGGGATCTCACGGGTGGTGATCGGCGAGGCGGCCACCTTCCAGGGCGGGCACGACTGGCTGGCCGGCCACGGTGTGGAGATCGTGCTGCTGGACGACGCCGGCTGCGAGGCGATGATGCGGGACTTCGTCCAGCTCCGCCCGGACCTGTGGCGCGAGGACGTCGGTCAGACCCCCGCGTAGGAGTGCTTGCCGGAGACGAAGATGTTGACGCCGTAGTAGTTGAACAGCCAGCAGGCGAAGGCCGCCAGGGCCAGGTAGGCGGCCTTGCGGCCCTTCCAGCCGGCGGTGGCGCGGGCGTGCAGGTAGCCGGCGTAGGCGACCCAGGTGATGAAGGACCAGGTCTCCTTGGGGTCCCAGCCCCAGTAGCGGCCCCAGGCGTCGCCCGCCCAGATGGCGCCCGCGATGATCGTGAACGTCCACAGCGGGAAGACCGCGGCGTTGACGCGGTAGCCGAACTTGTCGAGGGAGGCGGCCGAGGGCAGCCGGTCCAGGACGGAGTCGGCGAAGCGGCCGGGGGTGCCGCCGGAGGCGAGCTTGTTCTCGTAGGAGTCCTTGAACAGGTACAGCACCGTCGAGACCGCGCCGACGTAGAAGACCGCGCCGCACAGGATCGCCGTGGAGACGTGGATGTACAGCCAGTACGAGTGCAGGGCGGGGACGAGCTGGTCGCTGGCCGTGTAGAGGACGGTGACGGCGAGGCCGAGGTCGAGCAGGACCGTCGTGATCAGGGGCAGGCCGAGCCAGCGGATGTTCTTCTTCAGGAGCAGCAGCACCACGTACACGCCGACGGCGACCGTCGAGAACGTGATGGAGAACTCGTACATGTTGCCCCACGGCGCCCGCCGCACGGACAGCGCCCGGGTGAGCACGCCGCCGAACTCGATCAGGAAGGCGAGCACGGTGAGGGAGATGGCGATACGGCCGTAGAGGTCGCCCTGCTCCGTGCCGCCGGCCGCGCCGGGGCCGTCCGGCACGTCGCGGGCGCCCGCCGCCGACCGGACGACGACCTTGGGGCGTTCCAGTACGGCGGTGCCGCCGGCCTTCTGCACGGTGACGGCGGGGCCGGCCTTCGCGCCCGCGCTCTCCTGCGCGGTGAGCGCGGCGGCCGTCCGTCCGACCTTGCTGCGGCTGCCGAAGATCCACTCGGCGATGTAGGCGAAGAAGGCCAGGGTGTAGACCGCCATCGACGAGTAGATCAGCGTGTTGCTGATGTTCGCGAGGTTCTCGTTGGTCGCTGCGGCCAGGTGGGTCGCGTCGGCGAGAGTCACTTTGTCTCAGCCCTCTCGGGAGTGGATTCAGCGGTGGGTGCAGGGAACGTGTCGTACAGGACCCCGGCCAGATCGCCGAGTTCCTCGGGAAGCTTCGCGGACTCGCTGCGGCCGAGGCCGGCCATCTCGACGACGGTGACGCCGTCGGGGCCCTCGACGGCCCGCACCCACACCCGGCGGCGCTGGATGAACAGGGAGCCGGCCAGGCCGAAGATGGCGACGAGCGCGCCGCCGAGCGCCCAGCCGCTGCCGGGCTGCGCGGTGACCTGGAAGCCGGCCCACTCCTGGATGCCCTCGAAGGTGACCGAGCCGTTGCCGCCCGGGAGCTGCATGGTCTGGCCGACCTTGAGCTGCTTCTTGTACAGCTCGCCGTCGGAGTCCTTGAACTCCTTCAGGTTCTTGTCGTCGAGCTGGTACACGCTCTGCGGGATGCCCGAGTCCACGCCGAGGTCGCCGTGGTAGGCGGAGAGCGCGAGCATCGGGTTGAGCAGCGCCGGGAAGGTGGAGAGCATCGTCGAGCCCGCGCCGCCGTAGGTCGGCAGGAAGAACGCGTTGAAGCCGAGCTGCTCCTTCTCTCCCTTGGCGTTGCGGTAGCCGTCCATCACCTTGATGGCGCCGGAGGAGGTGACGTTGGCGTCCAGCGGCAGCAGGGCGTACGCCTCGTGGTCGACGACGACGTTGCCGTCGGCGTCCTTGACGGTGACGATCGGGGCGTAGCCGTGGCTGACGAGGTAGACCTTGGAGCCGTCGATCTCCAGCGGCTCGTTGACCTTGACGGTGGTCGACTTCTCCGTGCCGTAGGCGCCCTCGCTGTACGTGATCCTCGCTTCGAAGGTGCGCGGGGTGCCCTTGTTGGGGCCGGAGGTCTCGTAGGTGCCCTTGAAGTCCTTCAGGGTGAAGCTGAACGGGTCCAGGTCGTCCTGCGACCACAGGTTGCCGGACTTGAAGTCGTCGTACTGGGTGAGCGTGTTGGAGAAGCCGTCGCCCTCCAGGACCAGTTTGTTGCCCTCGTACTTGAAGAGCTGACCCCAGGCGAAGGCGATCAGCATCACGATCAGCGCGATGTGGAAGGCGAGGTTGCCGACCTCGCGCAGGTAGCCCTTCTCGGCGGCCACGGCGTCGCCGTCCAGGTGGGCGCGGAAGCGGCGCTGCTTCAGCAGCTTCAGCGCGGCCTCGCGGACCTCCTCGGGCGCGGTGCCGGTGCGCCAGGTGGTGTAGGCGGGCAGCCGGGTCAGGCGGCGGGGGGCGCGGGGCGGCCGGCCGCGGAGCTGACCGACGAACTGCCAGGTGCGCGGGACGATGCAGCCGATGAGGGAGACGAACAGCAGGATGTAGATCGCCGAGAACCACACCGAGCTGTAGACGTGGAAGAGCCCGAGCTTCTCGTAGACGGGCGCGAGGGTCTCGTGGTCCTGGTAGAACTCGTCGACCTTGGTGGCGTCGATGCCGGTCTGCGGGATCAGCGAGCCGGGGATGGCGCCCAGCGACAGCAGCAGGAGCAGCAGCAGCGCCACCCGCATCGAGGTGAGCTGCCGCCAGAACCAGCGGGCCCAGCCGATGACGCCCATGGCGGGCAGGGTCGGCGCCTCCTCCTTGGGGGCGGTGGACAGCTGGGAGCCGGCGGCGCCCAGTTCCTGGTCGTCACCGGCCTTCCGTGAGTCGTCCGTCGTCGTCTTGCTCATCGCGTCAGATCCCTACAGTGAAGCCGTTGGACCAGGTCTGCATCTGCTGCACGATGCTGTCCCACGCGCCGGTCAGCAGCAGCAGTCCGGTGGCGATCATCATGATGCCGCCGATCCGCATCACCCAGACGTAGTGGCGCTTGACCCAGTCGAAGGCGCCCAGCGCCTTGCGGAAGGCGACCGCGGCGAGCACGAAGGGCACGCCGAGGCCGAGGCAGTAGGCCACGGTCAGTATGGCGCCGCGCCCGGCGCTGGCCTGGTCGGAGGAGAGCGCCAGGACCGAGGCGAGGGTGGGGCCGATGCACGGGGTCCAGCCGATGCCGAACAGGGCGCCGAGCAGCGGGGCGCCGACCAGCCCGGCCGCGGGCCGCTTGTGGAAGCGGAACTCGCGCTGGGTGAGCCAGGGCATCAGGCCCATGAAGAAGACACCCAGGACGACCATGAGGACGCCGAGCACCTTGGTCAGGACGGAGCGCTCCTCCTGGAGGGTCTGCCCGAAGAACCCGAACAGCGCGCCGCCGGAGACGAACACCGCCGTGAAGCCCAGCACGAAGAGGGACGCGCCGATCGCCATGCGCCCGCGGCGGGCGTCGGCCAGGTCGGTGCCGGTGACCCCGGTCACGTAGGAGAGGTAGCCGGGGACCAGGGGCAGGACGCAGGGCGAGAAGAAGGAGACGAGGCCGCCGAGGAGCGCGATCGGCAGGGCGAGCAGCAGCGCGCCGCTGCGTACGGTCTCGCCGGGGTCGGCGGCGAGGGTGGACAGGGCGGCGGTCACGTCACTTCCCCGCTCACTTCTCCGCCAGGACCGGCTTGAGCATCTTGCGCAGCTTCTCCTCGCTGAGGGCCTGGAGGGTGCGCGCGGCGATTTTGCCGTCCCGGTCGATGACCAGCGTGGAGGGGATGGCCTGCGGGTTGAGGGTGCCCTTCGCGAAGCGGAGCATCAGCTTGCCGGCCGGGTCGTACAGGCTCGGGTAGCTGATCCCGTACTCCTTCTCGAAGGCCTTGGCGGGGCCGGTGGAGGTGTCGCGGGTGTTGATGCCGACGAACTGGACGCCCTGGTCCTTGACGTCCTGGTAGACCTTCTCGAAGTTCTTGGCCTCGGCGCGGCAGGGCGGGCACCAGGAGCCCCATACGTTGAGGACGACGACCTTGCCCTGGTAGTCGTCGACGTCGAGCTGCTCGCCGTCGACGGTCTCGCCGGAGAGGTCGGGGATGGCGGTGCGGTCGCCCTTGTCCACCGTGGCGACGCCGTCCGCGCCGGTGATGTAGTTGGTGTCGCCGCCACCGCCCGAGGTCCCGCCGGAGCCGCACGCGGACACGAGCAGCGCGCCGGCGACGGCGCCGGCGGCCAGGGCGGCGCGGCGGCGGGCACGGGCGGTGGTGCGGTTCGAACCCAGGGGGTCCCGGGAACCCGAGGGGCCCAGGGGGGAACGGCTGGCGGCACTCATGTGAAAAGTTTCGCATGTCCGTTCCGAGGATCTTGCGCACCCCCCTCGCGACCGCGAACCCGCACCTCAGGCGCTGGTGGGCGCGGCTTTCAGGAAGGTCTTCCAGCCGCCGGCCGGCGCGGTGCCGACCTCCAGCGTGCGCAGCTTGTCGAGCACCTCGGGCCGCTGGGCGTCCAGCCAGTCGGTGAACTGCCGGAAGGAGACCAGCCGGATGTCGCCGCCCTTCTCCTTCTCGCGCGCGATGTGCCGGAGCGCCTCTTCGACGGCGTCCATGTAGATGCCGCCGTTCCACTCCTCGAAGTGGTTGCCGACGAAGAAGGGGGCGCGGTTCGTCTCGTAGGCCCGCCGGAAGCCGGATATGTACGACTGGGCGGCCTGCTCGCGCCAGCCCGGGTAGTGGGCGGGCGGCGCCTTGGTCGAGTTGACGGACTGGTTGGCCAGCAAGTTGTAGTCCATCGACAGGACCTCGAAGGAGTGTCCGGGGAAAGGTATCTGCTGCAACGGCAGGTCCCAGATCCCGTCCCGCTTCACCGGCCACACCTGCCGGCCGCCGGGCGAGGAGGCGTCGTAGCGCCAGCCCAGCTCGCGGGCGGTGGGCAGCAGATTCTCCTGGCCGAGCAGGCAGGGGGTGCGGCCGCCGGCCAGTTCCTTGTCGTAGTCGAAAGGGAGGGCGGGCAGGTCGGTCCAGCCGGTGTTGGTCCGCCACTCGGTCACGAACCTCTTCGCCTGGTCGATCTCGTCGCGCCACTGCGCGGGGGTCCAGTGGGCGACGGAGCCGGAACCGGCGCAGAAGTGCCCGTTGAAGTGGGTGCCGATCTCGTGCCCGTCCAGCCACGCCCGGCGGACGTTCTTCAGCGTCTCCTTGATGTGGGCGTCGGTGAGGTAGCCGATGTCGGAGGCGCCGCGCGGGTTGTTCGGCGGTTCGTACAGGCGCTTCTTCGACTCGGGCAGGAGGTAGAGCCCGGAGAGGAAGAAGGTCATGTGCGCGTCGTGTTCCTCGGCGAGTTCCAGGAAGCGCGGGAAGAGGCCGTTGCCGACCTCGCCGGCGCCGTCCCAGGAGAAGACCACGAACTGCGGCGGCGCCTGGCCCGGCTCCAGCGGCTCGGCCGCGGCGGGCTGGTGGGGCTGCTTGCCGGTGAACTCCGTGGAGCCGTCGCCGAGGGGGCGGACGGTCGCGGTCGGGGCCGGCGCCCGCCGGGTGGGGGAACCGGCCGCCTCCGGCTCCAGGCCGTCCGAGGTGCCGGAGCCGCCGCAGCCCGTGAGTCCGACGGCCGCGGCGGCGCCCGCGCCGAGGCCGAGCGCGCTCCGGCGGCTGAGGGTCCGGCGGGTGGTGGTGGGCATGGTGTCCCCGTTCGTCACGTCCTGTGCTGGTCATCCAGTCAGAGGACGCGACGAACGGGCGGGTTCCGGAAATACGTGCGGATTTCGTGACGTGCGCGCCGCGGGCGGTGCTGGGCTGCTGGGCCGCGCCCCGGCACCCGGCACCCGGAACCCGGCACCCGGCACCCGGCACCCGGACCCTCAGGCCCCGAACGCCTTGCCCTTCCCCTTCACCGGCTTGGCACCGGCGAGGAGGTGGGCGGGGACGAGGTCACGGGCGGGCTCGGAGTACCCGACCGACACGATCCGGTCGCCCTGGTACGTGAACGTCGTCAGGGACGCGAGCGTGCACTGCCGCTTGCGCGGGTCGTGCCACAGGCGGCGCCGCTCGATGTAGGACCGCACGATCCAGATCGGCAGCTGGTGGCTGACGACGACGGCCTCGTGCCCGCGGGCCCGGTCCTTGGCCGTGTCCAGCGCCGCCTTCATCCGCACCACCTGGTCGACGTACGGCTCGCCCCAGGACGGCCTGAACGGGTTGACCACGTGCCGCCAGTTGGCGGGGCGGCGCAGCGCGCCGTCGCCGATGCCGAAGGTCTTGCCCTGGAAGACGTTGGCGGCCTCGATGAGCCGCTCGTCGGTGTCCAGGTCGAGCCCGTGCTCCTTGGCGATCGGGGTCGCCGTCTCCTGCGCCCGCTCCAGCGGCGAGGCGACGACGTACGTCACGTCGCGCGGGGCGAGGTGCTCGGCGACCCGGTCGGCCATCCGCCGGCCCAGCTCGGAGAGGTGGTAGCCGGGCAGCCTGCCGTACAGCACGCCGCCGGGGTTCTCCACCTCGCCGTGCCGCATCAGGTGGACGACGGTGATGTCGCGGTCACGGTCGGTGCTGCTCATGCGGTCGCCTCCGCCGCCGCCCGGGCCGCCGCCGGCAGGGCGTCGGCGATCCGCTGCACGGCCCGCTCGTCGTGCGCGGCGGACACGAACCAGGACTCGAAGGAGGACGGCGGCAGGTAGACGCCGTTCGCGAGGAGGGAGTGGAAGAAGGCGGTGAAGCGGAAGGACTCCTGCGCCTTGGCGTCCGCGTAGTTCCGCACCGGGCCGTCGGTGAAGAAGACGGAGAACATGTTGGAGGCGGTCTGGATCGTGTGCGCCACCCCCTCCTTGGAGAGCGCCTCGCCGACCAGGCCCTGGATCTGGGCGGAGGTGGCGTTGATCTTGTCGTACACCGCCTCGTCGAGGAGCCGGAGCTGGGCGAGACCGGCGGCGGTGGCGACCGGGTTCCCGGAGAGGGTGCCGGCCTGGTAGACGGGGCCGGCCGGGGCGAGGTGCGCCATGACGTCCGCGCGCCCCCCGAAGGCGGCGGCGGGGAAGCCCCCGCCCATCACCTTGCCGAAGGTCATCAGGTCGGGGACGACGCCTTCCACCCCGTACCAACCGGCGCGGCTGGTCCGGAAGCCGGTCATCACCTCGTCGGAGACGAACAGCGCGCCGTTGGCGGCGCAGGCGTCCTTCAGCCCCTGGTTGAAGCCGGGCAGCGGCGGTACGACGCCCATGTTGCCCGGCGACGCCTCGGTGATGACGCAGGCGATCTCACCGGGGTGGGCGGCGAAGGCGGCGTGCACGGCGTCGAGGTCGTTGTACGGCAGCACGATCGTGTCGCTCGCCTGGGCACCGGTCACGCCGGGGGTGTCGGGCAGCGCGAAGGTGGCGACCCCGCTGCCGGCCGCGGCGAGCAGCGAGTCGACGTGGCCGTGGTAGCACCCGGCGAACTTGATGACCTTGGTGCGCCGCGTGAACCCGCGCGCCAGCCGGATCGCCGACATGGTCGCCTCGGTCCCGCTGGACACCAGCCGCACCTGCTCCAGCGGCGCGACCCGCTCGACCATGGCCTCGGCGAGCGCGACCTCGCCCTCGGCGGGCGTGCCGAACGACGTCCCGCGCGCGACCGCCTCCTGTACGGCGGCGACCACCTCGGGGTGCGCGTGCCCGAGGATCATCGGGCCCCAGGAGCAGACGAGGTCCACGTACTCCCGGCCGTCGGCGTCGGTCAGGTACGGCCCGGTGCCGGACACCATGAACCGCGGGGTGCCGCCCACCGCGCCGAAGGCCCGCACCGGGGAGTTCACCCCGCCGGGCGTGACGGCCGCGGCACGGTCGAACAGCGCCTGCGAGGCCGGTGCTTCGTATGGATATGCCAGTTCGCTCATGACCTGCGACTTCTCCGACCTTCTCGACCTTCTCCGACTTCGCGGACTCCGGTTGCGGGGGTGACCTCCTCAGGGTAGGCCAGCGGGCGGGTGGTGCCGGGGGCGGGCGTGGGGCGGGCGGGGGCGGGCGTGGGGCGGGCCGGGGGCGGGGCGGGGGCGGGCATGGGGTGGGCGTACGGGCATCCGATGACGACCGATGATCGGACAACCGTTACCGGAGCCGTGTCGTCTGCAAGACTGGGAGCGGACCGGAACAGGCCGTAAGCCGGATGCAGCTGATACAGCTGGTACACCCAGCTCACAGGGGCGCGCGGACAGGATGTCTCACCGCACGTTTCGGCGGGCGGCCGTGGGGGAGGTCACTGACACGATGATCGGGTTGCGCGGCTGGGGCCACGCGTCCTAGAAAAGCAGTCGGGTGGAGATATGCATCGCGGTGGCGGACTGGGCGAGGGGACCGACGACCTGGGTCCTCGACGCGCCCGGCGGGGCAGGCACCGACGCGAGGCGGAGGAAACGACCGAGAGACGTCAGGCGCACGCTGGACCGAATGAGCCCGAGCGGCTCGACCGCGGGGTCGACCGGCTCAGGGCCGGGAGCAGGAATGGTGGTCGGGTGGGGGTGACGTACAAATACTTCGGCGCGCCCGACGGCGCGACCGCGGCCCGCGTCCCGATCTCCATGCGTCCCGAGGAACTCGGCGGCGACGAGCTCGGCATGAACGGCATGTTCACCAAGATCAAGCCGGAGACCATGGCGGCCATGGTCCTCACCGGCATCGAGGGCGTCCCCCTCCACCGGGTCCCCCCGCTCGAACTCGTCGTCCTCCACCCCGACTACGCCGTCGTGAAGCTCCCGATGACCGTCGTCGACCCCCTGCGCGGCATAGGCGAGGAGGCGGTCGGCGCGGCGGCCTTCATCTGGTCGACGGTCCCGGACCGGGGCGGACCGCGGGACGCGTTCAACGTGTACCAACTGCTGCACGAGTGGCAGGACTTCTCGCACCGGCTGCATGAGGCGGGGCATCAGCCGTACTGCCTGGTGTGGCCCTGAGCTGGGGTTTCGTGAGGGTCGGGTGGGGTCTTCGGGCCTGCCGGTATGCAAGCCGGCGGGGCCTATTTCGAGAGGTCGAGTTGCCATAACAGGTGGCTGCAACTCGCAGCCGAAGCCTTTGGCAAGAGTTGGTTCTTAAACCCTACAGAAATCGCATCCGGCCGGATCAACAATTGCGCCGGCTAATGCACGACACGCGGCACCGGGGAGGCTGTGCCGCCGATTCCGCCCACCGGAAAGCCAGCGCAGTGTAGCTGACCGCACCTCTCGACGATGGGCCACCAGCAAGGAACCCATCTGGTACTCCGGCTCCACACTCGCCCCGGACCTGTCCCTCCCCAGGATCCGAGCACGCCTGAAGGCTACCGACCCGCAGCCCACCAACCAGCCGAGCAAGCGCTCCTCGCTCTCCCAACCCTTGGCACCAGGCCACCGCCGCCACCGAGCGCATCCCCCACCACCTCAACGGTCACGACGATGGAGCCTCCCAGGCCCACCTCGCCGCCTTCGGTGAAGCCCTCGACGTCCTGCCCCTCCTCGCTCCCGCACCCATCCGCGCCCTGCGAAGCGCCATACGGGCGATGCTCCGCGAGCCCGCACCGGGGGACGGTACGGCTCTGGCGATGTTCCTCGACGCCGCGATCCTCGTCACCATCGCGGCCACCCGCTGGCACCAGCTCCGCCACCACGACCAGCAGGTCGCCGCCGCCCAGCAGACTCTGCTCCACCTCCAAGCCGCATACGACCAGGCAGCAGCACCCCTGACCGCCCTCGTCCGGCACCGACCGCCGCAACCGAAGGTGGACCGGCACGTCCACCACATCCGTCGGGCCGTACCCGCGCACTCGGAGCAGGTCCTCGCAGATCCCGCGATCGTTGCCCTGACTGCCGCACTCGCCGAAGCGGAAGCACTCGGGCACGACCCGGAACGACTTCTCAGGCAGGCCGCCGACCAACGTGCCCTGGATGACGCCCGCTCCCCCGCAAGGACCCTGGCGTGGCGTATACAACGCGTCAGCGCACGGCCGACGCCCAACGCACGCGCCCGTGCAGCACAGGCCCGCAGCGCAGCACGGCCCGATGGGACACCCAGCACTCCGGCCCACGAGGCAACCACCGTCTCGCTCCCGCAGCCGCGAGCACATCGGCGCTGATCACGACCGCGCGGACAGCCTCGGGTCAAGCAGCTCCAGCACTTCCTCCCAGCGGTAGCGGTCGGCCCCGCCGCCCGCCTTCGGCCGGTGAGGCTCGTAGGAGCCGACCAAGACACCCATCTCGCGCAGCAGGTCCAGACTCCGTCGGTATGCAGGGTGAGCGGCCTGGGCGGAGTTCAGGTAAGGCAGCACGGCGACCGGTACCCCCATGGCGGGCGCCTCGCACAGGATGCCCAGCGCGAGGTTGTCGGAGATCCCGGCGGCCCACTTGTTGACCGTGTTGAAGGTGGCCGGGGCGACCGCGATCGCATCCGCAGGCCGGCTCGGGCGTGGCTCACCCGGTGACCGCCAGGCCGAGCGAACGGGGCGGCCGGTCTGGGCCTCGACCGCCTCCGCATCAAGGAAGCCGACTCCTTGCGGGGTGGCAACGACGCCGACGTCCCAGTGCCGTTCCTGTGCTGCCGTGATCAGCCGGCCGACGTCGGCGGCGACCCCGGCCGCGCAGACCACGATCTGGAGGAACGGCTTGTCGTGCTGGTCACTCACGCGGGCACTCCCAGTTGGCGGCTGAAGTGGTGGAGTTCGGGCAGTGCCCGGCGACGGTCACGGGCTGCCATGTCGGCGACCAGTTCGCGTACGGCCGGGCGTCGGACGTCCTGTGCCGCGCAGTTCTCGGCGATGCGCAGGGCCTGGTAACCGTCGGCGAGTCTGCCCTGCTGACTGTAGGCGCGGGCGGCCTCCACCCAGAGCGCGGCCCGTCGCTCGGGGACGGGGATGTGCCGCCGCATGAGGGGGCGAGCGGTTTGGAGGGCGATTCCGGCGTCGCCGAATGAGACAGCTGCGCTGATCTCGTGCAGGGCTACGTTGGTCGGGCTGAAGTTCGCCCAGGCGTCCGACCTGTCGAATGCGACGTAGCGGGCCACCTCTTTGGCCTCGGTGAGGAAGTCGTGGGTCGTGTCGCGGTCGCCGTTTCTGCTGGCGGCTGTTGCTCCGCGGAGCAACAGCAGGCCGACCGCTGCCAGGTATCGGGGCGAGCGTTGGTCGTAGGAGCCGCTGAGCTGGTCGACGGTGTGGCGCACCATGTTCACGGCTTGGGCTGTGTGCTTCTCCCGTACGAGCACGTGAGCGTGAACGCGGACGCTGGCGGCGAGGACGACAGGGTCCCCGGACCTTTCCGCCTCGGCCATGGCCCGGCCGGCCGCGAACCAGGCGTTGCCCTGGTCGGCTCGCTTCAGCAACAGGCTCACCGACGTCTGGTAGGTGGTCGCGAGCAACCCGGATGCCTCCGCCGAACCGGAGGAGCCGCCGGCGACCTGGCGCAGGTCGGCGATCAGGCCCGGCAGGGCCTGCTCCAGTTTCGCGTAGTCGCACGTGCAGAACAGCCGGCGCACGGTCCGCGCTCGCTCCCGCAGCTCGTCGATACCGGAGGAGTCACCGGTGGCGGCGGGGCTCGGTCCCGGCAGCAGGACCTGGATCAGGTCGTGGTGCGCCATGGTTGGCGTCGGCGTTGCCGCGAGCGCGGCGACGCTCGCGGCAAGGAAGGTGCGGCGGTGCATGTCCTCGGTTCCGGGATCGCTGGGGCTGGCGTCGGGGGCAGCGGCGAGGCCGAGGCGTTGCGGTGGGATGCCCAGTACCTTCGCGATCTCGCGCAGCACGCGCACGTCCTCCGTGCCCCTGCCGTTCTCCAGGCGGCTCACCTTCGACTGGTGGTAGCCCAGTGCGGTGGCAACGTCCTTCTGCGAGCGCCGCTGTAATACGCGTGCCTGACGGATGACTTCGCCGATCCGTCCGGCTTCACTCTGTGCGTCGGCCATCTGCGCCACGGCCCCTTCTGCCGTTGCCGATCCTGCCTGCTCAACCGAGCGTAACCGAGCATCGATTGGCCGCGATGCAGCTCCTGCATAAGTGATGCGGCCCCGGCACACGGCATGGTCCCGCTTGCCTCCGGAGCGGTTGCCTGGAGCAGCCGCACCGACCCTGGAGGCAGCTCGTGAAAGCGCACCAGTTCGCACTCTCCGTATCCGCCACACCGACCGCGGTCACCGTCGCCCGGCACCGGGCCGTGGATGCGATAGAGGGCTGGGACACGGTGCTGGGCAACGAGGTGGTGCACACCGCCGAGCTCGTGATCAGTGAGTTCGTCACCAACGCGGTCCGGCATGCCGAAGCCGGCCCGGTTTCCCTGTCCGTCCGTCTCGACGAGCAGTCACTGCGGGTCGAAGTCTGCGACGACTGCCCGGAGCTGCCCCGGCCGGGTCTCCTGGATCCGTGTAGCGAGAGCGGCCGAGGTCTGTTCCTCGTGGCCGCGCTCGCGGATCGATACGGCGTCGAGCCGACGGCGGTCGGGAAGTGCTGCTGGGCCGAGATCGCACTGCCCACCAATCCGGACCATCCGATCGTGTCCCCCCTCGTTGCACAGAGGAGTTGCTGATGACGACCACTCACGTCCCCGGCGCGGCCGCGGAGGTGATCGCCGTTCGTCCGGGCCCACCGCTCACCGGCACTGTGACTGTCGACGGCTCCAAGAACGCGGCGCTCCCGCTGGTGGCCGCCGCGGCTGCCCTCGGCTGTCCGGTGAGGCTGAACAACATCCCTGCCAACACGGACGTGCAGACCATGCTCGCGCTGCTCCAAGAGTCGGGCTGGCACGTAGCGCAGCCGGTCGGGAAGCCGACTGCGGCGGTGATTCTGCCGACTGAAAACCAGCCCGAGCGCCCCCACCTGCCCCAGGCCGCGCGTATCCGTGCCTCGTACTACCTGGTGCCGGCCCTGCTCGCGCGGCACGGAGAGGCACGGCTGCCGTGGCCGGGAGGCTGCCGGATCGGCGCACGCGGGATGGAGCTGCACTTCAAGGTGTACGAGGCATTCGGCGACCGGAGTGTCTTGGATGACACCGGATATCGCGTCGAGGCCGCCAGACGTCGCTATGGCACCGTGTCCCTGGTGCTGCCGTTCCGCTCGCGCGGGGCGACCGTGGCCGCCCTGCTTCGAGCCGTCACCACCGGCCGGCCTCTGCGGCTGGGCGAGCCCAATCTCTCGCCGGAAGTGCTGTACGTGCTGGAGGCCCTGCAGGCGGCGGGATGGGAAACCCGGGCCGGTGAGCGCCTGCTCACCCTATCGCCGCCTTCCTCGGCACCGAGCGACGCCGCATGGGTGGTGCCGGGAGACAAGGTGGAGGCAGGGACACTCGCCTGTGCAGTCGCCAGCACCGGCGGAAGCGCGCGCATCCGAGGCGCGCGAGCCGACGACCTGGGCCCCCTCGTAGCCGCCCTGCACCGACTGGGCATCTCCACCGTCAGCGAGGCGGACACTCTCACCGTGAACGCCCAGGACGGCCGCTTGACCAGCCGCCCCTTACGGGCCACCGCCTCGCTCAGTCCGGGCGGCTTGGACGCCGACTTCGAACCACCACTCATGGCACTGGCCCTCGGCCTACCCGGTACCCACCTGTTCGCCGACGCCATCAACCCAGGTCGCCACGGCAATCTTCTGCCGCAGTTGGCCCGCCTCGGGGCGGACATCGAGAAAATCTCCCCCACCGAGTGCCGCCTTACCGGTCCTCAACGGCTGACCGGGACGGGCGTGGAGGCCACCGACATCCGAACCGGATCCGCCCTCATGGTCGCCGGCCTCACCGCCCACGGCGTCACCACCCTCGGCGGCCTCGACCAACTCCGCCGCGGCCACGCCGACCTGCCCGGCAAGCTCCACAGCCTGGGCGCCGACATCTGCGAGGTCACCCCATGACCACCGACGGGCGCAACCTGCGCCAGATCGTCGCCACAACGGACGTCCACTCCGCCTTCGACAACGCCGCGCCGTTCCTGACCCACCTCCACTCGCTGCGGCCGACTTCCCTCATCGTGGACTGCGGCGACTTCTTTGAAGGCAGCGGGTACTACCGCCTCGCCCGCGGCACGATCGAGCGGGGGATCCTGCTCAGGCTGTACGACGTGCTGGCCCCCGGCAACCACGGCTGGCCCCACTACTTCGAACCCGACCTTCACCGGCGCACTGTCTGCGCCAATGCCGTGGATGCCAACACCGGCGACGCTCTGTTCCGCCGCTTGTACATCGCCGACATCGATGGACGGCGCGTCGGCGTAACCGCTGTGATCGGCCGGCAAGCCTTCCACTCGATCCCGGCTGCCCAGCGAGCCGGCCAATGCGTCACCGATCCCCTGCAGTCCCTGCGCGAGGTGATTCTCGCCCACCACGAGGTGGACAGCTGGGTCCTGCTCAGCCATTCCGGCTTCGACGAGGACCGGAAACTCGCGGCGGCCTGTTCGTTCCTCGACGTAGTCTTCGCCGGGCACTGCCACAGCGATCAGTACGGACCGGTCCGAGTCGACGGCACCCTGGTCGCCAAGGGTCGGGAACTCGCCGACGGCTATGCGATCGCGACACCCGTAGGCACGGGATGGGGTGCCGGCACTGCATCCTTCCCACATCGGGCCCCGAGCCGCTTTCCCATGGAGCTTGCGGATCTGCGCTCCCTCATCGAAAACGTCAAGCAGCAGCTGGCCGCCGTCCTCGGCCCGATCAGTCCGGCGTACCGCCACCAGCCCTTCGACCGGCGCAGCCTGCTCATGGAGCTCACCGCCCGCCTGCGTACGGCACTCGGGGCAGACACGGTCATCCTCAACGAGACGGCACTTCGTGCCGTCCCGCTCGGCGACACGCTCACCCAGGGCGACCTGCTCTCCATCGAGCCGTTCGCCAACCAGCTGGTGCACGCCCACGTACCTGAGCCGGTACGCAGCGACCTCCGTGGCCTGCTGTCAGATCTGACCGCCCAGTCCGGTCCGCTCGTCACGGCCCCCTATCCCCTGCCGGACGCCATCACCACCGTGCTGACCACCGACTACCTCGCCGACACCTACCTCGGCGGACGCACACACGAGGCCGGCCTGCGCCTGGACCAGGCCGTCCAGCACGTCCTCACCGCTCCCGACACCGCGGAAGGAGACAGCGAATGATCCTCACCGGCCCGGAGATCACCGCTGCCGCTCACGACGGCCGCCTCCGCATCACCCCGTTCGCCGCCGACCAGGTCAACCCCAACAGCTACAACGTGCGTCTGGGCCCCACCCTGATCACCTACACGAGCACGATCCTGGACCCACACCGGCCCAACCCCACAAACGCAACCAGCATCGGCTCGGACGGGCACATCCTCCAGCCAGGCGAGCTCTACCTCGGCCACACCCTCGAAGAGGTCGGCTCCGACACCTTCGTGCCACTGCTGTTCGGTCGTTCCTCCGTCGGACGCCTCGGCCTGTTCGTCGAGATCACCGCTCCTATCGGCGACATCGGCTTCCACGGACAGTGGACGCTCATGCTCACCCCGATCCGACCGCTGCGCGTATACGAGGGCATGAAGATCGGGCAGATCATGTTCTTCGTCTCCACCGGCGCCATCGACCTCTACCGTGGCAAGTACCAGGCCGCCGAAGGACCGCAGCCCTCCGCCTACTGGCGAGACCTCGCCCGACTCCGGGCGGTGGCATCGTGATCCTCACCGGCCCTGCCATCGCCGCCGCCGTCCAGGCCGACGAGATCACCATCGACCCGTACGAACCCAGCCGCCTCTCCCCCAACGCCTACGACTGGCGGCTCGGGGACACGATCCGCGTCTGCGACGGCGACCTCGACGCCGCGACCCCCACCGCCTTCGCAGAGCAGCCCATCCCCGACACCGGCCTCGTATTGCGCCCTGACCTGCTCTACCTCGGCATCACGCTGGAGCGGACCGGTTCGGAGACGTACGCGCAGCTACTGAACGGCGACCGCACTACCGGGTCCCTGGGCATCTGGGTTCACGTCTCGGCTCCGCTCGGACACCAGGGCCATGCGATCCGCTGGACGCTGGAGATCCGCGCCACGCGACCGGTGCGCGTGTATCCGGGCATGACCTTCGGCAAGCTCGTCTTCCTCACTGCCTTCGGCACCCCGGCCAGCTACCAGCATCAGCCCGCCAAGTACGCGTCCACGGAAGGCATCGACGTCTCGCGCCTCTACGAGGAGATCGACGGAGGCACGCGGTGAACGCGCGCTCGGCCACCGGCCCGATGGCTGCCACCTTCCTGGACCTCCCCGTTGGAAGCCCCGGCGGCAGCGTCGAGCTCTTCATCGGCCTCTACACCGGCCGACAACCCCTCATCCCGGCACGCGCCTTCATGCTCGCACCACCTGGTCACGCTCCCCGGCCACCTGCCGGACTCAGCGTGCTCCCCGTAGCAGGCAAATGTCTGGAAGGAACGGCCTTCAGCCGCTACGTCGCCACCCTGCGCAGAGCGCTCACAGCCATACTCGATCCCACGCAGATCGGCGTCCTCCACTTGCAGCACCTCGCATTCGGCGCCACTCCTGCCCTCATCCGCGCTCTGCCCGCGCATCCTCGGATCGCCCTCGTCCACGGCACGGACCTGCTCTTCGCCGAGACCCACCGAGACCAGCTCCAAGTGCTGCGCGAAACAGCCAGGGCCGCCGACGCCATCGTGGTCCCGACCAACGCAATGGCCGACCGCCTCCTCAAGCTCGCCCCGCAGATCGAACGCCGCAAGATCACCCACATCCCCTGGGGCATCCCCGACCACCTGCTCACCGCCCCACCCGCCCGGCCGGCACGCACCTCCAGCAGCTACCTGCGGCTCCTGTACGCAGGACGCCTGACCGCCGAAAAGGGTGGTGAGGCCCTGATCAAGAGTCTGGCCCCGGTGCCCGGTGTCGAGCTGAGCGTCGCCGCGCCCAGGGCCCAGTTCCACGCACTGGCCCCGCTGCTGCAACGAGCCGGCGTACGAGTCCGCTACCTCGGCTGGCTGCGCCGCCCACAGCTGTGGAAAGCCTTCACGGAACACGATGTGCTGGTCGTGCCGTCCACCACCCTGGAGGCCATGGGACTGGTGGCGCTGGAAGCCCAAGCGTGCGGACTGCCCGTCCTCTACCAGCCCGTACCCGGCCTCAGCGAAGCGCTCGCCATATCTGGCATGGCCACGGACTTCACCCACTCCGCCGCTCTGGCGCGCGACCTCGAGCGGCTGAGGAAGACGCCTGGGCTGCTGACCGCCCTGCGACAGGCGGGCTACGCGAACGCGGTCCGCCATCCTCTCTCGGCGACCGCACGGTCCCTGAACGACCTCGGCCGCCAGCTCACCTGACGTGATTCCCGGGCGGCACGACACGTCGCTGCCCGACCCACCTTGTGAACGTCACTACGCTGACCGCGCGACGCCCCGGCGAAAAGGGAGACCATGACGTACGACAGTGACCGCCTCGAAGCCCTGTTGGACGAGGGCGTCCGCGACAAGGTGTACCCGGGCGCCGTGTGGGCCCTCGGCGACGCCACCGGCACCCTCGCCCAGGGCACCACCGGCGTCCTCGACCCCGACGAGCCGGACGTGCCAATGCGCACCGACACCGTCTTCGACGCCGCCAGCCTCACCAAGATCCTGGCCGTCTGGTCCTCCGTCGGCGCCCTGTACGAGGACGGAACCCTCGACCTCGACCAGCCGCTCGGCAGCTTCTGGCAGGAGGTCACCGGGCACCCACTCGGAGCCGTCACCGCCCGGCATCTGCTGACGCACACCGCCGGCGTCCCACTGCGAGCCCAGCTGAAGAACCTCTACGGCACCAACCGTGAGGAGATCCGCCGAGGCGTCCTCCACGAGCAACTCCACCGACCTCCGGGTGAAGCAGTCGAGTACACCGACCGGGCCGCCCTCATCCTGGGCTACCTCGCCGAACACCTCTCCGGCCAGCCCTTGGACCAACTGGCCACCGCCCGCACCTGGCTCCCACTGGGCATGACCTCCACCCGCTTCGGTCCCTTGCCCGCCAGCCTCGCGGCGCGCTGCGCGCCCACCGAACTGGACCAGGACACCGACACCCACCTCAAGGGAGTCGCCCACGACTTCTCGGCCCGCCTGCTGGGCGGCGTCTGCGGCATCGCCGGCGCCTTCACCGTCCTCGACGACCTCGCCGCCTTCCTCCAGTACATGCTCGCCCCTGCCGCTTCCCAGTTCCGGGCTGGTTTCGAGAGCGAGTGGATCACCCGGTCCCTGACGATCCAGACGGGCCATCTCCAACCCGCTCGCGGCCTGTTCTGGCACCCCGCTCCCGGCACGACCGCCGACGAGGACGCCTGGGTCCACTACGGCTTCACGGGCACAGGCATGTGGATTTCCCCCACCAAGTGCCGCTGGGCGGTACTCCTGACCAACAAGCTCTACTACACAAGGGAACGTGACCCGTTGACCGAGGTTCGCAACACCTTTCGTGAGCTCGCCTTGAACTGACGTGTCAAAGCAACCCATCGCGTCCCGATGCCCAGCACTCGGTGTTGAGTGCAACGCTGCCCTTCGCTAGAGGGCATAACCGCATCCGGGCCGCGGGCAACGACGGCGCACGCAGACCAGCAACGCAGCGCGATGCGGCTGAGACGAGCATGTTGCCCATGCGGCGGAGGTAATACTTCACCTCAGGTAGCCCACCCATTTCACCCGGTTTAGATCGGCTGCATGAGGCGGGGCACTATTGCCTGGTGTGGCCGTGAGCGGACCTTCCTCGCGAGCGGGGGGCTTTCGGGCTCCACCCGCGAGAGCCTGGACGAGGGCACGAAGACAGAGGAAGCACTTCCAGGCACACACGCTCGTACTAGAGTTCGCGACATGCCGAGATTTGCTGACTTCGACGCCTCTGCCCTTCGCCGCACGAGTGGTGTGGAGGGCGCGTTTCCCTGGCGCGGGCAAACCGTGACCCTCATCCGAGTCGACGCCAAGGGGGTCGTTACGCAGGCGACGCGGATAACCGAAAAGCGAGCGCTGCTGGCGCAGGCAGGCCCAAAGGACCTGGTACTCGCCGCATGGCCAGGGCAGTGGTCTCAAGACGTCTTTCTGGTGGACGACCTCAAGGCCGCCCGTGAGGAAATGGGCTGACCTACGATCCCCTTCGCTCATGGGCGAGCGGGCGGCTCGGCGTTCTTGACGGCGACGATCAGGTACGGGTCGATCTGTGCCCAGAGGGCGCCGCCCTCGCGTTGCACTGCTCCTTCGAACCCCAGCCTGCGCAGACGCTCCCAAGCCGCTTGGACATCGTCGATGGCAACCCGAAGCTGGGCACCCGGAACGCCCGTAGCGACTTTGCTGGTGCATGCCTTCCTGATTACTAGATTGTCGTAAGAGACCCAGTCGCTTCCGCGACGGTGCGCGCTCAGCCCGAGGGCGGACAGGGCCGCCGTCACGCGTCCGATGTCGGCGGCGGGTGACCGTCGCGGTGCGCGGGTTCCTGCGCGTGGGCGAGCTGCGGCGCTATGCCCGCCTGGACCGGTCCAGCCTGTGGGTCGCGCTGACCGCGCTCGTCGGCGTCCTGCTGTTCGACCTGCTGCCCGGGCTCCTTCTCGCCGTCGCCCTGTCGCTGCTGCTGTTCATTGCCGCGGCCGGCCGCCGCGACGTGGCCGTCCTGGGCCGCCTGCCCGGCACCCGCCTGTACGGCGACATCACGGAACACCCCGGCGCCCGCACCGCACCGGGCGTCCTCGTGGTCCGCCCGGACGGCAGCCTGTTCTTCGGCAACATCTCCCGGGTCCGGCTCGCCGTCCGCGACCAGGTCCGCGCCGCCGATCCCCCGCCGCACACCGTCGTCCTCGACCTCGCCGGCAGCCACCACCTCGGCGTACCCGTCCTGGACACCCTCGACGAACTCCGCGACGAACTCCACCGCCACGGCATCGCCCTGCGCCTCGCCCACGTACGCAGCCGTGCCGCCGCCGACCTCGACCGCCACCCGCTCGCCGCCCGGCTCGGGCCCCACGCCCGCCACCGCACCGTGGCTGACGCGGTCACCGCTGCCGACCCGGCCGGTGGTCCCGGAGCCGGGTAGCGCGGCACCCGCGCCCGGGGCCGTGGCCTCGGTGGTCGCGTGAGGCCCCTTTCCGTTCCCCGTGGCGGGGCGGTCAGGCCGCCGGGTACCGGTACGTCGGATAGGTGAGGTACCCGGCGTCGCCGCCCTGGTAGAAGGTGCTCTCGTCGGCGGAGGTGACGGGCAGGCCCGCGCGGAGGCGTTCGACCAGGTCGGGGTTGGCGAGGAAGCCGCGGCCGAAGGCGATCAGGTCGGCGCCCAGGCCCAGCCAGTGGTCGGCCTCCGCCGGCCCGGTCTGCCGCGAGCCGAGGGGCATGACCGGGTTGACGATGAGGGTGCCCGGCCAGGTCTTGCGCAGGAGGAGGAGGGTGTCCTCGTCGGTGGTGGCCTCCAGGTGCACGTAGGCGAGGTCGAGGCGGGCCAGCTCGGTGAGCAGGGCGGTGTTCAGCTCGGCCGCGTCGTCCTCGACGACACCCCAGAAACCGCCGCCGGGCGACAGGCGGATGCCGGTGCGGGCGGCGCCCACGGCCTCGACGGTGGCGGTGGCCGCCTCGACGGCGAACCGGATGCGGTGGGCGATCGAGCCGCCGTAGCGGTCGTCGCGCAGGTTGGCGTTGGAGGACAGGAACTGGGAGATCAAGTAGCCGTTGGCGCCGTGCAGTTCGACGCCGTCGAAGCCCGCGTCGACGGCGCGGCGGGCGGCGTGCGCGTAGGACAGGGCGTGCTCGGGGACCTCGTCGGTCTCCAGGGCCCGCGGCACGGGCATCGGCTGCGGGCCGCTCGGGGTGAACACGTTGCCCTCCCCCGGCACGGCCGACGGGCCGACCGGCTGGAGGCCGGTGGTCTCGTGGTGCGCGACCCGGCCGCCGTGCATGATCTGGGCGAAGACGCGTCCGCCGTTGACGTGGACCGCGTCGGTCACCTGCCGCCAGGAGTCCGTCTGCTCGTCGGTGTGCAGGCCGGGCGTGCCCGGGTTGGACTGGCCGACGAGGCTGGGCTGGGCGCCCTCGGCGATGATCAGGCCGGCCGTGGCGCGCTGCGCGTAGTAGGCGGCCATCGAAGGGGTGGCCAGACCGCCGGCGGCGGCCCGGACGCGGCTCATGGGGGCCATGACGGTCCGGTTGGGCAGCGTCAGCTCGCCGAGGCGGTAACTGCTGAACAGGGACGGCATGTCGGTTCTCCTCGCGTACACACGCGCTCCGGCTTCCGGAACGCGTGTGTACGCTAAAACCTGACACCGGTGTCAGAGGCAACCGTCAGAACACCGCGGCTCCGTGTGGGGTGCGCCACCAGATCCCGCGGTGCCGTGGACCACCTGCGGGAGGCAGTCATGCGGATCGGGGAACTCGCGGCACGCGCCGGAGTGAGCGTGCGGTCGTTGCGGTACTACGAGCAGCAGGGCCTGCTCACCAGCACCCGCACGCCGAGCGGGCAGCGGCAGTACACGGAGTACGACGTGGACCGCGTCCGCTTCATCCAGGACCTGTACGCGGCCAACCTCTCCAGCAGCACCATCGCCGATCTTATGCCGTGCCGCGACGCCCCGAGCGTCCACAACTCCGACGCCACGCTGGAGCGGATGGCCCGCGAACGCGAGCGGATCACGGCACAGATCGACGACCTGCTGCGGGCCCGGGACACCCTCGACAGGATGGTGACCCTGGCCCGGGCCCACCGTGCATCCCTGCCGGAGCCGGACGCCGGCCCGGACGGACCGGCGGTGGCGCCGGAGGGGTCCGCGCCGCGTTCGCCGGTGGCGGCTTCGGCCTGAGCCGACGCGGCGGGGGCCCGCGTCCCGGGCGCGGCGGCGCCACCGCCGGCCCCCGTCCCCTGCTCCGCGAAAGGCGCCGCTACTCGGCGAAAGGCACGGCCACTCCGCGAAAGGCACGGCTACTCCGCGAAAGGCGCCGCGAGCAGCAGGTCCTCGACGGTCGGGACCGGGAAGCCGGGGATGTGGCGGCGGCCCACCTCGGCGAACGGGTGCATGAGTACCGACAGGGGTTTGGTGCGGCACAGCGAGAGGATGGTGTCGATCGCCTCCTGGGTGAATTCCTCCCGGGGAAAAGCGGTGAGTATGTCCGTGAGGTCGTCGGCCGGAATCTCGTCCAGGCCGTTCCCGGTGAAATCGAGGCCGGAGCCCAGGGAGATCAGGGCGATCTCCGGCCTTTTCCTGGCCGCGATGCCGGCGTTGGTGTGCAGGGCGATCGCGTCCCAGACGACCGCCACGCGTCCGGCCGGCATGTTCTGCTCGCGCAGGAACCGCTGGGCGGCGTCGGCGCCGTCCACTTCGAAGCGCTCCGCCGGGCTCCGGTACGCCTCGACCAGGCCCAGGTCGTGCAGGGCCGCCGCGACGAACGCGAGTTCACGGTCGTAGCGGACGCCGCGGCGGTCGAGGAGCAGGGCGCCGAACAGGTAGGTGCGCATGACGTGGTTGAAGAGGGACGGCGTGCAGACGCTCCGGACGAATTCCGTGGTCCTGTGGGCCAGTTCGGTCTGCGGGAAGCGGACTGCGGCGACCGTCGACGGCGCCGCGGCGGCGGGGGGACTGGAAAGGGTCGTGGCGAGGGTGGCCGCCGCGCTGATCGCGGCGACGCCGGCGGCGCGTTCCAGCGCCGTACGCCGGGTCACGCCTTTCACTTCATCGGGTTCGTCGGGCATGTGAACTGCCTTTGTCTTTGGGCGGTTTCTCGATGCCTGGAGAATATGGAGTGATTCCCTCGCGCCGACAGGGGCGAAAATGCCAAGGAGGGTTTGATTATTGCCTGGTGACGGCGGCCGGGCCGGTCAGCCGGACTCGGTCACCTGGATGGCCGCGGTGGGGCAGACGGCCGCCGCCTCCCGTACGGCGTCGTGCCGGTCGGGCGCGGGCTCGGGGTCCAGGAGGGTGACGACGCCGTCCTCGTCCCGCTGGTCGAAGACCTCCGGCGCGGCCAGGACGCAGGCACCGGCGCCGCAGCACCTGTCCTGGTCGACGGTGAGTTTCATGGGGTGTTCCGCCTCTCGTTCTCTCGTGGTCGCCGGGCGCCCCGGAATCACCAGCTGACGGGGACTTCGCGCAGTCCGCCGACGAGGAGTCCCTCGGTCTTGCGCAGCTCGGTGGCGGGCACGGCGAGGCGGAGGGTGGGGACGCGGGTGAGCAGGGTGTCGAGGACGACCTGGAGTTCGGTGCGGGCCAGGGACTGGCCGAGGCAGGAGTGCGGCCCCACGCCGAAGGTCAGGTGGGGGTTGGGGGTGCGGGCGAGGTCCATGTCGGCGGCGCCGGCGAAGGTCCGCTCGTCGCGGTTGGCGGCCGGCATGCTGCACACCACGGTGCTGCCCCCGGGCACGACCTGTCCGCCGATCTCGACGTCCTCGCCGATGTAACGGCGCACGCCGAAGCCGAGGTTGGTGTCGAAGCGCAGGGACTCCTCCACGGCGGTGCGCACCAGCGCGGGGTTCTCCAGCAGCGTCTCCCAGCGGGCGCGGTCGCCGAGCAGCATGGAGACCATCTTGCCGATCATGTTGGCGGTGGTCTCGTGGCCGGCGACGAGCAGGCCCACGCCGGTGGCCACCAGCTCGTCGTCGCTCAGACCGCCGTCCGGGTCGTCCTCGCCCTCGCTGATGAGGGTGCTGAGGAGGTCGTCGGCCGGGTCGGCGCGCTTGGCGGTGATGTGCCCGGCCATGTACTCGATGAACTCCCGCTGCGCGGTGCGGATCTCGTCGGCGGTGTAGCGGGTGACGCTCAGGAAGCTGTCGGACCAGTGGGAGAAGCGGTCCCGGTCGTCGGCGGGGACGCCGAGGAGGTCGCAGATGACGTAGACGGGGAACGGGAAGCCGAGGCTCGCCCGCAGGTCGGCGGGGGCGCCCTCGGCGCGCATGGTGTCGACGAGGTCCTCGGCGAGGCGGACCATGCCGGGGCGCAGGGCGGTCATCCGCTTGGCGGTGAAGTACTTGCCGACCCGGCGCCGCCAGCGCTGGTGCGGCTCGCCCCGGTCGGGGATCGCGAAGGCGCTGCTGCCGGTGACGGCGGCCCCGCCGGTGCCCTCGGGTGCCAGCCGGGCGGCGTTGTCCCGTTCGGTGGGGCGGGTGAAGCGGGGGTCGGCCAGCAGGGCCCGGACGTCGTCGTAGCGGGTCAGGTAGAGCGCCGTGTCCCCGCTGGGCAGCGTGGCGTGGGCGACGGGGCACCGGGCGCGCAGCTCCTCCCACTCGGCGGGGGGATCGAGCGGGGCGTCGGTGGCCAGGGGGAGGGTCACGGGGAGGTCGGTGGGCTGGTCTACGGCCTGGTCGGTCATCTGCGCTCCTCGAAGAGGTGGAGGCGGTGGGGGAAGCGCGCGGACGGAACGCGCGCGCCGTGACTGCTGAAGGACCGGTGAAATGCACCGTACAACAAAAGTGCATCATGCACGTCCTGTGCATGATGCTTTAGTCATGAAACACGTATGACGGAATTCGGCCGAAAACAGGGGGCCGCGCACGTGGACATAGGGTAGGCGGCCACAGCTTTCGCACCCCGAGGAGGACGGCGTGGACGCACGGCAGGCAGGTGGCTGCATCGAGCGTGAGCTGCTGATCCTCACCCGGCACCTGGAGATGACCTCCCCGCGCCGCGTCCGCAGCGGCGGCGCCCTCGACCGCAGCGCCTATGTGCTGCTCAGCCGCCTGGAGGCGCAGGGGCCGATGTCCGTGCCGGACCTGGTCGAGGCGTTCGGGCTGGCGCCGTCCACCTTCACCCGGCAGACGACGGCGCTGCTGCGGGAGGGCCTGGTGGAGCGCACGCTGGACCCCAACGGCAGCATCGCCCGCAAGTTCCGCGTCACCGAAGAGGGCCGCGCGCGCCTGCACGCCGACCGCGACGCCATCGTCGCCGGGCTCGCCGACGTCCTCGGCGACTGGCCGGCCGACCGGCTGCGGCGGTTCGTCGCCGACCTCGAACAGTTCAACACCGACATCGAGCAGCGCACGGGGCGGCCCTGGCCCCGCTGAGGCCCCGCCGCACGGCTGAACCCCCGCCGCACGGCTGAGGCCCCGCCGCACGGCTGAACCCCCGCCGCACGGCTGAGGATCGAACCGGCCCCGGCCTCCGCCGCCCGGCCCGGGGCCGGCGGGGAGGTGCCTCAGGCGCGGACGGGCGGATGCCAGACGAAGACCTCCGTGCTCGGGCCGCGCTCGGAGAACAGCCCCGGCGCGGAGTGCTCCGCCAGCAGCCGGCGCAGCTCCGTCTCGAAGGCGTCGCGGCGCGGGCCGAACAGGTGCGGGGCGGAGAAGGACATCGAGAAGACCTCGGCCACGACGTCGTCGGACGTACGCTCCAACGCCTGTCCGCCGGGGACGACATGACGGTCCGGGCCGCTGAAGCCCGCCCGCGCGAACACCTCCGCCTCACCGCCGGGCGTCCCCCGCGGCAGCGTCCCCCGGCCGGCCCGCCGGACCGGCCCGAGGTAGCGCGTGACCAGGGCCTGGATCTCCGGGCGGGGCACGGCGGGGTGCGGGAGGCCCCCGACGGTACGGGACTCCGTCTTCAGGTCGGAGACGTGCAGCAGCACTCCGCCGGGCCGGAGCATGTCCCGTACGGTCGCCGCCACCCGGTCCTGGTCCATCCAGTGAAAGGACTGGGCGAAGAGCACGACGGTGAACGTCCCGAGCCCCGCGGGCAGTTCCTCGGCCCGCGCCCGCACCCACCGCGCCTTCCCGTCCACCCCCGGCCCGACGGCCCCGCGTCCGGCCTCCTCGATCATCCCCGGGTCCGGGTCCACCCCGACGACCTCGCCGAACAGCGGCGCCAGCGGCAGCGCGAGGGTGCCCGGCCCGCAGCCCACGTCGAGCAGGCGTCCGCGCCCGTCGAGCCCGAGGACCTCGGCGAGTACGGCCGTCAGCCCGGGGGCGTACGGGAGCCTGCCGCGCCGGTAGTGCGGGGCGGCCCCCGCGAACAGCGTCTCGTCCCACTCCCAGCCGTCCGGCACCCTGCCCACGCTCCCTTCTTCCCGCTCTCCCTGCCGATTCCCTCCGCCGGTTCGCTCCGCGCGAGCAGACGGTCAGTTCCCCACAGTGAACCCGATCACCGTCCCGCCCCCCTCCCGCCGGTACGCGAACGGCGCCCCGCCGTGCGCCAGGGCCACCTCCCGCACGATCGACAGGCCGAGGCCGGAGCCGGGGCGGGAGCGGGCGTCGGGGGCGCGGTAGAAGCGGTCGAAGACGCGGGTCAGGTCGTCGTCGGCGATGCCGGGCCCCCGGTCCAGGACCTCGACGCGGATGGTGCCGGGCCGCGCGGGCCCCGCGACGGCGACCTCGATGGGGGCGACGCCGTCCGGGTCGAACTTGGCGGCGTTCTCGACCAGGTTGGACAGCGCCCGCGTCAGCATGGCCGGCCGTCCCTCCGTACGGGTGTCCCCGCAGGTCCGCACGGTGATCTCGCGCCCGAAGCGGCGCCGGGCGAGCCCCGCGACGTCGTAGGCGATCTCGGCGACGTCGACCCGTTGCGGCGGCTCGGTGTCGGACTGCCCGGCGGCCAGGTCGACCAGCTCGTTGACCAGGTCGGTCAGCTCCCGGGCCTCCTGCCCCAGGTCCGCGACCAGGTCGTCGCGCGCGCCGGGCGGCAGCTCGTCGATCCGGCGCAGCAGCGAGATGTTGGTCCGCAGGGAGGTCAGCGGCGTACGCAGTTCATGACCCGCGTCCTGCACCAGCCGCCGCTGGTCCTCCTCCGACTGGGCGAGCCGCCCCAGCATCCGGTCGAAGGCGCGGCCCAGGCGCCCCACCTCGTCCAGTCCGCTGACCGGCACCACCTGGGCGCCGAGCCGCCGGGTGCGGGCGACGTCCTCGGCGGCGGAGGTCAGCGCCACCAGCCGCCAGGTGATCCGCCGGGCCAGCCACCAGCCGAACAGCCCCGCCGCGGTCACCACCACCGCCATCAGGATCAGCGACTGCCGTTGCAGCACCCGCAGCAGGTCCTCGGTGTCGCTGAACTCCTGCGCCACCTGCACCGCGCCCCGGCCCCCGCCCAGCGCCACCGTCGCGATCCGGTACACGTCGTCGCCGACGTCGATGTCCTCGTGCTGCACCATCCGCCCGGCCGCCTCCGCCCCCGCCGTCTCCCGGTCCGTGCCGGTCACCGGCAGCCGGGGCCGGGACGCGTCGGTGACCGCGCCGTCCGGCCCCAGCACCTGCACGTCCGTGCGGGCCGGGCGGACGATGTCGTGACCGGGCGCGGAGGAGGAGAAGTCCTCCGGCGTCATCCGCTGCTGCCGGACCTCGTCCCGCAGGTCCTGCACGATCTGCTCGAAGACGGTCTCCTGGTCGACCCGGACCAGCCGGGCGGCGGCGCTGTACGACACCACCCCGACCAGCACCGTGACCACGGCCGTGACCGTCGCGAACGACACCGCGAACGTGGTCCGCAGCGACGTCAGCCGGGGCCGCCGACCGGACGCCGGCCAGGGTCGGTCGTCCTGGGCCACGGGTCAGCCCTCCCGCAGCACGTAACCCACGCCCCGCACCGTCTGGATCAGCTGCGGCGCGTCCGGCTCGTCCAGCTTGCGGCGCAGGTAGCCGACGTAGACGGCGAGGTTCTTCGAGCCGGGGCCGAAGTCGTAGCCCCAGATGCGGTCGTAGATGGTGGCGTGGTCGAGGACGACGCCGGCGTTGCGGACCAGCAGTTCGAGCAGCTCGAACTCGGTCCGGGTCAGCTCCAGCTCCCGCTCCCCGCGCCAGGCGCGCCGGGCCTGCGGGTCCATCCGCAGCCCTACGGCCTCCAGGGCGTCGGAAGCGGGCTTCGGCACGTCGCCCACCCCGGCACCGGGGGTGGCACCCGTGCGCCGCAGCAGGGCGCGCAGCCGGGCGAAGACCTCCTCGACGTCGAAGGGCTTGACCACGTAGTCGTCGGCGCCCGCGTCGAGCCCCGCGATCCGGTCGGCGGTCTCCACCAGCGCCGTCAGCATCAGGATCGGCGTCGGATCGCCCTCGGCGCGCAGCGTCCGGCAGACCTGGAGGCCGTCGACGCCGGGCATCATCACGTCCAGGACCAGCACGTCGGGCCGCTCGCGGCGGGCCTCGGCCAGCGCCTCGGCGCCGTCGGCGACCGCGACGACCCGGTAGCCCTCCAGGGTGAGGGCGCGCTCCAGGGCGTTGCGGATGGCACGGTCGTCCTCGGCGAGCAGGAGCGTCGGGGCTGCCTGGCTTGGCTGGGTTCTCTGGGACACGCACCCAGTCTGCCAAGCCCACGGGCGGCGCACCGGGGCGCGGGCCCCGGTGACCTCGCTTCTCACCGGCCTCTCACCGGCCCGCTCCTACGGGGTCCGCAGCGCGGCGAGGCGTTCCGCGAAGGGGGTGACCTCCTCGAAGGAGTCGCGCCGGGGCTGCGGGACCGCGCGGGACAGTCCGTTCATCAGCTCGGCCAGTTCCCGCCCGGCCCGCGCGATCCGTCCGTCCAGGCCCTCGGCGCCCCAGTCCTCGGAGGCGGCGTAGACGCCGGTGGGGACGACGACGGCCTTGAGGTGGGCGAAGAGCGGGCGCAGGGCGTGGTCGAGGACGAGGGAGTGCCGGGCGGTGCCGCCGGTCGCGGCGATCAGGACCGGTGTGCCGGTGAGGGCGTCGGGTTCGCTGACGCTGAGCGCGTCGAAGAAGGACTTGAACAGTCCGCTGTACGAGGCGGAGAACACCGGCGTGACCACGATCAGCCCGTCCGCGGCGGCCACCGCCTCGAACGCCCGGGCCAGCCCGCCCTCGGGGAACCCGCTGGTGAAGGTGTGCGCGATCGGCACGGCGAGGTCGCGCAGCTCGACCACCTCCACCTCCACCCCGGCCGGTGCGTGCCCGGCGACGGCGGCGGCCAGCCGGTCCCCCAGGAGCCGGGTGGAGGAGGGGACGCTCAGCCCCGCGGAGACGACGACGAGCTTCATGACGAGGTCACCCTCTCCTGGGTGGCGAGCAGCGAGCTGTGCGTCGGCGCGTCGGGGACGTTCGCGGGCCGGTCCTTGGCGAACTCCTTGCGCAGGACCGGCACGACCTCCTCGCCGAGCAGGTCGAGCTGCTCCAGCACGGTCTTCAGGGGCAGGCCGGCGTGGTCCATCAGGAACAGCTGGCGCTGGTAGTCGCCGGCGTACGCGCGGAAGGCGAGCGTCTTCTCGATGACCTGCTGCGGGGAGCCCACGGTCAGCGGGGTCTGCTCGGTGAACTCCTCCAGCGACGGCCCGTGCCCGTACACCGGGGCGACGTCGAAGTACGGCCGGAACTCGCGTACCGCGTCCTGGCTGTTCTTCCGCATGAACACCTGCCCGCCGAGGCCGACGATCGCCTGCTCGGGGGTGCCGTGGCCGTAGTGGGCGTAGCGGGTGCGGTACAGCTCGATCATCCGCCTGGTGTGGTCGGCCGGCCAGAAGATGTTGTTGTGGAAGAAGCCGTCACCGTAGTACGCGGCCTGCTCGGCGATCTCCGGGGAGCGGATCGAGCCGTGCCAGACGAACGGCGGCACCCCGTCCAGCGGACGCGGCGTGGACGTGAACTGCTGCAACGGCGTACGGAACTTCCCCTGCCAGGTCACCACGTCCTCGCGCCACAGCCGGTGCAGCAGCGCGTAGTTCTCGACGGCGAGGTTGATGCCCTCGCGGATGTCCTTGCCGAACCACGGATAGACCGGGCCGGTGTTGCCGCGCCCCATCATCAGGTCCATCCGGCCGTCGGCCAGGTGCTGGAGCATCGCGAAGTCCTCGGCGATCTTCACCGGGTCGTTGGTGGTGATCAGCGTGGTGGACGTGGACAGGATCAGCCGCTCGGTGCGGGCCGCGATGTAGCCGAGCATCGTGGTCGGGGACGAGGGCACGAAGGGCGGGTTGTGGTGCTCACCGGTCGCGAAGACGTCGAGGCCGACCTCTTCGGCCTTCAGCGCGATGGCGACCATGGCCTTGATGCGCTCCCGCTCGGTCGGCGTACGGCCCGTGGTCGGGTCCGGCGTGACGTCGCCGACGGTGAAGATGCCGAACTGCATGGTCGATCGACCTCCAGGTTGTTGACTGTTCAACTATACCTCCGCAACGAGGGGCCGAGTGCCGTTATTCCAGTGCGGTGATGCGAGGCTGCCCCCATGCTGATCGCCCGCTCCGCCGCCCTCTTCGTCGTCGCCGCGCTGTTCGAGATCGGCGGCGCCTGGCTGGTCTGGCAAGGGGTACGGGAACACCGGGGCTGGCTGTGGATGACGGGCGGCGTCCTGGCGCTGGGCGCCTACGGCTTCGTCGCCACGTTCCAGCCCGACGCCCACTTCGGCCGCATCCTCGCCGCGTACGGCGGGATCTTCGTCGCCGGTTCGATCCTGTGGGGCGTGGTGGCGGACGGTTACCGCCCGGACCGCTGGGACCTCGCGGGCGCCCTGGTCTGCCTGGCGGGCATGGCGTTGATCATGTACGCCCCGCGCGGCGACTGACGGGGCGCCCCTGGGGGCGCGGGGAACTGCGCGACCAGCCACCACGCACCCGCGGCCGCCACCCGCCCGCACCACCCCGCCTATCCTTGCAATCCCCCGTCGCCGCCAAGGAGCCCCGCATGCCCACCGCCCCCTCCGCAGCCTCCCGGATCGCGATCGTCACCGGCGCCAGCTCCGGCATCGGCGCCGCCACGGCGCGGCAACTCGCGGCGGCCGGCCACCGCGTCGTCCTCACCGCCCGCCGCAAGGACCGCATCGAGGCCCTGGCCGAGGAGATCAACGCGGCCGGCCACTCGGCGACCGCCTACCCCCTGGACGTCACCGACCGCGCGGCCGTCGACGAGTTCGCGTCGGCGTTCAGGACCATCGGCGTCCTGGTCAACAACGCGGGCGGCGCGCTCGGCGCCGACCCGGTCGCCACCGGGGACCCGGAGGACTGGCGCCGGATGTACGAGACCAACGTCCTCGGCACCCTCCACCTCACCCAGGCCCTGCTGCCCAAGCTGGAGGCGAGCGGCGACGGCACGGTCGTGGTCGTCTCCTCCACCGCCGGCCACGGCACCTACGAGGGCGGCGCGGGCTACGTCGCCGCCAAGCACGGCGCGCACGTCCTCGCCGAGACGCTCCGCCTGGAGATCGTCGGCCGCCCGGTCCGCGTCGTCGAGATCGCGCCCGGCATGGTCAAGACCGACGAGTTCGCCCTGACCCGCTTCGCCGGCGACGCCGAGAAGGCCGCCAAGGTCTACGAGGGCGTGGCCGAGCCCCTGACCGCCGACGACGTCGCCGACACCATCACCTGGGCGGTCACCCGCCCCTCCCACGTCAACATCGACCTCCTGATCGTCCGCCCCCGCGCCCAGGCGTCGAACACGAAGGTGCACCGGGAACGGTGACGACCGGCCCCGCGGGTCGGCCCGTCGGCCGTCAGCCCTTCACGCACACGACCTGCTTCAGCTTCGCCACGACCTCCACGAGATCCCGCTGCTGGTCGATGACCTGCTCGATCGGCTTGTAGGCACCCGGGATCTCGTCCACGACGCCGGAGTCCTTGCGGCACTCCACGCCCCGCGTCTGCTCCTCCAGGTCCTGGGTCGAGAACCGGCGCTTGGCCGCGTTGCGGCTCATGCGCCGGCCGGCGCCGTGGGAGGCGGAGTTGAAGGACTTCTCGTTCCCGAGGCCCTTGACGATGTACGACCCCGTCCCCATGGAGCCGGGGATGATCCCGTACTCACCGGAACCGGCCCGGATCGCGCCCTTGCGGGTGACGAGCAGGTCCATCCCGTCGTAGCGCTCCTCGGCCACGTAGTTGTGGTGCGCGCTGATCTCCGGCTCGAAGACCGGCTTGGCCTTCTTGAACTCCTTGCGGACCACGTCCTTCAGGAGCGCCATCATGATCGAGCGGTTGTACTTCGCGTACTCCTGCGCCCAGAACAGATCGTTGCGGTATGCCGCCATCTGCGGTGTGTCCGCCACGAAGACCGCCAGGTCGCGGTCGACCAGGCCCTGGTTGTGCGGCAGCTTCTGGGCCACGCCGATGTGGTGCTCGGCCAGTTCCTTGCCGATGTTCCGGGAACCGGAGTGCAGCATCAGCCAGACGGAACCGGCCGTATCTATACAGATCTCGACAAAGTGATTCCCGCCGCCGAGCGTCCCCATCTGCTTCCCGGCCCGTTCCTGACGGAATCTGACCGCCTCCGCGACCCCGCCGAACCGCCCCCAGAAGTCGTCCCACCCGGCCGTCGCGAACCCGTGCAGCCGCCCCGGGTCCACGGGGTCGTCGTGCATCCCCCGCCCCACCGGGATCACCTGCTCGACCTTCGACCGCAGCCGGGACAGGTCCCCCGGCAGGTCGTTCGCCGTCAGGGACGTCTTCACCGCCGACATCCCGCAGCCGATGTCCACGCCCACCGCCGCCGGGCACACCGCGCCCCGCATGGCGATCACCGACCCGACGGTCGCGCCCTTGCCGTAGTGCACGTCCGGCATCACGGCCAGGCCCTTGATCCAGGGCAGCGTCGCGACGTTCTGGAGCTGCTGCATCGCGCCGCCCTCGACCGTCGCCGGGTCGGCCCACATCCGGATCGGCACCTTCGCGCCCGGCACTTCCACGTACGACATGACGTCCTCATTCCCCCGGAAAGACAACATAAAGAAGAAAGCGCAAAAACCGTCACCAGTACTGACGAAAGGGATCTCGGACCGGCGTCCGCGGCAGCGCGTGCGATACACATTGTCCCCAGGACCCACCCCCGTGCGGCAAGCGATTAACCAGCGGGGACACTGAAGGACCCGCCACCGGTCCCACCGTCGAGAGGAGCCGACCGTGCAGCGGAAGGCGTACGTATCCGGCGCCGTCGCCCTCCTCGCGGCGCTGCTGGCCGGCTGCACCGGCGGCTCGGACGGCGGCACGACCGACGACTCCAACCCGGGCGGCTCCGGCGCCACCTCGGCCGCCGCCCAGCCCGGCCGGTACCGCACCCTGCCGGAACCGTGCTCGGCGGTCGGCGAGGAATCCCTCGACTCGCTGCTGCCCGGCATCCGGCAGATCACCGACGAGGACCAGCGCGCGAAGGCGTACGAGGGCGAGGCGACGCTCACCTACGACAACGACCGCAAGGTCGGCTGCCGCTGGAAGGTCGACTCGACGGACGCCACGGACCATCTGCTCGTCGACTTCGAGCGCGTGGTGTCCTACGACAACGCGGTCAGCGACGACAGCCAGGCCGAGGAGCTGTTCGCGGCCAAGGAGGAGGACGCGGACCTGCCCGAACCGACCGTGTCCGAAACGCAGTCGGCACCGGAGTCGGAGGAGGCGTCCCCCTCTTCCTCCGCGGCACCCACCGCCTCCGCTTCCGCCACCGCCTCGGCAACCTCCGAGTCCGGCTCCGCGTCCGGCTCCGCGTCCGGCTCCGCCTCCGATTCCCCGTCCAGCGCGTCGGCCGAGGCCACCCCCACCGATCTGCAGCCCCGGCTGCTGGACGGACTGGGTGACGAGGCGTTCCTCGACGACGAGCTGAGCGACTCGGGCTCGACGGCCGAGCGGCGCACGGTGACTGTGGTGTTCCGCACGTCGAACGTCATCGTCACCATCGAGTACGCCGAGCAGCCGGCCGTGGTCGGCGCCGTCCCCGACAGCGAGGAAATGCAGGACAAGGCCCGGAAACTGGCCTCCCGGCTGGCCGATTCCCTCGGCGGCTGACGCCCGTTCGGCCCCGGCCGCGCGCGTTCGGGAAGCGTCCGAACCGGGACCGCGCGGTTTCCCCACCGCGTACGGTGGCCCACCAGAACCGTTCCGAACGCCTGAACGCCTGAACGTCCGAACGCCAAGAACACGAGTGTCATGAGTGCCATGAGTGAAGGAACCATGCAGCGACGAGTGCAGCGAGACCAGCACGACCGACAGGTGAAGCGTCTGAGCCGCGTCCTTGTCGGCGCAGCCGCCGTCCCCGTGATGCTGGTCGCCGCCGGCTGCTCCTCCGACTCCGGCTCCGACGAGGGCAAGTCCGCGAGCGAGAAGAGCGCGTCGGCCTCCGCGTCGGCGACCGCGAGCCCGTCCCCGACGGTGCGGGAGGCGGCGTACGGGAAGCTGCCGGAGCCGTGCGACGTGCTGACGAAGAAGACGCTGAAGGACCTCGTGCCGAAGGCGAAGTCCGGCAAGGAGGGCTCGTCCTCCGACACCGCGACGCGCGCCGGCTGCTCCTGGGACAGCCTGGACGACAACGGCGTCAAGGGCTCGCAGTTCCGCTGGCTGAACGTCTCGTTGCTGCGTTTCGAGTCCGACGTCACACGCGGCGCGGGCGACGACCTGGCGCACGAGTACTACGAGAAGCAGATCAAGGACGCCCAGAACACCGACGGCGCGAAGAGCGTGCAGGGCGACCTGTTCGCCGGGGCGGGCGACGAGGCCTCGATCGTCCAGTACGTGCTGAAGAAGAAGGAAGGCACCTTCAAACAGCAGACCGCCGTCGCACGCGTCGAGAACGTCGTCGTCACCGTCGACTACAACGGCGCCGGCCTGGCCGGTGACGAGTCCCCGGACGCCAAGGGGATGGTGACGGACGCGAAGCGGGCGGCCAAGGAGGCGGTGGCCGCGGTGTCGGCCGCCAACGGCGCCTCGGCGAGCGCCTCGGCCTCGACCACGACCGGTACGTCGACCGGTACGTCGGACGACGACTCGGACGACGACAGCTCCTCGTCGTCGAAGTCGAAGTCGTCGTCGAAGAAGAGCTGACAACCCGACAAACGCCACTTCCCCCACCGGCCACCCGCCCTCCCGCACACATGTGCCACCCTGTAGCGCGCAACAACAGGCACTGGGAGGGGAGTACGGGTGGCCGCGCCACTTCAGCTGACACGGATGCACCGCGTTCTCATCGGGGTCGTCGTCTTCGGTGCCGTCATCATCGCGGGGATCGGTTTCGCCGGCTCGTACGCGGCCGTTCTCGACCTGGCCATGCAGAAGGGCTTCGGGAAGTTCAGCTACGTCTTCCCGATCGGCATCGACGCCGGCATCTGCGTCCTGCTCGCCCTGGACCTGCTGCTGACCTGGATCCGCATACCGTTCCCGCTGCTGCGCCAGACGGCGTGGCTGCTGACGGCGGCGACGATCGCGTTCAACGGCGCGGCGGCCTGGCCGGACCCGCTGGGCGTCGGCATGCACGGGGTGATCCCGATCCTGTTCGTGGTCTCCGTGGAGGCCGCCCGGCACGCCATCGGCCGGATCGCGGACATCACCGCCGACAAGCACATGGAGGGCGTCCGCCTCACCCGCTGGCTGCTCTCCCCCCTGCCGACCTTCCTCCTGTGGCGCCGGATGAAGCTGTGGGAGCTGCGCTCCTACGAGCAGGTCATCAAGCTGGAGCAGGAGCGCCTGGTCTACCAGGCCCGGCTCCGCTCCCGCTTCGGCCGCGCCTGGCGCCGCAAAGCCCCGGTCGAGTCGCTGATGCCGCTGCGCCTGGCCCGCTACGGCGTCCCGCTGGCGGAGACGGCCCCCTCGGGCCTGGCGGCGGCGGGCATCGAACCGGCCCTGCTGCCCCCGGCGCCCCCACAGCAGACCACGCAGTCCCCGTCGCAGTCCGCGCCCCAGCTCCAGCCCCAGCCCCAGTCCCCGGCACAGCCGCAGGTGGCCCCCGCCCCGGAGCAGCGCCGCGAGCTGGCCTCGGGGCCCGGCCCGGAGCCGCAGCCGCCGGTGGTGGACGAGAGCAGCCCGTGGTTCAAGGCCCCGCGCCAGACCGAGTACCGGGGCGGCTACGACCCGACGTACGACCCGGCCGAGCAGTACGCCCAGTGGTACGAGGAGCAGCAGCAGGCGGAGGAGTACCGGGACCAGTACGAGGAGGAGCCGCCGCCGATCGAGCCCGAGCCCTCCCCCGAGGAGACCGGCAGCTTCCCCATACCGGTGTCGCCGGGCCGCACCCGCGAGCTGGGCGAGGGCGGCGGCACCCCGGTCGAGGAGCCGACGGAGGAGGACTACTACCAGGTCTTCAAGAAGTCGATCCCCGGCGGCGGCTACCCGACCGCGCGTGAGTTCGGCGAGAACGTGGAGGCCGAGTTCGGCACGGCCCTGCCCCCGGAGGAGGCCAAGCGCATGGTCAACCGCTTCACCAACCGCTACAACGCGGAACTGGAAGAGGACCACATCGCCTGACCCCGTCAGCCGGCGGCCGGGACGGGCGCACCGGGCCGGCGCAGCCCCAGCCGCCCCCGGGTCGCCACCAGGACCACCAGCGCCGCCGCCAGCGACGCGAGCAGGAACGCGTAGGTCGTGGCCCCGGACTCCGCCGACGGGAACATGTCCGACCACGCCACGGAGAAGAAGTTGTTCACGCTGGTGTGCAGCAGCATCACCAGCGGCATGCTCTCGCGGGAGCGGTTGAACACCCAGGTCATCACCACGCTGAAGGCCAGCGTCGTCCCCATGAAGGCCAGTACGTGAGCGGGGTCGGCGTCCGGGCCGCCGCCCCACTCGGTGAGGAACAGCGGCAGGTGCCAGGCACCCCACAGCACCCCCACGACCAGGGTGGCGACCAGCGGGCCGAAGCGGCTCTGCATGCGCGGCATCGCGAACTCGCGCCACCCCGGCTCCTCGGCCAGCCCCGTGGTGATCATCTGCATGATCAGACCGGGGACGTAGGCGGCGAGCACGGCGGCCGACGGCAGCACCGGGTTCTGCTCGGTCAGCGCGACGGTGGCGATCGTCAGGGCGAGGGGCACGGAGAGCGCCACGACCAGGAACCAGAACCAGCTCACCCTGAGCTTCGTCATCCGGCCCCGCCACACCCGCAGTCCGGCGCGTCCCTCCGTGACGGCGGTGACCAGCAGCGCCGAGCCGATCGGGCCGAGGTAGGCACCGGGCAGGACGCCGAGCAGCTGACTGCCGAGCGCGCCGCCGGGGAAGGTCCAGTGCCACAGGCCGACACCGTTGCCGGAGAGGATGTACGGCGTCCAGGCCAGCCAGCTCAGTGCCATGGCCAGCGTGAAGAACCAGGTCAGCGGCCGGCGGCGGATGGCGGAGTCGCGTGGTGCCGGGGCCTGCTGGGGGAGGCTGGTGATCGTCACCGGGGTGTCCCTTCGGGGAGGCCGAGCGGCGGCTCGGCAGCGGCCGAGCGGCGTTCGAGCGCCGCCCGTGCGATGCCTCCAGCACACCAGCGCCGGGCTCCCCGATCACTGCCGCGCACGCCCCGATCCCGGGTACAGCAGGCTGTACCCGGGGGAGCGGAAAGGGGGCGCCCGGCACACACCGGACGCCCCCTCACCGCACGTACAGCGCTACGCCCCGAGCAGCACCCGCACCCTCTCCTGCCCCACCGCCAGCAGCAGCGTCGGCAGCCGGGGACCGGTGTCGCGGCCGACGAGGAGGCGGTAGAGGAGGGCGAAGAACGTCCGCTGGGCGGTCTTGATCTCCGGCGGGAGGTCCTTCGGCGTGGCGTCGGCGGGGAAGCCGGCCTGGACCTTGGGCACGCCGTAGACGAGGTGGGTCAGCCCGTCCAGGGACCAGTGGTCGGCGAGCCCGTCGAGCAGCAGCCGCACCGACCGCGCCGACGCCTCGTCGAGGGAGGCAAGCAGCTCGGTGTCGGGCTGCTCGCGCACGATGGTGCGCTGGTCGGCGGGGACGTGGGTGTTGATCCACGCCTCGGCCTTGTCGTACCGCGGGCGGGCCTCGTCCAGGGAGCCCAGCGGGTCGGCCGGGTCCAGCTCGCTCAGGATGCGCAGCGCCTGGTCCTCGTGCCCGGCGGTGATGTCCGCGACCGAGGCGAGCGTGCGGTACGGCAGCGGCCTCGGCGTCCTCGGCAGGTCGCCGGCGGCCGTGCGCACGGCACGGGAGTGCGCGGCGATGTCGGCGGGCAGGGCGGAGCCGTCGGCGACCTTGGCGTCCAGCCGGTCCCACTCGTCGTACAGCCGCTGGATCTCCTGGTCGAAGGCGATCTTGAAGGACTGGTTGGGCTTGCGGCGGGCGTACAGCCAGCGCAGCAGCTGCGGCTCCATGATCTTCAGCGCGTCGGCCGGGGTCGGCACCCCGCCCTTGGACGAGGACATCTTGGCCATGCCGCTGATGCCGACGAAGGCGTACATCGGGCCGATCGGCTGCTTGCCGCCGAAGATCCCGACGATCTGCCCGCCGACCTGGAACGAGGAGCCGGGGGACGAGTGGTCGACGCCGCTCGGCTCGAAGACGACGCCCTCGTACGCCCAGCGCATGGGCCAGTCGACCTTCCAGACCAGCTTGCCGCGGTTGAACTCGCTGAGGCGGACCGTCTCCGAGAAGCCGCACGCCGTGCAGGCGTAGGTCAGCTCGGTCGAGTCGTCGTCGTAGGCGGTGACCGTGGTCAGGTCCTTCTCGCAGTTGCCGCAGTACGGCTTGTACGGGAAGTACCCGGCGGAGCCGGAGCTGCCGTCGTCCTCGGCGGCGGCCCCGGAGCCCTCCTCGGCCTCCAGCTCGGCCGCGTCCACGGCCTTCTGCTGGGGCTTCTTGGTCTTCGGCTTGGTGCGGTACTGGGCGAGGATCGCGTCGATGTCCGCGCGGTGCCGCATGGCGTGCAGGATCTGGTCGCGGTAGACACCGGAGGTGTACTGCGCGGTCTGGCTGATGCCGTCGAACTCCACGCCCAGCTCGCCGAGCGCCTCGATCATCGCGGCCTTGAAGTGCTCGGCCCAGTTCGGGTACGCCGAGCCCTTCGGGGCGGGGACGGAGGTCAGCGGCTTGCCGATGTGCTCGGCCCAGGAGTCGTCGACGCCGGGGACACCGGCCGGGACCTTGCGGTAGCGGTCGTAGTCGTCCCAGGAGATCAGGTGCCGGACCTCGTGGCCGCGGCGGCGGATCTCGTCGGCGACCAGGTGCGGGGTCATGACCTCGCGGAGGTTGCCCAGGTGGATGGGGCCCGACGGGGAGAGTCCGGACGCGACGACGACCGTTTTGGCGCCCGGGGCACGGCGCTCCGATTCGGCGATGACCTCGTCCGCGAAACGGGAGACCCAGTCGGAGGTCTCTGTGCTCTGAGCCACGATCGGCACGTCCTTCTTTCTGTACAGGGTGTCGGTCCATTCTCACAGACCCGGTCGCGCTCGGGAAAACGGCTTTGCCGCCCGCGACGGACCCCATGAGAGACTGGGCGGGTCTATCGATCCCCACGAGGAGAACGGCACCCCTTCCTATGGCCTCGGTCACGTCCCTCAGCGACTCCGTCCACCAGCAGCTCGCGTCCGCCCTGTCGGCCACCCGGCCCCAGGACGCCGGCGCGGACCCGCTGCTGCGACGCAGCGACCGGGCGGACTACCAGGCCAACGGCATCCTGGCGCTGGCCAAGAAGGCGAAGGCCAACCCGCGCGAGCTGGCCGCCGAGGTCGTCTCCCACGTCACCACCGGCGCCCTGATCCAGGACGTCGAGGTCTCCGGCCCCGGCTTCCTGAACATCACCGTCGGCGACCGGGCGATCACCGAGAACCTCGCGGCGCGGTACGCGGACGACACCGGCCGCCTCGGCGTGCCGCACGCGGCCGAGCCGGGCACCACGGTCATCGACTACGCCCAGCCGAACGTGGCGAAGGAGATGCACGTCGGCCACCTGCGCTCGGCGGTGATCGGCGACGCGGTCCGGCAGATCCTGGAGTTCACCGGCGAGACGGTGGTGCGGCGCCACCACATCGGCGACTGGGGCACCCAGTTCGGCATGCTCATCCAGTACCTGGACGAGCACCCGCACGAGCTGGACCACTCCGGTGGCGAGGTCTCCGGCGAGGAGGCGATGTCGAACCTCGACCGCCTCTACAAGGCCGCGCGGAAGAAGTTCGACTCCGACGAGGAGTTCAAGACGCGGGCCCGGCGCCGGGTGGTCGACCTCCAGGCCGGGGACGAGCACACGCTCGCCATGTGGCAGAAGTTCGTGGACGAGTCGAAGATCTACTTCTTCTCCGTCTTCGAGAAGCTGGACATGGAGATCCGGGACCCGGACATCGTCGGCGAGTCCGGGTACAACGACATGCTGGCCGAGACCTGCCGCCTCCTGGAGGAGTCGGGCGTCGCCGTCCGCTCCGAGGGGGCCCTCTGCGTCTTCTTCGACGACATCAAGGGCCCGGACGGCAAGCCGGTCCCGCTGATCGTGCAGAAGTCCGACGGCGGCTACGGCTACGCGGCCACCGACCTCTCCGCGATCCGCAACCGCGTCTTCGACCTGAAGGCGGACACCCTCCTCTACGTCGTCGACGCCCGCCAGTCCCTGCACTTCAAGATGGTCTTCGAGACCGCCCGCAGGGCCGGCTGGCTCGGCGAGGACGTCAAGGCCGTCCAGCTCGCCTTCGGCACGGTCCTGGGCAAGGACGGCAAGCCGTTCAAGACCCGCGCGGGCGAGACGGTCCGCCTCGTCGACCTCCTCGACGAGGCCATCGACCGCGCCTCCGCGGTCGTACGGGAGAAGGCGCAGGACCTGTCCGAGGACGAGATCACCGAGCGCGGCACCCAGGTGGGCATCGGCGCGGTGAAGTACGCGGACCTGTCGACGTCGGCCAACCGGGACTACAAGTTCGACCTGGACCAGATGGTCTCGCTCAACGGCGACACCTCCGTCTACCTCCAGTACGCCTACGCCCGCATCCGCTCCATCCTGCGCAAGGCCGGCGACACCGCCCCGGCGCCCCGCCCGGAGCTGGAGCTGCACGCCGCCGAGCGCGCCCTCGGCCTGCACCTGGACGCGTTCGCGGAGACGGTGGCCGAGGCGGCGGCGGAGTACGCCCCGCACAAGCTGACGGCGTACCTGTACCAGCTCGCCTCGCTCTACACGTCCTTCTACGACAAGTGCCCGGTGCTGAAGGCCGATTCGCCGGAGCAGGTCGCGAACCGCCTGTTCCTGTGCGACATCACGGCCCGCACGCTGCACCGGGGGATGGACCTGCTGGGGATCAGGACGCCCGAGCGGCTCTGAACGCGTTCAAGGCCGCGGCCCGTTCTCCTCTGGCCGGCAGAGGGGAACGGGCCGCGGCACGCGTGCGGCCGGCGGGCGGGCTCAGCAGCGGTGGGTGCCCGCGAAGTCCCAGAACTCGGCCTTGGTCGCCGGACCGGCGATGCCGTCCACGGCGAGGTTGGCACCGTGGAGGTTCAGGTACCTCTGCAGCGCCTTGATGGTGTTGGTGCCGACGATGCCGTCCACGGTGCCGGCGTTGTAGCCCAGGTCGTTGAACTTCCGCTGGGCCGCCTTCCAGCTGTTGGTGCCCAGCTGGCCGTCGATCGTGCCGGGGTTGTAGCCCGTGTCGCGCAGCCAGCACTGCCAGCTCTTCGCGTGGGCGGTGTCCAGCCCGAGATTGTTCACCGCGAGTACGCCGGCCTCGACGCTCACCGCCTGCGCCTGGGCCGCCGACGCGGGCGCCGCCATCGCGGTGCTCGCGGTGGCGAGTCCGCCGGCGGCGATCCCGACGGCGGCGGTGACACTGACGAAGGCCTTCGTGAGAGCTCGCATGCTGTTCCCCTCCATGTGACGTGCGATGAGCGGACCCGACCGCACCGGCCGGCTCCACGACGAGACTGCGGGGCGGCACGCCGCACCGCCACAGTTGGCGCAGAAGTGACGTCGTCCCGGGACGTCCCAGGCCCTGAGCTGCTGGGACGCCGTCCGGTCCGGGCGCGTCGGCGGGACGGCTCCGTACGCATTTCAGCCGATTACCCGCCGGGTTGAGGTCTTCGCCCCGAAGCCGCCGGGGCCGCTGAGGCAGAATGAGACCGGGACACCTGGGACCGGACCAGCGGTCCCGGACGCGAGCGGGGGACACATGTCGCGTTGGAAAGAGCTGCCCGGAGAACTTCCGCCACCCGTCCGTCAGTTGATCGTGCGCCTGCGCACACTGAAGGACCGCGGGGAACTGAGCACCCGACAACTGGCCGTGAAGACCGGCTACAGCGCGAGATCCTGGCAACGTTATCTGAACGGCGGATCGCTGCCGCCCCGGGCCGCCGTGGAGGCGATGGCCCGCGTCGGGGGCGACGATCCGGCCCGGCTGCTGGCGCTGCACGAGATCGCCGCCGAGCGCTGGGCGGAGGGACAGCCGGCCCCCGTGAGCGCCCACACGGGGACGGACGACGCCGCGCGGCGACGGCCGTACGGCCGCCACCCCTACCCCCGCGCGCTGGTCACGGCGGGAGCGGTCGCGCTGGTGCTGTCCGTCTCCGTGACGCTGCTGCTGGCCGTGCGGCTCGCCGAGACCCGCGAGCGGCTCGCCCGGGTCCGCACCGACACCGTCGCCGCCGCCCCGGCCACCGTGTCGGCGTCCCTGGTGCCGGTCACCTACACCTGCCGCCCGGAGCAGCGCGACGGCCGCTGGTACGCGGGGCTGAGCCGGACCTCGGACACCATCCTGGCGTACACGCACGTGGGGCCCGAAGTGGCCGAGGCGCAGTGCCTGTTGCGGCGGGCCGGGATCTCGCCGGGGGACATCGACGGCGTCTTCGGCCCGCGGACCCAGCGCGCCGTGCAGCGCGTCCAGAAACGGCACGGCCTGGTCGTGGACGGGGTCATCGGCCCGCACACCTGGCAGGCCCTGCGGGAGGTGGCGCCCCGGTGAGCACCGCACACACCCGGCTGACCGAGGCCCTGCGGGAGCTGAGGACCCGTACGGGGCTGAGCCTGGCGGCGCTGGCGGAGCGGACGGCGTACAGCAAGTCCTCCTGGGAGCGCTATCTCAACGGCAAGATCCTGCCCCCGCGCCAGGCCGTGCAGGAGCTGTGCCGGATCGCCGACGAACCGCCCAGGCGGCTGCTGGCCCTGTGGGAGATCACCGAGTCGGAGCGGAGCGGACGCGGCGCGGTCCTCACCCCCGCCGCCCCTCCCCCGGCGGAACCACGGCACGAGACGGAGCGGCCACAGCCCGCCGGCGACCGCCCCCGCAGCCCCGGACGCATCCGCCTCCTGGTCGCGCTGGCGTCGGTGTACACCCTGCTCGCCGGCGGCACGGCCCTGCTGCTCCTCCTCCCGTCGGCCCGGGACCGGGCGACGGACGCGGCGGGCGAACCGCTGCCGGTCTCCGTCCCGTACTCCCTCTCCCCCCGGTGCCACGGAGCCGCCTGCGAGGGCCGGGACCCGCTGCGCCTGGTCTGCGGCATCGACCCCGACACCCTCACCACGTCCCGCACCGCCACCGGCGCCTACGTGGAGCTGCGCTACAGCGAGACCTGCGGCGCGAGCTGGGCCCGGACCTGGGGAACGGCGGTCGGCGACCGGCTGGACGTCACGGTGTCCGGACCGACCCACGCCGTGCGGGTCCGGGACGCGGCCGACGCGGACACCTACGTCTACACCGGCATGGCCGCGGCCGGCCCCGGCAGCACGGTCCGCGCCTGTTTCCGGCCCGCGTCGGCCGACGACGCCCCCGAGTGCGTCACCGCCCGGGTCGGCCCGGCCCGCTCACCGTCACCCGGCTAGCGCCGCTTCCCGCAGCCCCTCCCCGAGCCTGCGCAGCCCCTCCCCGATCGCGTCCGGCGTCTGCGTCACGAAGCACAGCCGCAGCGTCGACCGGTCGGGCTCACCGGCGTAGAAGGGCGCCCCGGGCACGTACGCCACGTCGTGCCGGACCACCCGCGGGAGCAGGGCCGTCGTGTCGTACCCCGCGGGCAGCGTCGCCCACAGGAACATGCCGCCCTCCGGCCGCGTCCACCGCGACCCGGCCGGCAGCGCGTCCGCCAGCCCCGCCAGCATGGCGTCCCGGCGTTCGCCGTACGCCCGCGCGACCCGGCGGACGTGGGCGTCCAGGTCCCGGTCGGCCAGGTACCGGGCGGCGGCGAGCTGGTTGACGGTCGGGGTGTGCAGGTCGGCGGCCTGCTTGGCCACCGCGCAGGCCCGGCGCGGCCCGGCGGGCGCCCGCAGCCAGCCCAGCCGCAGCCCCGGCGCCATCACCTTGGAGAAGGAGCCGAGCAGCACGGTCCGGTCCCGGGCCTCCTCGTACGCGGCGATCCACGGCACCCGCTCGCCCTCGAACCGCAGCTCCCCGTACGGGTCGTCCTCGACGATCCACAGCCCGTGCCGCGCGGCGACCGAGGCCACGGCGGCCCGCCGGCCGGCGGTCATGGTGCGGCCGGTCGGGTTCTGGAAGGTCGGCACGGTGTAGAACAGCTTGGGCCGCTCCCGCACCACCAGCTCCGCCAGCGCCTCGGGGTCCGGTCCCTCGGCGTCCCCGGGCACGGCGATCACGCGGGCACCCGCGAAGCCGAAGGCCTGGAGCGCGGCGAGGTAGCAGGGGTCCTCCACCAGCACCGTGTCGCCCGGTTCGAGCAGGGCGGTGGCCAGCAGGGACAGCGCCTGCTGGGAACCGGTGGTGACGAGGAGGTCGTCGGCGTCCGTGGCCAGGCCGCGTGCCGAGGTGCGCGCGGCGAGCGCGGCCCGCAGCGCCGGCTCGCCCTCGGTCGTGGAGTACTGCAGCGCCCGCCCCGGCGTCTCGGCGAGCACCGCCTGATACGCGGCGGCGATCCCCTCGGTGTCGAACAGCTCCGGCGCCGGCAGCCCGCCCGCGAAGTTGACGACCTCGGGGCGGGCGGTGACGGCGAGGATGTCCCGTACCGGCGAACCACCGATCGACCGGGCCCGCGCGGCGAGCGGCGGGACGGGGGCGAAGGACGCGGAGGGAGGCTGGGTCACGGTCATGACCGCACCCTAGGCATATACATGCCGTCTACAAGCAGGTTTCCGTGATGCGGACACCGGCTCAGGAGCGAGCCGGCCCCTCACTCCTTCGTGTACTGCTCCCACTTGTCGCCGCCGAGCGGGTAGCCGTAGTAGCTGTCGGTCTCCGAGGCACTCGTGCGGAACGGCTTTCCGTTGTCGTCGATCTTCAGCGTGCCCCGGCGCGACCCGCTGGACCAGTCCAGCTCCAGCTGCCAGCGCACGTCGTGCCCGCTCGTGTGGGCGTTGACGTAGAAGGCCTCGGGGTCGGACTCGGTCACCTTGTACGGGAAGTCCCGCTGCCCGTTGACCGGTGTGGCCAGCGGGTTGCCGAGGTCCAGCGAGACGTCGAACGCCTTGGTGCCGACCCCGCCCCCGCAGCCGACGCCCATGGCGTACTCGTTCCAGGTCAGCGGCGCGGTGCTGCTGAGGACGCGGACGTGCAGGGCGTTCAGGACGACCGTCTCCTCGCCCGTGCCCTGCACGGTGAAGGAGACCTGCTGCCGGCCCGCGGCGACAGCGCCGTAGGAGGCGATCCAGCCGGCCGAGTCCTGCTGGGGAGGAGGCTCCAGCACGTTCTCGGGGCTGCGGTCGACCAGGAAGTTCTGGTCGCACGGCCCGTCCCAGTAGTGCGGGGTGGTCTGCACGGACACCGGAACGGGGCCGTCGGCCTTCGGGGCCGCGGCGGACGCGGTCGCGTTCTCGCCCTTGCTCGCGGCGGCCCGCGGACCGGCACCGGCACTCGCCGTGGCGTCGGCGCTCGCGCTGGCGGACGCGCTCGGGGACGCCGACCGGTCGGCGCTCGGCGACGGGTCCGAGGACCGCGTGGAGTGCCGGGCGGAGACGGTCGCCCCGACGGCGCCGGCGGAGTCCTGCCCGTCTCCCCCCTCCGGCAGCAACCCGACCACGAGCGCCACGGCGGCGGCCAGCCCGACCCCGGTCCCGGCGGCGTACATCACCCGCCTGCGGGACCGCCCCCCGCTCGCGCCGTCACCGGCCACCTCCCCGACCACGGTGACGTCGGCCGGGTCACTGTCCGAACCGGCGCCGTCCGACACGGCACCGCCCGGCACCACGGCGTCCGGCACCGCACCGTCCGGCTCGGTCCCCGGCCGGTCCGCACCACCCGGCACGGCGGGCAGCTCCCCCTCACCGGACTGCCCGTCACCTACCGCCGCACCGGCACCCGCACCCGCACCCGCACCCACAACGGCACCGGCACCGGAACCCGCACCGGCACCCCCGGACTTGGCGGCGGCCTCCCCTTGCTCGGCCGCCCCGTCCGCCTTCACCCCCCGCAGCGCATCCGCGCGGATCCAGCGGCGGTGGAGTTCCAGCAGTTCCTCGGGCGTCGCCCGGCACAGCCGGGCCATCCGCTCGACGGAGGCGAACTCCGTCGGTACGACCTCCCCCTTCACGTACCGGTGAAGCGTCGACGCGCTCATGTGCAGCCGCTTGCCCAGCGCCCCGTAGCTGAGGCCCGACCGTTCCTTCAGCTCCCGCAGCAGTCCCGCGAAATCGTCCGCAGCCACCGTGTCTCCCGCTCCCCTTGTCCCCGCACCGCATCCCAGAACAGGGACGTCTCTCCAGGTCAGAGTGGTTCCAACCGTCCCAGCGTCCCGCGTGTGCCGCCATGGCTGGCGACCGGAACGGCCGCTGCCGCAGGCTGTGACCAGTCAAGCAGCCGCTCCCCGCAACGGTCGAGCGGCGCCACTCCCACCCACCTGTGAAGGGGATCACCTCATGTCCGCACGCACCACTCGGGTCCGTCTGTTCGCCGCCGCCACCGTCGCACTCGCCGCACTCTCCCTGACGGCCTGCGAGGACGGCTCGGCCACGGGCCTGCGCACCACGTCCGCCTCCTCCGACACCACCGCGCAGACCGGCACCGACGCCGCCGCCTCCGGCGACACGGCCGCCAAGGACACCGCCGGCACGAACGGCGCGAACGGCACGGGGACCGGCACGGACACCGCCGGCAAGCAGAACAGCACCACTACCGAGAACAACGCCGACGCCTCCGTCGCCGGCGACTGCTCCGCCGACGACGTGGAGATCACCGCCACCGAGGTGTCCAGCCCGATCAACCACCTGCTGCTGACCGCCACCAACACCGGCTCGAAGACCTGCTCCCTGCCCACCTACCCGGCGGCCCGGTTCGGCGAGGCCCAGTCCGTGCCGCCGGTCGTGGAGGCCAGCAAGCCGCAGGCGCTGACCACGCTGGAGCCGGGCGCGTCCGGCTACGCGGGCGTCCTGCTCTCGGCCGGCGACGGCAGCGCCGCGAACGGCCGTACGGAGACGGCGCTGACGATCCCGTTCGACGACGGTTCCGTCGCCACGGTCTCCCTGCCCGCCGCCGGCGTCCACGTCGACGACTCCCTCTCGGTCACCTACTGGCTGACCGACCGCGCCACGGCCCTGACCTACTGAGCCGTGTCCCGCCGAAGGCACCGCACCGCGTACCGCGCGAACTCCCGTACGTCCGCCGTCCCCCGCTCCCGGGACCACCGCAGCCGCAACGGCAGCCGCGGCCCGTCCCGGAGCGGGCGGCTGACCGTGCCGCCGGGCGGGGTCCGGGTGCTCTCGGAGGCGACCGTGACCGCCGCTGCCTGGCCGAGCCCGACCACCGCCATCATCTGGAGGCCGTCGCTGACGCGCGGCCCCGGACGCCCCGGAGGTCCGGCGGGCCACAGCCCCGGGTCACGCAGCGGATCCTCGGCGCCGGACCAGTCGACGAGCGGCTCGTCGGCGAGGTCGGCCAGCTCCAGCGCCGCACGCTCCGCCAGCCGGTGCCCGGCCCCCAGCAGCACCCGGGGGCAGTCGTACCGCAGCACCACCCCCGTCAGCTCCGGGTCCTCCGGCTCCCCCCACCCCAGCGCGAGGTCGGCCCGGCCCGAGCGCAGCCGCCGCACCTGGTCCCCCAGGGTGCCCACCTCGGCCCGCACCGGACGCGCCGGCCCCGTGCCGTTGTACTCCCGCACCAGCCGGTCCAGCAGGGCGGCCTCGCAGCCGGGGCTGGTGACGGTGAGCGGCGCCGGCGGCCCGGCCGCCCGCCGGACCCGGGCGAGGGAGTCGTCGAGCCGGTCCAGCAGCGACCTGCCCTCGCTGAGCATGACCTCCCCCGCCGCCGTCAGCGTCACCCCCTGGGGAGTACGCGACAGCAGCACGGCCCCCACGGTCTTCTCCAGCGCCCGCACGGCACGCGACAGCGCCGGCTGCGTCATCGCCAGCCGTTCGGCGGCCCGGGTGAAGTTCAGCTCCTCGGCCACGGCCACGAAGTACTGGATCTGCCGCACTTCCACGTCCCTCACACCGCACATGCTCCCACGTGCCGCTATGCCGCCGCGGCATGGCGGGCTGCCGAACCGGAACTTCCCCGCTCGACGACGCGGGAGTTGGCTGGAGCGGCACCCACACAAGGAGCTGATCCACGCATGACAGCAGTACAGGCCCGTACGGCGGTGGTGACCGGCGGCACCGCCGGCATCGGACTCCAGACCGCGGTGGCCCTGGCCGTCCAGGGCTGGCAGGTCACCGTCATCGGCCGGGACACCGAACGCGGCAAGGCCGCCGTGGCCCGCGTCGACCAGGCGGCCGGCACCCCGGCGGCCCGCTTCGTCCCGGCGGACCTCTCGTCCCTCGCCGAGACCCGCGCCCTCGCCGGACGCCTGACCGCCGAGGGACCGCTCCACCTCCTGGTCAACAACGTGGGCGGCATGTGGACCCACCGCTGGGAGAGCCCCGACGGCATCGAGGCGAGCGTGGCCCTCAACCACCTCTCCCCGTACGTCTTCACCGAGGCGATGCTCCCCGCCCTCACCGCCGGCGCCCCCAGCCGCGTCGTGAACATCACGTCCAGCGCGATCATGGCCGCGCAGCCCGTGTACGAAGCGGAGACTGTCGAGCCGCCCGGCCCGCACTACGGCATGTCGGCGACCGGCCGCGCCAAGCTGGCCCACCTGGTCCACACCCTGGACCTGGCCGACCGCCTCAAGGACACCGGCGTCTCGGTCTTCGCCGCCGACCCCGGCCCCGCCGCCACCGGCAACGCCGCGCAGATGACCGTCGACATCCTGCCGCCCCCGATGCGCCCGCTGTGGGACCAGGTCCTCCAGGGCGTGGCCACCCCGGTCTCCGCGGCCGTCCGCTCCCCGCTCACCGCGGCGACCGACCGATCCCTCGACGGCCGCACCGGCCTGGTCCTCGACCCGACCGGCACCCCGTCCGACGCGCTGCTCGGCCACGTCACCCCCGAGGTGACCACAGCCGTCCGCGCCTGGACGAGGCGACTGCTCGCGACCGCCTAACGGAGCGTGCGCGCGGCCTCCACCGCCCAGTAGGTCAGGATGTTCCGCGCGCCGGCCCGCTTGATCCCGGTGAGCGTCTCCAGGATCGCCCGGTCCCGGTCGATCCACCCCTTCTCGGCGGCGGCCTCGATCATCGAGTACTCACCGGAGATCTGGTACGCGGCGACCGGCACGTCCACGGCCTCCGCCACCTTCGCCAGGATGTCGAGGTAGGGCCCGGCCGGCTTGACCATCACCATGTCGGCGCCCTCCTCCAGGTCCAGCGCCAACTCCCGCAGGGACTCCCGCGCGTTGGCGGCGTCCTGCTGATAGGTTTTCCGGTCCCCCTGCAACGAGGACCCGACGGCCTCCCGGAACGGCCCGTAGAACGCGGAAGCGTACTTGGCCGTATAGGCGAGGATGGCGACGTCCTCCCGCCCGATCTGATCGAGGGCGTCCCGGACGACCCCGATCTGCCCGTCCATCATCCCGCTCGGCCCGACGACGTGCGCCCCGGCGTCGGCCTGCACCTGAGCCATCTCGGCGTACCGCTCAAGCGTCGCGTCGTTGTCGACGCGCCCCTGCTCGTCGAGCACTCCGCAGTGCCCATGATCCGTGAACTCGTCCAGACACAGATCAGCCATGACGAGCAGCTCGTCCCCGACCTCGCTGCGCACATCCCGCAGCGCGACCTGGAGAATCCCGTCCGGGTCGGTCCCGGCGGTCCCGAGCCCGTCCTTCTTCCCCTCCTCCGGCACGCCGAACAGCATGATCCCGGAGATCCCGGCCTCCACCGCCTCGACGGCGGCCTTCTTCAGCGTGTCCCGCGTGTGCTGCACGACCCCCGGCATCGCGGCGATCGGCACCGGCTCGCTCACGCCCTCCCGCACGAAGGCCGGAAGGATGAAGTCAGCGGGATGCAGCCGCGTCTCGGCGACCATCCGACGCATCACGGGGGTGGACCTCAGCCGCCGGGGCCGGCTTCCGGGAAAGCTTCCATACGTCGACATACCACCTACGCTACGCCCGCCCCCGCGATGCCTTTGCCGACGCACAGTCGGCCGTCTCAGCCCTTCAGCTGGGTGAAGCGAAGACGGTTCCCGAAGGGATCACGCAGCCCGCAGTCGATCCCGTACGGCCGCTCGGTCGGCTCCTCCGTGAACTCAACCCCCTTCTCCACCAGCGTCTCGTAGGTCTTGCGGCAGTCGTCCGTGGTGAGGATGAGCCACCCGCCCATCGCCCCCTTGGTCACCAGCTCGCGCACCTGCTCCGCCGTCTCCTCCGACATGGCCGGAGCGCCCGGCTTCTCCAGCAGGATCTCCCGCCCGGGGTGCCCGGGAACGCCGACGGCGAGCCAGCGCATGAACCCCATGTCGATGTCGGCCGTGACCTCCAGCCCCAGCTTGCCGACGTAGAAGTCGAGGGCCTCGTCCTGGTCGAGGACGTACATCTGTGAATGCGTGATGGCGTTGAACATGACCGCCACGCTACTGAGCGAAGCACCCGGATACTTATCCAAAACTGCTCAGCCGCTCAGCCGCTCGGCCGCGTCCACGCCATCGTGAAGCAGGTCGGCACGCGCGCGGCCACCGCCGCCTTCCGGTACTCCCGCGGCGACCGCCCGACGATGTCCCGGAACGTACGGCTGAAGGTCCCCGCGCTGCCGAACCCGACCTCGAAGCAGATGTCGGTCACACTCCGCTCGGTCTCCCGCAGCAGGAACATCGCCCGCTCCACGCGCCGCCGTTGCAGATACCGGTGCGGAGTCTCCCCGAACGTCGCCCGGAAGGTCCGCGTGAAGTGCGCCGGCGACACGTGCGCGATCCGCGCCAGCGCCGGGACGTCCAACGGCCGCGCGTACTCCCGGTCCATCGCGTCCCGCGCCCGCAGCATCCGGCGATTGCTCTCCTCGACAGCCCGGCTCACGGCGCCATTCCACCACGGCTGCTCAGACGGGATCGATCTCGGCCCACACGGTCTTGCACGGCACGGGCCCCTCCACGACACCCCACCGATCCGCCAACTCCCCGACCAGCACGAGCCCGTACCCGGACTCGCCGTCCGTCGCCGACCCCGGCCCGGGCAACAGGTCTCCCCGCGCGTCGGTAACCTCCACCCGCAACACCCCCGTCTCCCCCACGGAGAGCCCGAGCCGGAAACTCCGCCCCGGCACCCGCCCGTGCAGCACGGCGTTGGCGGCGAGTTCGGCGACGACGAGCCGGGCGGGGTCCAACGGCAGTCCCCAGGCGTGCAGTTGCTCGGCGGCCAGCAGCCGGGCGAGGCGCGCGCCGCGCCGGGTGGCGGAGAGCGGCACGGAGAAGTACCGGGTACAGGTGTTTTGTCGGTTCACATCACAGAGAGTGGCGACACATGCGTAGCCTGTGAAGGGAGTCAACCCGTGCGGACGGGGCCTGTCCGGATGACGGCCGTCGACGTCCGGGACGTACGACAGGAGGGGTGGCGGGCATGAACGAATGGGACGCGGCGGACCCGGAGGACGCCGAGGCCGGAGGCGTGATCAGAACGGTCGCCCGGCAGTTGAAACTGTGGCGCGAGTCCGCCGGCCTCACCCAGCCGGAGTTCGGCGCGGCCATCGGATACGGCGAGGAACTGGTCTCCTCGGTCGAGCGGATGCGGCGCATTCCGCGTCCCGAGTACCTGGAGAAGGCGGACGAGGTCCTCAACGCGGGCGGCAAGATCGAGGCGCTGAAGAAGGACCTGGCGGACATCCGCTACCCGAAAAAGGTACGGGACCTGAAGAAGCAGGAGGAGGACGCGACCGGCCTGTGCGCCTACAACAACTCCGTCATTCACGGCCTGTTGCAGACGGAGGAATACGCCCGGGCCGTCTTCAAAGCGCGCCACCCTCCCTTCCCTGCCGAAGAACTGGAACGTCGACTCGCCGCCCGCATGGCACGCCAGTCGATCCTCGACAGCGCGTCAGCCCGCCCGGTCTGCAGCTTCGTGCAATGCGAGTCGACGCTCCTGCGATCCATCGGAGGCAGGACAGTCATGCGCGGCCAACTGGAACGCCTCTTGGAGGTGTCCGAGTTCCGCAACGTCGACCTCCAGATCCTTCCGCTGCGCAGCGAGGAGAACGCGGGACTCGACGGGTCGTTCAGACTGCTCAGGCTCAAGGACGGCACCACCGTGGGACACATCGAGGTGCAACCCATCAGCCGCTTCATCACCGACCCCAAAGAGGCGCAAATCCTCGACATGCGCTATGGGATCATCCGAGCGCAGGCTCTCAGCCCAAGGGAGTCGAAGGCCCTCATCGAGAAGGTACTGGGAGAGACATGACCCTGGAGTGGACGAAGAGCAGCTACAGCACGGGCGACGGCCCCGACTGCGTCGAGATAGCCACCCCCGACCAAAAAGGCCAAGGCCCGGTCCTCATCCGCGACTCGAAAGACCCGGCCCGAGGCCACCTCACCGTCGCCCCCACCACCTGGACGGCCTTCCTCCCGTACGCCGCCGCCCACTGACCCGCCCTCCGAAGCCAAGGACACTTCACCCGACAGAGTCCCGGGCGGGCCCGCGCAGCGTCACGGCACCGACGATCAACGCGGCCAGCACGAACCCCGCGGCGGCCAGGAAAGCCACGTGGTAGCCGCCGGCCAGCGCTGCCGCCTCGGTCTTCCCGGCCGCCGTGAGGCTGCTCGTGCGCGCGGTGACGAAGGCACTCAGCACGGTGAGCCCGACCGCCCCGCCGATCTGCTGGGTGGTGTTGAACAGTCCGGACGCGACGCCTGAATCGGCGGGCGGGACGGCGGCCATGCCGAGCCCCATGATGGCCGGCGCAGCCAGACCGAAGCCCAGCCCCATGGTGAGACTCGCGGGCAGAAAGTCGACCAGGTACGAACCGTCGACTCGGGCGAACGACAGCATCACAAAGGCGACGACAATCAGGCCGAGACCACCGAACAGCATCGGACGCTGACCGAACCTGATGACCAGCCGGGCCGAAAGCCCGAGCGAAACCGCCGCGATCACCACCGCGATGGGGGCGAAGGCCAGCCCCGCCTCCAGGGAGCTGTACTCACGTACGCGCTGCAGATACAGCGTGCCGAAGAACAGCAGACCGAACATGCCCGCGATCATCATGAACTGCACGACGTTCGCCACCGCCAGACTCCGCGAGCGGAAGAGCCGCAGCGGCACCAGTGGATGCGCGGTCGTCGCCTGCCGGAGGACGAACCCGCCGAGCAGCGAAGCCGACAGCAACCCCAGAAGCAGCGTCCGGGCCGAAGCCCAGCCGGCGTTCTCGGCGCCCGTGATCGTGTAGACGAGCAGCATCATGCCGGCGGTGACGAACAACGCCCCCAGAAAGTCGGTCCCCCCGCTCATCCCCTCACCACGGTCCCTGGGAACCGTTCGCAGACCCACCACGACGAGCAGGGCGCCGATCGGGAAGTTGATGAAGAAGATCCAGTTCCAGCTGAGCAGATCGGTGAGGACACCGCCGAGCAGCGGCCCGATCGCACCCCCGCCCGCGGAGGCGAAGCTGTACGCGCCGATGGCCTGAGCCTGCTCGCGCCGGCCGGAGAACATGGTCGCGACCATGCCGAGAACGCAGGCCGACGCGACCGCACCGCCGATCCCCTGGAGGAAACGGGCCCCGACCAGCGTGACCTCGCTGCTCGCGAACCCGCACAACAGGGAAGCCGCGCTGAACAGCGCGACACCCGTGAGGAAGACCGCCCGCCGCCCGACCAGATCCCCGAGCCGCCCGGCCAGCAACAGCAGGCCACCGAAGGGAATGACGTAGGCGTTGACCACCCACACGAGGTTCTCGGCGGAAAAGCCGAGACCCTGCTGAACAGCCGGTAAGGCCACATTCACGATGTTCTGATCAAGGACGATCATCATCTGTCCGACGCAGAGCACGCCGACGGTCAGCCAGGCCGACGCGCTCGTCCGCGAGACACGCTGATCCATATCCGGGACCTCCCCCTAAGTGCACCCTTTGTTACAGCGGCCATCTTCTGTAACCATGGCGCAGGGGGGAAGGAGGCACTTTTATGTCACAGCGTCACACACGGGTGTCCGAGCAGGTCACCAACGAGGCGTGCCCCGTCACCGAGGTCCTCGACCACGTGGCGGGCAAGTGGAGCATCGGCATCCTGGTCGCCGCAGCGCTCGGCCCGATCCGGTTCACCGAACTGGAACGCGGCATCGAGGGCATCAGCCGACGGATGCTCACCCTGAACCTGCGCAAGCTGGAACGCGACGGCCTTCTCGTCCGGACCGTCTACCCCACCGTGCCGCCGAAGGTCGAGTACAGCCTCACACCGATGGCAAAGGAACTGCACACCCATCTCACCGGCTTGGTGGACTGGGCACAGCGGCACCGCACCGCCATCGCCGAGGCACGGGCCGCCTACGACACCGCGGCCAACGAGTAAGGCGCCCCCGAAAGGGCGCCCCACCTCAGCTCGTCGTAGTGGACCGGCGCCGGCGCGAGCCAGGCCGCCGCTCGCTCGGCCGGGTCACCGGATCGCCCGCCTCCAGCGCCGCCGCCCGGCGCCGCAGCCCGAAGTCGGCCAGTGCCTCCGCCAGCTTCAGCACCGATGGCTCGGGGGCCATCACGTCGACCCGCAGCCCGTGTTCCTCCGCCGTCTTGGCGGTGGCCGGGCCGATGCACGCGATCACCGTCACGTTGTGCGGCTTGCCCGCGATCCCGACCAGGTTCCGCACCGTCGACGACGAGGTGAACAGCACCGCGTCGAACCCGCCGCCCTTGATCGCCTCCCGCGTCGCGGCCGGCGGCGGCGACGCCCGCACCGTCCGGTAGGCGGTGACGTCGTCCACCTCCCAGCCCAGCTCGATCAGCCCGGCGACCAGCGTCTCCGTGGCGATGTCGGCGCGGGGGAGGAAGACGCGGTCGATGGGATCGAAGACCGGGTCGTACGGCGGCCAGTCCTCCAGCAGCCCGGCCGCCGACTGCTCCCCGCTCGGCACCAGGTCCGGCTTCACGCCGAAGGCGATCAGCGCGTTGGCGGTCTGCTCGCCCACCGCCGCGACCTTGATCCCGGCGAAGGCGCGCGCGTCGAGCCCGTACTCCTCGAACTTCTCGCGGACGGCCTTGACCGCGTTGACCGACGTGAACGCGATCCACTCGTACCGTCCGGTCACCAGCCCCTTCACCGCCCGCTCCATCTGCTGCGGGGTACGCGGCGGCTCGACCGCGATGGTCGGCACCTCGCTCGGCACGGCTCCGTAGGACCGCAGTTGGTCGGAGAGCGACGCCGCCTGCTCCTTCGTGCGCGGCACGAGCACCTTCCAGCCGAACAGCGGCTTGGACTCGAACCACGACAGCTGGTCGCGCTGGGCGGGGGCGGAGCGCTCGCCGACCACGGCTATCACCGGCCGGCCGCCGTCCGGGGACGGCAGCACCTTGGCCTGCTTCAGCGTCTGGGCGATGGTGCCGAGGGTGGCCGTCCAGGTGCGCTGACGGGTCGTCGTACCGGCGACCGTCACCGTCATCGGGGTGTCCGGCTTGCGGCCCGCCGACACCAGCTCGCCCGCGGCGGCCGCCACCGAGTCCAGCGTCGTCGAGACGACCACCGTGCCGTCCGAGGCGCCGACCTCCGTCCAGCACCGGTCGGAGGCCGTGCGGGCGTCCACGAACCGCACGTCCGCGCCCTCGGCGTCCCGCAGCGGGACACCGGCGTACGCGGGCACACCGACGGCGGACGCGATACCGGGAACCACCTCGAACGGCACCCCGGCGGCGGCGCACGCCAGCATCTCCTCGGCGGCGTACGTGTCGAGCCCGGGGTCCCCGGAGACCGCACGCACCACCCGCCTGCCGCCCCGCGCGGCCTCCATGACAAGATGTGCGGCATCCCGCACGGCGGGGACACCAGCGGTTGTTGACGAGCCGTCAACGACCGCCAGCTGAGGTGTGCCTGTGCCCGGGACCGGGCCACCGGACGGGTCCGGGTCGGTGTGCACTTCGGCCACGCCGTGCCGGGCATGCGTACGTACGACGTCGAGCACCTCGTGCTCGGCGACGAGGACGTCCGCGTGCGCCAGCGCCTCCACGGCGCGCAGTGTCAGCAGTCCCGGATCTCCGGGTCCGGCACCGAGGAAGGTGACGTGCCCGTGTTCCGGACCGGCGGGAAGGGCGGTGGGGCTCAATGTTCTCGCTCCCCCATCAGACCGGCCGCGCCCTGGGCGAGCATCTCGGTGGCGAGTTCGCGACCGAGAGCCAGTGCCGCCTCGTGCGTTGCGGGCACGGGACCGGTGGTGGACAACTGCACCAGCGACGAGCCGTCGGTCGTGCCGACGACGCCGCGCAGGCGCATTTCCTTGACAGTCTGCCCGTCGGCCAGCAGGTCGGCCAGCGCCCCCACGGGTGCGCTGCAACCGGCCTCCAGGGCGGCGAGCAGTGACCGCTCGGCGGTTACGGCGGCCCGCGTGAACGGGTCGTCGAGTTCACCGAGCGCGGCGATCAGTTCCGCGTCGGACGCGGTGCATTCGATCGCCAGTGCCCCCTGGCCGGGGGCGGGCAGAACCGTGTCGACCGACAGGAAGTCGGTCACCTCGTCACCGCGGCCGATCCGGTTGAGCCCCGCGGCGGCCAGTACGACGGCGTCGAGGTCGCCCTTGCGGACGTACCCGATGCGGGTGTCGACGTTGCCCCGGATCGGCACCGTCTCGATGTCCAGGCCGTGCGCGCGGGCGTACGCGTTGAGCTGCGCCATGCGCCGGGGGGCGCCGGTGCCGATGCGCGCGCCGCGCGGCAGGTCCGTGAACTTCAGCGCGTCCCGGGCGACGAGCACGTCGCGCGGGTCCTCGCGCTCGGGTACGGCGGCCAGCACCAGGCCGTCGGGCTGCGCGGTCGGCAGGTCCTTCAGCGAATGAACCGCGAAGTCGACCTCACCCCGCAGCAGCGCCTCGCGCAGCGCGGCCACGAACACCCCGGTGCCGCCGATCTGCGCGAGCTGCTCCCGCGACACATCGCCGTACGTGGTGATCTCGACCAGTTCGACGGGCCGTCCGGTCACCTGGCTCACGGCGTCCGCCACCTGCCCGGACTGGGCCATGGCGAGCTTGCTGCGCCTGGTCCCCAGTCTCAGTGCCTTCTCGGTCATGCCGGTCCTCGGTTCTTCTCAGTGCTGTTCCCGGCCCGGGAGACGGAGGCCACCGTCTCGGGGTCGAGGTCGAACAGGGTGCGGAGCGCGTCCGCGTACCCGGCGCCGCCTGGCTCGGCCGCGAGCTGCTTGACCCGCACCGTCGGCGCGTGCAGCAGCTTGTCCACCACGCGCCGGACCGTCTGGGTGATCTCGGCGCGGTGCTTGTCGTCGAGGGCGGGCAGCCGCCCTTCGAGGCGGGCGATCTCGCTCGCCACGACCTCGGCGGCCATGCTGCGCAGCGCCACCACGGTGGGGGTGATGGTCGCGGCCCGCTGGGCGGCGCCGAACGCGGCGACCTCGTCCGCGACGATCCGCCGGACCTGGTCCACGTCGGACGCCATCGGAGCGTCCGCGGACGCCTCCGCCAGCGACTCGATGTCGACCAGCCGGGCCCCGGCCAGCCGGTGTGCGGCGGCGTCGATGTCGCGCGGCATGGCGAGGTCGAGGAGGAAGAGGACGGGCTCCGGGCGCGGGACCTCGGGGACCGGCTCGGGCCGGCGCATCTCGGGGACCCGCCCGGCGGTGGCCGCGGTCGCGGCGAGCGCGGAGATCAGGTCGGCGTCGGCGCTCTCCCGGGGCTGGTCCACCGCGGTACCGCCCGCGGCCCACGCCCCGTGCTGCTCCAGCGTGGCGGCGTCCAGGCCGGCCACCGCCGCCTCCCCCATGACGGAGAAGCCGGACTGCGCGGCGGACAGGTCGAGCGGGCAGCCGTCCTCGGTGCCGACGCTGGTCGGCGGCAGCTGCGCCCCGGCGACCGGTGCGACGGGTGCGGCCGTGATCTCGACGGGCTCGCCCGTACGTCCCTCGACCGCCGCGGCGACCGCGTCGACGGTGAGCACCAGGCCGGTCGCCCCGGTGCAGGAGACGGCGACGTCGGCACGTGTCAGCTCGGCCGGCACCGCGTCCATCGGTACCGCGCGGGCCACCACGTCCGTGTCGTCGCCCTCGGTCAAAATCTGCGCGAGGCGCTCGGCGCGCTCGAAGGTGCGGTTGGCGACCACGACCTCGGCGACCCCGGCCCGGGCCAGCGTCGCGGCGGCCAGCGAGGACATCGACCCGGCGCCGATGACCAGCGCCTTCTTGCCCCGGGCCCAGCCGGAGACCGCCGCGCCCGCGGCGAGCTGCTCCAGGCCGAAGGTGACCAGGGACTGCCCGGCGCGGTCGATGCCGGTCTCGGAGTGGGCGCGCTTGCCGACCCGCAGCGCCTGCTGGAACAGGTCGTTCAGCAGCCGCCCGGCGGTGTGCAGCTCCTGGGCGCGGGCCAGAGAATCCTTTATCTGCCCGAGGATCTGGCCCTCGCCGACGACCATCGAGTCCAGTCCGCAGGCCACCGAGAACAGATGGTGGACGGCCCGGTCCTCGTAGTGCACGTAGAGGTGGGGAGTGAGCTCCTCCAGGCCGACCCCGCTGTGCTGGGCGAGCAGCGTGGACAGCTCGGCGACCCCGGCGTGGAACTTGTCCACGTCGGCGTAGAGCTCGATGCGGTTGCAGGTGGCCAGCACCGCGGCCTCGGCGGCCGGCTCGGCGGCGACCGTGTCCTGGAGCAGCTTGTTCTGCGCGTCCGCGTTCAGCGAGGCCCGTTCGAGGACGCTGACGGGGGCGCTGCGGTGACTGAGTCCGACGACGAGGAGGCTCATGCCGGCATCACGGCGGGAACGTCGTCCCCGTCAGGACCCTGGTCGGCAGAGGCAGAGGCAGAAGCAGAAGCAGAGGTAGCGCCAGAAGCGGCGGCAGCGGCGGCGGCGCGCTTGCGGGCGGCGGCAGCCGGCACGGCACCGTCCGCCGCGGCCTCCTCACCGGCCTTGCGCTGCTCGTGGAAGGCGAGGATCTGGAGTTCGATGGAGAGGTCGACCTTGCGCACGTCGACGCCCTCGGGGACGTTCAGCACGGTCGGCGCGAAGTTCAGGATGGAGGTCACCCCGGCGTCCACCAGCCGGTCGCAGACCTGCTGGGCGGCACCGGCGGGGGTGGCGATCACGCCGATGGACACCCCGTTGCCGGTGATGATCGTCTCCAGCTCGTCGATGTGCTGCACCGGAATGCCGGCCACCGGCTTCCCGGCCATCGCGGGGTCGGCGTCGATGAGCGCGGCGACCCGGAAGCCGCGGGAGGCGAACCCGCCGTAGTTGGCGAGCGCGGCGCCGAGGTTGCCGATACCGACGATCACGACCGGCCAGTCCTGGGTCAGGCCCAGCTCGCGGGAGATCTGGTAGACGAGGTACTCGACGTCGTAGCCGACGCCCCGGGTCCCGTAGGAACCGAGGTAGGAGAAGTCCTTGCGCAGCTTCGCGGAGTTGACCCCCGCCGCCGCGGCCAGCTCCTCGGAGGAGACCGTGGGCACCGAGCGCTCCGACAGTGCGGTCAGCGCGCGGAGGTACAGCGGAAGCCGGGCGACGGTGGCCTCGGGAATCCCTCGGCTGCGGGTCGCCGGTCGGTGTGTTCGGCCAGTTGCCACGGTGCTCCTGCGGGTAGAGCGGGGCTGTAGGCGGTCATACGTCCCTACATGACCGCCCCGTCGAATGCAGGCTATGTCTTTGTGAACGCGTGCACAAAGATGGTGTCCGATTTGCCCGGCCAACGTGACCGGGGTCACGCGCCCCCGGCGCACGTTCGGGGAACCGGCGCGCTCGCGCACTCGTTCCTCTCCTATTGGGGGCAAAGCCGTACACGCTCCTCACGATCCACGCCCCCGAGACCAAGTCGCCATCGATTTTAAGCGACCATCCGACCACTCTTGGACTACTCGGACCAGTCGGACTACTCGGTCAGTGCCCTGCGCAGGCGTTCCTCGTTCACACGCCAGAAGGTGTGCTGGCGTCCGTCGACGAGGACCACGGGGATCTGCTCCCAGTACGCGTCGTGGAGCCGGCGGTCCTCGGTGATGTCCTTCGCCTCCCACGGGACACCGAGGTCGGCGCACACCTTCTCGACGACGAGCTGTGCGTCATCACACAGGTGGCAGCCAGGTTTGCGGATGAGGGTGACGAGATGGTTCTCGGAACGGGGCTGGTGCTCGGGACGCGACGGCGTCTTTCTGCGGAAGACGGGGCTCATGCCGGCCATTCTCGCGCGCGCCGCGCCGTACGGAAGTCCCGCCGCGACGCCGCCGCGACGCGCCGGGCGCACGGCGGCTTTAACGGTTCGGTCGCGCAGAGTTCACAGCCTCCCAACCTCTCGACTCCGGAACGCCCGAACAAACTGGCTATGCTCACGGGCATGGCCGCTCTTGGATGGCTCACTCCCCGAAGGCGCTCCGCCACCGCGCGCAGCGTGCTGGCAGGCGAGGCGTCGGCGGAGGCAGCCCGCAAATCCACCCAGGACCTCCCCGCGCCCGACGCCGCGGGCGAGCCGGACTTCCCGGTGCACGGCGACGACCGGGCCGCCGCCTTCTTCGACCTGGACAACACGGTCATGCAGGGCGCCGCGCTGTTCCACTTCGGACGCGGCCTGTACAAGCGCAAGTTCTTCGAGACCCACGACCTGGCCCGGTTCGCCTGGCAGCAGGCGTGGTTCCGGCTGGCCGGCTTCGAGGACCCCGAGCACATGCAGGACGCCCGCGACTCGGCGCTCTCCATCGTCAAGGGCCACCGCGTCTCCGAGCTGAAGTCGATCGGCGAGGAGATCTACGACGAGTACATGGCCGAGCGCATCTGGCCCGGCACCCGCGCCCTCGCCCAGGCCCACCTGGACGCGGGCCAGAAGGTCTGGCTGGTCACGGCCGCCCCGGTGGAGATCGCCCAGGTGATCGCCCGCCGCCTCGGCCTGACCGGCGCGCTCGGCACCGTCGCGGAGTCGGTCGACGGCGTCTACACCGGCAAGCTGGTCGGCGAGCCGCTGCACGGCCCGGCCAAGGCGGAGGCGGTCCGCGCCCTGGCGGCGGCGGAGGGCCTGGACCTGACCCGCTGCGCGGCCTACAGCGACTCGCACAACGACATCCCGATGCTGTCCCTGGTCGGCCACCCCTACGCGATCAACCCCGACTCGAAACTCCGCCGCCACGCCCGGGAACTGGACTGGCGCCTGCGCGACTACCGCACCGGCCGCAAGGCCGCCAAGGTCGGCATCCCGGCGGCGGCCGGCGTCGGCGCCGTGGCCGGCGGCACGGCGGCCGCCATCGCCCTGCACCGACGCCGCCGCTGACCCGGCCGGCCGCCAACCCGTCTGACGTACCCGCGCCGCCCCCGGCTCACTCCCCCGTCTCCCACACGGGCACAACACGCTCCGTTACGACGCCGAAGCCAGGCTCTTTCGATCAGCAACCGATCAATCTCCGGCACCCGAACGGCCGTCATTCGGTTACGTAAGCGACGTAATCGATGATTTGAGCAACTGGGTGTAGCAGGGCCTGTACGAAGCGTTATTCTCCTCAGACGCAATCCGGTACCCCTCCGTCGCTACGACGGGTGAAAGGTCCCGCACTGCACGTGATGGAAGCTCTGCCTCTGGGAGTCCCGTGTACCCACACGTCGGGGTTGACGCCTCGGGCCTGGCTACGCTGCGCGCAACGGTCAAAACGCTCCAGGACCTGTTCCGCGACTACGTCCCCACCGCGTATGCCGTCCCCACCGCGTACGCCGTCCCCGCATTCGCCGCAGCCACCGCCCCCGTCGGCCCGGCCTACGCGCTCGCCGAGAGCGGCGCCGCCGCCGTCGGCAGACGAGCGCGCGCCTCCGGGACGACCGCCCGGCGCCCGGCCGCGGACAGCGACAGCGCCCGGATGATGGACCTGGTCGAGCGCGCCCAGGCGGGCGAGGCCGACGCCTTCGGACGGCTCTACGACCAGTACAGCGACACCGTGTACCGGTACATCTACTACCGCGTGGGAGGCAAGGCCACCGCCGAGGACCTGACCAGCGAGACCTTTCTGCGCGCCCTGCGCCGCATCGGCACCTTCACCTGGCAGGGGCGCGACTTCGGCGCCTGGCTGGTGACGATCGCCCGCAACCTGGTCGCCGACCACTTCAAGTCCAGCCGCTTCCGGCTCGAAGTGACCACCGGCGAGATGCTCGACGCCAACGAGGTCGAGCGCTCCCCCGAGGACTCCGTCCTGGAGTCCCTCTCCAACGCCGCCCTGCTGGACGCCGTCCGCCGGCTCAACCCCCAGCAGCAGGAATGCGTGACGCTGCGCTTCCTCCAGGGCCTCTCCGTCGCCGAGACCGCCCGCGTGATGGGCAAGAACGAAGGCGCCATCAAGACCCTCCAGTACCGGGCCGTGCGCACCCTCGCCCGGCTGCTCCCGGACGACGCCCGCTGATCCTCCCAAGTCACCTTCGGTGACGGTTCGTTGACTCGGCGGCCCGCTTGCCCGCCGCGCGTAACCCAAGTGCCGCGCCACTCGTTGAGCGGGATGCAGGCTCCCTGTGGTCACTCCCTGGCCGACTCCGATCACACACTCGTGTGGTCCTGGTCAGGGTATGCAACCCTCAGGACCCCCTGGGGAGTCGACCGTCATGACGAGAGGAGGTGCCGCCAGTGATCGCGAACGTATCGGCGCACCGGCGGGCGAACGCCTTCGCCCAGGCTCTGGAGGAGCAGCCCGACCGCGGCCCGGCGGCCGAGCAGTCCGAAGAACCGGCACCGGCCGCGGCCACCGCGGACCGGACCGAGCAGGGCCGCATGGTGGCCCTGACAGCCGGACTCGACGCGCTGCCCAAGCCCGAGCTGGACCCGGAGGTCAAGGTCGTCCAGCGGGCCCAGCTGGTGGCCGCGTTCGAGGCCATGCTCCAGGAAGGCACCGCGGGCGGCGAGGCAAACCCGTCGGTACCCGAGCAGCGCCGCGCCCGCGGCGCCCACCGGGCGACACCGCTCAGGAAATTCCGGCCCCGCTCACGGCTGGCCAAGGGCCTCACCGCCGGCGGACTCAGCGTCGGCGTGGCCGCCGGAGCCCTCGGCGGAGTCGCCGCGGCCAGTTCCGACGCCCTGCCGGGCGACTCGCTCTACGGCCTCAAGCGCGGCATAGAGGACTTCAAGCTCGGCCTCGCCGACGACGACGCCGAGCGCGGCCGCGGCTACCTCGACCTGGCCTCCACCCGGCTGAGCGAGGCCCGCCGGCTGGTCGAGCGCGACCGCAGCGGCTCCCTCGACCACGAGGCCCTCGGCGAGATCCGCCGCGCCCTGTCCGGCATGCAGCAGGACGCGTCCGAGGGCCACCGCCTGCTCAGCGCCGTCTACGCCCGCGACCCCGACTCGCTCGACCCGATGCGGGCGCTCTCCGCCTTCTCGCGCTCCCACCGGGACGCCTGGGGGACCCTGCGCGAACGGCTGCCCGTGCAGCTCGGCGACGTCAGCGAGCAGGTGTCGTCGGTGTTCGACGCCATAGACCAGGACGTGGCCCCGCTGCGGTCCCTGCTCCCCCAGCCGCCGTCCCGGGACGACGACGCGGGCCGGCAGGACGGCGGCTCCGGATCGGTCGGCTCGACACCGTCCGGCTCCGGCAGCTCCGCACAGCCCGACACCGGGCGGAGCGACTCCTCCGAGCCCGGCCGCACCGACAGCCGGCGCCCCAGCGAGTCCGCCGACTCCGGCAGCGAGAGCGGCGGCCTGCTCGGCGGCGGCACCGGCGGCCTGCTCGACCCGTCCGAGGAGACCGCGCCCACCTCACCGTCCACCAGCGACAAGACGCCCGCCCCCGAGCCGGACGTCACACTGCCGCCCCTCCTCCCGGGCCTGCTGCCCGACCTGGGCATCGAGGGCGAGGACACCGACTGAGCCGGGCCTGACGCCGTACGGCGGTGGGGGCGCTCCCACCGCCGTACGGCCATGTCGGGACACGTCTAGAAGAACACCGACCGCCGCTGCACCAGCAGCTTGTACAGCGTGTGCTGGATCTGCTCCCTGACCTGGTCGGTCAGGTTGAACATCAGCATCGGGTCCTCCGCCGCCTCCGCCGGATAGTGGTCCGTGGGGATCGGCTCGCCGAACTGGATCGTCCACTTCGTCGGCAACGGCACCGCCCCCAGCGGCCCCAGCCACGGGAACGTCGGCGTCAGCGGGAAGTACGGGAAACCCAGCAGCCGGGCCAGCGTCCGGGCGTTGCCGATCATCGGGTAGATCTCCTCCGCGCCGACGATCGAGCACGGGACGATCGGCGTCCCCGCCCGCAGCGCCGTGGAGACGAACCCGCCCCGGCCGAACCGCTGCAGCTTGTACCGGTCGCCGAACGGCTTGCCCAGCCCCTTGAACCCCTCCGGCATCACCCCCACCAGCTCCCCCTGCCCGAGCAGCCGCGCCGCGTCCTCCGCGCAGGCCAGGGTGTGCCCCAGCTTGCGGGCCAGCTCGTTGACGACCGGCAGCACGAACACCAGGTCCGCCGCCAGCAGCCGCAGATGCCGCCCCGCCGGATGGTTGTCGTGGACCGCGACCTGCATCATCAGGCCGTCCAGCGGCAGCGTCCCGGAGTGGTTGGCGACGATCAGCGCCCCGCCCTCGGCCGGGATGTTCTCGACGCCCTTCACCTCGACCCGGAAGTACTTCTCGTACACCGGACGCAGCACGGACATCAGCACCTGGTCGGTCAGCTCGGCGTCATAGCCGAAGTCGTCGACCTCGTAGTCACCGGTCAGGCGCCGGCGCAGGAACGCCAGCCCGCCCGCGATCCGCCGCTCCAGCCCGTCACCCCCGCCGTCCTCCCCCGGCGGCAGCTCCCGGCCCTCCCCCGCCACCGGACCGTCGTCCTCCGCGCCCGGCCGCACGGGCAGCGCCTGGACCTCACCGACCGGCGCGGCGGACTCCGCCGTACTCGCGCGCCGGCTCCCCGCGCCGCCCCTGCGCCGCGCCGAGCGCTGCCCGGCACCCCCTCGGGACCGGTCGTCGTCGAACGGAATGACCTTGGCATCAGCCATCGTTGATGCGCTCCTCAGTTGGCGCTCTGCGTCGGGGGGTGGCCGCCGCCCGTACGGGACAGCGCGGCGATCCGGTCCACGGCCCTCGCGACGGCGGCCGGCGGGAGCAGCCCCGGCTCCCGGCTGCGCGCGAAGTCCGCGAACGTCTCGGCGGTGGTGTGTTTCGGCTGGAACCCCAGCGTCTCGCGCATCTGGGTGGTGTCCACGACCCGGCCGTGCGTGAGCAGCCGGATCTGCTCGGGGGAGAAGTCCGTCACCCCCAGCGTACGCACCAGGGACCCCGCCCAGGTGACCACGGGCAGCAGCATCGGCACGGTGGGCCGGCCCAGCCGCCGCGCGCACTGGGAGAGCAACAGGACACCGTCACCGGCGATGTTGAACGTCCCGCTGTTCAGCGTCCCCCGCTCCGGCTCGTGCGAGGCGATCCGCAGCACCTCGATCGCGTCGTCCTCGTGGACGAACTGCAGCCGGGGGTCGTAGCCGAACACCGTCGGCAGCACCGGCAGCGAGAAGTACGAGGCCAGGGGGGTGTCGGTGGCCGGGCCGAGGATGTTGGCGAACCGCAGCACGCACACCGCGACGTCCGGCCGCCTCCGCGCGAAGCCCCGGACGTACCCCTCGACCTCCACGGTGTCCTTGGCGAAGCCACCGCTGGGCAGGGACTTGGCCGACGTGGTCTCGGTGCAGACGGCCGGGTCGCGGGGCGCGGACCCGTAGACGTTCGTACTGGACTTCACCACCAGCCGCCGCACGACCGGCGACTTCTGGCAGGCGCCGAGCAGCTGCATGGTCCCGATGACGTTGGTCTCCTTGACCGACGTCCGGCTGCCGCTGCCGAGCGGGGTGCCGGTGACGTCCATGTGGACGACCGTGTCGGCGCCCGTCTCCGCCAGCACCCGCGCGATGGTGGGCTGCCGGATGTCGGCCTGGACGAAGTCCGCGCCGCCCAGATGGTGCTCGGGCGCAACCGCGTCCACACCGACGACCCGGTCCACCGCCGGGTCCCGCTGGATCCGCCGCACGAAACGGCCCCCCAACTGCCGGGCCACTCCGGTCACGAGCACGACCTTGCCCACGATCCGCGCCTTTCTCTCGGTCCCCCGCCGGGTTCCCCGCCCGCGGGCCAACCTATCGGCTCGGTATTGCGCTGTGATGACCGCCGGACGCGTCCCGTGACGGAAAACGGCCGTACGGCCCACCTGCCCGTCCGCCGCACACGTCCGTCCGCCGGATACGTCTGTGGCCCCCCACCGGATCCGGTGGGGGGCCACAGGCGACGCTTCGCGGCGTCGCGTCGCTTACTTCTTGTTGCGACGCTGAACGCGCGTGCGCTTGAGCAGCTTGCGGTGCTTCTTCTTGGCCATCCGCTTGCGCCGCTTCTTGATAACAGAGCCCACGACTACCCTCGCTCACTTCTCATCACTCGGTTGTTTGGGCGCCATGGGCCCACACGACCTACGAGGGGCTAGCCTACCCGCCCGAGCGCTGAGGTCGTAATCGAGGGGACGGGGGAGGTCCGACGGGACTGCCGGGGACCTCCCCCGAGCCCTGACGGGCCCTGATCAGGCCGTGTCCACCCCCACGAAGCTCTCGCGGAGGTACTCGTGAACCGCATTCTCCGGGACGCGGAAGGACCGCCCCACCCGGATCGCGGGCAGATGACCGCTGTGCACCAATCGGTACACGGTCATCTTCGACACTCGCATCACCGAGGCGACCTCCGCCACGGTAAGGAACTGAACCTCGCTCAGAGGCCTCTGGTCATCAGCCATGACACACCTGAACCTTCCGCACTCGACGGCCACCGGCTTCCCCTTCCGGTGACTCTTCGTCGCTGCGTGCTCACTCCCCAATGTAGGTGCGGGTGATGCGAGTGGGGAAGAGGTGCACGCATCGGCGTCCTACTGGGACAGACACGCTCGATTGAGTACGTAGCGGGTAAGCGGGAGGTAGTAATCGGACCGCACGCCGTCATCAAGTGGAACGACGACGGACACGCACCCCTCTGCCTGACCCACGAAGAGCGCGGGGTCGTCCGTATCAGCGAGCCCGATGGCCTCGAACCCCAGCTGACCTGCTCCGCAGACCCATCCGTGGTCTCCGATCACCAGCTCCGGCAGCACCCCGCCGGCCTCCGCCGCACCGGCCAGCGCGGTCCGAACCGGGAGGGGTGAGTGGGTGTGCGCGCCGGGCTCACAACCGGGGCGTTCAGGGCCGGGTTCCCGCACCAACGCGACGCCTCGTACGTAGTCGAGGTTGTACGTGCGTAGACCGAACCGGGTCGTTATGTCGACACAGCGACCCTGCGCCGGGGTGAGAACGGCACATCCCGCCGCCGACAGGGCGTCCGCCAAGGCGGCGTAGAAACCGAGCAGCCGGTGCGGATGCCCGGTGCCGAGCACGACCGGGGCCCCACGCCGGGCGACCTCCGCGAGCCGGTCCGCGAAGGCGTCCAGGGCGCTCAGCGTCCGGTCCGGATCGATCACGTCCTGCCCCGTGACGCATCGGGGGTCGGCCGATACGCCGCACCGGTCCGCCATCAGCTCGATCACGTCCCGCTGCCGCCAGGCCCCTACGGGATCGATCCCCAGCAGCACCCGCGGGTCCCGGGCCGCGAACAGCCGATAGCTGCGCAGGCTCGTCTCCCGCGAGGTCGCCACGATCCCGGCCAGCCGGGCATCGAGCAGATGATCACGAAGCTCCCGTGCCGACACCACCCCCCGATACTCCCGAACCCGCCCCCCGCCCGACCCCGTTTCCCCCCGACTCCACCCACTCGGCCGACTCACGGACCGACAACCGACCCGCCCCGCACGACCGCCGGCCAACACCCGCCCCGCACGACCGTCGCCCGACACCCGTCAAGCCAACAACCCCCGCAACGGAAACACCGCCCGCCGAGCCGCCACCACCGCCTGGTCCACCCGATCCGCGGGGTCGTACCCCGCCTCCCACCCCGCCCACGACACGGGCCACCGCCCGTCCGTCATCCGCATCGGCCCCAACTGCCGGGTCCGCGCGTACACCTCCGCCCGCCACGACTCCGGGATCACCGCCTCCGGCGCCACCTCCCGCCCCGCCGCGATCCCCACCAGATGCGTCCACGACCGCGGCACCACGTCCACCACCGCGTAACCGCCCCCGCCCAGCGCCACCCACCGGCCCCCGGCGTACTCGTGCGCCAGCTCATGGCACGCCACCTGCACCGCCCGCTGCGCGTCCACCGACACCGCCAGGTGCGCCAACGGATCCTCGAAGTGCGTGTCCGCCCCGTGCTGCGTCACCAGCACCTGCGGCCGAAAGGACGCAACCAGCTCCGGCACCACCGCGTGGAACGCCCGCAGCCACCCCGCGTCCCCGGTCCCCGCCGGCAACGCGACGTTCACCGCCGACCCCTCCGCCGCCCCGTCCGCCCCGGTCTCCTCAGGCCACCCGCTCCCCGGGAACAACATCCGCGGATGCTCGTGCAACGACACCGTCAGCACCCGCGGGTCCTCCCAGAACGCCGCCTGCACCCCGTCCCCGTGATGCACGTCGACATCCACGTACACGACCCGCTCGGCACCCAGCTCCAGCAGCCGCGCGATCGCCAGCGCCGCGTCGTTGTACACGCAGAACCCCGACGCCGCCCCCGGCATCGCGTGGTGCAGCCCGCCCGCGAAGTTCACCGCGTGCAGCGCGTCCCCCCGCCACACCGCCTCCGCCGCACCCACCGACTGCCCGGCGATCAGCGCCGACACCTCGTGCATCCCCGCGAACGCCGGATCGTCGACCGTCCCCAGCCCGTACGCGGGATCCGCCGCCCCCGGATCGGCGGACGCCGCCTTCACCGCGGCGATGTAGTCCTCCCGGTGCACCAGCCGCAACGTCGACTCCCCGGCCGCCTTCGCCGCTACGACGTCCAGCTCCCGGTCGAGCCCGAAGGCACCGACCAGCCCGCGCGTCAGGGCGAGCCGCACCGGATCCATCGGATGATCCGGCCCGAAGTCATAGCCCGTTACCGCCTGGTCCCACATCAGCCGCGCGCGCCCGCTCATGCCCGCCACCGTATCGGTCGCCCCCGCCCGCCTCGAACGACCGGGCGTACACGACCGTCACCAGCACCAACACCATCGGCACCAGCATCGCCCCGCGATAACTCCACCCACCCCCGAGCGCCCCGACCAAAGGCGAACCCACCAGAAAACCCACGTAATTGAAGACATTCAGCCGAGCGACAGCCGCATCCGAAGCCCCGGGAAACAAGCGCCCCGCCGCCGCGAACGTCTGCGGCACCAGCACGCACAGCCCCACCCCCAGCAGCGTGAACCCCGCCATCCCCACCCAGGCCCCCGGCGCCCCCGCCACCACCGCGAACCCCGCCGCCGCCACCAGCGCCCCACCCCGCACGACCACCACGGCCCCCAGCCGCCGCACCCCGAGATCCCCCAGGGCCCGCCCGACCAACGTCGTCACCATGTACACGCTGTACGGCACGGTCGCCAGCTGCTCCGAACTCCCCAGCACGTCCTGCAGATACTTGGCACTCCAGTTGGACACCGTCGAGTCCCCGATGTACGCGAACGTCATCACCAGACACAACGGCAACAACACCCGAAACTCCAAGCCACCCTTACCGCCCCCTCCCTCCTCCCCGCCCCCGTCCACATACCACCGGCTCCCCACCAGCGCCGCCGGCACCAGCACCGCGACCACCGGCAGATACGACACCCACAGCGCCAGCCCCCAGTGCGCCCCCGCCCACGCCAGCGAGGCCCCCACGATCCCGCCCAAGCTGTACGCGGCATGGAACCCGAGCATGATGCTCCGCCCGTACGCCTGCTGCAGGCTGACCCCGAGCATGTTCATCGAGGCGTCCAACGCCCCCACCGCCAGCCCGAACGCCCCGAGCGCGACGGCCAGCGCGGCCATCTCCTCCCCCAGCCCGACCCCGAGCAACGCCAGCAGCACCACCGGCTGGGACCACCGCAGCACCCGGCTCGGCCGCACCCGCCGCACCACCCGCCCGGTCACCACGCTCCCCGCACCGGCCAGCACCGGCACGGCCGCCAGGAACACCGGAAGCAGCCCCTCGGAGACCCCGTACCGGTCCTGGACGGCCGGAATGCGCGTCACCAGCAACGCGAACGCCACGCCCTGGGCGAAGAAGCCGAACGCCAGAGAGACCCTGCCGCGCCGCGCCACATCCGTCATGGCGGCGAGAGTAGGCCCCCGCCCTACCGCTGGGTAGGTCCCGCCGAAGATGAATCTTCCTAACCTTCCGCGGCGCACGCCTCCCGCCCGACCATCCGCGCCATGGGCCCGGCCGCCAGCGCTCCACTGACCACGAAGGTCACCCCGAGCACCCCGCACATCACCACGGTCCCGAGCCACACCATCACGTCGACCGGCAGCACGTACGCCCCCACGACCCGCACCGCCGACTCCCCCACGAACGCGACACCCCACATCCCGGTGAACCGCCGCTCCGCCCGCCGGAACGCCACCGACTCCCGCCGCAACCGCCCCCAGGCACGCTCCCGCCCCGCGTCCCCCTTGACCACCCAGGGCCGCACCACCCCCGACATCATCGGCCGCCCCACGACCACGGACCCCAGCACCACGACCCCCACCACACCGGTGACCATGCTGTCCCGGGCCAGCATCACCCGCGGATCCCCGGCCTCGGCCCCCACCGCCAGCCCCACCCCGTTGGCGAGCAGAATCAGCAGCGCGAGCCAGTTCACCGCCCCCCGCCCCGCCAGCCCCCACCCGGCCCGCAGCAGCGGCACCACCCCGCTCCACCCGAGCGCCGCGAGCGTACTGACCCCGACCCCGTCCTTCAGCACGTAGTACGCCCCGATGGGCACCCCCACGTCCAGGACCAACGAGACCAGGGTCCGGCGCGTGTCCGCATGCGTCCTCATGCCCCCAGCGTCCCGTCGGCAGCCGGGCCGCCAGTAGAGACAACCGTCCGCATCCCCCCGTGACAGATGTCCCTCAGGCCAGCAGACCGGGCAGCTCCCGCATGTCCGCGAACACCTTCCCGGCCCCGCCCAGCTTCTCCGCGGGCGTCATGGCCGTGAACCCCACGACATCCATCCCGGCCGCCACAGCCGCCGCCACCCCGAGCGGACTGTCCTCGACGACCACACACCGTTCCGGCGCCACTCCCATCCGCTCGGCCGCGTACAGGAACAGATCCGGCGCCGGCTTCCCCCGTCCCACATCCTCCGAACTGAAGATCCGCCCGTCATCGAACCACCGGTCCAGCCCGGTCGTCCGATGCCCTACCCGAATCCGCTCATGACTCCCGGACGAGGCCACGCAGTACGCCACCCCGTCCGCGGCCAGCCACTCCAACACCCCGACCACACCGGGCACCGCCGCCAGCTCCCTCTCGAAAGCCGCGAACACCCGCCCATGAAAGACATCATCGAAATCCTCGGGCAGCCCCCGCCCGGTCCGCTCCCGGATCAGATCATGGACCCGATGCATCGCGGCCCCCATGTAGTCCCGCAATGAGTCCTCGTACGAGGTCGGATGCCCCAGCTCCGTCAGATAGCCGGCCAGCAGCCGGTTGGAAATCGGCTCACTGTCGACGAGCACCCCGTCGTTGTCAAAAATAACCAGGTCGTAGCGCATACACCGACCCTAAACGCAGAAAACCCCCGCACCGAAAGGTGCGGGGGTTTTCTCCAATATTTGTTCGGCGGCGTCCTACTCTCCCACAGGGTCCCCCCTGCAGTACCATCGGCGCTGTAAGGCTTAGCTTCCGGGTTCGGAATGTAACCGGGCGTTTCCCCTACGCTATGACCACCGAAACACTATGAAACACACAACCGGCACTACACGGCTGTTCGTGGTTTCAGAACCAACACAGTGGACGCGAGCAACTGAGGACAAGCCCTCGGCCTATTAGTACCAGTCAACTCCACCCGTTACCAGGCTTCCATATCTGGCCTATCAAC